>NZ_JACSJW010000001.1:0-600000 GCF_018617295.1 Exiguobacterium sp. S3
CGGACGGAACAAACGGCGTCTGACGAAACCGACAATATTGAACATTATTAAACGAGCAAAATTGTACATAAAAAAGTTGACATTTATAACGAAGCAGACGGCGAACAAGACGAGCTTCCCGCTCGGTAACATCGAGCATCATCAATACAACACGGTCGTGGAGACGGACAAGGCGGGCGGCATCGCCTTCCTGCTCGTCCGCTTCTCCTACTGGGGCGAGACGTACTACCTGAGCGCGGAACAACTACGGTACTGGTGGACGCAAAAGGAACGCAAGAGCATCCCGTATCAGTGGTTCGTGGACAACTGCAAGGTGGTCAAGAGTCAGAGTGCGGCGGCGCTCGATTGGTTGAGTGTCGTCAGAGAGGAGCTAGGCAGTGATTGAATGGACGGACACAGGCATGACGCTGTTCCTCATCGGGATATTCGGGGCGATGGCGATCAGCTTACTACGACAAAACGAATAGGAGTGGATGAGGATGACAATTGATTTGATTAATTCTAGGTTTGTCGAATTGAGAAGAACGACGGGGGAGGATAAAGATGTTAGAATAACCACCTTTTCCGAAAAACAAAGTCGAAAATTGAACAGTCAAAAATTTAACGAGATTGTTCCTCTACTTTTAGAACATGGTTTTGTATTGGTTTCGGAATCGCACACTAGTTACGATGTTCAAGTTTTATATTTTCACAAACCGATAAAATTATGAATTGACCAGAAGGAGCCAATAAAAGAGATTGGTGGCTCGTCCATCAAGCTCACAAGGAGGATGAGAGCATGATTTTATCAGAGCAGACGTTTATCGAGTTGGCAGGCAAGCAGGAAGTGTTGGATGCGAAGATTAAACAGGCGAACGGTGTAGAGGAGTTGCCGCTTAGACGGATCGGTTTGTATTACCGCGTTGAATTAGGTGAGTGCATCAACGAGATGAAAGGCGACTTCAAGCATTGGAGTGATAAGCCAATGCGGCGGATGGAGTTTATCGAAGAGTTTGTGGATTGCCTACATTTCTTTTTAAGTTACGTGAATCACGCTATTGTCAATGAGTTTATCCGCGAGATGAACGGACTAACAATCGAATCGGAGTACAAAGACTTGATGGATGATTATTATGGCTACGAAGGATATGTGAACAGCTCTACAGACATTGTTGAACCTGTCGACATTGCTATTGACGCAATTTCCGAAAAGAAGATTTTTAAATCGTTCGCAATCCTACTTAATCTCGTTAAACTTTACGGTTATTCCGAACAGGACATCATCGACACGTACAACCGCAAGAACTCCATCAACCACGAACGTAGTGACTCGGGGGTGTACTGATGCCACTCGAGACACAAGAGGTACTACGCGCATTGATCGAGCAGAACCGACGCATCCAAGGCTATCCGCCGAACTGCGACTGCGGCAACGAGGCGACGTTGCAACAGCCGGACATTTTCGGAGGAACGACGGGGTATTGAAAGAGTATGCGGTATACAAGGGAGACGAGTTGCTTGTCATCGGAACGGTTGATGAGTGTGCGGAGAAATTAGGAGTGCAGCGGAACACGATTCTATTCTATACCTACCCAACCTATCAACGACGGCTTAAAAAGCGCAAGGCATCGAATAATGTGAGGAATGTTGTCGTGCTGAACAATTGACTTTACTATTCATGTACGAATCGTGTACGCGCGTCACGCATATAGAGGATAGACTAAGAGAGTAGAGGACTCGGACGAACCTCCAACCACCGAAGCCGACATATCGACTAGGCTCGTTCCGAGTTCCTTAATTACCATGTCGAATTTTGACATACAGATTCTCCGGCATTTTAATTCCTTATATAGGTAAATATTATTTGTGATGTATTATAATTTATTTACAATTAATTTTGCCTAGGGGGATAATGATGGCTAAGACAGTATATTTTTACAGATTTAATGTTTATAGTTTCGATAATAATACTCAACAAACTATTACGGTTGATAGGGCAAGAAGACAGTTAAACAGATTCGTTGCTGGTTTGCCTTATGAAGAAAGATTTAATGAAGCGGATGTTGCAGCAACATTAGAAACACTTGATGATGATCCAGAAGTAGAAGTGGATATCAGAGAAGAACCTATTCACCTGTTTCAGAACCGGGCTGAAGATGGAGATATATTTTGGGAAGTGATTAGAAGAAATGAAACATATATATTTGGTTTACTAGGCAAGAATATAGACACCTACCTGCACCTCAGAAACAGGAATACTCGTCGTAGTCGTGAAATAGCTAGAGAAGAAGATGAACAGATTGAAGCTACTACCTTCTTCGTAATAAATTTAGAAGACATGGTTTGCGCATTTTTTAGAGAGCAAGGTGCACCTGTAATTGAAGAAATGAATAAATTATTTTATAGAGTACCAGGGTTTGAAAATTTTCAAGTAAATATGGTTCGAATGACTAATGCAGAAGTTTTAGAATCAATTGCTCGAAAAGATGTAATAGCAAGTCTTGAATATGAAATTGAAGTGCCGCAAGAAAGATTTTTCCGATATATCGGTGTATCAAGAGATGATGCATTAAGAATACGAAATTTAGGGTCTACTAAAATGGTTGTAAAATTATCATCTACAGGGCGTAATAATTCTCTTTTACAAGATAGTCATTATGAAGAGAAAGTTGGGTTTTTGACTAGGTTTGGAAGACTCCTTAGAAGAAGAGATAACAATGCAAAAGCAATTATAGGGGCCAAGGACGACGGCGAGAGAAAAACAGAATATTCATTCCTAGATGATGAAATAAATTTAAAAACAATTAAAGATATTGATTATCGAGAAGTGTTACAAATCCACAGAGGCACTCCAGATCGACCCTATAGCGAAGTGCTTTTTGAATACTTTGAAGGTAAGTTATTAGAAGCGTTAGAAGAAATATAATCTAACGATTGGAGGATCCTAAATGGTAGAAGGCTGGGTCACTTTTAGACGTAACATAGTCAACTTTTTGTTAGCATTAGTTAGCTTAAGTATTTTGATTGGGGTTTTGATAAAGCCCGATTTATTTATGATTAATCCAAATAAAGATTTTCATAAAGATATTATTACCTTGTCCTCGGTTTTTGGTGGTTTTTCTTTTACGACGTATGGGATAATTATTGGTCTTTCAAGTCATAAAATAATGCGTACTCTTGAGAGAATGGGCTTTACATCAGCTTATTACATTTCAGTCTCAACAAGTTTAATTACAATTGTTATTTCACTAGTTTGTTCTTTAATGGGTCTATTTATAACGAGATTTAATGAAACAATGATTATTGCAAAATTTGAACTGGC
Organism: Exiguobacterium sp. S3; assembly: GCF_018617295.1. Classification (GTDB taxonomy): domain Bacteria; phylum Bacillota; class Bacilli; order Exiguobacteriales; family Exiguobacteriaceae; genus Exiguobacterium; species Exiguobacterium profundum. The sequence goes on from NZ_JACSJW010000001.1 coordinate 3,302, forward strand.
TTTTTTTATAATTGGTGTACTATTTTTTATTGCTTCGATTATAAATGTACTCGATATGCAGAAAGTAATTCGAGAAGAAATAAGAAACTCAGATGATTGAATAGACACTTTATAAGTGTCTTTTTTGTGCCTAGAATACCGCTCACGTGTCGACTCTCCCTAGACATCCCCCAACGTGCGCGGCCTTGTAGACATAAACGAAAGGAGGCGATGAGATGAATGAGCGACAGAAACGATTCTGCGATGAATACCTTGTCTGCTTGAATGCGACACAAGCGGCGATAAAAGCGGGGTACTCCGAAAAGTACGCTGGGCAGAATGCGGACAAGCTACTAAAGAATACTAAAATCAAAGATTACCTCGACAATCGGCTGAATGAGAAGGAGCGTTCGCTCATTGCCTCGCAGGACGACATCTTGCAAGCGTTGACGAGAATTCTGAATGGCGATGAAAAAGGAACCGCTCTCGTTGGTGTCGGGATGGGTGCGCAGGAAGTGTCGCAAGTCCCGCCGACGAACTCTGAGAAGATTCGAGCAGCGGAAATACTTGGGAAGTATCACAAGTTATTCACGGATCGACAGGAAATTGAGATGCGTGGTTCCGTCCAGTTCATTGATGACATCGGTGGCGATGATGGATGAATGTGAAGCGAATTCGCCTGTCCGAGTTGCTACCACCCGCGTTCCATAATTCGTGGCGCGCATCCATTAACCCAGACGTCCTCAACGTCGTCGAAAAGGGTGGTCGTGGCTCGGGTAAGTCTTCGGACATCGCGCTCATCATGACGCAACTGCTCATGCGATACGCTGTCAATGCAGTCGGCATACGGAAAGTCGACAACACGATTGAACTCTCCATCTTTGAGCAAATGAAGTGGGCCATCGAGGAGTCGGGCGTCTCGCATCTATTCAAGGTGAACAAGAGTCCAATGCGCATCACTTACAAACCACGCGGGAATTACATGGTGTTCCGTGGGGCGCAGGACCCGAACCGCATCAAGTCACTCAAATCAGCAAATTTCCCATTCGCTTTCGCATGGATCGAGGAGCTTGCTGAGTTCAAAACCGAAGATGAGGTCACGACCATCACCAACTCCCTGTTACGTGGAGAGTTGCCTGATGGTCTTTTCTATAAGTTCTTCTTCTCCTATAACCCACCGAAACGTAAGCAGTCGTGGGTGAACAAGAAGTATGAGAGTGTCATGCAACCGGCGAACACGTTCGTGCATCACTCGACGTACCTCGACAACCCGTTCATCTCGAAACAATTCATCGAGGAAGCGGAGACGATGAAGGTGCGCAATCCGTTCCGCTATCGCTGGGAATACCTCGGCGAACCGATTGGCTCGGGCGTCGTGCCGTTCAACAATCTTACATTCCGCTCCATCACCGATGACGAGGTGCGTATGTTCGACAACATCCGCCAAGCGCTCGACTTCGGGTATGCGACGGACCCGCTCGCGTTCGTCCGTCTCCATTATGACAAGACCAGACGCCGCATTTACGTGTTGGATGAGCGGTACGGCGTGAAAATCAGCAACCGGGAGATAGCGGACTGGATGAAGGCGAAAGGTTATCACACACACGATACGACCGCCGACTCCGCTGAACCGAAATCGATTGACGAATTGAAGACGCTCGGTATCAAACGGATTCGAGGGGCGAAGAAAGGACCTGACAGCGTCGAGTACGGCGAACGATGGTTGGATGACTTGGAAGAAATCATCATCGACCCAAGACGGACGCCGCATACGGCCCGAGAGTTCGAGAACATCGACTATCAGACAGACCGTGACGGCAATCCGAAACCGCGATTAGAGGACAAGGACAATCACGCCATCGATGCTGTCCGCTATGCACTAGAAGCCGACATGAAGGCGAGAACGTTCGTCGTCGGCAAATCCATCACACGATAAGGAGGTGGTCGCATGGACTACCAGTACGAGTTACAAGCCATCCGAGAGGGTGGCATCACGACAGACCTCATCAAACGGCTCATCGAGAAACACGAGAGCCGCGCTATTGAAATGAAACGACTGTACGAGCGCTACATGCAGAAGAACGTACCGATCCAGTCACGTGACCTCGATGACCCGATGAAGGTCAACAACAAGATTGCGAACGACTTCATGGGCGAAATCGTCGACACGAAGGTCGGGTTCTTCGCTGGGGTGCCGGTCACCTACAACTACGAGGAGGACACGCCGATTGTCAACGACGCCATGCAAGCATTTCTGAACCGCAACCGAATCGCGGACTTGGATGCCGAGGTGACGAAGTGGGCGACCATCACAGGCTACGGGGCGCGTCTCCTGTACCTCGACTTGGACGGTGAACCACGAGCGGTCAACGTGCCACCGTGGGAGGTCATCTTCCTTGGCGACTTAGGTATCGACGAGCCCGAATATGCGCTCCGCTACTACACGTTCGAGACAGCGGACAAACCGAAAGTGCGAGCCGAGTTCTATGACGGGTTTTCCTACGTAACGTTCGAAGGCGAGGACGTGAAGTCGCTCAAACCGCTCGATGGTGTGCAGGAACACGGATTCGAGAAGTGCCCACTCTTCGGATATATGAACAACGAGGAACTGCTCGGGGATGCGGTCAAGGTGCTCGACGTCATCGATGCCTATGACCGTACGCTGTCCGACGTCAACAGTGAGATTGAGGCGTTCCGCTCCGCTTACCTTGCGCTTTATGGCGTCTTGCCACCAGAGGAAGGGGAAGAGGAAGAATCGTTCGCCACGGCTGGGACACTCTACCTCGGCGAAGGACAGGACGCCAAGTTCGTCACAAAGGTTATCCAGGACACGGCGGTCGAGAACCACTTGAACCGTCTGCATGAGAACATCTACCGGTTGAGCGGGACACCTGACCTCACCAGTGAAGGGTTCGCCTCACAGTCTTCAGGTATCGCCATCCGTTTGAAGATGACGGCGCTCGAGAACAAGACGGCGACGTTCGAGCGGAAGTTCAAATCTGCCACTTTACGCATGTGGGAAGTGCTCGCCGATTACTACCGTTTGAAGCGGATTGAGATTGATCCGTATAAGATTGGCATGAAGTTCACGCGTAACCTACCTGTCGACCATCTGTATGAGGCGCAAGTGCAAGCGGCACTCCAAGGACGTGTTCCGAACGAGTATCGGTTTGCGTTACTCAGCGGTGACCACAATCCTGCTCAGATGGTGCTCGATTATGAAGAGGAGATGGCGGGCACGCAACCGCTCGAATCCGTTTTGGTGGATGAGCCGCTATGACGTGGGTCCAATTCTTCGACCTATTGTATGAGGCGCTCACTAGAAAAGAGAAGGACGCGCTGCGGAACATCCGGCGTGAATACGAGAAGGTGGCGCGAGACACCACAAGTGAGCTCGGCGCCATCTTTTCGCGTTTAGCAGACGGCAAGCTGTCAATGCAGGACGTTCGGACGGTGCGTCGCTTACAACGCCTAGAACAACGTCTGACGGCTTCGGCGCTCCGTTTAGGTAAGTACAACCGAACGGTCATCAGCAAGCTACTCGACGAATCCTACGAGTTGTCATATGGCATGCTCGCCTATGCGCTCGACATGGCGGTGGAGCGGACGCTCGAAGGGAAGTCACCAAGCCTCCCACAACTGCTCGCCTTGAACGACGAGAACGGCATCGAGAAGTTACGGCTCAATCAGTCGCTTGAGAAGTCGCGAGACAAGGTGACGAAAGGCATCCAGCAAGCGATTCAACAGGGATTGACCGACGGTGCAACATTCCAACAGACCGCATCGTCTGTTCAACGGGTGTTCGAGATGGATTACAACCGAGCCGTTACGATCACCGAGACCGAAGTCCATCGCATCCGTGAGAAAGGGACGAACGACAAGGCGCAGGACGCACTGCGCCAAGGCATCGTCATGAAGAAACGATGGAACAACGTCGGGGATGAGCGGGTCCGTCGCTCGAACAAAGCGAACCACCGCACATTACAAGGGCAGGAACGTGGCTTGAAAGAGCCGTTCGACCTAGGGTTTGGCATCACCGCGCAATACCCGGGCAGTAGCGGCACACCCCAGAACGACATCCGCTGTCGGTGCTTCGCCTCATACGAAGTCGAGGGCATCCGTGAGTTAAGCATTGCGGACAACCAACAGGCGTTGCTACGAGACTATGAAGCATGGAAGGCGGAGTGACATGAAGCGACCTGGTAACCCGAAACAAGATACCCCGACGCAAATCATCAAGTCATTCGTCGAGGAACACATCAAGACCGCTCAGAACGTCGTCATCATCTGGGACGACGGCGAGAAAACATACATGGACCACAGCGACATGACGAACAAGGATTTATTCTTCCTCGTCGGTGCTGCAGACGCCCAGATGAAAAAAGCATTTATGGAGGACTAACTAAAAACTTGCGGGTCGTATCCTCACAACGCATGACGGGGTGGCGAGCGGAACGCACAAAGGAGCATACACATGGAAAACAACACGAATGAGACAGTCGAAACGGTGGAGACGAATACGGAGACACCGAACGCACTCACGCAAGAAGCAGTCCAAGAGATGATTGCCGCTGCACTCGCTGAGAAGGATAAGGAACTTGACCGTGTCCGCAACGAGTATGGCAAGAAGTTGAAAACGAAAGAGCAAGAATTGCAGACGATCAAGACGTCCAACATGACAGAAGCCGAGAAACAAGCACAGGCGTTAGAGGACGCGCGGAACGAAATCACACAAAAAGAACGCGACTTACTCGAACGAGAAAACAAACTCTTCGCGGTAGACGCGCTCAATAAAGCCGAGATGCCGCTCACGTTCCTCGAGTTTGTGACCAGCGACTCGGAAGAAGTCACCACTAGCAAGATCGAGACGCTCAAAGCGACATTCGACTCAGAAGTTCAGAAGGCAGTGGACGCCGCATTCAAAAACAAAGGGCGCACGGTCGCCAAAGGGACAGGCGGGGCAGTCACAGCCCAAGACTTCGAGAAGATGTCGTACCAAGAGCGCGTCGAGCTCTACAAGAACGACCCTGCGCTTTACAACACGTTGAGCGCGGGCAACTAAACCCAAAATAGAAGGAGTGTTTTTACATGGCATTAGGACAAACACGTGTGCAAGACCTCGTCGTACCTGAGGTAATGGCACAGATGATTTCAGCGTCGCTTCCAGCGGCAATCAAGTTCGCACCACTCGCAGAGGTGGACAACACTTTGGTAGGACGTCCGGGGAACACGGTAACGACTCCGAAGTTCGCTTACATCGGTCCAGCGGTTGACGTAGCGGAATACGGGGCAATCCCAATCGAGCGCATGTCGACGACGACGGCTCAAGTCACAATCAAGAAGGCTGGTAAAGGGGTCGAAATCTCGGACGAGGCTGTCTTGTCGGGATACGGTGATCCGGTAGGAGAAGCGAACAACCAACTCCGTCTCTCAATCGCGGACAAGATTGACAACGACATCTTGGCTGCCGCTCGTGCGGTGACGGCGCTTGTCGCAGGAAATGCAACGACTGAGCTCGGTGCAGCGGTTGATGAAGCACTCGTTGCGTTCAACGAGGAAGAGTTCGGCACATCGGTCGTACTCATGGTGTCGCCAAAAGGACACGCGGCGCTCCGTCGTGACCCGCTGTTCGATAACACGACAATCAAGGACGGCATCCTCATCACGGGTCAAGTCGGGCAGTACCTCGGTGCACAGGTCGTCCTCTCGCGTAAACTCGCAGACGGTGAAGCATTCCTCGTCAAACAAGGCGCGTTCGGCCTTCTTATGAAACGCGACGTCGAAGTCGAGTCAGACCGCGACATCGTTCACAAGTCGACAATCATCACAGGCGACGAACACTACGGGGCATACGTCAAGGACGACTCGAAACTCGTCAAAATCACGCACAAGCCACTCGCATAAGCGGGTGGTTTTGTCGTTTAGAAGGAGGTGGGACGCATGGGAATGACAGCAATCCGCCGCTGGCGTGGTGAAGCACCAGGGAAGTCACTGAGCGCCGAAGAGTTGTTCGAACAGGAAGACAAGTCGAACGAGAAAGCGAAAGCGCCAGCCAAGAAACGTGCCACGAAGAAGGGCGGTGAGGACGCGTGACACTCGCTGAACTGAAGGCCTTGCTCGGTATCCCTGCCGAGGACACATCGCAGGATGCCGTGCTCGAGCTATATTTGGAAGCGGCGCTTGAACAGGCGGTCACCTATTGCGACTTGTTCGACTGGTCACAAGACCCGCTCGTCTTACCCGCGAGCATCACGTTAGGGATCGTTCGATTCGTCCGCATCAAGCAAGACCTAGACGGTCGTTCGGTCGGTGTGCAGTCCGAATCCATCGGAGGAATGTCGCAATCGTTCAACACGGACGCAAGTCAACAGGATCTATTCGCTGATGTTTGGGATTTGTGGAGTGGTTATCACAAACGGAAGAGCGTCTTCCGTGCCGCTCGCTATGCCCATACGCAAGGTGGTGGCGTCTGATGGCGGTGAAACGAGAAGTCGGAGACGGAAAGATTGAAGTCTATGACGAGAACATCCAGAAGGTGCGCATTCTAACAGGGAAACCGGTGAAGCTATGAGGGCGCGTGTGAAAGTGCGTGACCGGAACAGATTGCCTGAAGCCATCCGTACGGTCGACGGGCTCAACAAGCGCAAGATACGGGTCGGTGTCCTCGGTGGAGGGCAGGCTGCCATGATTGCCGCCGTTCACGAGTTCGGGGCGAACATCCCGGTATCGGCACGAATGCGTGGCTATTTGGCGTCGCAAGGGCTGTATCTCAAGAAGTCGACCACACATATCCGCATCCCCGAACGCTCGTTCATTCGGGCGGGATGGGACCAGAACGAGCGGAAGATTGTCACGAAGTATAAAGAACTGATCGGCAAGGCGATCGAGAACGGTATCCCTGCTGACGCCTTGCTCGATGCACTGGGACTCGAGGCGAAAGGCAAAATGCAAGAGTTTGCGCGTGATCTGTCGAGCCCGCCGAACAGCCCGTTCACCGTCGAGCAGAAAGGTTCGAGTAACCCGCTCGTTGATTCAGGGAACCTCATCGGGTCCATTGACTACGAGGTCGAGTAAAGGAGGGGCGTCATGCCACAGCATTATGGATTCAAACGTTTGATTGACCGGTATTCCGTCCCGTTCACGCTCATCTCGTCGTCGGATGGCTACTATGACGAACTGGGCGAATGGGTGGACGGTGTGACGATGGAGACTGCGCTACAAGGTGCGTTAGTGCCGCTCCCTGCCCGTGCCGTCTATCAATCGGGTGGACGTCTTACACAGCGTGACAGACAACTGTATAAGACGGGTGACCCCATCCCAGAAGGTAGTACGGTCGTGTACAAAGGGCATCGTTACAAGGTCGAGTCGTGGACCAATCACGGGGACTACGCCGACTTCGATGCCTATCTCTTGAAGAGCATGTCGAACTTTGACGAGGTGACGCCATGATTGACTATACCGCGGCGCTCACAGCGCTCACAGGGCATCTGAAACAAGGTACAGGGAAACCTGTCGTCTTGGAGAACCAAAGCGCGACACAGCCCGCTTATCCGTTCTGCACGTATTCGATACCAAGTCCGTATCTGCCACAGCGGACGGACTACATCGGAGAGCATATGGACGAGGTGGTCGAGTTCGTCGTCTCGCTCACATGGCACTCCAAGAGCAACATCGAGGCGTTGGCGCTGGCTCAACGGTCCGTGGAGCTACTCAAAACCATCGGCGCAAGACAAGTTCTCGGTGATGATGGATTGACGGTCGTCCGCATCGACGGGTTCACGAACCGTGACACATTCCTCACGATCGACACGGAACGGCGTTACGGGTTCGATGTGCGCTTGCGTACCTTGACCCGTACGACAGGAGAATTGGATGCGATTGATACGGTCGAATTGAATAACACCATTATTTAAAAGGAGGCACTCACATGCCATTACAAGATGTCGTCGTACAAATCGACGTCGCACAACCGGCACCTCGTATCGGATTGGGCACACCGCTCATCCTTGCGGAACAGGTTGGTGCGAGCACGTATAAAGAGTATGCGTCCCTCACGTTGTTGGCGGCTGATTTCGCCAATACGACGGACACATACAAGAAAGCGCAAGCCATCTTCGCGCAACAAGACCGACCAGCCAAAGTCGCGGTCGCTACGTATGAAACGGGTGAACCGGCGATTGCGTTGGAACAGCACTATAACCGAGCGTGGCACTTCGTACTCTTGGCCAACGACTTGGCAGCGGATCAACTCGACGTCGCGACCTTAGTCGCATCGAAAGACTTCAAGTTCTTCGCCGCGCGGGTATCGGACAACGCAGGGCGTGAAGCCCTCGCTGGCAAGCTTCGTACCATCATCTTCGACCACAACGTCGATGGGGAACATTTGGATGCGGCCGCAGTCGGTGCGCTCGGCTCACTCGAAGTCGGTAGCATCACATGGAAGTTCAAAGGTGGATTCGCTGGTATCACAGCCCGCTACCTCACAGAAGACGAGTTGACGCTCATCGAAGAGGATAACGCGATTGCTTACGTCTTCAAGGCGGGCAAGGCGCAGTTATCAGATGGCATCGATGCTGCAGGCGAATACATCGACGCGCTCCACGGACAGGACTTCGTGAAGGTTGACATGGAGAACGAGGTACAGAACGCACTCCAGAACGCACCGAAAGTACCGTATGACGCACGGGGTATCTCGCTCATTGAAGCCTCGGCAACGACGACGTTACAGCGTGCCTTCGGTCAAGGTATCATCGCACAGCGTGAAGATGGGCAACCAGATTACAAGATCCAAGCGCTCACGCGTGAACAGTCGAGTGCACAGGACCGCGCCGCTCGTATTTATAAAGGTCTATCATTCCAATTCGCGTTGGCTGGAGCGATTCATCGGGTCGACCCAATCAAGGGCGAAATCTTAATCTAAGGGAGGTCCACACATGGCTAACACATACACATATGATGCCGCCCTCGTCACGCTTGTCGTTGACGGGCGTTTCATCACGGGCTTTGCCGAAGGGTCGATGGTCGAGGCGGAGAAGGACGAGGATAACTTCGACACGAAGGTTTCCGCTCAAGGAGACGTCGGGGTAGCGAAACGCAACAACTCACTCGGTACCATCACGGTCATGCTCATGCAAGGCTCGCCGGACGTTCTGTACCTCAACTCACTCGCAAACAGCGGGAAAGAGGTCGCAGTCTGGGCACAATCGAACGGAGAAAACGCTGAGAAAGTAGGCGGGACGCGTGCGATGGTCAAGAAGCCGGCAGATGTCGAGTTTTCGGACGAGATTTCAGAACGTGAGTTCGAATTCCAAGTCTTTGACTACACGGTCGGCGGTCAATAATGGCAACCAAAGGCGGTCGCAAGGCCGCCATTCTTCATATTCCAACGAAAAAGGAGCTTTTGCACATGTCAGCAAACCAAAACCAACAGAAACAGGTCACGATCGGCGAGAAAGAATACACGTTACAACACCCGGGCGTCCGTGAGGCGATTAAGTTGCGCGGTCGCGCGAAGGACCATACAGGTCAATTAGACGAGGAAAAGTATTATGAGGAACTCATGAAGCACGTCATCGTGCAGCCGAAAGTCACGTGGGAGACGGCTGAAGACTTGGGGGCATCCGACTTTAACGAATTGATTAAAGAGGCATCGCTCTTTCTTAACGGAAAAGCCTAAGCCCAAAGCGTATTACCGCAAACAGGCGCACTCACAATGGGCGCTATGGCGTCTCGTTATGTCCGAGAAGTTCACCTATTCCGAAGCCATGAGTATGGATACGGACACGATGATGGAGGCGAACGCGGCACTCGATATCTATCGAGAAGCCGAGAACAAGGCGCAGAAGAAATCTAGAAAGAAAAAGGGGTGACAGCATGGCGTTACGTGACACGGAAGTCATTATCGACATCATGGCGGACGCCGACCCGCTCCGCAATTTGAACCGTGAGATTGACGACATCACAGGCAATGCCCAGAACATGGGCGCAAGCCTCACGCAAGCCGGTCAGATGATGGCCGCGGGATTCGGGATTGCTGGCGGTGCGATTGTCGCCGGACTTGGTGTCGCCGTCAATACAGCCATGGAGTTTGATGCCCAGATGTCGCGGACAGGTGCGATTGCCGGTGCGACGAGTGGCGAACTCGACGCCTTACGGGACTCCGCTCTTGATTTGGGAGCGAGCACATCGAAATCAGCGAGCGAAGTCGCCATCGCACAGGAAGGACTCGCGGCACTCGGATTCACGGTCGACGACATCTTGGGCGCGATGCCTGGTGTTATCAGCGCGGCTGAGGCATCAGGTGCAGACATGGCGCTAACAGCCGAGACGATGGCATCTGCCATCAACATCTTCGGCTTAGAGGCGACTGAAGCCACGCGCGTCGCAGACATCCTCGCAGAGACAGCCAACCGTTCGGCGGCAGACATCAACGACATGGGCTATGCGCTCAAGTATGCAGGACCCGTTGCGGCAAACCTTGGCGTTTCCATGGAAGAATTATCGGCGAGCATCGGGATCATGACCAACGCAGGATTAGATGGATCATCTGCCGGTACCGCTTTACGCGCCGGACTCTTGGCGCTCTTGAATCCGTCTGAAGAAAACTCGAAGATGATGCAAGCGATGGGCATCGAAATGACAGACGCCAACGGCAAGTTCATTGGATTGTCTGGTGTGGTCGAACAGCTCGGAATGTCGATGGAAGGTATGACAGATGCGCAGAAGACAGCCACACTAGCTAGTCTAGTCGGGACGGAAGCGTCATCCGGTTTCCTTGCCTTGATGGCAGCGGGTCCGACAGAAATCGACAAGTTTACCAAGTCGCTTGAGAACAGTGCAGGGGCTTCGGATACGGCGGCTAAAGCGATGAAAGACAACTTGAAGGGTGCGGTTGATGAGATGAAGGGGTCCATCGAGACTGCTCAAATCTCCATCGGTAGCGCATTGGCTCCAGCGCTGATTGTACTTGCTGGCGTCGTCGGAAATTTGGTCGGTGCTTTCAACTCGTTGCCTCCTGGCATGCAGAGCACGATTGCAATCGGGGCGGCGTTGACAGGCGTGGTATTCTTGCTGATTGCAGGTTTAGGGCTGTTGTTGATGGCGGCAGGTGGGGTCATTACAGCGGTCACAGCATTAGGTGGTGTGGCGGCGATTCTTTCGACTGCACTTGCGGTGTTGACCTCTCCGATCACCCTGACCATAGCCGGTATCGTGGCACTCGGTGTGGCATTCGGTATCCTCTGGGCGAAGTCTGAGACGTTCCGTAACGCAGTCATGACCTTGTGGTCGGCGTTACAGGTCCAACTCACCACAGCGCTTACAGCCGCTGTTGCATTCTTCCAAGGCATCGGTGCGCAATTGATGGCGTGGTGGCAGACAAACGGCACGATGATTATGGCGGCTGTATCAAATATCGTCAATTACATCATGATGATTTTTCAAACCTTCCTCCCTGTGTTTCAGGGAATCTGGACAATTGCGACTACGATTGTCTCCACTGCATGGACGCTCATCACCGCACTGATTCAAGGGGCAATTGCCGTCATTACCGGTATCATCACCTTCTTTGCTGCCATCTTTACCGGGAACTGGTCCGCGGCGTTTAATGCTGTGTCGTCCATCGTGTCAGCAGGGTCAACTTTATGGACCACCGTCATCGATGCGGCACTCAACTTGATTTCGTCCGTCGTATCGACAGTCCTCAATACGGTGTATCAGACCTTCCAAAACATTTGGAACAACGTGACCACATTCCTTAGTGGCATCGACTTGTACAGCATCGGGTCGGACATCATGAGTGGTCTCTTGAACGGGATAGCAGACATGGGCGAAAGTGTCTTGAAAAAGGCGCAAGAGATCGCAACAGGCATCAAGGACACGGTCGCCGGATTCCTTGGCGTCGCCTCTCCATCTCGCGTCATGATGGAAATCGGGGCGTGGACGAGTGAGGGGATGGCCATCGGGATGGAGAAGAACCTTCCGATGGTGTCCGAATCGTCCGAGAACATCGCGGGAGCGGCGTCTTACACGCCGGAACAGAGCGTCAACAACTCGCGGACACAAACAAGCCGGAGCATCACCTTCTCCCCACAAATCACGGTACAAGGTGGAAACAACGGGCAGACACAAGACATTTCCAATGTGCTCGAGGACATGTTCGCCCGTCTGACAGATCTCTATGACACGGAGGTGGCGTACTAATGGCAAAACTCGGCACGCTCACCCTGTTCGTCGAGAGTGAGAAATACAGTGATTCGGTGGAAGCGACCGCCTATCCGGTCGAGAAAGGTGTCGCCTTCACAGATCATGTGAAGCGCAACCCGAAAACCCTGGCGCTCCAAGTGTTTATGCAAGGCTCGCAAGCATCGAAGAATCTCGCGTCATTACAAGCGCAAATGAACAAAGGGACCATCTTGAAATATATCGGTCGCGAGACGGCGAGCAATGTCATCATCTTGTCACTCGACCACCCTCGTGATGCGTCCATCAAGAATGGGTTTATGTTAGACATCCAGTTGCGGGAAGTCCGCATCGTCAAAAGTGCTTGGGTCAAGGCAAAACCGAAACAAAAGCCAACGCGTAAGCCGGCTGATGCGACCGGGAAGAAGAAACCGGTATCGAAGAAGGCTCGGCCATCAACGGCTCGTTATCACATCGTCAAGGCGGGCGACACGTACTGGGCGCTTGGTCGGAAGTACGGCACGAGCATCCAACAGTTGCGCAATTGGAATCGTTATCCCGACCGTCAAATCCCCATCGGTGTCAAACTACGCGTGAAATAAAGGAGGGCGTCACATGATTACCGCACAAGATGTGTATGATTACATCCCCATCGACAAGGACGCTCTCCCTGAGCGTTTTGACATCGAGTTGGGGGTCGAGTTATACAGCATGCAGTTCAATTACAACGAGACCGGTGATTTTTTCACGGTCGATTTATATACAAAGAGTGAAGATGAAGATGTCCCGCTCGTGCTGGGTGAGAAGTTGATGTTGAACCTCCCATTGTGGGGGAGCATCAACCGCGACTCGCTCCCTGCCCCGACGTTGATTCCAATGGATGTGGGCGGCCAAGAGAAGCGCATCACATATGAAAACTTTATGGAATCGGTATTCCTGTATATTGCGGATGGAGGTGGGTCGGATGACGACGCCACTGTTTGACCGCATCGTCAAGGTGGACATCTCGTACGGTTCCACGCGTGGTTCGTTCCGAAATGATGGGGACGAGGGAATCGAGATTCGGTTCGAGGTGCCATTCGACGATGATGCCGACCCGAATGCAGGGACGGTCGAGCTCTACAACTTGTCCAAAACATCTCGTTCCTATATCAAGCGAGGGGCGACCATCACCGTACAAGCGGGTTATCGTGCAGACTACGGGGTCTTGGTGACAGGACGCGTGGCAAGCGTCAAGACGTACATGGACGGCGTCACACGCATCACGAAGATTGGTTATCTCGAAGGGGACGACTATTCACGGATCAAGTTGACCGCGAAGAATTCCGACCCAGCAGAGAAATATACGTCCGGGAAGAAAAAGGGACAGGACAAGAATCAGAAGCTTCAGATTGCATTCAAGAACGGCACGAAAGGCTCGACCATCATCAAGCGATTGGTCGATGCGGCCGGTATCAAGTTGGACGGGAAAATCGAGCTCGTCCGTGACAAGGTGTACAAGAAAGGCTATATCGTGACAGGAATCATCCTCAACAACTTGGAGGAAGTGGTGCGAGATTGCGGGTCGGTCATGTATCACCGACGCGGTCGTCTCGTCATCCGTCCCTTAAGAAAAGGGAATGATGAGCGCTTCACGCTGAGCGAGGACACCGGCCTCCTTGAAGCACCAGGACGATATGAATCAGACGACGAGGACGGTTACAACGTGTCCTGCTTACTCCAGCACCGCATCACCACAGCGAGTATCATCCGTATCAAGAGCAGTACCGCAAACGGATCGTATCGCGTGGCACGAGGTAAACATATTTGTGATGGACCTAATACATTTCGGACGGAGTGTGAGGTCGTATGACGAAGCAGACGGAGTTCTTCCGCGCGTTCGAGAAACGGATCCGCTTGAACATCCATACGTTCTTGCCCGCGCGAGTCGTGCGGTTCTATCCAGCAACGATGGAGGCGGACCTCGAGTTATTGTTTACTCAAGTTGATAACGACGGGCAGAGCGACCGCTATCCGTTGATTGAGAAGGCTCCCGTGCTGAAACACGTGGGCCTTTTGTCGTCTGGAGCGGTCGTGTTCGTCGCGATTGCGGAACGGGCGCTCGACAACCTACAGTCTCGACCGTTCGACCCGGAATCAAGTCGAATGCATGACTTGAGAGACGCGGTCGTCATCGGAGAATGGGAGGGATATTGATGCGAACACTTGCGATGAAAGACGGAGACCTTTTGTTCGAACAGGGGTCCATAAAGATCTATGAAGGCGATGAAGAATTGGCGCAAGCCGTGAGTCATTGTCTCTCCACTGCAAAGGGAGAATGGTATCTCGATGAAGACTACGGGTTGGATCGTGACGCGATTCTTGGCAAGGGATTCAACGAATCAGAGGCGACGGACGCCATCATCGAGTGCGTGACGCAGGATGAACGGATTGAACGGGTGCCGAGCATTGAATTTTATTTCGACAAACCAACTCGGACGCTTCGTATCGAGATGACCTTGCAAAAGACAGACGGAGAAACCATTGAATTGGAGGTGACCCTATAATGCTCGACGGCACAGGCTTTAAGCGAAAGACATACAACGAGTTGCAACAGGAGATGGACCAACGTGCCCGTGAGTTGTTTGGCGACGACATCAACACGTCCGAACGCTCACCAATCGGTATCTTGATTCGCCTGTTCGCGTGGTTCCTCGGCAAGTCTTGGGAACTTGCAGAGAAAGTCTACAACAGTGGATTCGTGACGAAAGCCGAGGGTGTGCAACTCGACAATTTGACGCCACTCTACAACACGCAGCGCATCGCCGAGCAATCGGCACGGACGACGCTGTCCTTCACGGGATCGCCAAACTATACGATTCTCACCGGCACGCAATTTGCGACAGAGAACGATATCTTGTTCACCCTCACGGAAAATGTGACGCTTGATAGTTTAGGAAGTGGAACGGGCGTTGCGTATGCGGTCGAGACAGGCGCATCGGGTAACGTCTTGGCCAACACGATCACAGTGCAAGCCGAGCCCGATGTCGATGTGCTGACCGTCAACAACCCCGAAAATGCGACAGGCGGACGAGAAGAAGAGACGGATTCCGAACTCGTCAACCGCTTGTTAGATTCATCTGCCGCCGGTGGTTCCGGTACAGGTAACAGTATCCGGGCACGACTACTCGGCGTCACAGGCGTTCGGGCCGCATCAGTCATCGAGAACAACACGATGGCGACGGTGGATGGCAACGAGCCGAAATCGATTCACGTTTATGTGCTCGGTGGTGAATCAGAGGATGTTGCGCAAGCGATTTTCGAGAAGAAGTCGGCTGGCATCGGAACGAACGGGGCTGAAATCGTCAACGTCGAGGACGCGAGCGGGAACAACCAGGTCATCAAGTTTGATTATGCGGTTGAGGTGCCGATCTACGTCAATGCCGACATCACGACGAATAATGCTTACCCAGCAGACGGCGCGGCACAAGTACAAGACGCCATCATCCGTTACATTGGCGGGCTCGCACAGGATGGGACAGAGTATAACGGGCTCGGCATGGGTGACGACGTCGTCTGGTCGAAACTGGTGCAGACGATTTTGAGCCAAGTCGAAGGGATTGAGGACGTGACGCTCACCATCGGCAAGACGGCAGGAAGTTTGAGTGCTGCCAACATAGCCATTGAAGCCGAAGAAGTCGCGCAGACGGACGTCACGAAGGTTGAGGTGGTCTGATGAGTGTCTTTCAAGAAATGTTTCGTAGACTCACAGACACCTATACAAAGAAAGAGGACAGTAACATCGGCAAGGTATTGCTCTTGCTATCCGAGCAAATCGATGACCTCAACGAGTCGTTCGTCGCCATCGAGAACTATCGCGATCTGAATCAAGCGACCGGCTCGACACTAGATCTGATTGGCAAAGCCATCGGGCAACCCCGAGGAAAGGCAACGGATGAGGTGTATCGCATCTTGTTGCGCGCGAGGATTGCCCGTAACGCATCGGACGGTACGACGGACAAGATTATCAATGCGCTTGCTTTGGCACTTAATACGGACCCGTCTGACATTCGCATCAGTGAATTGACTGATGGTGGCGTCTACGAACCGGCAACGGTCGGACTCGTCAATCTACCGATAGAAGCCTTGCTTGGTGCAGGTATGACCGCGACACAGTTCGGTATCCTCTTGCAACGGGTCGTAGCGGCTGGTGTTCGAGTCGCATCCGTCGATTTGACAGGTTCGTTTCAGTTGTCAGAAAGTGTCGACTCGAGCGTCATTGACAATGACAAAGGGCTGGCTAACCTCGACCAGACGACGGGTGGTACACTTTCCGGCTCATTCAGCCCGGAAGATGAGGTTGAACTACCAATTTAAAAAGGAGGGCATCATATGCCATTTACACAAGAGTCTCCCGAATGGAACGCGTCCGGCACGAAGCCACCGCAGAGTAAGCTAGACGCCGGTTGGCAAATTGGGGAACGTCCGCCGAGTGGATGGTGGAACTGGACGCTGAGCCGTACCCATGCATCTATCCGTGAATTACAACTGAACGCTATTCATACGGATCAAAAAGGTGTAGCGAACGGAGTCGCCTCACTCGGGGCAGACGGAAAAGTTCCAGCTTCCCAACTAAACGTAAGTGCGCCGGCTGATGCGACGACGACAGTCAAAGGAATTGTCATGCTCGAAGACAGTGTCACCTCGACCAGTGTCACGAAAGCGGCGACTCCGAAGAATGTCAAACAGGCGTACGACCTGGCGAACGCCGCTATTCCAATGTCTCAAAAATCACAACCGAATGGCGTGGCGTCTCTCGGAGCCGACGGCAAGGTTCCGCCTGCCCAACTGCCAACACTCGCCTCGACCGCCACCGACATCACCGTGACGGACACAGCCAACTATTACACGTCGACCAACGTCGAGGGCGCGCTTGCCGAACTCGGGCAGACGCTCAACGGCACACGCGCCAACCTCGTCGCCACCGCACAAGCGTTAGGGGTGATGTGAGATGCCGGCAACGATTAATCCTACATCCGGCGCACTCGGCAACAAGGAGGCCGCGACACTCACCGCATATACCGTGACACCCGAAGCAGGAAGCACTGTCACATCCATCGTCGAGAAGGTCAACGGTGTCACCGTCAACACATTTAACAACCCCGCGAGTCTATCCCGTACGCTGACGGTTCCGACCGCCACATGGGACACCCTCGCATACTTCGCCACCCACACGGCGAGTGTGACGGTCACGGATTCGAACGGGGCGACAACGGTGACGACGTACAGCTTCGACAAGCGCTTGGCGACAGGCGCTAGTCTGCTGGAAGCGACGAAAGCCAATGCGGACGCCAAGAACCGCATCAGCACGAAACGGGACGCTCTCGCCGCACAGGTTGGCTTGTCGGCGGGGTCAACGTTTGACGCGATTAGCGCACAGTTGACAAGTGGGAATGCGTTCATGAAAGTCGCAAAAGGTTCAACCTCGACATCTGGTGCGAACTTAACTGTTACAGGGATTGGATTTAAACCTAAGTTAGTAGTAGCGAGATTTATCGGATCTACGAGCGGTCACCAATACGTCGCAGTGTTTGCGGACAAAACTTTGCAAGGTGGGGTTTATGATACATCCATGTATACGAGCCAAAGTGGTTTCGGACCATCGACTTTCACATCAACCGACACCGGGTTTACTTTATACGTGTTTAGCGCAGGTACGTGGAATTGGATTGCACTAGGTTAAGGAGGTGTCACCATGCCGAAAATCAACGGTAAGATTTACTACAACAACGTGACGGGCAACGTCCTGCTCGTCGTCAACCAAAACGAGGGCGTGTGGCTACGGGAGACGACGTTTGCCGAGGACGTGGCGACGTACCCGCAACTCAAAGAGGTGGCGAGCAACGTCATCAGCGTCATCCGGCTCGCGTGGGACCAATACAAGGCGGACTTCGCCGTGTCGCGTCCGGTCAAGGTGGTCGACGGCAAGTTGACGTGGGTTCCGCTTGATGTGCCTGAGACGCCTGCCGAGGACAAGCCGTTTAGCGAGAGGGTGGCGGAGTTGGAGGCGGAGAACAAATTATTGAAACTCCAAAGCGAGGCACACGCGACGAATTATCAGTTTCTTGAGGATGTCGTCACCGAATTAATCATTACCACGATGCCATGATGAGGCGTCTTTTTTTATGGCTTGCACTCGGAGGGAAAGGAGGTGAGGCTATGATGGCATTGCTACTTGCACAACGCATTATTTTAGGTAAATTGACGTTCGCAGAGGTTCCTTCTTCGCTCAAACCAGCGGTGAAAGAAATTCTTGTTGAGTCTGGCGTCCCTGAACTCGCAGAATAATTACATTCTGGCGTCCTTCGGGGCGCCTTTCTCATGGAGACATCCACCAAATCAAAGGGGGTCACCCGATGCCTACAACCTACCAAGACCCCATTAAGGAGGCGCATCATGCGTACGCAACAATTCGGAGAGGCGGCGATTGCCGTCATCGCTACCTCAGCCACAGCCATGCTAGGGGGCTGGGACGTGGCGATTAAACTACTCGTCACCCTCATCATCATCGACTATATCACCGGCTTTCTCGCCGCAGCCAAACATAAGAAGCTGAACAGCGATGTCATGTGGTGGGGCGGCATCCGAAAGGGTGTCGTTTTTTTGGTCATCATCGTCGCCGTCCTGCTCGATGAGATGCTCAACAACAGCCATCCCGTCATGCGGACGCTCGTTATCTATTACTACATCGCACGTGAGGGGCTATCCGTCACGGAGAACTGCGCGCTGTTAGGCGTGCCTCTACCCGACAAACTCGTCGAAGTGCTCTCGCAACTCCAGGGAGACAAGCAAGACCCGACCATCGACCGCATCGCCCAAGACGTCGTACCCGAGGACGAACAGGTCAAGCCGGTCAGCCGCGAGGTGCCGATTGATGCAGAACTAGCCGAGAAGGAAGTCATCGCCACGAAGGAGGAAGACAAATGACCGAGAAAGCCATCTTGCCACTCAACAACGCACGGATCACGGCGGGGTACAAGAATGCCCTCTATCGTCAGAAGATGGGCTTCCAACACTTCGGTACCGACATGGCAGACTTGAACCGCAAGGACTTCGCCGTGTACGCCCCGTTCAAGATGAAAGTGGTCGCCGTCGGATATGACAATCTCATGGGCGGCTCCCTCATCGCCGTCAGCGAGAACCCGATTGACGTTCATTACGGACCGAAGAAAGGCGCTCGTCGCCTCGTCGTCCGCATGGCACACTTGGCTAAGACTTTCGTGAAAGTGGGGGATATCGTTGCACCAGAAGACACGAAGATTGCCGACTATGGTTCGACTGGCAAGTATGGCGGCTCTGCCCACCTGCATATCGAGATTGATACGGACATCAATTATCCGCAGTATAGCCCGACCCTTTCACGCTCCTCGAACATTTGGAAGGCGGGGCGCGATTCCACCGTGAATCCGATGGACGTTTTCAAAGTCGATGCTTCGGGGCAACGAGGCTACAAGCAATCGCTCAGCCATGCAAAAGCATCTGGCGCCTGGGTACAACCCGACGACAAGACGACGGTCGACCTCGATGGAAAGATTGTCAGAGCGAAAGGTGTATGACGCACGAACCCCCACCTCAAACGAGAGTGGGGTCTTTTTTGCGTTTCACTTTCGGCTTCTCGTGCATCTTACGGCTATACCCACGGTGCAGATACACCCATTGCCACCAAGTCGCATCCCGACTCGTCACCTCGCACAGATAGCGCATCCTCTGAGGATGTACCTCGATGACGCGGAATGTGATGTGCGGGTCGAGGTTCGCCATCACCAATCGGGAATAGATCAATTCATATGTATCGTCATACAGCAGGAACGGTCGCTTTGTCGCCGCCATGTCATCACCTCATATCGAGCATACGCTCGTCAAACAGCATCGTCACGTGGACGTTCCGTGAATCCTCAGCGTAGCAAATCGCACGATTCAAGGAACCGTCTTAACTCCGGCAACTCGTTCCGTCGATCACTCTCCCATAAATCCCTGAACGCCTCGGGGTCATGCGATAACGTCGTCTGCCGATAGGTGTGCTCGTCCACAGGCGTCATGATGACAATCGGGTCCGTCGACAAGCCGAGGAACACGTCCGTCTCGCCGTATGTCTCCGCCAGTCTCCACGTAGCTTTATACCGCCCATGCACGTCCGCAGGGACGAGTCGTTGATTGATGATGCTCCATTTCATAGTATCCCTCCAAATGAAAAAGCCCTCGTTCGAGAGCCTATTTCGCCACATGTAATCGATTATCCTGCGTCACGTACTTGGTGACCGAGCCCGTCTGCTCCACCGTCACTGCATGTAGTTTGCGCAACAAATCCTCAATCTCCTTCGTCGTTCCCTTGATCGCCACTTGGGTCCCACCGATGACCACAATGTTCATGACGCCCTCCTATCTAGTTGACTAGACGACTTTACTACTTGATTATTCCCGCAATATATAGAAGGAAAACCTTTCTACCTATCATTCAAATATAGGAACAAATGTTCTTTTATTTGGTGTAAGATTGTCTATACAGGGAGAGTGAGGTAGGATGGTTTTGCTTACTCTCATGCACAGGGTAGGGGGAGAAATATGAACATTCACTTTGATGAGAAGAAGAAAATCTATTACACGCGCGTAACCCTTGGTTATAACAACACGGGACAACGCATCCAAAAATATGTGACCGCCAAGACGAAGCGAGACATTCAATCGAAAGTTACGGCTTGGATCAACCGATTCGAATCGGGAGAGTTCAATGAAGTGGAACGGAGTGATGCGTCACTCACGTTTGAGGAAGTGGCTGATGAGTGGTTGACCGAGCACGTTGCCGAACTATCCATCAACACTCGAGACAGCTACACAGCACGAATGAACCGTATCTTGGACCATTTCAAAGGGAAGGTCGTCCAAGAGGTGACGACTCGAGACATTCGCGTTTTCTTGAAGGGTTTGCAAGAGGAAGGGCTGGCACCCGAGACGACGAACACGTATCGAAGCATCCTTTCCTCGCTATTCGGTTATGCCGTCCGCAACAAGTATGTGAGCGAGAACCCGGTCAGCGTCATCAAACAGTTCCGTATGCCGAAGAAGGAGATTCGCACATTTGACTCGCTGCAACTCACATCCTATTTGAATGGATGCAAAGAGTTGGCCGAGGAAGAGGCGAACCACGGGAACTACGTCGCCTTAAAGACTGCAGCATATACTGGTATGCGAATCGGTGAGGTGTTGGCGCTCCGTTGGTCGGACATCGACTTCGAGAATGCGACGATCCGCGTCGCTCACTCGTTATCGTACAGCACGAAGGACAAGCGTTACTCACTGGACGGGACGAAGAACAAACGAGTCCGTCACGTCACCATCTCAAACGAATTGGTCCAGACGTTGAAATGGTACAAGATGCAATGGATGTTCCTCGTGAAGAAGATGCGGAACGAGCCGGAGCCGACATTCGCAAACCTTGTCTTCCTCACGATTGAAGGGAAACCGAAGCACCGCTCTTATCTCCGTCACTGGCATAAGCGTGTCTTGCGTGAGAAGGGACTGCCTGAGGACTTCCGCATTCATGACTTGCGCCATACCCATGCCACGCTATTGCTCGAACTTGGTGAGCACCCAAAAGTCGTACAGGAGCGGTTAGGGCACAAGGACATCAGTGTCACGATGGACATGTACACCCACGTCACGATGACGCTCCAGAAACAGACGGCGGAGACGTTCGGGGCGTTAATGGATCAAAAGCTATCGAATGAGTAACAATCGTTCGACAAATTGAAAACCGATTCGACAAAGCGGTGCTCACGACACAGAAAAACGGAAACTGTGCAATTTCTGTGCAATGACAAAAAGAAAGCACCTCCTGTCATAAACAGGAAGTGCTCTGAACCGCTTGGTTGAGCGGTATTGTTGATGCCTCCGACGAGAATCGAACTCGTGCTGCAGCATTACCATTGCTGAGGTCTGCCACTAACCTACAGAGGCGTTACACCAACTATGTTACACAGATTATTCGTCGTTTTCAAGCTTTTTTAGAATAATAAGACCTCCAATCTTCGATAAAGGAAGACTGGAGGTCGAATGCTACATGTTTATTTTGTACGGATCCAAACGGCACCTGCAGAGTTGTCTTTCGCTTCACCGACTACGTCAATGACGAGACCGTATTGCGGAAGTTTGCGTCCTGCATCTGGAATGAGCGAGTTGATGTAAGAGTTTGCATCATTGAACTGCTTCACGCCAGACTGTGCTTTGTAATCGTACACGCCACGACTCGGTGAATCGATATACCAAGCGAGCGTCTTATCGAGACTGAACGCCGCATCAGCAATTTGGTAACGTGTGCTACCTGCGACTGTCTGTTGACCGTTCAAGTTACCGATGAGCGCTTCAGGATGTGAATCGACGACACCGAGGAACCCTTCTCCAGGGTGGACACCGACCCAGTTATCTGTGTACGAGTCATCACCATACCAAACGACGAGACCTGTGTTGTATTTTACGCCACGGCCGTTGAGAAGTCCCATATCCGACCCAGCGTGGTTACGCCATTCAAGGTAGTAATAGTGTGGTTTTGAATCGTATCCGTCTGAAGAGACGAATCCATCGAGCGTCACGGCTTCAGCGCCTTCCGCATCATCTGCGAAGAGTGTTGCGGATTCTGATTTGATTGACAAGTTGTCGACTGCGAAGCCTTTCATGGCGACGCCGCCGTCTGTCACGTATTCAAAGACGATTTGAACATCTTGTCCAGCGAATTGTGAGAGGTCGTATGATTTGTTGACCCATGCACCGTTCGTCGTCTCAGCAGGGTAGCCTGCTTCGTTCGCACCGTTGACGTCGTCACCGAATACATCGAGAACGACTTCTTGACCACCGCTAAGGGCTTTGATGTACAAGTAATCATAGTCCGATTCGACTTCATAGAATGAATCGAATGCGAGGACTCCGTCCGCACCAAGTTTCACAGCTGGTGTTGCCATCTCAGTATGGATGTCGTCACCTTTTGTCGAGTAATAGTAGCGATCGCCATAAGCTGGTTCGATTCCTTTAATCTTCTTATCAGGAAGGTTGACTTTGACGATGCCTGGGTTGTTTGATTTCGTCACAGATTGGTCGAGTTGTGCGACGAATCCTTGAGAGTTGATGTCTTCAAGGTCGACTTCAGTGATGTTTGCCCAGTTTCCACCCATGATTTTTTGGAAGTATTCTTTGTTTTGTGGTGAGAAGCTTGTTGGCTCCGTACCTGCGACTTTACCGGCCCAGCTACCGCCACTCATGATCGACCATGATTGAACCGGTTCGCCTTGACCTGTGTACTGCGTATCGTACTCATCGGGAAGACCGAGGTCATGTCCGAATTCGTGTGCGAAAACGCCGACCGCACCATCTTCTGGTTGAATCGTGTAATCGTACGCAGCCATTTTTCCGCCCCAGTAAGGAACTGCAGCTTCTGTATTGGCTACTGGGTAAACACCATCGAGAACCCAGCGATGTGACCATACCGCATCGTCACCGAGCGCACCGCCACCCGCTTCTTGGCCAGTCCCAGCGTGGATGATCATCAAGTGGTCAACGAGACCGTCCGGCTCATTGAAGTCACCGTCTCCATCCAAATCGTATAGGTCGTATTGGTCATGTTCTTTCAAATCGATTCCAGATGCGACCGCAGCATTCAACGCATCTTTGACGAGTTGACGTGGTCCCGGTCCGACGTTATCATGTCCGCCATCGCCTTTGTCCGCACCGTAGTCTTTTGCGGTTCCCGGAACGGTCAACCACTCCGAAACCTCACCATCAACTGTATAACTTCCGCCTGATTGTTCTTCATAGTATTGTTTGAACGTTTGCACCTTTTCGCCGTTAAAGAGTTCAAATTGTTGATCACCGAACATATAGTTTTCGTAATGTTCTTTACTGAAATTATCGCTGTACATATAGCCCGGCTCTTGGATGATGTTGTTGTGTTTGAAGTCACTGTACTCGACGAGAAGGACAAGGACTTTATCTTCACGTACCGAACCATTGTATGCAGATTGCTGGGCAGGAGATACTTTTACTTGACCGTTCGGTTTCCCTTTACGGTAATTCCCTTGCCCTTTTTTCGCTTTATCAAGAATTCGTTTTGATTCCTTTTCGAATTGAGTATGTATCTTCTCTTTTGCTTTTGAAGCCTTCTCGTTGACTTTGTCGTCGTGCTTATGTGGATCTTTCGCTTCGCCTTGCTTTTTCGCGATATACGCATCGACTGCTTTCATGCGTTCAGATGAAGACAATCCTTTTTTGATGACGCCACGTTTCTCGAGAGCTTTCGCGAGGCGCTCTTCATCGATGATATTGTGGTCGAACGGAGCGAGCTCGCTCGTTGTCGGAACCGATGGTGCAACCGAGAGGGGTGCAGCACCAGCTGCCGGAACGATACTGACTGTCATGGCAGATGTCATGAGAGCCGCGAGTGTCGTTCGACGGATGGAACGTTTTTTCATTTGTGTGAACCTCCTGTTAAAAAATAATGGGAAAATGTGTGAGCTTGTTGTAAATGTACTCTTTGTGTCTGATTAATGTCAATATTCAGAAAATAATAAACAAAAAAGGAGTCTAAAGACCTATTTAGTTCAATTTGACTAAATAGACTTAGACTCTAGGTCGATATATCCGTAATGGAACTTCGACGTTTTACGTTTTATGTGAGTGAAACCGTACCGTTCAAAGGTATCGCTCTCAAAATGCGCCTTCAAGACAATTCGTTTCATAGCTACTCGTGTTGCTTCGGTAATCAATTCTTGCGTGAGAGGGGAGGTGTCGGCGATTGTGCGAAGTGGGTTCAGATGAACCGATTCTGAAATCGTCTTTTCAAACATCGGATCAAAGTAAATACAATCAAACGAATTTTCCGCACACGATTTTAAATAGTCGAGAGAGTTGGAGTGAACGACCTCAATGCGTCGCATCGCCTCATTGACCTGCTCATCTTTTTCGACCCATACGGACATGCCTTCCCGGACGAGCTGTGCCGTAATGAATTGACTCTCAAGGCCAATTACTTTACCGGTTGAACCGACGACATGGCTCATGACGATACTGTCCGAGCCGAGTCCGAGTGTACAATCTAGAACATGATCACCTGGATTTGCTTGCATGGCATCAATGAGTGGATCTGATCCACCTCGGCTCAGTTGCTTTACCCGAAAGACGGAGCTCGATGGGTGAAAAAAGAACGGCTCTGTACTATGCAAAGGTGTGAACTCGACACGTCGTTTATCAAAGATAAGTACACCTTGTTGATGACGTTTCTTCAACTCATCAATGGAAAGTTTGCGTCGGTCGACAAATTTCATCTTGTATTCTGTGGCATGCGTATGCGCTCGAGACAAGACATCATCTGTCGGTCGCAAACATGTAGTGACAATATACATAATCCGGGCTCCTTCATAAAAAATGAGACGCAGTTGCGTCTCATTTTTTCTTACTGAGTAAGTCTGATAATTCATCGATAAGTGCTTTATGAGAAGCGAGTTCTTTCTTCTTCTCATCGTTCACGTTCATCGGACGTTTTGAACGGCTTTGTAGCGCTTCAAGCGTTTCATCGATTGACGACTTCAACGTATCACGTTCTTCAGGTTTCAGAGATACTTCGTGCGGATTTTCGCCAGAAGCATCTAATTCGCGGAGACGTGCCATCAATTGCTTCGCCTCGCGATTCAAATCGATTAACAATCTGTCAATTTGTTCCAATCGTAATTTAATCCCATCACGTTCTGTAAACATCTGTTTCACCTCTTTTTGCGGTTTAACCCTAAGGTCTCTTCCTGTTTACTTTACCATAAAATTAGTTAAACGAAACTACCGGGAATATATTCCATTTATTTTGGCTGTAAGAAACATTGTTTCTCTATCCCCACACGAATGTCACCTGCTATACTAACTGAGCTAATAAGGAGGTGGGCGGATGGAAACGACAAATCATCCACCAAAAGCGCTCAAAGGAGCGATTGTGTCGATTACGGCATATTTGATCTTATCTATACTAAAAGTATTCTTCGGGTACTTATATGAATCTGAAGCGGTCCTAGCCGATGGATTCAACAATACGACGGATATCATTGCTTCGGTCGCGGTCTATATCGGCATTCGGGTGGCTGCATTGCCACGGGATGCCGAGCATAAATATGGTCATGCGAAAATGGAGACAATCTCTGCTCTCATCGCTTCATTAATCATGATTGCGGTCGGTATTTTCGTCTTCTTTAACAGTCTATCGAACTTAATTGGGGGCGAGTATACCGAACCGAACCCGTTGGCAGCGGTAGTCGCCTTCGTCAGTTCGCTCGTCATGTTCGGGGTGTATCGGTTCAACTTGAACCTCGCGAAAAAAACAAAGTCATTGGCACTTAAAGCGGCGGCGAAAGACAACTTGGCCGATGCTATGATTTCAGTCGGAGCCACACTTGGTGTGCTATTCGCTTATTTTCAACTGCCTTGGATGGACACGGTCTTAGCAATTGTGATTGCCGGCATGATTATCCGGACAGCGATTCAAATCTTTTTAGATGCCACCCATCAGCTTTCTGACGGATTCCCTCCACATCTCGTCGAGTCATATGAGGAAACAATTGAACAATTTGAACGTGTGAAAGAAGTTCGGGAAATCAAAGGGCGTCATCTTGGGAATCACGTGATGCTCGATGTAACGATTGCAGTCGATGGCGATTTGACTGTGGACGCGGCCCATGAATTGTGTGACGATATCGAACGGAAACTAGATGAAGAGCATGCGGTCGATTCGGTGCATATTCATATCGAACCGGTTTGATGTTCGGTTATCTTTTGCGCTTCATGAAGGGATTCGTTTATAATAAGCGCAGACAGATATTGAACTACTAGTTAAGGAGGGCACGGGATGAACATCGTGCGTCAACCTATTCGCCAGATTGATGAGATTGAATATGAACACTTTCAAAAATACGGAGAAAGTGCATATGGCGTTTCTGCTGAAGAGTTAAAAGGGATCCTCGAGGAAATGGGGGCGGAGCAACTTTATCACGCAGAAGAGCATAGTTATGGAGAAGACTTCTATTACGACTTGATGGTCGATGACAAACTGGTCGGTAAAGTCTTGTTACTCAAGCTTGCCCGCGTATACCAACTCGACCTGATGGTGTTCGATGCGTACAAAAACAAAGGATATGCGACAGAAGGTTTGCGTCTTGCCTTACTGGACTCAAAATTGATGGATGGACAAACAGTCCGGGCTGGCATCCCACCGACGAGTCCACATCAACAAGAGATGCATCATGTTCTTATTCAGAACGGGTTCGAAAAGCGGAACGGTCTGTATTATTTAAATTTTAAGAAACGATATGTGGTAAACCATTAAGCTGACGGCGTCTCGCACGTCAGCTTTTTTCATATGGAGGGGTAAGGATGAAGCAAGTCACCATTAAAGACATTGCGGAGCTCGCTGGTGTCGCCAAAAGTACGGTCTCACGCTATCTGAACGGTGGATCGGTTGGAAAGGCAACAAGGGAAAAACTCGACCGGGTCATTCGAGATACGAACTATGAGCCGAATCAGTTCGCTCAAAGTCTCAAGTCGAAACAGACGAAGATGATTGGGGTCATCGTTCCACGGCTCGATTCGTATGCCGCCTCACGGACGATGATGGGGATTGATGAACAGCTCACGGAACAAGGATATCAAATGCTCGTCGTCAATACAGCACAACAGACGGAACGAGAAATCGAACAGCTATACAATTTAGCCAAACAAAAAGTCGCAGGAATCATCTGGCTTGGAACGACGGTCACGGAACGTCATCTTGAGGCGATTGAGGCGATTCAAATCCCGGTCTTGTTGATTGGTCAGCAACATGACAATGTCCATAGTCTCGTCTATCCTGACTATGATGCGGCCTATGCGCTCGGTAAACAGTTCACGGAGTGGGGTCATCGAAACGTGGTCTATGTCGGGGTGTATGAATCGGATATCGCGGTCGGTCAAGCACGCCGTGACGGATTTTTGCGGGCGTTTCAAGAGTCGGAGGCAAATGTCAAAGTCATTCAAACGACGTTTAAGATTGAGGATGCCATTCCAATTGGTGAACAGTTGGCGGATGAGGTCGGCACTATTTCCTTAATCGTTTGTGCGACCGACAACATTGCTTTGGGAATATTGAAAGGATTGGCGAATCAGGAAATCACTGTCCCGAGGGATATCTCTGTCAGTGGATTTGGAGGATATGATTTCACGGAAGTCCTGCATCCATCCATCACGACGGTGCACCTTCCTTATCGCCGAACTGGTGCGAAAGCTGCCGACATGATGCTACAGCTGTTGCAAGGTGAACACGTCTCAATGAAAACGTTCACAATTTTTGAACTAAAAGTGCGCGAAAGCGTTGACAAGTTAAATTAAATCGTTTAAATTTGTGTTGCGGAACCGGTTCCGCAACATTTTTTATTCTAAAATGGAACCGGTACCAATTTAATAAAGAACTCATATGATTTATGGAGGTGGACGATATGAACACCGTACATTGTATCGGCGAATTATTGATTGACTGGGTATGCGAGGATGCGTCTAGCGATCTCGTGAACGGGACGACGTTCGTCAAGAAGGCGGGAGGCGCACCTGCGAATGTCGCGGCAGTCGTCAGTAAGCACGGGGGGCAATCTAGTTTCCTCGGACAGGTTGGAGATGACCCGTTTGGTCTCTTCTTGAAACAGACGTTGGTCGAGAACGGCGTCCGAACAGAAAACCTTGTGGAGTCTGGAGACACGACGTTCGCATTCGTATCGATTCAAGAGGACGGAGAGCGGGACTTCACATTCCGTCGCGGAAGTGACGGGGAGTATGCCTTCGAGTCGATCGACTTATCGGTGATCGAGTCAGGGGACATCATTCATTTCGGCTCGGCGACAGCACTACTTGATGGAAAATTGAAAGACGCGTACTTCAAGTTATTGCAATTTGCAAAGCGGGATTGCTTGTTTATCTCGTTCGACCCGAACTATCGAGATGCATTGATCACGGACCTCGAGCAATTTAAACAAGATGCGAGACACTTCATCGCGGAATCGGACTTCATTAAACTGAGCGAAGAAGAAGCATACTTGTTAACCGGAGAAGAACAACTAGAAGACGCTGTTCGTGCACTGCTTGAATTAGGGGCAAAACAGATTGCCATCACACTAGGGTCTCGTGGGACGTTGATTGCGACAAGCACGCATCATGAAATCGTTCCTTCAATCTCAATCGACAGTATCGATTCGACGGGAGCGGGAGATGCGTTCGTCGGAGCTTACTTATATCGGTTGGCAACACTCGGGTTTGACCCGGAGCGCTTACGTTCCGACATTGAATATGCGAACGTAACGGGTGCATTGACATGTACAGCTTATGGCGCCATTCCAGCAATTCCATCACGACAACTTGTGAATGAAACGTTAGGAGGGAAATGAAGATGGATTACAAAAAAGAAGCAGCATCGATCCTAGAGGCGATTGGTGGGAAAGAAAACGTTGCGGCAGCCGCGCACTGTGCGACTCGCCTTCGACTCGTATTGAACGATGAGTCAAAGGTCGATGAGAAAGCACTCGAACAACTTGATGTGGTTAAGGGAACATTCTCTACAGGCGGACAATATCAAATCATCATCGGACAAGGTACGGTCAACAAGGTCTATGCGGAATTTTCACAATTGACTGGCCTTGGAGACATGTCGACGACAGACGTGAAGTCAGCCGGAGCGAAAAAAATGAACCCGCTCCAACAGTTCGTCAAAATGTTATCGGATATCTTCGTTCCAATCATCCCGGCCATCGTCGCCGGCGGTCTCTTGATGGGAATCAACAACTTATTGACGGCACCGGATTTGTTCTTTGATGGACGTTCGTTGATTGACCAGTATCCAGGCATGGCCGACCTCGCAGCGATGATCAATACGTTCGCAAACGCCGCCTTCGTCTTCCTTCCTGTACTCATAGGGTTCTCCGCAGCCAAACGGTTCGGTGGTAACCCGTACCTAGGTGCAGCGCTCGGGATGATCATGGTCCACCCGGACTTGATCAATGCATACGCTCAGGCAAGCGTTGAGGAGATTCCGGTTTGGAACATCTTTGGGCTTGAGATTGAGAAGTTAGGATACCAAGGACAAGTCTTACCAGTCCTCGTCTCGACGTATATTTTATCGAAACTTGAAATCAACATTCGGAAGTTCATGCCGGCATCACTTGATATTTTGCTCACGCCATTGCTCTCACTTCTCTTCACAGCATTCATCACGTTCGCCTTCGTGGGTCCAATCACACGCGAAGCAGGGAACTTGATCATTGATGGATTAGTATGGACGTACGATTCACTCGGGTTCGTCGGTGGCTTGATCATGGGTCTTCTCTACGCTCCAATCGTTATCACGGGGATGCACCATAGCTTCATCGCAATTGAGACACAGCTTCTCGCCGATATCGCTGAAACAGGGGGATCGTTCATCTTCCCAATCGCTGCAATGTCAAACGTCGCACAAGGGGCAGCTACCCTTGCCGTCTTCTTCTTGACTGCTGATAAGAAGATGAAAGGTGTCGCCTCAGCATCAGGAATCTCTGCATTACTTGGGATCACAGAGCCTGCCATGTTCGGGGTCAACTTAAAACTTCGTTATCCATTCATCGCAGCCATCGTTGGTTCAGCCGTTGCGTCTGCATTCATCGTTGGAAACGACGTATTGGCAGTAGCGCTCGGTGCTGCCGGATTACCAGGAATTATCTCAATCGCACCGGGTTCGATCATCTCGTATATCATTGGTATGGTCATCGCCTTTGCCGTGACATTCGGATTGACATTCATCCTTGCGAAACGACAAGCAAAAAAAGAAGCGGTCAAACAAGCCGCGTAACGAAAAAGGAAGTGACACTATGAATTGGACGAAGGCCGAACGTTATCGTTCACTCCGTGACGTGAGCGCCCTCGAGATGGAGGTGCTCCGTGCAAAGACGGCCGCATCCCCGTGGCGGTTTGGGTACCACATCCAGCCGCCGACGGGCCTCCTCAATGACCCGAACGGCTTCGCATATTACGATGGAGAGTACCATCTATTCTATCAATGGTTCCCGCTCGGGCCAGTTCACGGTCTCAAACATTGGTATCATGTCAGTTCGAAAGATCTCGTCCATTGGACCGACCGCGGGGTGGCGTTAGTCCCTGAAACGAAAGAAGATTCCCATGGTGCCTATTCAGGAAGTGGTTTCGTTGTGGACGACACCCTTCACGTGATGTATACAGGGAATCATCGTACGGACGATTGGACGCGTCACGCCTCGCAAATCATCGGTGTACTGCGTGAAGGGATGATCGAGCGCCGTAACGTGGCCATCCCGGATATCCCGGCAGGCTATACGGAACACTTCCGAGATCCAAAGGTATGGGAAGCAGATGGCACATATTATGCGATTGTCGGAGCGCAGCGCACTGATGAGACAGGTTGTGTCGTCTTATATCGTTCAACTGACTTAAATGATTGGACATTTTTAGGTGAAGTGAAGACGGAGCTCACCCCATTTGGTTACATGTGGGAGTGTCCTGACGTCTTTGAAATTGAAGGAAAACACGTGCTCATTTTTTCTCCGCAAGGGATTGAGCCGGAAGGTCATCGCTACCACAACATCTACCAATCTGGATATGTCACAGGCACGCTTGATTTGGAGACACTCGTCTTCAAACATGAGTCGTTTGAAGAGCTCGACTTCGGGTTTGACTTTTATGCACCGCAATCGACGGAGCATGACGGGCGTCGTATTCTAGTCGGTTGGATGGGCCTACCGGAAATCGAATATCCGACAGACCGGTACGGCTGGGCACATGCGTTAACACTGCCACGTGAACTATCAGTGGAAGATGGTGTATTGAAACAACGACCTGTCCCAGAAATGAAGCAACTACGACAAGACCAGTTTATTAAAGAATCGAGTACGCTGATCGACATGGTCACTCCTGAACGTTATGAATTGGAACTGTCGACTTCTGGGGAAGACTTCAAACTTGAACTGTTGAAGACAGAAGATGAGTCGCTTGTGATTCGATACGAGAAAGAAACATCCGAATTGACCATCGACCGGACGAATGCAGGTGAACCGTTCGCAACCGAGTTCGGGACGACTCGGACCAAGGTGATCAACGTCACATCCCTTCGGCTGTATGTCGACTCATCGAGTGTCGAGTGTTTCGTCAACGATGGTGACGCTGTGGCCACGCTTCGCGTTTTCCCAAACGATGAAGAGAAACGAGTTCGCTATGTCGGGGACAATGCAAGTGTAGTCGGTTGGAAGTATGAATGAGTGAAAAAGCTGAGCGAACGCTCGGCTTTTTTTATTTCCATATTTTGAAACCGTTTTGATTGGATCTACGTATTGAGATAGAGAAGAAAGAGGTGAAAGAATGGAAAAAATGATGAAATGGGTTGATGCGATTCGAACGATTACCGCACCATTCGGGGATCCAGTGGGAGAAATTGAGAATGAAGAAGTTGAACGTGTGGTGGTGGCAGAATCGGTAGGACTGGGTTCGTTTAATGAAAAAATAGCACTAGAGTTCCACTCGTTGGATCAAGTGAGAGTGTTCGCGGAAATGCTACGAAGTTCAGAAGTAATCGAAGACATCGAAATCGAAGTAGCACCCGATTTTGACCTCATCGTACAATTTAAAGGTGGAGAGCAAGAGCGCTATCAGCTTTGGCTCGGACAACCGGACCATCTAAGTGTGATCACAGAATTTGAACGAACAGACGTTATCTGGAGAATCCCGGAACATACAACGAATCAATTGATTGATGCCCTCGGATTAGAGGCGTAAAAAAGCACCTCTTTTTGAGATGCTTTAGGAGTTAAAACGGATAAATCGTTCGATTTGTCGCTCTGATTTTCTTGCTTGCCGTCCGACCCAAATCAAGTGACCGGGACTGTTCAGAATCGTAAGCTGCGCATGTGGGATCAAGCGCTTCGCGTAATGGGCATGTCGAACAGGAACTGCTTTGTCGTTTTTCGAGTGAATGATATAGGTTGGGCACGACACACCGAGTAACACCTCACTCGAGACACGTTGTTTCAAATCGAACTGTGCGCCAAGTCCAAACGCCATCTGATTCGCGACGCGTTTCAGGAGGAAAATATCATAAGGAGACACCTCTTCTCGAATCGTCTCGAGTGCCAACACGCTCGTCGATTGAATCATACGGGCCGTCGCTTCGAATGGATGTTTATGAATGGCACGAGCAATAAACTGTTTCATGATGTATTGAAGTGCGATAAATGCGGGTTGGACGACATTTCGGCTGACCGTGTCCCGATACGGGAAATCAACGACACTCGTCACGGCGGCAGCGAGGGTCAAACTAAGGACACACTGATTCTGTGAAGCGAGCTCGATCGCGGTCGGTCCTCCGGCAGAGATGCCATAGACATGATATCGATCAATATCTAGCATTTGCATCAAGTGAGAGAGTCGGGATGCAAACAATTGAGGAGATGCTGAAAAAGAGTATGGTGTTTCTCCATATCCGGGTCTAGATGGGACAATGACCCGGAAACCGGATAAAACGAGTTGGTCCACATGGTATGGTTCTAAACTCGATGACTGGGTCCCATGGATCAGTACGATGACGGGACCGTGACCGCGGTCTATATATTCGATTTTTGAGCCGTCGACGTGTGCATAATATTTCAACTTAGATGGCGCCTCCTTAAACGTTTTGTAATGGAAAATACCTTTATTTCGTGGAAATAAAATGATAATGTCTGTTTATACATAATTTAGACAGAGAGACGAAAGGGGATAGAACCGTGAATAACCGAGAGCGGTTACTTGAAGTTCGACGTTTCTTCGAACGTTACACGGACGAAGCGAATCCAAAGACACTAGAAGATTTGCTCGAGTACTTGTCAACGATAGGAGATACTTCTAAGTTAGCAAAAAAATCGGTGAAAGACGATATCCAGGCACTGAATAATTCGGGGTTTGAAGTGCAGGATGAATTGGAGAAGAATGGTCTCGCTAAAAAGTATTGGCATTCGGCCCGCTTATTTGAGATTCATGAACTCCGGATGATGGTCGATGCGATTGTCGCAGCGAAATTTATCTCGGAAGACGTGACCGAGGAAATTGTAGAGAAACTTCAAATGCTGACGAGTATCCCTGAAGCGAAGACGCTACAATCGATCATCAAGACGCCGAAGAAAAAACACGGACACATTCCTTACCATATCGATCGTATCCAACGGGCCATTCATGAACGAAAAGCTATCTCGTTCCAATATACAGACGTCGTCGGATTTGATGTGACGAAACGAACGTTCCCGCTCCGCCGTGACGGAGAGCGATACGTCGTTAATCCAATCGATTTGCATTGGAATCACGAGCAGTACTACTTGATCGGGATCGACGAATCAATCGGAGAGGTGCGGAACTACCGGGTTGACCGCATCGTCAATTCGGAGATTGTGGAAGATGGCACCATTCGTCCGAAGCATCATTTACCTGATGATTACTATCAAAAATCATTCAATATGTATAACGGATCTGATGAACAAATCGTTTTGTCCGTCGACGAACGCGTTCTCCCGGTCATCTTTGACAAGTTAGGGGAAGACGTTTCTGTTTCTGAACATGGAGAACGATTCCTCATCCGTTTCGATGCGGCCGTTTCTGACGGATTTATTTACTGGTTGCTATCTTTGGGTTCACAAGTAGAAGTGGTTGAACCACTCACGCTTCGTGATCATATGAAAGCAACGATTGAGAAGATGGCAATTACTTATGAACATACAAGCATTCATTCCTCCATCGAGTAAGCAGATGTGCTATACTGCTTGCGACACTAGATGAAGGGGGACAGGCGGATGTTGAATTGGATGCCATTGATCATTCCGATTGTCGCTGTCATTTTCGTAACGATCGTCGCAAGACGCGCCATGAAAATGGATAAAGAGAACTAATAGGAAGAGACATCGTCCAGGATTGGGAGATGTCTCTTTCGCTATGGAGGTAGAACGTGGATACGATTACACATACGTTATTCGGTTTGACGTTATATGGTGCAGCCGATAAGCGTGAGTTACAACAACATGAAAAACGAGCCTTATTCGTCACGACACTCGTCGGGAGCCAAATCCCTGACAGTGATGTAATTTCACGGCTGTGGGACACGGAAGGCATGTATCAGATGTGGCATCGCGGCATCACTCACTCGATCTTCCTCGTTCCGCTCTTTGCACTGCTCATCTACATACTGGTTCGCCTTCTCTTTCGAGTGACGGACATCCGCTATTTTTGGTGGGCATTATTGTCTGTCTTCGTACACAATACATCCGATTTGTTCAATGCATGGGGGACAGGGTATTTCGAACCGATCTCGGACGTGAGGATCACATTCGGTGTGATCCCGATTGTCGATTTTGTCTATTGGGGAATCTTCTTGGTCGCCTGGCTCGTCGCACGTAAACAAGAAGTCCGTTATAAGACGTATCGGTATGCATGGGCTGCCCTCGTTCTTTATGTCGCGCTTCAAAGTGCGCAGGGCGCCTATTTATATCAGTCTTATTCAAAGGAATATGACGAAGTGGCGCTCTCGGCTTCATTTATCCCGACTCAGTTCACGGTCATTACGAAGACTGACGAGGACGTATCGCTCTTTCAAGATTCGATATATCAAGAAGCGACCTTGCAATACGAATTGACGAGTGCCGAAAAGGCGAGTCTTGAACCATTGTTTGAAGCGAATCATGAGGCGCGCACATTGACCAAATGGTCGCCGTTCGTCGTCATCGTAGCAAACGAAGAACGGCTCGGCGTCTTTGACCCGCGGTTTTATGATGGCGAATCCTCATTTTTATATGAATACATCGAAAGGTAGGACAACGGATGGGACGTATACGTTATCTCTTTATCTTCGCTTACGAACAGGCACTTAGTTGTATCTTTCCGGTCGCCATCTTCGGAGCGCTCGCTGTCACGAAATTTGTGGAGTTACCGCTCCCGCGATATGATGTCTTACTCATCTGGTGTCTGTTCGTCCAAGTGATCCTTGTGAAGACGGGACTTGAGACGATGGAAGAAGTGAGGGTCATCAGCTGGTTCCATGTCATCGGTCTTGGACTTGAATTATTCAAGGTGCAGATGGGGTCATGGAGTTATCCGGATGAGGCGTTCACAAAAGTGTGGGGCGTCCCGCTCTATGCCGGATTTATGTATGCGAGCGTTGGTAGTTACGTCGTCCAGGCATGGCGTCGTCTCGATTTACGATTTACGAAGATGCCGCACCCAATCATCGCCTTCGGACTTGGCATCGCCATTTACTTCAACTTTTTTTGGCACCATGTTTGGTTAGACCTACGGTGGCTGTTGATCGCATTCATCTTTTTGGCGTTCGGTCGCTCGGTTGTCTCGTATAAACTCGACGATCGACGATTTGAGATGCCGGTCGTCCTGTCATTCTTCTTGATTGCCTGCTTTATCTGGCTCGCTGAAAATATTGTCACGTTCTACAACGGCTGGGCGTATCCGGACCAATTGAACGGTTGGGCCATCGTTGATTTAGGAAAACTGTCGTCCTGGTTCCTACTCGTCATCATCAGTATCCTCCTTGTCGCTTGGCAAAAGCGAAAATTGGAGTATGAATTACCTTAAACTCGACATGTGTCGAGTTTTTTTGTGAGGGGACACGAATCCTTTTTTGAAGAAAGTCGTATTGTAAAACGAGGTGATTCGGTTGTTGGAAATTGTACTTACTTGGTTGATTGGATTATTGTGTCTAGGATCTCTTGTCATCTATTGGAGAGAGTGGCGAAAGACTCGGAATCGAGTCAAACTAGGACAAGCTTGTCTCGCAATGTTTTGTTCGTTTCTTGTACTTGGAATGGCAGGCATGGAAACGTACGACCGGATGACGACGAATCACATCGTCGAGACGGGAGAATGTTATGTCGTCGATGACCGATCATCGAAGGGTTCATCGAACGTGACGCTATGGTTCGGAGAGCGGTCATACGGCTTCAAGGAAATTCCGGACGTTGCATATGGTCCAGGACATATGTTTACATGTCGCGCAATAATGACAAAGCAGATGCAATCAGGAATCGATTATGAGTTGCGATCACTTGACGGTGAGCTATTATATTCAACCCGTTCAGATGATTGATTGCGTGAAACTCAAAAACAAAACGTGTTCAAAGCTAATTTTATAGCTTCGAACACGCTTTACTATTATTGACTCCTGTATGTATGTCATAAAAGCAACATCATGACGATAAAACCCAGTCCTCCGACTAAATTGGTTATGAACAAGATGTGCTGAGACGATAAGAGACTGAGTATGGCCTGCCATATCAAAGACAGTGAAATTACGACAAAAATGAAAACACCAAATGGATTAGCGAGAATCGCAATAAGTTTATGATTCATTGTCATGCACCATATGACCGGAATTTCTTGAACGTCCTACCAATCATTTCGATTCCTTCATCTTGTTTCGTTTTCTCTCTAAAAAGATCGGAAGGATATTCATAAAGATTGCCGCAACCGTTAAGAACCAAAGCGCGCGTGACATGCCGGGGACGACATCTGTTATGGCACCCCAGTCTTTTGCTTCGACCCACATGTTGAGCAAACTATATTCGGCGCATAACGTGAGAGCAACTAATGATAGGGCAATCGCCATCGGCAGCTTATAGTCCTTCTCCATCATAAATACGGTCAAATTAATAAGCGTTGCGCCGATCGCCGCCAATCCAAAAATAATCCACATCCTTTAACCCCCTAAATATTTCTATCTATACATTGTATCATACAAATTAACCCATATAAATTTCAGAAAATTGTTTCTATTTGCATAATAAATATGCTAGAATCAGTGGAAAGTGTCTTTGGATATTATTCCCTTTAGAAAATGAACAATCAAACGGACATCCTTTCACACTTTTGATTGAGAGATTGGCATTCAAAAGGAGATCGAACTATGACGTATATTGCTCGAAAATCAGTTCATCTGATAGTCGCATTTTTCATCTTGATTGCGATTAGTGCGCTACCGTCGCTCGTCGTTCAGACGGATTTTAGTCTGACGAATTATTGGAACGGCATTCAACAACAGATGGACCAATTACAGAAACTAGAGGACATTACATATTACAACATCACCGCGCAACGTTACTTGCCACTCTTGCCGGCACTTGGACCGCTCGTCAAAGAATCGGTCATCATTTTTACCACGGCACTCGCGGTATCGACCTCGCTAGGATTAATGTATGCGTACTTCTACTATCGGAGCGGGAGACGCGTTCGTACCGTTTTGCACCAAACGAGTCAGACGCTCGAGATGGTACCAGATTTGTTCTGGTTAATTTTTTCTCAATTTCTTGCGATTACAATCCATAAGTCGACAGGGTTCGATCGCATTGAAGTTGCCGGAGGATTCGCAGAATATATACGGTTTCTCCCAATCGTCACATTGACGCTGACGACATTATTCTTCTTTATCAAATGGTTGACGATTCATATTCATGAACAAGAAGCCATTCCGTATCTCGAACTCGCGCAAGCGAAAGGGATTCGACCGAGTGGACTGTTTTGGAAACACTTATTACCGAATATCATCTATCGGTTTTACCTCTTTTTCCGTTCGAACATCATTACCATCTTATCGACACTTTTGATTGTCGAATACTTATTTAACGTTCAAGGGTTATTTCGATTCGCCGTCTACAACCCGCAGATGGAGATCTTACTGGTTATCCTATTCGTCATCTATATCCCGATTTTTCTGTTGGATTTACTGATTGAATGGATTATTCCGAATGCATGGAAAGGAGGGATTTGATGCGCCGAGTATTAATACGTGACCCGATTTTCATCTTCTGCTTTGTTATCGTAGCGGGGCTATTGTTGATGAGTTTTGGAAATACCGTGTTTCGTGATGGGAATGTTGATCAAACCCTCATGCTCTACTCTGATGAAGGGAGACTCATTGGAATTCCACCATTAGAACCGTCAAAATATCAATGGCTCGGGACGGACAATGCTGGATATGATTTATTCCAAATGCTCGTGGAAGGATTTAAGTGGACCGTTGGCATCTGTGCGCTCGTCGCATTCGGACGGATGGTCATCGGTCTATTGATTGGCATCCCTCTTGCTTTCAGGGGAGCTCGCTTAAATCAATTCTTTAAAACGCTATTGGACGGCTTTTTGATTCTGCCGATTTCATTGATCGCATTGATGATGTTAGTAGGAACACTGACCTTTTTTGATTCGACACAAGTGCCTCCATTATTTGATCGAGTAAAGATTGAACTAATCGTCTTAGTCGTTCTCGGATTACCGGCCGTCACGTTATACCTGATCACGGAGATTCGACAATTGCTTCAGCAAGAGTTCATGATCGTGGCTCAGACGCTTGGTGGCAGTGTCTGGCACCGTGTGAGATTGCATCTATTTCCGCATCTCGTTCCAACCCTCGTGATCGTCTTCATGCAACAGTTTGTCCAAACGCTCATGTTGCTTATTCATCTCTCGCTGTTTGGGATTTTCTTCGGAGGAACGGTTATGTTACATGAAGGGATCATGCCGACCGTCTATGAATGGTCTTCGATGTTCGGGTATTATTTCAGACAGTTCACCGCAATGACGTGGATGACGAATCACTTGTTTCTCGTTCCGGCCATGTCACTTGCTGCGCTCATCTTTATCTTCAACTTGTTGACGAACCGTCTCGAGCGAGCATTTAAACTCAGACGTCAAGAACCGGTGGTGACCGAAGTAAGTCTAGCAGAATCGGAAGCGGCAGCTGCTTCTCTTTCGAATCCATTCACCCTCGTTGATTCAACCATGTCATTAAGGAAGGAACCGGATGATATCGTATGATATGATCCGGTTTTTCTATGTCGAATGGACTGAACTGTCTTGTTTGAGGGAACGTGTATAACAGATTGAGGTGACAATTGATGAATGGAGTGAATCAATATGAAAGCTGTGATTTGTACCGCGTATGGGCCACCTGAAGTACTTGTCATTCAAGAAGTGAATCAACCGAAGCCGAAAAGCAATGAGTTGCTGGTTCAAGTCCATGCATCGGCCGTCCACTCGGGAGATCGACGCCTCCGAGCACTAGACGTCCCTCCATTGGGGAGACTCCCCATGCGAATGGTTGTTGGGTTCAAGGCGCCACGTCAACCGATTCTCGGTGTCGTGTTGGCAGGCATCGTCGTGGAAACAGGCAACAGTGTGAAAAACTTTCAGGTCGGAGACAACGTCTATGCTCTAACTGGGATGCAGTTTGGCGGATATGCAGAATTCGCTTGTGTGAACGAATCGAAATGTGTGTTTCAGATGCCCACGCATGCCAGCTTTATCGAGGCGGCTGCTCTACCGTTCGGAGGTACGACGTCGTTACATTTTTTGCGGAAGGCACATATCGACCGGGCGAACAACGTTCTCATTTATGGTGGCACAGGTGCTGTCGGTTCGACTGCCGTACAGATTGCGAAGCATTACGGCGTGCATGTCACAGCAGTTTGCCACGAGCGAAACGTTGAACTTGTGAAGCGACTTGGGGCTGATGTGGTCGTCGATTACACGAAAGAGGGGTACGATCTTGAATTAAATACGTATGATGTGGTCTTTGATGCCTCAGGGAAAATCGATAAACGATTAGCGAAAGCCCATGTGAGCGATAACGGGGCCTTCAGTTCTGTCGCGGGGCAAGGACCAGCCAGTGAACGTAAAGAGGATTTGATATTTTTGAACGAATTGTTTGAGTCAGGAGCATTGCAACCCGTCATTGATACGGTATATCCACTCGATAAGATTGTCGAAGCGCACCGATATGTGGACCAAGGGAAAAAGGTTGGAAATGTGATGGTGAGCATTAATGCAGAATAAATTAAATGATAGTATAAAGAGAAGTATCAAATTCTTGCTTTATCGTGGGGTTTGGTCGACAACCTCACTTACATATGAATGGATTCACCAACTAGACAAATCATGAGAGCGGGCGAATAGTCATGAATATATTGATTGGGCAACCGAAGATAGAGCGAAATCTCGAGCAACTGAAGCGAGAGATTGAGTCGAACCCGACGGTGGACTTGATTCTCTATCCAGAGGGATATTGTACATATACAGAATTAGATGGGCTAAGTGACTTAGCGATCAAATTCAACACATCGATTGTTTTAGGGTATCGAGATGACACGAATAAAGATCGGGTCCTCATCATAAACAAGCAAGGTGACACGTTGTTAACGCGACGGAAAACACCAGAGAATGAGCTCTTGTTCATGCCATCAAGTGTCACGGATGGAGCGGAAGAATACGGTTATTTACTTTGCAGGGAGATTTTTATGGGGTGTGAGGGCTTGAAAACGCATGAGCATCTGTCGATCATATTCAATCCAATCGGAGTCGGGATGTTTAGTGAGGAGCAATTCATGGAGTGGTCGGAAGAAGCGAGAAAAATTGCGATGGAACGAAAAGCGATGATCATCGGAACGAGTCATGCAGATGGGTCGTATCGAAATTGTGGAATCTCCATTCCGATCGCATATTGCTTCGATGAAAAGGGGGAAGAGGTGTTTCTATCGAAAAATGATACGAGGACGCGAGTGTTAGAGACTGATTCAAGGGTTACAATATTCGTCTAATAAACTGTGAAATCCTTAAATTAAA
This sequence comes from Exiguobacterium sp. S3, assembly GCF_018617295.1. Classification (GTDB taxonomy): domain Bacteria; phylum Bacillota; class Bacilli; order Exiguobacteriales; family Exiguobacteriaceae; genus Exiguobacterium; species Exiguobacterium profundum. The sequence goes on from NZ_JACSJW010000001.1 coordinate 45,176, forward strand.
ATGAAATGCGTGTAGAATGTATATTTATTTCACATACCACAATTTGAATTTGAACTAGAAAGCGAGTACTTATGAGATATCTTTTCAAACGAAAGCACAACAGTGATTACAACTGCTCAACATGTGGCACGAGAACCGAAAGTAAAGTCGGTTTTGGATCAATCATGCCAGCAATATTAGAAGGGCTGTCGAAACGGGAGATGAAGAAACGCGTCGTCTTGACAGATGATTATGCGTCCTCGATGAAGCTCATTTCTTTATCAGCGGATGCCTCGAAATTCCAATCATTGGAGAAGACGATCCTTTCATCTGGAATGTCTGGGTATCACTCAGTCCGAATAACTTTTCAAAGTCATCGATTTATGGGATGAACCAACGCGTATTGACCTCGATTCGATGTTCGGCTGGCTATCGACGGAACTTCCTATCTATCCAGATACCATCAATCTAAAGACAAATGTACATATGCGTGCAGTCGGAATACGTCCATTGATTGAACTCGAACCAACGAATCATCCTCTTGCAATGGAGCAACGTAATGGTATCACCAGGTTGCGGGTCGATGATATATTCCGACTCGTTGAACGTAATGGATAAAGGAGGAGATCAGGGTGAGTCAATTGAAGTCATCTTTGATTTTCGATTTGTACACAGGAAATCAAGTGCTCACTTCGATTCAGCAGAAGATGTTGGAGCGAATCGAGTTACTTGTTCACGACAAACGATTCAAAGAACTTGGACACTTCATGCGCGACACTCCGGACATCGAGCAGCTGTTAATTGACTATGTGCTACTTGATCCGACCGATTCATATCGCTGGGATCTGCTTATTGGTTATGAACGGTTGGATCGGATTGAAGATTATGATCGAGTGAACGCGTTTAGCCGAACAGCTTTTTCATACCATCCAGATAAACCCTTCTATTTTGCCTTGGCGTTATATGATATAGGATGGAATGATTTCGAGATGGACGAGGAAGTCATTGAGGTGGCGAATCGATTGATCGAAGCAGCAACACCTGAAATTTCTGCATTGATTTGTCTAAGCATGTCAAAAGTGCTACGACATAAAGAGCGCGAGTATCTTCAAATGGCAATCGAGCGATGTCCGTGGGCAGTGCAGCCAACCTTTTCTTTAGGTGAGCATTACAGCCGGTTTAATCAGAGATTGGCTAAAACCTATATGGAAAAAGGTGTGGCTCAATTGGTTCTGACTTTTGATGATTCAGGTGAAAAGTCAAAGCCAGTGATTGGTTTCAATCCACACACTTGGCAGAGGGATGTTTGTAACGAGCTGTTAGGGATGGATATGAGTTGGACAGAATATAAAAAGTACAAGCGAATAATCAAATGAAAGAATCAAGAATAGTGATAAGGAATGAGAGGGAAGATATCATGAGAATCACAGAAGCCACACTCTACACGAACCGACTTGACGAAATGAAACGTTTCTATACGGAACGACTTGGATTGTCAGTCAGTGAAGAAGACCTGACCAGTTTTCGAATCAATCTAGGTGAAGATGCGTTGGTATTTCAAGAGGCTAAAACGGAGCAAGAGCGACAATACCATTTCGCTATCAATATTCCGGCTAATCGATTCAAAGAAGCGAAAGAATGGCTGATGTCACGTGTCCCGCTTTTGACTGAAGACGGTGAGGACGAAATCTATTTTGAAGGAATCGATGCATCATCGCTTTATTTTTACGATACGGACGAGAATGTCGTCGAGTTGATTGCTCGACATTCGATTAATCCAGAAAGTAACATCGAGTCCTTTTCGTTGAATGAATTTCTTGGAATTGGCGAGATGAGTTTGACTGTGGAAGATCCGCTACATGTCGCACAAGAACTTTCAAACATCGAGATCCACCGCCGAGACGGTAACCAAATCGATGAGCGTCATCTGAACTTTTTAGGCGCACCGAATAGCGAGACATACATTTTATTAGTTCCTCCAGGTCGTGTGTGGCTGTTTTCACCAAAACTGTCGATTCCGAGTCCAATTCAGATGGTACTTGATCAACGATACATCGTCGAAATGGATGAGAAACACGAGATTCATATTCACTCCATCAAAAAATGAGTTCACAATTGAACTCATTTTTTAGTCTTTAGATTCGACATACCGATGAATTTCTTCTAATCGTATGGATGCGTTCTCCAAGTTCACTTCAAACGATTGGTCTGAGCATTCAACAGTGAGCGAATCACCGTTCTGACGTGAATAATCTAGTAGTAGTGGTCTGATTCGTTCATGTACAATTTGTGCATTTTCGATTGAAGTTCGAGGGAAAATCATGGCGAATGTGTCTTGCGCAACCCGATACTTCTTGTCCGTTCGTCGAGTCGCTTCGTGAAGTTCGTCACTAAAATAGTATAAGAACCATTCATATTCGGATGAACCATACTGTTTTTCAAATTGATCGAGAATGGGCAGTGTGATGAATGACACCACGAACGTTTCACCGTGGCGAATCAACCGATCCCGTTCAGCCTCTATATCCATCAAAAAACGATCACGGTTATCAAAACCGGTCTCTGGGTCGACCGCAATTAACTGACTGACTCTCGCTTCCGCAACCTTTAGTGCAAACTGGGCATGAAACAACTTGACTTGGAGCCAGTAAGACAACCCCGTCAAAATCGCTAATAGTAATAAAATATATAGTTGCGCAGTAGCGGCAGTCTCATACACAGGCATCGTGATTAAAAAGTAAGCAGCGAATCCTAACAGAATGAGTACACCAGACGCTCGGTGAATGAGCAAAGTTGAAAGATAAAGAATCGGAATACAGATCATCCACCAAACGGGTAGATGATTCAGGATCAGCACAGAGGAATGTAGAATACTACATGTCAACGATACAACGATGAGTGCGATTAGTTGTATGGACATCGTTGTCCAGTGTCTCATAGGTATCCTCCTCTTAAAAGAAATAAATTGCAATGATAACACTATTATCCATTTTCCGAAATAGTGATTGTTCAAACCGATTCGAACACTTGATTCATTATAAGTGATTCACTCTATTTTAAAAGGCTTATTTTTGAAAAGACGTGAATGTTTGCGAACACTTCTTTAGAAAAAGAAGTACGAATGATTGGTGTATAATGGAAAAAGAAGTGATAGCATGAATCGAAAACATATATTGCTCGTCGGAGGGACGGGGAGGTTGGCAGGACTCGCATCTTATTTGGCAATCGAACATGATGTCACGGTCATTGGACGAAATAAAGAAAAAATGGCAAGCGTCGTACAAAGAAATCCTGAAACGTGTCATCCGCTGATTGTTGATTATTGCGATGAGGAACTACTTTCAAACGCACTACAGCGTGCAGTGCAAGAAAAAGGTCCATTTGATCGAGTCATCGCGTGGGTGCACCGAGGCTCAGGGAAAGCGATGCAACTCATTTTGAATCATTCGGAAACTGCAGAGGTGATACATATTTTAGGTAGCCGGGCGAATCTGGAATATGAGAAGGCGTGTCTATGTCTCAATAAACAACAGCTGTATCGGCAAGTCCAATTAGGTGAAATGCATGAGTTGGCATCTGTCCGTTGGTTGACACGCGACGAGATTGTGAAAGGTGTTCTCGATGCTATGCAGAACCAAGACGACTATCGATTGATTGGTACACGAAAGGATGACTTAAATGTTCACTCGAGAAACGATTAACGAATGGATGGAGAAGCACCATGTATCAAATTTAGACTTGGCAACTATCACTGAAAGAGGTGAGTTGTCCGCATTTCAATTGGGAGACGTCTCTTGTGAAGGCAGGATGTTCGCCGCCTGTTCGATTAGTAAATTTGTAACGGTGATTCTCATTTTGAAGCTCGCTGAAGATCAGAAGTTAAATTTAGACTCGGAAATCAATGATTATTTCTCTTCCTTCACGTTGAATGATGAAAATGGGATTCCTTCACAAATCACGATACGCCAGCTCATCCAACATCAGGCTGGCATAATCGATTTGCCTGATCAGTTCGGGACGATGGATCAATGTACAGAGATCCCTTCGATGGAAGAGATAATATTGGGTAACACACCTTATTATGAGCGACCGGTGTTTATCCAGTCACAGGAAATTGGGACGTTCCACTATTCAGATTCAGGTTACTGTTTACTCCAACATGCGATTGAGCAATGTGTGTCTTCTACATTTGAAAAAATCATGACTGAATACATCTTTGCACCGCTGGATATGAACTCAAGTTCGTATGATTTAGAGAGGATAGAGAAGTATGGCGTTATCGGGATTGAACCAAACGGGTCAGTCGTCTCTCCAAAGTCATGCTATTATCCTTACCCTGCAGCGAGTGGTCTTTGGACAACGGCTTCCGATTTAGCGATACTCGTCAACGCAATTACGAAAGAAGGGTTCTTGAGTAACGAGTCAAAAAGGGTTTTATTCACACCTTCATCTACAAATGCCGAAGTAGGACATGGTCTATTTATAAATCCCAACAAGCCAGGTAAGGGATTCTCATTCGGTTGGGGGATCGGGTTTCAATGTTTGCTCGTGATGGAGAAAGACTCTTCAAAAGGTTTCATTTGTTTGTCAAATCGGAATGAAGGGGTTCATCAGTTCGAAGGATTGATTGGACAACTACTGCATATATACACATAACATATTATAAGGAGGATTATACGTTGGCTAGACACTATTCTACTGGAGAAGTCGCGAGAAAACTGAACGTGTCAGTGCGTACGCTTCGATACTATGACCAAATCAATTTGGTCACTCCATCGTATACAAACGATGTACAGAAACGATTTTATAGTGACGACGAAATGTTTCGCCTTCAAAAGATCATGCTTTTAAAATCGATGGCCGTGCCGCTTGATGAGATTCGGAGAATCTTAGATGAGCAATCACTTACAAGCATCTTGTCCGCACATCTGTCCTCATTAGAAGGAAAGATAGAGGAATTGAAGCAGGCCAGAAACCATACTGTCACACTCCTTCAATCCATGAAGCTTGAAAATGAAAAAATCGATTGGACGAAACTACAAACTATTCAAGCTAAATCAAATGACCGGGGACAATGGACGGACTATTTTTCGGAAGAAGAGTCTGATTCATTGAAAGCAAGCTTACCTAAATTAGAAGACTGTGAGCATGATACGAAAAAGTGGATCAACTTGATTCGGAGAATTGAAATTTTATTGGAACGTGGGGTCGCCCCTTCCTCAAAAGAAGCTCAAATTCTTAAAGAAGATTTGACATGGTTAACAGACGAGACATTTGGACAAAATCAACAATTGATTGAATCATTTTGGATGATTCGAAAATCAACTGATGCATCGAATGAATTAGGACTGTATCCAATCGATGCATCGATTCTTGCCTATATTGATTCACTATATCAAGAGTGATTCCCTCACGCCAATGCAGTCAATAGAACGGCTAGCCCATTAAAGGTTCCATGGATGAGCATGCTGGAATATATAGAGTTGGTCCGTTCATATACCCAAGCGAATACTAGTCCCGATACAAAATTGACGAGTAACGTGTTTGTCGTTGGTAAATGAGCGAGAGTGAATATTCCAGCACTTATTAGCATCCCGATCCAAACCCCAAATCGTTCTTGAAAGAAGCGGTATAAGAACCCACGATAAAAGATTTCTTCATAGATTGGTGATATGATGGCCGCCGATCCAAGCGCAATTAGTATGGAGATAATCGACAAGTCACTTTGCAAACTCTCTGTTTTTGTATTCGACGTACCGATGCCGAAATATGATTGGACTACGACGATGATGATACTGAGTACAATTAACACAATTGTCCATAGAGAGATTATCCCCGAGTCTTTCCATGAGATGCGGCGAAGTCCTAACGTTTCGAGCGATAAGGTCCGAGGACGTATCGCGACGAGATAGAGGACGGTCATAAATATTATGGCTAATAATAGGCCGATACTTGTTCCTGAATAGAGGGTGTTTCCCCATGACCGTTCTAAAAAGTTGTGTAAGTGTTGCTCGATGAGTAGGGGCGTCACTCCGAATAGAAGAACCATCGTAATTGCGAACTGGTTCCATGTCCAAATGGGAGATATTTTCTTTTGCATTTGATTCAACATCATATTTCCTCCTTATGTGGTTGTAGCCCCATCATATCGGGTGACGTAACGTCACCTGCAAGCAGAAAAATGAAAAAGGAGTATTAAGACTATGGAACAATGGATTGGATCAGCTGCTTTATGCATCAACGAAGAAAAGAAAGTCTTGTTCGTAAAGAATCGTGACATACAACAATGGAGTTTGCCATCAGGTGGTCTAGAAGACGGAGAAACTCCGGAACAGTGTTGTCGGCGCGAAGTGTTAGAAGAGACGGGCTATCGCATTTCTGTTGATCAACGACTACATATCAAACGAGCCATCATATCAAACTTTCAGGTCGAGACACATTATTTCTTGGCAACGTGTAAGGAGCGGTTGGCGACCGCAACTATCGACTCGGACATCGATAAAGTCAATTGGTGGTCGATTCATGAATTGGAGCGATTGGAACTTGCATTTCCAGAAGATCTTGAGCTGATTAAACGGTGGAGTGTATGATGAAAAATCAATGAAGCGATTCATCGATTAGAACAAGCCGGTCGCATATAAGCGACCGGCAAATATATTAAGATGCTTCTTCAATTTGATTGTAAGTGAAATAGTTCCGTTTCGAACGGTCGCGCATGACGTACATCGTATAACAACCGATGAGGAAGAAGAGAATGGAGAATGCGAGATAGACCGGGCGAATCCCAACTATTTCGGCAAGGAGTCCAATCCCGAACGTGAGTAGGATGACGAGTACTGATTCTCCCACATTGATAACGCCAGAGAACCGACCCATGATTTCGACCGGGACATGGTGCTGATAGAATGATAAAAATCCGGTATTTGCAAAGGCAAGCGCGAATGTCAGGACAAAAAATCCAACTGAGGCCATCATGAATGACGATGAACTTGCGAAAAGAAGATAGCCGACTGGTGTCATGATCGCCCCGAATCCGATACAAAACGATAAGGACAAGCGGTGACTCCATCTTGAATTGATGAGTGATCCAAAGATGATCCCAATCCCAGCGATACTGACGAGAAACCCATATCGGCTCTCAGACAAGTGAAGAACTTGGGTCGCGAATGACGCCTCCAAGGAATCGAGCCCAGACATGAAGATGGTCATGACACAGAACAATCCATAGATGAGCGTCACGTATTTGGCATTTGATGCAAATCGTACGACCATTTTCCAATCCTCGATAATGAAACTTACAGAGAATGGTTCAATCGACGCTTCTGTTCGATGATGAGACGGAAGGCGCGACAACATACCGACCGATCCAATGAGTGCGAAGGCGTTCACAAAAATCGCAAATGTCGGGCTCCCGACTAGAAAGAGTAGACCCGCAATCGTCGGACCTAAAATGAAACCGGATGACTGTACAAAGTTTTTCATCGCATTGAACTTTTGACGGTTCGAGGAAGGTACGAGTTGCGTCATGTAGACCAGGCTTGATGATTCGAATAATGAACTCATCAGATTCAGGATGAAGACGACTCCATAGATGAACCATAAAGAATCGATCCAGCCCAAGCTGAATACGAGACATGCGCGCAGGACATCCAGCAACATCATCAGTCGTCTCGTATCGACCCGGTCAATCAGGCTACCTGACCAAAGGTTCGCCGTGATTGAAGCGAGTGGGACTAATACATAGAGAATCGAGACGGCGAATGGAGATCCCGTCATCTCGAGGACAATCAGGTTGAGCGCGATAAAGTATACCCAAGCACCGAGATTTGAGATTCCGACACTGACGAGCAGTAGCGTAGAGGTTTTTCGAAACGAGTTCAAGTCAATCACTCCTTCTATTTTTTAATCACTTTCGGAACGCAAAAAAATCCCACCCCCAAGAACGAAGTCTTGGGGACGAGATTCTCATCGTGGTGCCACCCCTGTTCGTCCGCACGTCACCGTACGAACCTTGTTTGGTACTGCCGAACGAGTCGGACTATACCTCAACTCTATAACGGGAGTGCCCGTCGCCATATCCCTCGGGGTGAGTTCCATGGCGCTGCTCGGAGTCTTGTTTCGATCCATCTTCTTTACCCTTTTTCACCGGCGGGGCTCTCTACGAAAGATTCATTGATGTACTGTTCTCTTCATCGCGTTTGTCAGATCATTTTTAAAAGGATAGCACATTGTGAAAAAATTGGAAACAACAATTCATCGTATAAAAACAAAAGTTTTCCTGCATGAATGAAAAATCAAAGAGATTTAGGATAATTAAAATTTAAAGGAAGATATTAAGCTTCGTGATATTGCCAATGAAGAATTTGAACAAGAATTAGAAGAACAGGAAGCGCTAAAAATTCCTTAGTTCTCCATCATGGCTATATACAATAGAACTAAAGTGGCTGATTATGCAAGGTAATATGCAACCAAAACCAATCCCAACTATAAACGTTATAATTTAAACTGTACTAATTTTGTTTCACAAGCGATTCACGCTGGTGGAAAAGCGGAAGTAAAACCATCGCCTGTAAAAAATGGTATGCTTGAAACGACCACGTATTGGTTTAATGACAACTACATGGATTGCACAGGGTCTAATAGTTGCTATATTCGAGATAAGACATCTACCTCATGGGTAAGAGTGACGGATTTCTATTCGTATTGGACAAAGAAAGGCATGAGCGCCACAACTAGTACTAACAAAAACACCATCATTAGTAATGCAAACGTTGGAGATGTCATTCAATTTAAAAGTAAAAATGGATGGTTTCACTCGGTTGTCGTAAATAGAAAAGCTAATGGAACTGTATATATTTCTTCTAATACAGCCAATTATTATAACCAAGACTTCAAAAACCGAGGCAATGATTCCCTTAGTTTTAGAGTAATTAAAATTAAATAAAGTCTTATAAGGACTTTGATAATTTGAGGAGACTATATGAACTATAAAAAGATCACCTACACTATTTTATCTATTGTTTCGATCTTAGCAATCTGGATCATTTTTTCTATAAATCAACCTCCTAAATGGATCGGGAATTCTAAACAATGGGAAGCAGAATATAATAGAGAGTCGAATGCCCCAAAAGGTGACTGGACAGGTTACGTGTACTGGCTTGGTGAAAACGATGCTACATTAGTTGGGGCTGAACTCACTAAAGACGGTGAGCTGATCCATGAGCTTGAGAATACCAGCGAACACCTGACGGGGCAAAAGAATTCCACCATCTTCATTCACACTTGGGAACCAATGTTTAAAAGTGAGGATGAAAAAGTGGAATTGACTATTCAGTGGGAAGATAAAGAAGGGAACCATGAAGATACGATTGTTCTGAACCCTAAAAATCGGTATTTTGTCTTCCCTAGTTTTATTTAATAGACGGTTTGTCAAATTAAGCGCAACACTTCCTCGGTGAAGGCCTCGCGTGCGGTTTTCCAGTTCAGGCATTTTCTCGGCCGCCCGTTGATCTTGGCGAGCGCATCCGCGAGTGCGTCGTGCGCCACCTGCGCGAAGTCTGTTCCTTTCGGGAAGAACTCGCGGAGGAGCCCGTTGGCGTTCTCGTTGCTCCCCCGTTGCCACGATGCGTACGGGTCGGCGAAATACATCGGCACGCTGAGCGACGCCTGGATGCGCTCGTGACCGCTGAACTCTTTGCCACGGTCCGTCGTCGCCGTCTCGAACATGCCGTCCGGGAGGGCGCCGTGCACCGCATGGATCGCCCCCTCCATCGAGGCCGCGGTGCGGTCCGCGATCGGCAGGGCGAGATAGAACCGGCTCTTCCGCTCGATGAACGTCGCGACGCACGCCTTCGATTTCCCTCGTCCGGAGACGACGGTGTCGAGCTCCCAGTGCCCGAACGTCCGGCGCCCCCTGACCTCTGGCGGCCGTTTCGAGATGGGGAGTCCGATGTTGATGCGCCCGCGCGTCTCGGTCGGCTTTTGACGTTTCCCCTTCTGGCGGAGCACGGTCAGGGACACGTCGATCCGTCCCGCGTAGATCCATCGGTAGATGGTGGAGAAGGCAATTTTCTCTGTGTAGAGACGGCCGACGATCTGTTCCGGGGACCAGGTCGCACGCAGCTTCTCGACGATCGTCCGGCGCATCGTGTCATCGAGTTTCGTTTTGGCGCCGCAGTTGGTCTTCGTCTTCTCGTAGCGTTTCTGGGCACGTTCAGCCACGTAGTCGGGGTTCCGTCTGATCTCCCGCGAGACGGTCGAGGGCTGTCGCCCGAGCCGTCTCGCGATGGACCGGATGGACATCCCGAGCTCCAGATAGGTCTCTATTTTCACGCGTTCCCTTGTGGTAAGATGGGTGTAGCTCATGCGATTTCCTCCGTTTGAATGTGTGTTGTGGTGACTTCATTCTACACGAGGAGAGCGTCATGGGCTTTTTTGTGTTCACGTTTGGGTGTCGCACTTAATTTTATAATTCATCTATAATATAGAAAGCTAACGAAGAATCGAGGTGCAGTGTTGATCGACTATAAAGAGATAAAAGAGACGAACCAAGTACTTGCGACTTTTCATAAAATTGATTCCAATCAGTTAGATGGCTTCATATCGAAACATTCGATATTGATCGGGAGATATGATGAATACGTCACAAAGAGTTACATTGACGTACAGCGACACAGCGATTGTGAAGAAGCAAATCAAAGACAACATCATGTTCAAACCGTGATAAAACCTGCACTCAATGAGCTGAAAAGACATGTTTCACGAATTATATTACAGTCTATTAAGGATGAGGATCACGTGACGCGCCTAATGCGAAATCGGATGAATCTTTATCATGAAGAGAATGTTGATTTATTGATCGAAGAGGATCAACTTATACAGAAGTATTTGCAAATAATCGGTCAATTGACTGACCCGACAGATCATTCTAAGTCGATTGCGGAACTTCATGGAGACCTATACGATGCTGACGAATCCATCCGTAAACAGGCTTTTACGCTCATTTATAGAGCGTATGTCTCAACAGAAGGTGACATCACTGAATGCTTGAGAAGTCTTATTCAAAATCGGGAACATCAGGCACAACGATTAAACGCTAAGAGTTATCGTGAACTAGCCTTTATGAAGCTAGGCCGTCTAGATTATGATGCCGAGGATTGTATACGATTTGCGAATCAAGTGAGTAAACATTTTGAGCCACTTCGCCGCTCGTTCCAGCAACTACAGACAAAGGAATTGAAGAAATCGAAACTTTCGCCATGGGATTCATTCATTTCTCCCTTTTCGAATCATCACGATTTATCCGTTTCGTTGCATGACTTAATCGGTGGGACGGAACGAATCTTGAATGAACTCGATCCTTACTTTGGAAAACTCTTTTTTGACATGTGTGCGAAGGGCCATCTCGATCTAACGCCTCGACCGAATAAAGCGGAAGGTGGATTTTGTGAATCTTTACCCGACTCAAAATCATCTTTCATTTTTATGAACCGATTCGGCGGATTTGATGACTACGTTGTGTTATTGCATGAAATGGGTCACGCCATCCACCATGATCTCTCACAACAACACCTATTTTTCGAAGCGCAGACCATTTCGTTTGAAGTCGGCGAATTCGCAGCCATGTCACTAGAGCTATTTTCGATGGACCATTGGACAAACATCTTTTCCGATGAACGAGCTTTCATTCAAGCTAAACTAGAACAGTTTCGATTAATCATCGAATTTTTACCAAGTGTTTTCATCGTGGACCAATTTCAACATAATCTATATGATTCAGAAAAGAACGTGGACACATTTGATGAAATATTCAAACGCTTAGTCGATCAATATGAGACTGATTTGATTGATTGGAGCGATGTGAGTGATTTGAAAGGAAAAGAGTGGCTGCGCGTGATTCATCTTTTTGAAACACCTTTCTATTACATAGAATATGCGCTTGCTCAGATTGCTGCACTTCGCATGTATATGCAGTATAGGCAACATCCAGTCGACACTCTGAACCAATATAAGAATGCATTAGCTTTAGGTGGTACTGCTTCGATTCCTGATACTTATCGAGTAGCAGGCGTATCCTTGTTTCCATCTGAGGAAGAATTAGTCGAGTTGACTGATTTCTTAAATGCTGAAATTCAACATTTGGTGATGCAATTGGGTAGAATTGAATAATCTAAGTACCTATTAAATATAGATTAACGCAACAAGCATTTCACGGAATGGGTAGGATGCACCCCAGCTCGATTCCGTGAGAATAAAGGGCATCAGCTCAAACGTGATTAGAGAGCTTCAATCGATCTTGAATTTGGTAGGGGAGGGCGTTGAACGGTCCCTCCAAGCGTTGTACCGCATTCACATGATAAAACGTGCTCGTCTCCTTCATATTCATCATCTGATCACCCAAATCGTATAGGAAAACGTGTTTGTTCATTCCGAGTGCAATCCCGAGTTCAACATGTGCGCCTTTACCTCCAGGCAATAGGATGACGACAAAGTCCGCTGATTGAATTCCAGAAACCTCCTCTTCGCCAATCGAGCGTAATGCATCAATCGATGTGGCGCGTTCGTTTTGAGTCCAATCATATGTATGGGTGTGACCGAGCGCAATCAGCTCATTACGCATGAACCGTACTTCTTCGATGTTTGAAAAGCTTGAACCGACATAAAATCGCATCTGAAAACCTCCAATTCGTTATAGATGATTCATCTGGTAAAGAGCCACAACATAAAATAAAATGATCAACAAGCAGCAAAGTACAAGGAAAGAAATCATAATCATTAGGACGAATTTCATCAAAGTAAGTGGAACGTATGATTGAATCAAGCGTGTGGTAAAAATCGACGAGAGGACGAGTAAAATGATTGTGCCGATGAATCCAATCGTGCCACTTGTCACGCTTGGAACGTACCAAATATAAGTGATTGTGAAGATGATGAGGATTAAAGCTATCATTAAATCTTTACGTTTTTTAGTCATTTAATCCCTCTCGTTGATGTTCCAACTTCGACCTTACCTGTTCGGCATCCTCTGCATCAAACGTGCTGTACCACCTCACATGGTTGAGATCGATGATCCGATAATGTCCGCTGATGATATTTTGTTGAAGGGTGTAATGTGGACCTGACTCGATTGCATGCCAAAAGACGCGTCCGCCGAGTGTTTTTTCTTTCGGCTCATAAGTGTTCTCGGTCGCAATCAGTTTGACGAATTCGACGGGGTCGTCACCAATCAAGTGTATGAGAATCTCACTTTCGTTAAACAAGGCGCATAGCGTCACAATCGTCGACCAACTCGCTTCATTTCGCTCCTTCTCGATTTGGATGAGCGTTTTTTTTGAAATACCGAGTAAGTTCGCCATCTCTTCCTGTGAATACTGAGATTCGATACGAATCAATTTCATTTTTCGAGAGACTTGTTCAATAAATTCGGATTTTTGCATAAGTGCTCCTTCTTGTTTATCTGACTTACAGCGTCGCTGAGCTTATGAAAATCAAAATCCACGAGATTCCGAGGAACACGATAAATAAGAGCAGGCAGACGATGATATAACAGAAAATGTATTGCCAGTAGGTCAATCGTTTTGATTGATAATAATGGTATGTAAAACTGAATGTTGCAATCCCGATGACTAAGAACGCAACGATATCCCAGATGATGCCAACCTTCAAGAACGATGGAGTCAGAAACGAAGCGATGAGTGCAAGCACGACGGTCACAATCCCCGTAGAGATGGCAGCGGATGGCGTTGAAGTGTTTTCCAACGAATCACCTCCTAGTATATTACAAGTGTAATTTTACACTAAAAGTGGGCGATGTCAATTTCAGAATGTAAAAAACCCTTCTCTAAGGAAGGGTTCCGTCACTCGTCATGTTTATTCGTTAAATAGGTCGTTAATGGGTAGACACCGATGCTTTGTAAGATCAGAGAGAGTAAAATGACGGTGAATGCAAGAGATATCATTTCGCTCGAGCCGTTAATGTTCTCTGCCTCTAGCCAGAGGACGAGGGCAATCGACATCGTTCCTTTTATCCCGGACCAAGTAAGGAGCGAAGTCGCTGTCAAATCGTCTTTAAATTCTCTACGCCATACAGGAACGGTATAAACAAGACCGCCGACGACGATGAACCGGGTCAGAAGCGAAAGTAGGAATAAAATAACAGCGAACGTCCAGAGCGATACAGACAAATAGCTGGTCGCCTCGATTCCAATCAATAAGAACAGGAGAGCGAGCAATATCGGAATGACGATGTCCCAAAATCCATTCAAGTGTCGCTGGACCGATTCGTAGTCCTCTTTCATGCCGAGCTCATGAGAAAGCATCATGCCGGCTGTGACGGTCGCAAGGACACCCGATACTTCTAGCGCGTCGGCGAGATAAAATGCCCCGTATGCGATGACAATCGTCAACATGACGAGTTCATGCTTTTTAAAACTGACAATCATCAATTTTTTAAGTACAAATCCAAAGACGAAGCCGATCCCGACTCCTCCAGCAGACACTATCAAAAATTCACTTAAAAATTTAAGCGTGGAGAACCGCTCTCCCGTTGCGAACATACTAAGAAAAATCGTGAAGATGACGACACTCGTCCCGTCGTTCACCATCGATTCACCTTCGACGACGTCCGCAATCCGCTTCTCTCCTTTACTCCGCTTTAAAATCGCGGTCACAGAAACAGGGTCGGTCGGAATCAAGATGGACGCCAATAAGAAAGAGGCGGTCAAACTGAGTGGTGTAAACAACTCACTGATCCAAAACGTGCCATATCCCATCAAGATGGCAGTCAAGACAAGACCGACCGTACTCAATATCGTGATGATCCCGATATTGTCTTTCAAATCTTTGTATTTGAACTGATAAGCCGATGTAAACAGAAGTGCCGGTAGGAACACCTCGAAGATCATATCTTTTGAAATGAATACCGAATCAAAAAAAGCGATATATGAGAGACCAATCCCAATCAAGACCAAGATGACCGGAACCGGAAAATAATTTCGTTTGGAATCAATCAAATAAATGAAATAGCCAATCAGTAGTAATGTGATGATTTGCTGCGCAATCATGACGACGTCCTCCTCTACAATCAACATGCTATACATTATCTTCCCATTCGAGGTCTAATCAAACGAAAAATGTGGAATATAGGTGGTAGTACATGTCATTTATTCAGGGAGGAATCAATATGGGAAACCCGATTGGAGAGTTATCTTGGACGTTTTATTCCGAATGTGAGGTGCCGAATGATATCACGGAGTCATTCATCGATGGGGAGCGGGCGGTCGCTGCCTATAAGACTGTCCGTGACGTCGCCGTCTTCACGAACAAACGTTTGATTGTCCGTGACGCACAAGGACTGACGGGTAAAAAAATTGAGGTCTACTCGCTTCCGTACGACTCAATCAATATGTACTCGACGGAGAATGCGGGGAGGATGTTCGACTTTAATTCCGAAGTCCAGCTGTTCACTCGCGCCGGAACGATTAAAATCAATCTGAATAAAAAAGTGGATGTGCGTAAGTTCGACCGTTTGCTCGCAGAAGCAATTTTGTAAAACAGTGGACCGAAAAAACTTTCGGTCTTTTTATTTGGATTTTTCTGACAATCTCTTATTATACATGATACGATCATACATAATGTGTAACGGAGGTTACGATGCGATTTACAACCCGATTATTGATGATGATGTTCGGCAGTTTGGTGTTGGTGACTGGATTGATCCATCTGGCTCGTTTATTTTGGGAATGGTTTCACGACCCGACAAAAGGTGGAATCGTGCTTTTCTTTTCTGGAGAGGACGGAACCAGCAGTGATGAATATGGAGGGAAGTTTCGTCTGAAAGATGATGAGGATTTTCAATTCTTGAAGAATGACTTTTTAGACTATACGTTCGAAACAGGAGGGACAGTAACCGAGTCGGGAAATTCATACTGGTTATGGTTCCTTATTGGGGGTTTGATTGTTCTTCTGATTTTGACGCTCAGCGTGCTAAGGAAAAGAAAGCGTGTCGTCTCGACCATTGATTTCTTGAGTGACGCCGTAAAACGAAGAGAGCGTAAGGCTAAAGCAAATGGATTTGTGGAATCCAAAGAGGTTCAATGGACCGATAATGCGATTCGGAATGCGCTCATCCAGTTCAATCTGGACTTGCCGATTGCCTCAAGACACCAGTCGAATGAGACGGTGAGAGATTGGTTCAAGCGGATCGGCGTGGAAGAAGTGGACCTCTCCCCATATTGGAAATCGAGATATATGGATGTAGTGGTGAGTGATGAAGAATCTAGACGATTTCGAGCGGCGTTGGAGTTTAAGCGATTCGAAGACGGTAAGGGGTGATGGTGTATGAACGATGAAATAGAGGTGGTTGATTCCGATGCGCGCAAGTCATTGGGTTCCGCTCGTTTGGTCAAGTCCAATCATCAATTCTACATCCATTGGAATGGGTTGATTATGGACTTCAAACGTCATGAATATGTGGCGGGTATTCGAATCATTGACGAGAATCACTTGTTCATCTGGGCATTTACGTTAGAAGGGGAACCAATCAATGCGTGGGTGTTAGATGCAGACGGAGACATCAAACATTCATTTCACGCAGGTAACGCGATTGCAGTAGTCGTTATAAATGAAACGGGAATCTGGATCGGGTATGGGGACGAGGGTATCTTTGGAGAAGGGGTCTCGACCGAGGCACTCGTCTGCTTATCAACAGAGGGAGCCGTACGTTTTCGCTATAATCAAGAAGTCAGAAATGCCCCGGTCCTTCATGATTGTGACGTGATGTGTGCATCAGAGAAGGGGGTGTGGGTCATCTCTTCAATCGACGGTCGTCTCGTTCATGTCCAAGTGGACGGACGGATTGACTCTTATCCGATGCCACGTCATCTCCTTGACTGTTCCTCGTTGACTATTGAAAACGGTGTAGCCTATATCGGAAATGAGGAAAAGACTTATCGTTGGCCGTTTAAGGAGAGGAGACGTGCCGAAGTCTCTCAGAATGAAACCAAATAATAAGAGAGTATAATAGCTTGCAATATATTTCGAATACCGTATTTTTAATCATATATAGACAGGGATGAACTAAATGATTGTACCAATCAATACTAGTATGCAAGAAGATATTCGCAATTTTTTTGTTAAACATTGGGGTTCAACTCAAATGGTCGTTTCTTCGGGAACATACGATTGTGCAGAGCTCGAAGGATTTGTCTACATGAAAACAAATCAAATTCACGATCTTGTTACGTATGTTATTCGGGATGAAGAAGTAGAAATCATATCTCTTGATAGTCTGATAGAGAATAGTGGGATCGGCTCTCACTTATTCCATGCTGTTGAAGAAATTGGTATGCAGCACGGAGTTAAGCAATTAATCGTCATCACAACCAATGATAATTTGAGAGCGCTTGGCTTTTATCAACGTCGTGGCTATCGTCTAGACCGCATCATTCACAATGCGGTCACTCGAGCAAGAAAACAGAAATCGACAATCCCTCTTATTGGTTATGATAAAATTCCTTTATTGGATGAAATCATACTCACCAAAAAACTGATAGAAGAGAAATGAGGAATTCACATGATCCGTTTCGGCATCATCGGTACAAATTTCATCACAGACTGGTTTATCGAAACAATCAATCAGTTGGATGACGTAGAAGTGACGGCACTTTACTCGCGCACGGAATCACGTGTTAAAGAATACGCAGAAAATCACTCCATTGTACATACGTTCACGTCACTTGAAGAGATGGCGCAGAGTGATGTCATCGATGCCATCTATATTGCGAGCCCGAACTCACTTCACGCCGAACAGAGCATCTTGTTCATGCAGCATGGGAAGCACGTCCTCTGTGAAAAACCACTCGCCTCGAACGTCCAGGAAGTCACCCGCATGATTGAAGTCGCGAAGGAGAACGAGGTCGTCTTACTTGAGGCATTACGAAACTTGTTCATGCCGAACCTCGAACGGATACAAGAGGCGATGGAGCAAATCGCGCCGGTGCGTCGGGCCGTCTTCAATAAATCACAGTATTCTTCACGATACGACCTCTATAAACGAGGGGAGAATCCGAACACGTTCAACCCTGATTTTTCGAACGGCTCGTTGATGGACCTCGGTGTCTATCTCCTCGGACCTGCCTTAAAACTGTTTGGTCAGCCGAATGATATCCAGGCGAGCGGGGTTACGTTAGAATCTGGAGTGGACGGGAGCGGAACGGTTATTCTCTCTTATGACAATCTGGATGTGATTGTCATGCACTCAAAGATCCATGCGACATCGACTCCTTCTGAAATCATCGGAGAAAAAGGGCGTATCGTCATCAATGATATTGCGACGTGCGATGAAGTCCGTCTAGAGTTACGGGATGGCACGTCAGAAATCATATCAGACGCGCAGAATGCTCCCATGTCATATGAGATCGAAGCGTTCGTTCGAGCAATCGAAGCTAGGAATTTAGAGACAGTTGCGCATTCAGCAACTGACATGGTTCGTCTTGCTGATGTGATGACGAACGTTCGAACACAGCTTGGCGTGGTCTATCCAGCAGACAAATAAATACAAACTTAAAACGGTCCTCGATGTCATGTGTGCATCGAGGACCGTTCCCGTTATTCTTTGTTCAAATAGAGATATCTCAGAAACAGCCCCAGAACAATCGTCATAACGACAGCGGGAATGAGTCCGATGAGCAGTAATGTGTTCATACCGTTTCCTTTCTGAGCGATTCGAGACGTTCATGCATCTCATCAAAGGAATGGTTGTCCGTCAACATGCTGAGCTCTGCATCGGCAAGTTCTTTCAATTGAGTCGACCACTCTCGTTCAATCTCGACTTCAGCTTTACTGATTTCCGTGTTGGCCCGTTCGATTTGCTTCGTATGAATCGTTTCAAGACGCGACCGAATCATATCGCGAAGAAGTGAGGTCAACTCATCCTTCAGTTGCGTCCGTCCGTCTCCCTCGAAAAATTGACTCGCATTCTTATAGCGCTTCAATACCGACTGATAAGGTGATGTCTCGAGATGAATCGGTTCGACAGCCTCTCGTAACCATTCCACGTCGAGGTCATGGTCAAATTCAAGCGTCGGAAGGAGCGAGGCATGACGCTCGGTCAACCGTTCGACCAAGGCTACGAATTCGCGTTTAACATATCGCTCCAACCGATACTGGAACACTTGGAGCTCTTGCTGGATATCGTAGGCGTATTTGTCGAGTGTACGTCCGAGTGCGCGCTCCAGGCTCTTTCTCGATCCGTCGACCTCGACCGGATGGAACGTCTCCTTGACGAAGTCCGAGAGGCGGAGGAGCGAACGCGTCTCGAGGTGGGCGAGGAGTTCTTTCGCTTCCCGATCAAACAGGTCAATGAGTGCTGACATATCGAGTGCCGGTGGGTTCTCGAGTAAAGCAATCAATTGTTGACGACGATGTTCTTTCGCCGACGCGTCTTCTTTCGCTTCGTTCAATACACGATCAAATGTAGCGAGTAGCGCTGTCGTTTCTTCCTGTATACGCATCGCGTTTGCGAGGCGAAGGTCTTTGTCGACATAGCGTTCAAGTGTCGAGACGAATCGATCGAATCCTTCGTCATCCCCATTCATGGCGTTTCGGCTTGAAATGGGGATGACGCTTGGTCTGCGGACACCGAGCGCGGTCAACTGTTGTAAGACATAGCTTGTGACCGCATCCCGCTCCTCGTCATCTGTCGCAAGATCAGAGGCGTTCACGAGGAAGAACATCTCGTGATCTCCTGTCCCCTGGACCCGTCCGAGCTGAATGACGAGCTCCCGGTCCGCTTCGGTGAACGCATGATTATAATACGTGACGAACAAGACGGCGTCCGCGTCACGCATGTAGCCGAACTGTACCTCGCTATGACGATTGAACTGCGAATCGGCACCAGGCGTATCGACGAAGACGATGCCACGTCGTGCCCAAGGAGAGTCGAAATACAGTTCAATTTCTTTCACGATACAGCTTTTCTCTTCTTGTGCGACGAACGCGCAGAACGTGTCATAGTCGACGATTTCCGTTTGTCCGAGATAATCGAGCGGTGCCGCCTTTACCGCATTGACGAACGGGTGGTCGACATCGAGCGAGGTGAGGGAAGTCCCGTAACCTTGCAGCTCATCTTCAAGTTCATCCCGTGATTTGAAGGTGATCATCGCCGTTCGATTTGTCCGACCATCTGGCGGTACGATTTTTGTGATCGATGCCGTCAATGGGTTCGGTGAGGTCGGTAGAACCGTCTCCCCGAGAAGGGCATTGAGGGTCGACGATTTTCCGGCCGAAAACGCACCGAAGATGGCGAACGTATATTGCTCATGCTTCGCACGTTCGATTTTCTTACGTAATGTCGAGACTCGGGAGCGGAACAATGGGTGATTCTCTAATATTTCACATACCGTATTCTCATAAGAAAATTTAAAATCAAACAAGTCCTCATCATCATCTAAAATCGACGTCGATGCAACCTCTGATTCAACAACATTCGACTGTTTTTCAGGAAGGTACGTCGCGTCGACATAGTTTCGAACGGCCAACTGATCTAACTGATTTGAATCAAGTTGCAACACTTCATATTGACCGATAGCATTCAGACGGTTCGAAAGACGAATCCGTAACGCTTCCGTATCGAGCGCTTCATACAACGCTTCCTCTTCAGTCGTAAATTGTTCCAAGCGCATGTCGACTTCCGCTTTCATGTACGTATCCGTCGAATGGACCCAAGGTTCAGATACTTTCGTCACCCATGACGCAAGGGCCGTCTCGATGTCACGACTGAACTGTAACACCGTGTCACCACTTAGGGATGCGCCGGATTTCACTTGTTCGGTGATGAGTGAGCTCGGTGCAATCGGGAGGACATCGCCTTTCGGTAGCAAGGTCTCTGGAAGTTTCAAATCTCGGATGATGTCTTCCGCGTACTTCACGAGGTGCGGTCGTAAGTTCATATCAATCAGACGGTTGAACTCTTTGGCGGCCACTTCCTCACGACGAGCTCGTTCCTGCTTCGTCTTCTCTTTCGAGAACAATAGTCCGACCTTGAAAGAAGGAGAACAACTCTCGAGATAAGAGCGTAATAACTCACGGAACTCATAAGTCATGATCGGTGCACTTTCGACGATTGGTGCCTGATGTTTGAAAAATTCGCGACGGAATGATGTCCACCATGCCCGTTTCTTCTCAAGGCGATGTAGACGTGACTGCATTTCCTTCGGACTCTTTTCATAAGTTGGCAATTGATCCAACGTCGATTGAATCGATGTTTCGTTGCGGCGGACTAGCGTATGAATCAATGCATCCGCATGCTTGACTTGCTGCTGTCTCGAGTCCGTGATGACTTGTCGCACATACGACCGCAAGCGCTCGACTTCGTTATGTGGATGCTTCAAATCACGAAGTGAGATATAGAACGTGTCATTTGGAACGATGTCATGATGACGGAATGCTTTCGTCAATGACGCCTTGAAGCCCACAAAGGAAAGCTCATCCTCATCATGCTTGTCGATTTGGTTAATGATGATGGAATAGGGACGACCTTCCCGGCTAAATTGTTTCATTAGTCCGATGTTTTGTTCCGATTGGACATGGTTGTAGTCCATCATGAAGAACAAGTGATCGGCCAAGAAGAGCGAGCGCTCCGTCGCTTGGCGATGTCGTTCATCCGTTGAGTCAATCCCTGGCGTATCCATCAACACGACGTGTTCATCAAACGGGAATCGGTCAATCGTATACTCGACTTCCTTAATTTCCTCGACTTTGCAATAGTCACTGATGTTTGATAGGGAAGAAGCGTCTAATGAAATCCAATCCGTATCATTGATCGCGACGGCTGCCGCTGATTCTCCACCCCGCAACGTGACAATATTGGCACTTGTCGGAATCGGACTTGTCGGAAGGAATCCGTCCTCTAGCCAGTCGTTGAGCAATGTCGACTTCCCGGCTGAGAAGTGACCACAGACGGCAATCCAGACTTCTTCATTCGTTACTTTTTGTAGGGCTGTCCGAGCGAGTCGTGCAGCGTCCGTCATCTCCTCTTGTTCAAACGTTAAAGCGAGTCGTGCTAATTGTTCTCGTTGTTCGTGCATGTTTCCCATCCCCTAATTATGATTCCGTCGTGATGCCGACACGGTGTCCGACATATGCATCATTCGTTAAACAATCCATTGCTAAATCGGCGACATCGTTCCTCGAGATTGGACCTGATTGTTTCGTGCCTAATACCTTTTTTGAGATGATGATGTCTCCGTCCGATTGCTCATCGATCAGTTGAGTCGGACATATGATTGTGAAGGCTAAACCTGAATCCCGTAATAACTCATAAGCACGGGCATGATCTTCGGCTGCGGTTGTCATCGTACGCTTCGATTCTTTCGTTTCAAAGCGATAGTTGTCGCTATCATGAGCCTGTAAGATGCCGGCGGTCCCGACCGTGATGATGCGTGTTACGTTAAATTGTTTCATCGCTTCGATCACGAGTGGTGTGAATGTAGACAATACGTTCTGTTTGTCCGTCCCTAACGCCGAGATGACGACGTCTGCAGATTGAACCGTTTCTCGTACTGCTGCTTGGTCCGTCGCGTCTCCGATGATTTGGTTGACACCCTCCTTAGAATCCATCGAATGTCTTGTTAAAAGTTTGACGTCATGTCCTTGATTTAATAAACGCTCAAGTATCCGTTCCCCTGTACGGCCACTTCCGCCGAATAAAGCAATTGTTGACAAGTAAACCCCTCCCCATCAAGATGAAAGAAATATCCAACGCCATCATAACACGGAAGCGTTCACAAAACTGCCTGAAATGGTTCATTTCCACTTGAAAAGAATATGGTACGTTTTAGAATTGAAGAAGAAGGCAAAAAATACATATGACAGGTGTAAGAGAGGAAGGCACCACTACATGAAATTTGGGGCTAGAACTATTAAGACCGGACTATCGGTCGCAATCGTCTTGCTGATTGCCGAGGCATTTCAATTCCAACAAATCGTCGTCCCGGCACTGGCCGCATCGCTCGCACTGCTTCCGTCTGTCTATCAGACCGGACTACGATTAATTGAAGAGATGAAAGGGAACCTGATTGGAGCATTACTCTCCGTCTTATTTCTGCTACTCACTCCGAATCCGACACCAATCGCTATCGGATTCGTCATCATCATCGCGATCTCCATTCTTCTCTTTTTAAATTTAGAATCGACGACACGGACCGTCATCTTGACGACGATTCTCATCATGGAAGGGGCGAGCCAGTCGGATATGCCGGTGTGGGTGTTTGCGGGCGAACGTTACCTACTCATTATGATGGGGATTACGGTCGCATTGATTGTGAATGCACTGTTGTTCCCACCTCGCTACGAGCGGAAACTCGAAGCACAAATCACCGACACATTTCAAATGGTTGTTCGGATCGCACGCTTGTTTGCGGAGACGGAAGGCGGCCGCTCCTCATTCGACTCGTTACCAGAGACGAAAAAGTTGCATAGCGACTCAAAACAAACGTACGCCTATTTTGAAGAAGAAATTAAAGCGAATCGATGGCTTGAGAAGAAGACCCCGATCTTTCGTCGAGCTGTCCTGAAGTCTAAAATGATTGAGACGAACCGTGCCGCGCTTCATGTCATCGAGAAGCTCGATCATGATTTTCATACGATTGAACAACTTCCTCCACAATTGAGCGAAGAGCTGTATCGCCACATTCGTCACTTGTTGCGTCGACATGAGCGTCTGTTTTCAGCCTATGAGCTTGAGAACGAGCACCTCATCGATCGAGAAGAGGATCTCATCCATGAGAACTTTGACTTTGCGAAGTTAATGATTGAGAAGATGAGAGAAGAAGAGGAAGAACTCATTCTCATCGTCGTGCCGCTCGTGGCGACGATGACTGACTGGGTCAAGGCGATGAATGAACTCGAACGCTACCTTGTCACTGAAATGAAGAAACATGGGGACAACTTAAAAGTGGAACCACGTAAGAAATGGTTTTTTGAAGACTGAGTAACGGGCCGATATTCGGCTCGTTTTTTAAGAGAGTTATTTTTCGTATAGAAGAGAGGGCATTGAGGATGAAGAAGTCTTTTCAACACATCACAAAGTATTGGAACATCATCGTTATAGGTGATGAATTTGCTGTAAACTACGGAAAAATTGGGACAATCGGAAAGGTACAAGTAAAATCTTTTGAATCCGATTCGGAATGTATGAAAGAAGCGGAAAAACTCATTCGTCAAAAATTGAGAAAAGGATATGTTGAATGCCCTTTTGATTGGAACAAACATATGTATGTGGATGACCCGGAAGTTGGACCGAGTTTTCTGACCTCTCATCCGAAATATCAGGAATGTTTCAACGATGAATTCTATGTGGATTGTACGGAAGAATATGCTCCGTTCGGGAATGATGCTGGAGCCGATGCATTGGCTATGTACGAAGAAGTGCTCCGAAAGGATAGAGACCTTTGTTATCTTTCATACGCTTACGCCTTAATTGAAAGTTGGATTGATCGAGATGTTTCCGGTCCAGAAGATTGGTCAACGTATGAATATGCCTATACATGTGATCAAGTCATCGTCGCGGGTGCGTTTGCTTCCATAAAAATGACGGGAAAGCTGACGGATGATTTGAAAGTGGCAGGGTTAGCAGCCATCCATCGATTAAAACAAGCTTTCGAAATAGAGGATCAGTCTATATTTGATGAGTTATATGCACGCTTAAGTACATTCCCGACCGAATCCTGAAACTTTTCGAGAAGAAACACGTATACAATAGAGACAGATACATATGAACGATAGGGGGATTCACCATGTCAGAAACAACACCGACACCTGAAGAAGGTGTCACACCACAACGAATCAGCGGAACGCTTCCGATTGAGGCACGGTCGGTCTTTCGGTTATCAAGTGCGATTTTTTATCTCATCGGACTTCTCGTCACAGGAGCTCTCGTGGCGGCTGCTTACTGGTTCGACTGGCCGACTTGGATACAGATTGGTTTGATTGTGCTACTCGTCATCGATGTCGTCTATAGCTTGATTGATCTCATCTGGTTCCAAAAGTGGAAGCAAGAACGATTCACGTATGACGTTCAGCCACTCGAGATTCGGATTCATCATGGGATCATCACGACACATGATGTGCTCATCCCGATGACGAAGGTCCAATATGTTCATGCGGAGCAAGGACCGATTCTCCGTAAATACGGGTTACAGACCATCACCATCGGGACAGCGGCCGGTTCACACGAAATCTATGCGATTGAAGAATCATTCGCAAAAACACTCCGTGAACAGATTGCCATCTATGCACGCATTGAAGAGGAGGATGTCGTATGACCGAGACCGCGTTAACATGGCATCGACTCCCGAGTCGCGTTTTGGTGCTGCGTATTCTCGAAGTCATCAAGTCGTTCGCCATTCCAATCGTCTTACTCTTTGTGCTCAATAACGACTGGGACTCGACATTCGGTATCATCATCCGAGTCGGGATTTTACTCTTCCTATTACTCGACATTGTTCAAAAGTTCTTCGGATGGTTAAACTTCCGATATGCCCTCGATGAAAAGACTGTCTATGTCATCGAAGGGAATTGGTTGAAAAAAGAAAAATCGCTTCCACTCTATAAGATTCAAAGTGTTCATTCGAACAGTCCATTCCTCTATCGGTTGCTTGGTGTCGTCGAATTGACGTTCGATACGAATGCCAACAGTGACGATGCTTCTTTCAAATTAGCGGGTGTCTTCCCGACTGAAGCCAAACGACTGGAAGAGATTCTCGAACAGGTCCGTCATCGGAAACAAAGCGGAGTAGCGGTAGATGACTCAGAAGAGTCGGATGAGACGCCTGCACAGGCAGCACCGGTACCAAGTCGTCTGTTGTACGCCTTATCTACGCGCGAAATCGTATTGGCATCCATCACGTCGCTCTCTGTGTTCGCCATCTTCCCGGTCGCCTCGACGGTTATCTCGTCAATCGACGACTTCATCAACTTGGATGGGGCGTTTAATCAAGTCGAAGATTATGTCGTCCATGCGTCCATCATCGCCATCGGTCTTCTCGTCATCGGAGTGTTGATGGTATCAATCGTGATCGGCATGGTCATCAATTTCTTGAAGTATGGGAACTTCCGACTTGAGCGGAGAGGGGAACGCATTCGCGTCGAGAAGGGATTGTTGAACCGAAGTGCCAAAGAGATCCCATATGAGAAAATCCAAGCGATTCGCATCAAAGAGACGTTCATTCGTCGCTGGTTCCACATCGTCGGGGTCGAACTCGTCGCAGCAGGGACGATGGATGAATTGAAAGATGAATCGTCGACGATTCTCCCGTTCGTCCGTCGTGACCGGGCGATGCAAGTACTCCGTGAACACTTCACGCACTTCACATGGTCGGACGAACTACATCGACTCCCTAGACGTGCCTTAGGAATCAAACTACTCCGAATCAGCTGGTTCGGCTTCATCATCTCAGGACTCGTGCTTTATTTCTTCCGAGATTATGCCTGGTGGCTCCTGCTCTTATGGGCCATCATCATCGGGGGACGCGTCCTCAGTTTTGTTACCACAAAATATGTCCGCGCGGATCAATTCATCCAATTACGGACGGGAGCGTTTAACGTCCGCTCATTCTTGACGGACAAACCACGGATCGAACAGATTCAAGTGAAGCAATCGCTCTTGCAGCGCCGTTTCGGGTTATGTACGGTGCAGTTCTCGACACGTGGAGGATTCTTATCAGTCGAGACCATCGATGATATCCCGAAAGAAGAGGCGGACGCCATGCTGAACTGGTTCTCCCGCTATACGGTACAGGAAGATATGAAAACACCGGGCTAACGGATAACCCAGTCAGGTGATCGACGAGCCCCCTCGTGTTGCGAGTGGCTCGTCTTTTTTAATCGGCTTAAGGGGCTCGCTCCGACATAAGCTTGAAGTTGATTCTCTTTTGTGTTCATGAAAAATCATGGCGCGTGTAGGTCACACGAGCCATGATTTTTCATGAACAGCATTGGAAGAGACTTTAGGGAGAATGATTGTGAACGTTGTTTCTCTTGGTTGGCTCGTTACGTGAATCTCGCCCTCGTGTAAATCGATGATGGACTTGGCGATGGCAAGACCGAGACCTGATCCACCGGTGTAATGCGCACGTGACTGTTCCACTCTAAAAAATCGCTCAAACACGTAAGGGATGTCACGGGAGGGGATGGCCTCCTCGCCATAGTTCGTCATGTTGATAAGGACCGCTTCATCCGTATCATCGATGAACATATCGATATACGTTCCGTCACGCCCGTAACGAATCGCATTCTCGAGTATATTCTCAAACACACGGACGAGCTTCAACGCATCCCCTTCCACGATGGGACGTTCGGCTGAGGAGCTGAATCGAGCTTCCATTCCAACTTCCGAGAGACGTAACGTCGACTGCATGATGAGCTGATTGAGCAATTCATCGAGACGGACCTCGCTTGTCTGGAGGTCGATCCGGTCGTTTTGCAGAAATGTATAGTCAAAGATATCGTTAATCAAGCCTTTCAGATGGGTCGCGTTCTCATGGATGACTTGGATGTAATGACGCAACTCCACCTCGTCCCGGTAACGGTCGCTGTGAATCAAGTCAAGATAACCCGTGATTGACGTGAGGGGGGAGCGCAAGTCGTGGGCGACGTTCGTCACGAGCTCATGTTTCAACCGATCCGCTTGAAGCACTTCCTGCTCCGCTTTTGCCGCACTGTCCGAGATGGCGCGTACGGTTGCCATCAATCGTTCTAGCTCTGGCGGGACAGATGGTTCAACCGAATCACGGTCGGCGTGGAGTTCTTCGACAAGTGAAGTCATCCGCTCAATGTGAAACTGTAAATATCGTTTACGCTCATATTGATAAATCAACACAAGACAAACGGCGACCATCAAACTATAAAACAGGAAGAACACACCTTCACGGAAATACGACAACACGATGATCAGACTCTCCATAAATCGTGATGACTCTTCAAAGTACCAGACGACAGGCAGTAACAGCATACCGCTCAATGTGGCGACCCCGAAAGCAATAACTACATACAGCAGACGTTTCCACATCGGGATGAACGTGATGACGCGCCAGATATTATGTCTCAATTTTATATCCCACTCCCCACACCGTATGAATGATGACCTCATGTGGCACGACAGCATGTAATTTCTCGCGGATGTTACTGATATGAACCATCACCGTCTGGTTCGACCCGACGCCATGCTCTTGCCAGACAGCCTCAAATATTTCTTCAGAGCTATACACCCGGCCTTTATGTTTCGCCAGTAAATACAAAATCTCAAATTCACGTGCAGTCAATCGAATCGTCTGCTCTTGCATCATGACGGTGTGGCTGGCTCGATCGATGAGGAAAGGGCCAGCTTGTACACTTGAGGACTCGCTTGGTCGGTTATAGTTTGAACGGCGCAGCAATGCTTTAATACGTGCCATCAACTCGAGCGGATTGAACGGTTTGATGATGTAGTCATCGACTCCCGTCGTCAATCCCAATATCTTATCCATATCACCCACTTTGGCACTGACCATTAAGATCGGAATTTGGCTCGTCTGGCGCACCCGCTTACAAAATTCAAGCCCATCCATCCGAGGCATCATCCAATCTAAAATGATTAAGTCAAACGATTCTTGGTTGAACAAGTCAAGCGCCATTTCCCCGTCGGTTGCCATCGTCGTGTGATACCCGTCATTTTTTACATACACATCAATCAGTTCTGCAATTTGGACATCATCATCCACTAACAAGATTTTTGTCATGCTGAAACTCCCTCGCGAATTAAAGTTGGAAATTCTGATACAAACGTCGGAACGGGGCGTATTGGACGACGAAGCGAACGAGTAAGAACCCTAAGAGCGCCCCGAACGCATTTGCCAATAAATCATTCACATCCGTGCTTCGTCCACTGCCTAGTGTCGTGCGCACCAATAATTGAATCAATTCAAGGATCAGACTAAACTGTAATCCTAATTTAAGTACTTCTTTTTTCGTGATCGACGGTTTCAAAAATGGAAGATAACAGCCGAACGGGAGGAACATCACGACATTCAGCACAAATGAATACACATCGATGGTCAAAATCGGAATAAAATTAATCGTTCTCCACCACGGAACTTGATTCGCATACTTTCCTAAATTGACGTCAATCGGGAAAAACACGAAGTGAAGGACGCCTAATAAGTATATCCCGAATGATAGAAGTAAAATAGTTTGTGCGGCTTTTACATGTTTCTTGCGAAACGACCAGACGAGTAACGTGATGAGTCCGAGGATGGCGAGTGGGATGAGAACGACCCTTGATTCGATTGTGAACATAACTGAATAATTCTGATTATACATGGGAATAAACCTCCTAAGAATTTGAACTGTCTTCAGTGTAGATGGCAGATTTAAAGAATTCTTAAAGGAGTCATAAATGAAATCTAAAAAAGGCAAAGCGCTTTGCTCTGCCTCGAACTGTTGAACAACGGGCTTAGAAACGTGGTCTCTGAATGATGTCGGACGGACAGCTATCAATCGTCACGTCAACTTCACCGTTTTTGTGTTTCTGTTACTGAAAAATGGGAACAAGTATGGTATGATGCAAGTAGAAAGAGACCGGTGCTGGACACACCGGCCTCTGGCTTACAGGCTACCACTTTAAGAGTGGTCCCAGCCGCCACAATGGTTAGTGAATCAGAAAGTGACCCATCTCATTGCGCGGAGGGGGTCATTTTTTTGTGCGTTCAGACGTTGCACGATCGGATGTTTGGTGTAAAACCAAGTGAACGATGATCGGAGCGAGGATCGGGACGATTACATAGTCGCCAACCCAGGTCCATAGTTGTTCCATCCGCACCACCGCCTTCCTCCATTGTGGACTTGGCGGCTGACCCCACTATTGCTGCGTTAACCTGCTTCTTCATTATAACAGATTTGTTCGCAAAAATGCGCCGAAAACAAGAACAAACGTTCCTGTTTTATAAAATGAATCTTTTGATGGAATCGGTCTCATGAATGGGTCCAAAGAAGGAATTGAGTCGAATCACTCTTGCTTGTTAGATGTCTGACAGGATATAATCAATCTCGTGTGTATAACCACATGGGTGGGTGAGGGTGCCAATAAAGGATTGATTCCTATGGCAAAACAAACAGAATGGAAAACAGAAACATACGGGGGCGTGCTGAATTTTCTGGCGACAGCATACATCCCGGCCGTTCACGCGGCAATCTTGACACAAGCCGGACTCCCGTTCGAGGGAGCGCTCGTCGGAGCGATTTTGACAAGCATCATCGGGACATTGATTGCGGGATTCTTCAATTTGCCGCTTCTCTTGTTACCGGGAATGGGGATTAATGCGCTCTTCACGTACACGCTCGTCCTACAAATGGGATTGAGCTGGCAAAGTGCGCTCGCCGTCTCATTCGTCTCAGGTATACTCGTCGTACTATTGACGGTCACCAAAGTCGCGAGGAAATTGGCGAACGCGTTTCCACCAATCATTCATGACGGATTGACAGTCGGTCTCGGCCTCTTCCTCATTTTGATCGGTCTTGAGGCGGCTGGAATTGTCTCAGGTGGGGGCGGGGCATTGCTCCACATCGGTGACCTCGGAGAGCGTAACGTCCAGGTGGCCTTTTTATCACTTTTCGTCGCCATCTTGTTGTTCTTAAAGATGGGACCGAGCAGCTTCCTTTGGACGATTGGTTTTGGTGTCGGGCTAAGTGCCGTGATGGGAACGTTAGATTGGACGGGAAGCTTCGCATTGGCACCGTTCTTCGAGTCGTTCGGTACGGTATTCGGGAACATCTCCTTCGCCGAATCTGCATCTCCATTCTTTATAGTCGCGGTCGGTGTACTGACGCTCGTCTTGTTGATTGAAAACATCAGCTTGATTCAGAATCAGACACGGGCAATCGGCAAAGAAGAAGAGGCGCCGAAAGGTCTCGTCGCGCAAGGTCTCTCGACGATGGCAGGGGCCATGTTCGGGTCAAGCCCGACGGTCTCGACGGTCGAAGTGGCTGCCGGGATATCTGTCGGGGCAAGAGGCGGGATCGCTTCGTTCGTCACGTCTGGATTGTATGTGGTATCGCTCTTATTGCTACCGCTCTTTGCAATCATCCCAGTGACGGCCATTGCCCCAGTGTTGATTATCATCGGAATGATGATGTTCCAGAACGTGAAGCATTTGCCGCTCGATAACTGGGAACATGCCTTCCCAGCAATCCTTGTCATCATCATGATCCCGTTCACGTATTCCATCGTTGATGGGATCGGACTCGGATTCATCGCGTACACGATGATCGTCTTGTTCAAGAAGGGCTACCGATCGCTCAGTCCGGTCGTCGGTGTCTTGACCGTATTGTTCTTAGTTTTCTTCTCATTACCAGTCTGGTTATAGAGATACGCACGGCATCGTTCATGAAGAACGGTGCCGTTTTTTGATTTGAAAAGACTCGTTCGTGCTATAATCGCAGTAATTTAAAGAGAACGGGGAGGGGATTGAATGCAAGTCATTCAAGAATTCGCATCGTACACAGAATGGCTCGAGTCGTTAGAAAAGTTGAGTGAATCTGATTGGAATAAACAGATCGACTCGGAGAAGTGGTCCATCAAGCAAATCATTTTACATATCGCCCATTGGGACAATCATCTATTGAATGTCATCATCCCATCGGTGAAGAACGGGGAAGGGATGATTTTCCCTGACTTTGACTCGTTTAACGCGCGGGCGACGAAAAGAGCGGAGAAGTTGACAGGTGAGACCGTACTGAAGGAATCCCTTAACAGTCGACGAGCACTCATCACCATGCTCGAGTCCTTAAGTGAAGAAGCGCTGACTTTTAAAACGACAGCGAATGGCGTCTCACATGATCCGCATCAAGGTGTCCCCTACTCGTTACATGTAATCATCGGGGAGTTCATCGAGCATGACCGGCACCATATGAAGCAAGTCGAGTCCATCCTGAAATGAGACATCGGAAAGTGCGTGGTCTGAAACGAAAGTTAAGTCGTCTTCAGCGTAATTTCCAAGAAAATCATCATGATTTTCCAACTGAGTTTCATAATGATTATTGGTATGCCAAGATTCCGGTCGGACAAAACTTTTTACTAGATATTCAACATAGTGCCCGAATCAAACAGTCACTCATCCATATTCTGCTCGATGAAGCGAAACAACTAGTAGAGTTGCGTGTGGATGAACGAATGCGGGTCGTCGTGCTGCTAGATTTACCTACACTCTGGAACTCTGAGCTTCTCGTGTTTCAAGATGAAGAGGTATTACATTTGTTTATGCGGCGTGATTCATCCCACCAAAAATGGATTCCGATTCCTCATGAAAAAACGTCTTTAAACAAATGGGTCATCCGTAGTGTCCGGGATATTCGCGTATATGGATTTAAGGAATGGTTGTTCGAAGAAGAAGATGAAAGTAGAGAATTGTGGATGCTCGTTCAATGAACGGGCATTTTTCTTTTGTCTAAAAATAACTGAATATTCCGTAAAAGTTCATGGTATAATCCATTTAATCCTATTTCCAAAAAAAGGATTTAGACTATGGAAGGAGCCGTCACTTGAGATGAAACCGAATATACATAAACGGAAACGCCAATGAAACAAGCCAAAACGATTTTTGTGTCAGGGATTCTATTCTCATTACTACTCGTCGCCCTCATCTCCTATTCCGGTCAACTGGGATACCGTTACTACCAATCATTAAATATCTCAGGGAGCGAGATGACGAGTTGGGTATTGGACTGTAGGGACAAACGAAAGCTATTTGGAATGATTGAAGTCGTTGATGTAGAACGATGGTGTATCAGTAATGCACCTATTGACGACAATGTAAGAGGAATCGATATGGGATCTAAAGGTGAAATTTCAAAAGACAAAGGTGGAACTCCAAGAGAAAAGATTAATGACGAGTCACCTTCTTACGGAAACCCGTCAGGAGAAGAGACGAGCAGCGTCTCCTACCTCCCATACTTGATAACCGGACTGCTTATCTTGCTCGGATGGTGGCTCTGGAAAAGACGACGCCCTTCGAAGAAACAAAGCGAGGAGGGAGAGTTAGATATCGAGGATCACTCGCTAGTGACTTCTGACAACGCGTCGATGCAGATAAACCGAACGGTTCATCCATTACCAGCATCGGCTATCCGAAAGCAGTTGATTCAATTCGAAGCAGCGTTACCTCCATATAAACGTCGTCGCCCAACTGAGACGTTGTCGACTTGGGCGAAACGAATCGAGCTCGATGCATCCCTACTTACCTATTTAGAGACACGTTATGATGATGGAAACATCTCACCACAACGTGAGCGAGCGTTCACCCAACAACTTGATGAATACCTACTACGCACACAAAAGGAGTCGAACTCATGACCATCCGACACGTATTGGACCAATTAGACCGCATTTACCTCGGTAAACCAGAAATCACAAAATTATGTTGCACAGCGCTATTGGCGAACGGCCATATCTTGCTAGAGGATGTACCTGGGACGGGGAAGACGTTACTTGCGAAAAGCATCGCCAAAAGCTTTGAGGCAGACTTCGCTCGAATTCAATTCACAGCCGACCTGCTGCCTTCTGACATCATCGGTTCAGACTTCTTCAATATGCAGACCCAGACGTTCGAGAACCGGACCGGACCGGTCTTCACGAATATTTTACTCATCGATGAAGTAAACCGTGCCGTCCCGAGAACGCAATCCGCCTTGCTTGAAGCGATGGAAGAACGCCAAGTCTCCATCGGTGGCGTCACCTATCAGCTACCGAGACCGTTCTTTGTCATCGCGACGCAAAACCCGATCGAGTCGGCGGGAACGTTCGCGCTACCGGACGCTCAACTCGACCGTTTCCTCATGTCCCTTCAAGTCGGGTACCCTGGGGCAGACGAGGAGCGGAACTTGATTCTGCAGACGATTTCAAAGACGAGACAGACAGTGCATGCCTTGATGACGAATGAAGCTTTTTTAAAAGCACAAGAAGAAGTCGAGAATATCCGGATTCATGAAGATGTTGTCACGTATTTACTCGCACTCATCCACGAGACGAGGCAACATCCGTTAGTCGAAGTCGGGGCGAGCCCACGGGCGACGCTTGCGCTCGTCAAAGCGTCACAAGCCTATGCGTACTTGAACGACCGTCAGTTTGTCACACCCGAAGACGTCCAAGCCGTTGCACCACACGTTCTCTCGCACCGCTTGACCCTTACCCTTGAAGGCGATATCAAATCGACGAAGCGACAAGTGTTGGTGGACGTACTCGAGTCCGTAACTGTCCCCGTCGAAAAGGTGTAACGATGCGACAGGTCGAAATCAGTACACCGTCCATTCTTCAGGACCAACTTTGGCCGGCTTATGTCAGTCTAGGTTTTCTCACCATGTGGATGCCTTATGTATGGCCCATCGCTTATGTATGCGGAGCATTATTAATCGTCATGTTCATCCGGAAACGAATCATTCGAACACTTTCAAACGAAGTCTCATTTTCCATCCGGCAGAAAGAAGATCTCTTATTCATCGACGATGAGACATCATGTATCGTCCGTATTGATGGGTATGAGCGAATCATTGCCCTTGGTGTTCCGCTATTGATTCGACTAGAGGGTAATGAACGGATGGTATTCGAGGACGGGTCACAGGCATACGACACCAGGATCGAACAGGACATACATCATGTGAGCGTCTCGGCTGTGAAGCGTGGACCTGCTTCGATTCATACGTGTGTGATGCGTGTCACCTTACCGTTTTATTTAGGTACTCTTTTTTTCACGGATGAGGAGATGGATATGCCCTCATGGATTGTGTTACCTACCATCACGAAGTCACCAATCACCGAATCTCGCATGATTCGGATGGGTGACCGTATCGTCAAGCACTCCCCGTTGAACGATCCGTTGATGATTCAGAGTGCAAAACGATATGAGAAGGAACCGGCTAAACAGATTGACTGGGTCGCCACTTCAAAGGTCGGTCATGTACAGGCAAAAGTGTTCGAACGACAAAATCTCGACACATTCACGATTTCCCTTGATTTGAGCGGTCCGCTCGGGAACGGGCTCCATGCGCAATACGAAGACTTGATTCAACAGACGGCGTATTGGGTCTCTTATTTGATCAAAGAAGATTGTAAAGTGGAACTGTTAATCAACCGACTCGACAAAAACAACCAAGTCGACCGTGTTACACTGGGAGAAGGAAGAAAACAATTACGGCTCATTCTCGTCCGACTGGCGATGATTCATGAATCGAACGCGTTTGTTGCGTCATCGCGATTCACGTCATATGTCAGTCGTCACAAACAGCCGCACGCCGAATTGATTCACATCAATCACGCGATGTTGTTGAAATCTTCAGGGTAATGAAAGGAGAAACACATGCGACGAATGACGGGCTTACTCATATGTTGTGTCGGACTGCTTGCAAGCACGACAATCGTATCCGCCGAAATGACCGAATCTTCGGCGGAACGTTTTGCAGATGCATATTTTTATGACATTGTGATGGATCATATTCAGGGAGATGATCCGGCTAATTATCATATGACGGACAGTGAGAACATCACGTTCGGTCCGTTGTTGGAGACTTATATCCCGTCATCCTCTTGCTACAAAACGGGGGAAACGTGTACGTTCGTCCCAACAAAAGAATTTGTGGCGACCGTCTTTCAAGATGGTGAACCGGTCAACGTGATCGGAACATATGAACAATCAGCGGGTACATATGCGTTCTCAACGTTCGGTTCTGACAAAGAAACTCCCAAAGTGTTGATGAACGTAAAAGGCAATCTCGTAAAGTACATAGAAGAATCGGCATGGTTTGATTATGATGGGAACATGTTGACAGCGTTGACATCTAATTCAAAACAGATGATTAGCGGAGATGCGATTTCAACTGAGGCGTTTCAAACCTTATTGATTGAAGAGCATGAAAGTATTGAAGGGAATGCCGAAGAAGGGATGATGGATGGAGCGGATGGCTATTCGGATGAGGAAGAGTCAAACAAGCCAACATCGAGCACCAATCGATTGATTGGCTTTGCGGTGTTAGCGATGTTGCCATTCGGATATTGGACGTATCGACTGACTAAAAAGAGGCATAGTAAATGATTAAACAACCCCTCATGCGCGCATGAGGGGTTGTCTTTACATATAGGGCCCGTTCGCCTGAATGACGAACTGTGAATGTGTGTAATGATAGGTGATGCGGGAATAGTCAAATGGTTTCCCATTCGTGAGATGGAAGATCGTCTCGATGCGAAGTGTCGGATCATTCTCTTGCAATCCGAGGTGTTCCGCTTCACTTTCCGTCAATCGCCCGACCTGTAGATACATGTCAGAAAATCCAATCGTGACGCCGAGCGCGCTTTGGACATAATCGAAAATAGAGTCTGCCACAATTTCGCGATTCAAATAGGGGACGATAGCTTTCACATAATAGGATTCCTCGTGACAGAGCACCTCTCCATCCACATACCTTACCCGTTCGACCCGATACACATCGCAAGACAGATCAATCCCGAGATTCTCTGCAACCGTCGAGTCTGGCTTCACGACAGACACATCAATCACATCAGATGTCAAGACACGGTCTCCGAGATTGCTCTTGAACCCTTGGGTCGAGAAGAGGCTCATATAGCCGGGTCGATTATGTCGTCTGACGAAGATGCCGCTTCCCCGCAGTTGAAAGATGACCCCTTTTCGTTCGAGCAGCTCTAAAGCTTTCGTGATGGTGCTCTTACTCACTGCATATTGATTCATCATCTGCTCCAGGACAGGGAGCTTATCCCCCTGTTTTAACTGTTGTTCGTTAATATATTGTTCGATTTCATTCGCAATCTGTTGATATTTTAGCATGGTCATTCCTCACTTTTTCGTCACTGATTTCATTATATCATGAGAAACAAAAAATGTTTAAATGTATCGACCTTGTTAAATTGTACCGGTAAAATTATACTTGACGTGTATGATGTATCAAAAGGAGGAACAGAGAATGAAGACGTTACCTAAAGATTTCCTATGGGGAGGCGCACTCGCCGCCCATCAATTCGAGGGTGGTTGGGACGCTGATGGCAAAGGGCCGAGCGTCGTCGATGTCTTGACAGCCGGCGCACACGGCGTCGCTCGCCGGATCACAGACAAGATCGAACCGAATGAGTTCTATCCGAACCATGAGGCGATTGACTTTTACCATCGTTATAAAGAAGATGTGGCCCTCTTTGCTGAGATGGGATTGAAATGTTTACGTACTTCCATCGGATGGAGCCGCATCTTCCCGAATGGTGATGATGCAGAACCAAACGAAGCAGGTCTTCAATTTTATGACGACTTGTTCGACGAGCTGTTAAAGTACGACATCGAGCCAATCATCACACTGTCGCATTTTGAGATGCCGCTCCATCTTGCCCGTGAATACGGGGGATTCCGAAATCGTGAAGTCGTCGAGCATTTCGTCCGCTTCGCTGAAGTCTGCTTTGACCGTTACAAAGACAAGGTCAAATACTGGATGACGTTCAACGAAATCAACAACAAGATGGACGTCAACAATCCACTCTTCTTATGGACGAATTCGGGAGTCCTCTTAGAAGAAGGGGAGAACGCCCGCGAAGTCATGTATCAGACTGGGCACCATGAACTGATTGCGAGCGCTCTCGCCGTTGCCAAAGGGAAAGCCATCAATCCTGACTTCGAGATTGGAGCGATGGTCTCTCACGTACCGATTTATCCGTATTCATCAAACCCAGATGACGTCATGCTCGCCGAAGAGATGATGCGTCAACGCTATTTCTTCCCGGACGTACAAGTACGAGGCTTCTATCCGAGCTACGCCTTGAACGAGTTCGAGCGGGAAGGGTATAACATCCCAATCCTTGAAGGGGACGAAGAAATCCTACAGAACGGAAAGGTCGATTATCTCGGTTTCAGTTACTATATGTCGACGACCGTGAAGAGTGACGTCGTCGCGGACAACAGTGGCGATATCGTCAACGGTGGTCTGCCGAATGGGGTCGAGAACCCGTATATCCAGTCGAGTGACTGGGGATGGGCGATTGACCCGGTCGGACTCCGTTATGTGCTCAACCGACTCTATGACCGGTACCAAATTCCGCTCTTCATCGTCGAGAATGGATTCGGTGCCGTCGATGAGATTGTCGACGGAAAGATTCATGACAAAGCCCGAATCGATTACTTGAAGGCCCATATCGAACAATTGAAGCAAGCCGTCATTTATGACGGGGTCGACTTGATTGGTTACACACCTTGGGGCATCATCGACATCGTCTCGTTCACGACGGGAGAAATGAAGAAGCGATACGGGATGATTTACGTCGACCGTGACAATGAAGGGAACGGATCGATGGAGCGGATGAAGAAAGACTCGTTCGACTGGTACAAACAGGTCATTGCGACGAATGGAGAGAATCTCTAAATAAGGGTGAGCAAAGAACTGTGAAATGACTGCAGGTCTTTGCTCTTTTTCGATATAATGAAGAAAAGTGAAAAATTGGAGGGACGCATGATGCAAATAAAGAACTATGGACCGGTGACGGCTGTTTGTGCCAACGTAAAGAACGGTCCATTCGAGATGTCGATGTATGTGTATTATATCGACGGGATGCTCATCGATACGGGAACACGCACGATGCTACCCGAACTTCAACCGTTTTATGAGTCGGTTCCAATCGATCTTGTCAGCATCACGCACCCCCATGAAGACCATATCGGAACGGCAGCCTGGCTTGAACGGACATACGGTGTCCCAATTTACATACGAGAATCCGCCAGGGACATGTGCCGGACGGGGCTAGACATCCCAGATTATCGGGTACGCTTTTCAGGAGACCCCGAACCGTTTCAGCCGATTGCCTATTATGACAATCAGATCACATCAGAACATCATACTTATCAGGTAATCCACACACCTGGTCATGAACCGAATCACGTCGTCTTATACGACGAGGAGAACGGTCGGCTGTTCTCGGGTGATTTGTTCGTCCATCCTTATCCGAAGGTGATGATTCCGGAGGAGTCGGTACCTGAACAGATTCGTTCTCTCAAACGTGTTCTGAGTCTTAATTTCGAGGAAGTTTATTGCCAACACGCCGGGCATCTCGAACAGGGAAGGGAGCAACTGACCAAAAAGCTCGATTATCTAGAACGTTTGACTGATAACGTGATAACAAAAACTGCAGCGGGCTACAACATTGACGACATCAATGCCCAGCTCTTCCCCGAACCATCGCCGCTCGTCAAAATCTCCAAGCGGGATTATGACTCGAGACACATGATTGCAAGCATTCTACGTGAAGTGTACGAACAACTTCGTTGACAGAAGGCGAATCACCTAGTATTCTTAGTACAGGATTAAACGTTTAAACTTTTAAACGGAGTGATGAATATGAAACAACCAGATGCCACACCCGAAGTCTCGTTATCTTTATTTGAAGATGCGATTCCATTGTTCCAAGTATTAGCCGACGTCAATCGTCAACGCATTATCGTCGAGATTGCCAAACATGAACGCTTGAACGTCAATCAGATTGATGAAAAGATTGAGTTGTCTCGACCAGCCATCTCACATCATCTCAAACTGCTTCGACAAGCGGGCATCGTCTCATCGGAGAAAGTCGGGACAGAGAACTTTTATTTCCTGACACTTGAAGATGCGGTCGGACTGCTGAAGGCACTGACACGTGCGATTGAAGATGAATGTATCTTATGACCTTTCTTTTTGGAAACAGGGAGAAAGGCTTCTTTTTCACCAATGAGTTTAAAAGTTTAAACATATAAACATTAAAGGGGAATGAATATGAACCAAAAACAAACGATTGTCATCACAGGAGCATCGAGCAGAATCGGTCGGGCAACGGTCGAACTGTTCAGCAAACGAGGCTGGCATGTCGCCGCGACGATGCGAAGACCTGAAGACCATCAAGAACTGTCTAACCTAAAAGGGGTGTCTCTCTATCAGCTAGATGTGACGAACGAGTCGAGTATCCGAGAGGCATTTAAACAAATCGTCTCGGATCATGGAACGATGGATGTGTTGTTGAACAATGCTGGATACGGAGCGGTCGGAATTTTCGAGGAAGCCTCTCCCGAACAGATTCAGCGGCAATTTGATACGAACGTATTCGGGGTCATGAATGTGATTCGGACAGCACTCCCATACTTCCGCAAACAGCGGAGCGGACGGATTGTGACCGTCTCCTCCGTCGGTGGACAGATCACATTCCCAATTTACAGCTTGTATCACAGTTCAAAATGGGCGATTGAAGGATTCATCGAATCGCTCCAGTTCGAGTTGGCACCTTTCAATATCGACATGAAATTGATTGAGCCGGGACCGATTAAGACAGACTTTTACGGTCGTTCCCAAGAACTCGTCCGTGACCAACCGCTCGATGTATATGATGGCTACACAGAGGTTGCGCTCCATAACACGAATGCCGCTGGTGCGAACGCCGAAGGTCCAGACGTTGTCGCTGAGACGATTTGGCGATCCGCGACCGAACGGAAGAAACGACTCCGTTATCCAGCAGGTAAACAAGCGGGCCTTTTGATTGCCCTCAAGCGTTATTTTCCAAACCGGGTATTCTTCGCGATTGTCCGAGGTGTCGTTGAAAAGAAATAATGAATCATATCCTTTTTGTTTTCTATAGAAAATGAGAAGGATTTTTTATGTCGTTTTGAGAATGATTCAACTCACACAAAATTACCCGATATACCATCTAAGAGGAGGGATTTCATGAAAAAAGTCATGCTAGCACTTTCAACATTCATTCTAGTCATCGGATTGTCTTCAACACCGACAAAATCAGTAGATGCAGCGGTCAAGACATTTAAAAACTGTACAGAGTTAAACAAAACGTATAAAGGTGGTGTAGCCAAGTCAAAGACGACGAAAAATAAAGGTGGTAAGACACGTTACACGCCATATGTAAGTAAAGCACTATATGACGCGAACAAAGCACGTGATCGCGACAAAGATGGAATCGCCTGTGAGAGATAAGAACATGTATATAGCCGTCAATGAGGGCGGCTTTTTATATGGACGTAGACACATATTCGGACGCATGATATTATCATAAGTAATAATATTATCAAATATGATAATAATGAGGTGAAGATGATGAATCAAGACGTTTTAAAAAGTCTGTTAAACCCGATTCGCATGAAAATTTTTCAGCACGTTCTCATGAACGAGCAAGTGACGACCGGAGAGTTGGCAAAGTTGCTTCCCGATGTGCCCCAAGCGAGCCTCTATCGCCATATCAACAAGATGGTACAAGACGAGATTTTATCTGTCGCAAGTGAGAACAAAGTACGTGGGGTGTATGAAAAAGTGTACGCGATTCAAAACAATCCATTGACCGCTGTCAATCAAGTCGTCGAAGAGGAAGATCGTGAACAACTATATAAAATATGTTACACGTTCGCGATGTCACTGCTCATGGATTTCGGAGACTATTTAAAGCGGGACAAAATCGACCTTCAAGGAGACAAGGTCGGCTTTCGGAGTATCCCACTTTATCTGTCTGATGCCGAGAGTGATCGATTCCTAAGAGGTCTCTACGATCTCTTAGAGGGAGTGCTCGAGCATGAACCATCTGAAGAACGTACGTTGCGGAAATTCTCCTACGCGTTCATGCCGGTAGAAGAAAAGGAGGAGATGGATGATGTATAAACAAGAAAATGTATTGATTCAAGGGGAAACAACCATTGCTGCCACCATAACGACACCCGATCAGGAACGGTCGTCCTTTCCAGCCATCGTCCTCATCGGAGGGACGGGAGGATTGGACCGTGACGGAAACGGTACCGGCTTCAAGTCAAACTTGTATAAAGACTTAGCAGAATGGCTGACGATCCAAGGATTCATCACATTACGCTATGACAAACGGGGGATTGGCAAGAGTGGTGGCAATCGACATAGCGTCGGTCTGACAGGACTCGTTGATGACGTGTCGGCGGTCGTCCGTTATCTGAAATCTCATGACCATGTCTCACAAGACGTTTCTGGTCTCATACTGTTGTCTGGTGCCGGTGTCGCCTTGAAGACGAGCATGCAGGAACAGGCGCATGCCTTACTCGATGAAGTGAAACGTACGAAAGGGATCAAGGGTAAACTGCTTCGCTTTAGCTTGAATGAGAAGTCGGTCGTCGGGAAACAACAAAAACTGTTCGAGCGCGTCACAGCAACGGATCAGGATACGATGCGGATCCAGCTGATGAAGTTCCCTGCCAAATGGTTACGGGAGCATCTTGCACACACAGACGTGTCACTTCGAGAACGATTGGTTCAATTGAACATTCCGACGCTCGCACTGACAGGAGACCGGGACGTTCAAACGGACGTCGAGCATCTAGATGAGCTCGCTGCACTTCACGTAGAGCATATCGAGGTACAAAAGATTAAGGACATGGACCATATGTTGAAACATTTCGATGGTGAGATGAGTATTTTGGACGTGAAAAAACAATATCGTTCACAACTCAGTGAACCGCTCCATCCTGAGCTACAGCATCAACTTCACGAATGGCTAAAGCGCCACGACTGGGCATCATGACGAACAAGACAGCGGAAACCTCTCCGCTGTCTTGTTTTATGTATGTAAGAACCGCTCAACGTTTTCCATCGAGAAATGACGGCTCCATTGAACGAAGTGTCCACCTGGTACGGCAATCAATTGTACAGAAGGATGAAGCAGTCGTTCCGCTCGTTTGACATGATGGAGCGTTCGCTTCGCCTCCTTCAAATCAATTCCCGTGAAATCCGCATAATACAGGTGCGTCGGGACTTGGACGCGTCGTAACAAGTCCTTAAAATCCAATCCATCATAACCAAACAACAAGTGTAAGCCACCGGTCGAAAGACGGGCCGATTGCTCGACAGCAGAACGAATCGATAACGTCGGCTCGACCCCGATTCGTCGACAGAACAGTTGGAACCGCTCTTCAGAAAACGTGGGGTCACTCTTATTCACTTTCGTTTCAATCCAGTTCAAGAGGCGTCGTGGTGAATGGTGATACAGTAGACGTAAAAGCGGTAAGGCGAATCCGAAGATGCCATATTCCCGATATGGTAGCATAGCGTTCGGTTTATGTCCTTGGTCGAGAAGTATCAAATGCCTGACTTGGT
This sequence comes from Exiguobacterium sp. S3, assembly GCF_018617295.1. GTDB lineage: Bacteria > Bacillota > Bacilli > Exiguobacteriales > Exiguobacteriaceae > Exiguobacterium > Exiguobacterium profundum. Next base: position 88,301 of record NZ_JACSJW010000001.1, read on the forward strand.
CTGGATAATGGACTGCATAAGCCAGGGCGATGGCACCTCCCATCGAATGACCGATTAGTCGAACCGATTCAAGGTGTCGTGAGATTCGATACGTCTCGACCCAGTCCGCGAGTACTTTGGACGTGGCGAATGTATGTAGTCCCTCACTTTCACCAAATCCAGGTAGATCTAACAGGTGAACTTCGAAATCGTTATGTAATGCTTCGGCAAATAATTGGCCTTGTGACCCAGTGAATCCTCCACCGGGAAGGAAAAGTACAGGTTCACCTCGACCATGGACGGTTGCATGGAATTGTCTCACGTCATCTCTCCTTTATATAATGGAGTGCTTTCCATTCAAGTATAAAGATTGCTGGGAGTCAATTGAAGAAAAATCGCCATGTTTCTCAGGAGGCTCGCAACCAAATGTGGGTATAACATAGTGACAGGCAGATTACTGTCATCACACATCGTATACGTTCTGACCTTTCAAAGGAGGAATGAGGAATGAAGCTTTCAGGAAAAACAGCAATTGTCACTGGCGCAGGTTCAGGCATGGGGCGAGCCATCGCCAAACTGTTTGCGGAAGAAGGCGCACGAGTCGTCGCCTTCGACTTGAATGAAGATGCTGTGCAGGCGGTAGTTGATGAAATCAAAGCAGCGGGTGGGGAAGTTCTTGGCATTGCTGGTAACGTGACGAATCAAACGGATATTGATAAACTCGTCGATGCGGCGAAAGACACGTTCGGCTCGGTCGACATTCTCGTCAATAACGCGGGAATCATGGACAACTTCATGACGGTGGGAGAAGTGACGGATGAATTATGGGACCGTGTCCTTGGCGTCAATTTGACCGGACCGATGAAACTTTCACGTGCCGCCATCCAAGTGATGGAGAAGCAGAACCGGGGTGGCGTCATCATCAACAATGCATCGGTCGGAGGATTATTCGGTACACGAGGTGGTGCAGCGTATGTGGCCTCAAAACATGCGTTAATCGGATTGACGAAGAACATCGCGGCGACACATGGCACGCTCGGTAAGATTCGAGCAAACGCCATCGCACCGGGTGGCGTCAATACGAATATTGGGTCAACCATCACAGCACCGAGCGAACTTGGGATGCGCGCCATTCAAGGGGCGGGGGAAGCCCCGATGGGAGAACCAGAGCAAATCGCGAACGTCGCCCTCTTTTTAGCATCGGATGATTCGAGCTTCGTGAATGGAGATGTTTTGAAAGCCGATGGTGGGTGGACCGCAAGATAAAAGAAAAGAGTCGGTTATTCGGCTCTTTTCTTTTGATATTGTTTTCGATAGGCGAGCGGGGTGATTGCATGATGTGCTTTGAATGTCTGTACGAAGTGACTGACACTTGAGTAGCTCAGGCGATTGGCGATGTCTGCGATACCTTCCGTCAAATCTTCTAATAAAGTGGCGGCCCGCTCCATTCGCTTCATCTGTACATACGCAATAGGAGATGTGTCTCCAAAGAATACAAACAAACGAGAGCACTCACTTCGACTCACACTGCCCGCATGAGCGATTTGGGCTAATGTCGGTCTGTCCTCTATGTGAGCGTCGACATAAGCAAGCATATGACGAAGACTTTCCCGTTTGTTCTCATTCTTCATCGTTTCAGTCTCTTGCTGAATCCAGTAGCGCCAGATGACTGTACATTGAAGTGTCGCATCCATCAATGCGAGTGGACCGTCCGCAGATAAATGTTGAACGGCCCGTTCAATCGTCTGAATAATAGATTGATGACCTCGTTCCGGTTTTATCATATGTATGGACTTTTCAGTATTTAGATATGGCGTCACATATCGCTTCGCCAACTCGGGATGGAACAAAGCAGTCGGATCAAAATCGAGTAACCTCATCGGTGACGCTTCCTCGATTTTCTCAACCATGACACTTTGTCCTCGTGCCAAGAGAACGGCTTCTCTTGGATGAAGGGTGAGGCTTACTCCGTTCACTCGAATCACGGACATCCCAGACTTGCAAAAAAGAACAGTGAAGTGATCAGTCACCTTTAATGTCAATGATCCGTGACGAATCATCTCGATACTCTTCAAAAGAGCCATCCTCCTCGTTTCGGAAATTTCCCGACATTTCATTTCGATTGTTCACGGAGAAACACTTTGAAATGAGCATGAACTGGGACGAATCTGACATTTTTAATCATCGTTCATTAAAAGATACAATCGAGTTTCTTCTATATAAGAGTTTAAAAAATCAGCCAACCGGTAAACGCAGCATGCACGAGAATTGCAACAGGCACTCCGATTCGGAATTTCGGTTTTAGCGTCTTATGACGAAAGACGCGCATCGCCAAATAGGCACCGAACGCTCCACCGATCCATGCCATCGTCAACAATGTCCGCTCAGAAATACGCCAAGCTCCGACACGAGACCGTCGTTTATCGACAAAATATGACACAAACGCTAGTAAATTAGTCACAATGTAATATAGCAGTAATAGTTCCAAAGACCAAAACCTCCTTTTTTCTCTCTCTAGTATATCTTAAATTGGCTCTGTGAAGCCGTTTCAATAGATTGAAACAATTTTCAGAAACCTCTCATCCTCTTGAATTGTTCTGTAAATGAACTGATAACACTCTCATATCGTCCTGTAATCGCTGTGAAATATACAGGTGTTACAGTAAGGGGGCGTTAGAAAAGGGAGGAATATTCTTATGAAAAAACCACTATTGACACTAACGGCACTCGCTGGCCTTAGTTTAGGAGTCGCTGCTCCAGCTTCGGCAGCATCAACACACACAGTTCAGTCTGGAGATACACTCTATCGTATCGCCGTGAACAACAACGTCTCTGTAAACGACATCAAACAAGCGAACGGCTTAAACTCAAATATGATTTATCCGAACCAAGTCTTGAAACTTGGAAAGGCAGAAGCAAAATCACAAGCTTCTACTGCATCTAAAACGTATACAGTTAAATCAGGTGATACACTTTATCGTATCGCATTGAACCACGGGATCTCTGTCAATCAATTGATGACTTGGAACGGTCTTGATTCAGATCTTATTTTCCCTGGACAAGAGTTCGCCGTGAAAGGTGCAGCCGCTGCATCTGTAGCGAACGATGCGAAGACAACAGCACCGAAGACATCGACATCAGCACCTGTAACAAAAACTGCATCGTCTACAACGCAAACCCAAGCTCCGGCTTCAGGTCAGACAATGACAGTTGAAGCGACAGCTTATACACCATATTGTGCAGGATGTTCTGGTATCACAGCGACAGGAATCGACGTTCGTTCGAACCCGAACCAAAAAGTCATCGCGGTTGACCCTTCTGTCATTCCGCTCGGCTCTAAAGTATGGGTTGAAGGATACGGAGAAGCCATCGCAGGAGACACTGGTGGTGCCATCAAAGGAAACAAAATCGATATCTTGATGCCGACACAAGAGCAAGCACTTGCTTTCGGTCGCCAATCAATCACAATCAAAGTCTTGAACTAATTCAAGCTGATCAAAGACACTGCCATCGGGCGGTGTCTTTTTTTGTCTATACCTTCTCCCAAGGATTCTTCACTTTCGTCAGTCCGAGTCGCTTCGCGAGTGGTTTAATCGTCAATCCATGTAGGGCGACAGACGTTACGACTAAACCGAGTGTGATTGGCAACATCCGTTCCGCATCTTCAATTCCCAGTTCGGCAATCTCTTGTGCAAAGAAACCGGTCACCGTCATCGCAACAATACCTCGAGGGGCAATCCAGCTGATGAGTGCCCGTTCTTGAGCGGATAGCGGAGAACCGAGGAGCGACGTCTGCACCGAGATCGGTCGGACAAAAAATAAGATTCCGAGAATCGACAAGAGGAGAGGCCAGTCGAAAATGGCGAGTAAACTATCACGTGTCAAACTTGCCGTCAGAATGATGAAGACTGTCGAAACCAGCAAGATTGAAATGTTCTCTTTAAACTCACGAAGCTGTTTCAGAATATGCATATGTCCATGCTTTGAATTTGCCATCGTCAATCCCATTGCCGTTACAGCCAATAGCCCAACCTCGCTCATGACCCACTCACTGATTGAATATACGAGGAGGACCCCAGAGAACGTGAGGGTTGTTCTTAAATATTCAGGGACTTTCTCATTCCCGAACAAACGAATCAATAGATGCCCAACGGCAATCCCAAAGGCGACGGCGACGATACAGGACCAAAAAAATGGCAAGTGGCTCGCGAGCCCGTCGTTTTGATAGAAGATGAATCCCACTCGAACGACAAAGAGTCCAATCAAGGCGCCAAGGGGATCAACGATGATCCCTTCCCATTTCAAGACTTTAGCTGGGCGAGCGGACAAGTTAGCTTGTCGAAGTAACGGGATGATGACGGTCGGTCCGGTCACGACAAAGATGGCACCGAGCGTAAATGCTGGCAACCAATGAAAATCTCCAACCATGATGAGCAAAATCGAGGTCAAGATAAAAGAAACGAATACCCCGACCGTGACGAGACGAAAGATTGATCTCCGCAAATCGTCAATCTCCCTGAATTCGAGACTGAGGCTTCCTTCAAACAGGATGAGCGCCACCGCGATGGAGATGAGTGGGCTATAAAGCTCACCGAGTATCCGATCCGGCTCCAACCAACCGAAAATCGGTCCGACTAGAATCCCTGCAACCGTCATAATCAAGATGGCTGGAAAGTCAAATCGCCAAGCGAGTAACTGCGAAAGTGCACCGATGAGGACAAGTAAGCTGAACCCAATCATCATGTCTTCCATAAGCTTCCCCCCGATTCTTCACTTCTTCATTAATGTATACCCAAATCAGGAAAAACATTTGCTAAGATTGTTTGATTTCGGGTAAGAATTGAAAGAAAGGGAGGGATACCATGGAAGTGACTATCGGACTCATTATCGTCATCATGACTTGGCTCATCTTATTGCTTAACCTCACGTTTGCAATCACCATTATCTTTTTTGAAAGGCGTGACATTGGAACGACTTGGGCGTGGTTACTCGTCCTCTTCTTCTTGCCTCTCATCGGATTCTTCGTCTACATCTTCTTCGGTCGATTGATCAAATCTCAAAACTTTTATGAAGTCGAAGAAGAGAAACGTGAAACGTATCATCATCATGTGGCGGAGCAACTTGACCAATTGGACCAATCCATGGCACCGTTCAATCATCCACTTCTATTGAAGCACCGACGACTCGCACGATTGAATCTCGTATCGACGAATGCGATGATGTCTTTCCAGAACGATATCGACGTCCTTCACGACGGAAAAGAGAAGTTTGATCAACTGTTTCGAGATATTGAACAGGCGACGAAAGAAGTGAACATTCAATATTACATCATCCAAAACGATGCGCTGGGTCAATCGTTAATTCGCTTATTGACCGAAAAGGCAAAACAAGGATTACGTGTCCGACTCCTCTACGATGCGGTAGGCTCGAGGGGACTGAGGCACAAACACTTTAAGGACCTGCTGGCCCACGGTGGGGAAGTCAAATCGTTCTTTCCGTCCAAACTCGGCATCAACTTCCGCGTCAACAATCGAAATCACCGAAAGCTCTGCGTCGTTGACGGAGAACTTGGTTATATCGGCGGCTTCAACGTCGGGGATGAGTATCTTGGAAAGGATGAGCATTTCGGTTATTGGCGAGATGTTCACTTACGAATTTCAGGCGACGCCGTTAAGGAATTGCTCGAACGATTCATCCTGGATTGGAATCGCTCTGTCCCGACACGAACGAAGGCACAGAAAGACGACTTTGTTTGGCCAATCGAAGGGATTGCTCGTCATGCGTCCCCGGTTCAAATCGTGACATCGGGTCCAAACTCGTCGACGGAGCATTTAAAGAATATGCTCGTCAAAATGATCACCCAGTCGAAAGAATGTATCTATATCCAGACTCCCTACTTCATCCCGGATGCAAGTTTCCTTGATGCCTGTCGAATCGCCCTGATGGCGGGTACTAAGATCAAACTGATGATCCCGAACAAGCCCGACCATATGTTTGTCTACTGGGCGACCTATGCGAACGCTGCGGAACTCGTACGTTACGGGGCAGAAGTGTTCACGTATGAGGAAGGATTCCTTCATGCGAAAACGCTCGTCATTGACGGAGAAGTCGCATCAATTGGGACGACGAACATCGACGCCCGAAGTTTCCGCCTCAACTTTGAAATTTCAGCGCTTGTCTTCGACAAAGCCGTCGCTCAGTCCGTCATCGATGCGTTCGAGCGAGACGAGGCACGCGCTGAGCGGCTAACCATCGAACGATATGAATCGAGGACACGTTGGATTCGCTTCAAAGAGAGCGTGTCCCGCCTTCTCAGTCCAATTTTATAATGAAAAACATCCGGTCAGAAGGAACTCCTCTGCCGGATGTTTTTTAGCGTTTATTCACTTGTTCAACGAGTCGTTCGAATGAATCACTAATTGCTTGTGGCGCTTCCTTGTCCCCATACTCTGCGGCCTCTAACCAATCTGCATAAAGCCTGTGGTCCGTGAACTCGATTCGCTGCAACCAATCAGCCACCGTCTCCTCTCGATGACGTGGGTGATGCTGTTCTAACTTTCGTCCCGTCTCAAGAAGGCGAATCTGGCGAGGCGAGCGGACGATCCGCTTATCTGAGAGTGTCGGGTGGTGAATACTCCTAGGAATCATTCCATCTTCCTGGATGTCTTTTCGCTTCTGCAGATAGAAGAACAATCCTACCCCAAGAAGCAAGATCATTACAAACACTCCGATATAGAACAGCGAGTTATTCGATGCGGACGCGAGCAATGTCTCTTGCGCCACTGTCTCCGCATCTAGGTTCGGATTATCCGGTACGAGGAAGCGGTTTACGCGATCATTCGGGTCGAGTACGATTCCATCAAACCAGCTCCCGATCCACAAAAAGAATGGAGTGATCCAGGCGACGACATTACCAAACAATAGCTCTTTAATCGTACGAATGATGAGAGAGACAATCAGACCGATGCCTAGGCCTACGGTCAACATCGTCACCATCCGCTTGTAGTCGCGACGGTAATACAGGTTTCGTTGCCAAATCAAAAAGATGAACGGAAAGAGCACCATCGCGAGCGATTGCGATGCCGGGGGGAATAACCAGTCCGCCACTAAAAACAATACGCTCGCCATCGCGTAACGGTCCGTCCAATCCAACGTCCGAATGAATGCATGAACGTATGTGAATAACAAAAGCATGATGCTCATCTCATAAGAGAAATAAAGGGCACCGACGCTCATGATCGTCTGTACAATCAGTTGTGTATTCCGAGGGAGACGAAGTGTCAATAAGAAGAGCAATGGAAACACGTGCCCGATGTAAAATGCTGCGAAGACCCACCATAACCATCTCATTGACCGTCACCCCCCAAGCGGAGAATCGACTGATTCCCACTGTATTTGGCGACCTTTCGTTCAAACAAGGAGCGAGCAAGCGGAAAATCACTCTCGGACAGACAAGCGAACGTCGTCATAATCTTCCGAAAATGTACCTCACCACTTCCCGGTTGAAGGTCATACGTGATTCCATCCTTCGTAAGCGTCGGGACAATCAGACCGTAACTCGCATTTTCTTTCTCGAAATCACGGCATAATGCGGCAGCTTGCGAGATGAGGCGCTCCATCTGATAGGTGAGGGCACGCCCATCCTTCGTCAACAAGTCGAGGACGATGACATATTCATTTGCTTGTACCGGTTGCTCGGTACGGGCCAGCAGTTCGCCCGTCTTCGCATAGGCAGACCAATATAGCTGTCGCATCGGTTGCCCATGATATGGAGTGACCGATTGGAACGTCTCCGGGTCACGATAGGCACTATGACGAACCATCTCCTCACCTGGGAGAGTAGGGGGACGTTTCGGAATCGGATAGGGCGAAAACTCTGGGAAGACATAGCCGATGCGTGGGAGTGAGTCCTCTTTATAGAGCGAGAACATACGTAACGGATCCCGAATTTCCATCCCGATAGCCTCAAGGCGGATAGGACCTCGCTTCTTCGCATGGAGCGGGATTGTGAAGTCGACAGTCGCATTCGTCTCGACAAAGTTCTCCTGCCGCCAAAACGCATGTCCTTCTGATTCCACGGTGGGATGCAAATAGCCGGATAGGCGGACAACGCCAAGCGGGACTTTTGCCGTCGACACAAGTTTCAAGACATAGACGGCCTCGTCATTCGGAAAGAGTTTCATCTCCTCAGTGAGGTCGACATGGATTTGTTCTGCCAATCGAAACATAAAAGATGGCATGACCAGTGCATAGAGACTGAATCCAATCAATAGACTGGCAATCAAGACGTTCCCATAAAGTGCCGTAAAGACCCCGACGACGAACAGGAGCCACATATAGCCGGACTCGAGATAGCGTGGGCTGACTAACTGCATCTTACACCTCTGAGGGGACCGGGATGGTCTCGAGTACAGATTTGATCAACTTTGACGGCTTCGTCTTCAGCGACGCTTCGACCGTCAAGACGATTCGATGCCCTAAAATCGGAAGCGCGAGTGCCCGAATATCTTCTGGTGAGACATAGTCGCGTCCTTCCATATAGGCATGAGCCCGAGCCGCCATCGTATACGCGAGCGTCGCACGTGGACTTGGTCCAACCTCGATGTCACGATGATGACGAAGTGACTCCATCAAATCCAGTAAGTAATCCTCCATCGCCTCGTGGAATCGGACATCTCGTACCTCTTGTTGCATCTTCAACAATTCGTCCTGTTGCAGAGAGAAAGATTCTGAAGCGAGGTGCTCATTGCGAATCAGTCGTCGTTCGGAATCTCGCGAGAGGGGAGCGAGTGTCAATTTGAATAAGAAACGGTCCAATTGAGCCTGCGGGAGCGGAAACGTCCCTTGTCCATCGAATGGGTTTTGAGTGGCAATCATAAAGAATGGTTCCGGTAGCTTAAGCGACACTTCCCCGAGTGTCACTTGACGTTCCTGCATCGCCTCAAGCAACGCAGATTGTGTACGTGGCGTCGTCCGGTTAATCTCATCGACAAGTAGAATCGATGTGAAAATCGGACCCGTCCGACGTTCGAACGCTCCGGTCGTCGGATTGAATAACTCCATTCCTAAAATATCACTTGGCAATGTATCCGGGGTACACTGTACACGCTGAAATGTCGCTGATATCGAACTTGCCAAACTACGGGCAAGTGTAGTCTTCCCCGTACCGGGACGGTCCTCGAGTAAAACGTGACCTCCTGATAGTAATGCAATCGAAGCGAGCTTGATGGCTTTCGATTGACCAATGACTTGATCATTCAAATGTGAAACCCATGGATGGTTCATTCAAAATCCCCCTATATTTTTCTGATAATTAAGAAAATCATAGCATAATCGGTTCAGGAGATGTATCAAAAATCCATTTCACTAAAAAAGACCGACCGGCATAAGCCAGTCAGTCAACGTTTTGGAGAATCCAAGTATCGTTCAAAATGACGTTCGAGCCATTCTTGGAAAAAGGACATGAACGTACAGATTGCCCAGTAGATCAACGCCACGACGATATACACTGTCATGTAGTCGAACTCTCGTCCACCGACGATCTTGGCCTTATTAAATATCTCAGGTACCGTGATCATCGCAGCGAGCGAACTCGCTTTAATCAGATCGAGAAAAACGTTTGAGAGCGGCGGAAGGGCAATCCGTGTCGCCTGCGGTAGGACGACCCCCTTCAATGTCAACCATTTCCCCATCCCGAGTGAACGAGCCGCCTCAACCTGTCCGTCATCAACCGCACGAATCGAGGAGCGGATGATCTCAGCGATATAGGCGGCAGAATTCAGACTAAATCCGAGAATGGCTGCCGTCAAAGCGGCGAACTCGATTCCGATGAACGGGAATCCCGAATAGAGGATGAACAGAATGATCAAGATGGGGACTCCACGCATGAACGAGATATAGAAAGTCGACGGATAGCGAAGGAGTCGTGTCGGAGACAACTTCCCGAGCGCCAGCAAAAGACCAAGCAGGAGACCAAAAAACATGCTGATGAACGAGATCCAAAGCGTATTCGGTAACCCGCCCAACAGGTAAGGAAACGATTGGATCGCCAGGTCTACGTCAAAGATGGCGTCCCATTTGACATCTGAGAACGACATGCCAACATTACTTCGTTTCGACGATTGTTGCGTCTACGTCAGGTTCTACCGAAACATCGGCACCATTATAGAATTTCTCAGATAGTTCTTTGACTGTACCATCTTCAAGCATTTCATCTAGTACACGATCGATTTTCTCCTGGAGCTCGTCATTGTCTTTATCCATCAAAAATGCTACTTCTTGCGGGTTATAGGCGATATCCGGATGAATCGTGATATCGAACTCAGGGAAGAAAGCAAGTGCCAACGTTTGAAGATAATAGTCGTTCAAGATGACATCGGTCCGTCCCGTCGAAACGTCGCGCAAGTACTGATCGTTCGTGGCGTTGTCATAGATGACTTCTTCTGCTCCATACTCTCGAGCCACATCCATGAAGACAGTCGTCGCCTCACCAGCGGCTTTCTTGCCTTTCAAATCCTCGAGTGATTCAATTCCAGAGAGGTCGCTCTTGCGAACGATAGCAGTCCCGTAAGTGTATTTATACGGTTTTGAGAAGGCGAACTTCTCTTTACGGTCTTCTGTTACCGAGATATCATTTGCAGCGATGTCAATTTGACCGTTCTGAACACTCGTTAACATGTTGTCAAATGCCATTTCTTTGAACTCGATTTCGAGATCAAGGCGTTTGGCGACTTCTTTCATGAGTTCGACATCGAAACCTGTCAACGTATCGCTCTCTTCTTCACGGAAAGAAGCGGGGTAGAGGGTGCCGGCAGTTCCGACCGTCAATGTGCCTTCTTCTTGAATCTCTTCCCAGCGTGTCGTATCTGCTTGATTCGTGCTATCATCACCACAAGCGGCAAGAGGGATTGCTAAAAATAAAGTTGCTGCCAAACCTTTAGTCGTTCGTTTCACAAGAATTCCTCCTTAAGATGGTTCATCTGTCTAAAAATAGCATGACTTCAGCGGTCTAGCAACTGTGAAACATAGTTTAAACAGGTGAATTTAAAATTTGAAACGTTTATTCATAAAGCGTTATCATTCCGATGAATGCTAAATTCACAACAATGATACAGAAGTAAAATTAAATTGAGACAGAATCAATGAGCCTTATATTACATTCTGGAAAGTAAAATGAGATGAATGAAGAACTAATACGCAATAGAGGAGGCGGAGCGGATGAGTATGATTCGAATCAGAGCCCTAGATGAGGCGCATGTTCACATTGTGAATGATGCAAATGATCCTTTTCCAATCATCGGACGGATAGTTCCCAGTTACATAAACGGTCAATGGTCTTATGTTGAAGAGCTAGATGTCGTGACGAAAGAAACCTCATTTCCAGAAGACCGGATTGATTGGACGCAGTATATCGAACATGACAATCGAATCGTCTTTTTAGCGATGGACGCTGATGAATGTGTCGGACAAATCCGACTCGTGAAGGATTGGAGTCGCTTTGCATACATTGAAAATATCGCGATCCGTCAAACATATCGTAAGCGTGGGATTGGACAAATGTTGATCGAAACAGCCGAACAGTGGGCAAAAGAGAAACGGATGATTGGTTTGTCGCTTGAAGCTCAGAACGATAATCTCATTGCTTGTCGTTTCTATGAAAGACAGGGATTTCAACTTGGTGGCGTCGATTCAACAAAACAATATGCAAATCCACAAATTGAATTGACCTTGTACTGGTACAAGATTTTTAAGGAATAGGGAACTTCAGTCAGAGCAATTTTTTGCTCTATTTTTCACTAGTTTACATAACATATATTATCAGTAAAAACAATATCTCATCTCATTATCTTAGTATACTTATGATAGTGAGATGAGATTTGAATTTAAGACGTATGCGTATACCGGATCAATGTGACGCCATGTTCTGGTTCGAATTCGGCACTCGGTTCAAATCCAAGTTTCGTATACAGACGCTTCGCCGGTCCGTTATGCTTGCCCGTATGCACGTAAATCAACTTTCCTTTGTGAATGCTCAATATGTGTTCGAGTAACGTCGTCGCCAGTCTCGCCCGAAAGTATGTCGGGTCGATACATAGTTTCGTGATTTCAACAGTTTTCTCAGATGCTTCCACCGTGACAAACCCAATCAACCGCTCCTCGATATATAAGCCATAACTCGTGCCTGGTAAGTTTTGAATGACATCAATCGTCTCATAGCGCGCTGGGATTTCGTCAAACCCGAGCAGTTCCGCTTCGACCGCATAAGCGTTACGTTGAATCTCGAGCATCTGTTGGGCTTGCTCAAATTGATGAATGGCAACTTCTTTCAGCTGCATGGTGCAACCCTCCCGTTAACGGATAAACTTTCTCGCCTGCTTCCGTTTCGCCCGTTTCAACGCCAAATAGAGCCGGTGTGTCCCTTTGAGTGGCGGACCGTGCCCTACGAAAGTAAGGAGTGGTGACAAGTCCACTAGCCGCTCCGCACTCTCAACGGCAACGGACCGATTCCATGTCGCGAGTCCTGGTAATGGGAATAACGGCCGAACATCTCCCGCTACCGCTGCCCCTCCCTGAGTTTGAAAAGCGTCACCTGCAAATAATACCCGATTTACCTCGTCATAGTACGCAATCGATCCTGGTGTATGACCCGCTGCATCGAGGACACGTAAACCGAATAACCGCTCACCAATATCTAATACCGCATCCGGTGTAGAACGAATCGTCGGCAAAGAGCCACGAATCTTATTCTGCTCTTCTTCCTCTAGCGACCGATCTCCCGATAAGAGGCGGGCATCACGTCGGGAGATGAAGAGTTCAGCGAGCGGATGCTCTGCTTTGATGGTGTCCACCCCACCGACATGATCCCCATGAGCATGCGTTAACAATATCGCGAGGAGTGGCTTGTCTAGCTCGGCGATATACGACAGGATATCGGTCGCGTTCCGCTCCAGCGCTGTGTCGATCAAGACGAGTCCGAGCTCATGCTCAAACAGTTGAACGTTGATTGGTAGTACGGGAGCATAAAAGGTCAGTTGATGGATATGTCCATATCGTCTTACTTGCATCATTGAGCCTCCTAGTCGAATAAAGTGGTCCAGTCTTCTTCTTGCCAATGCGCGTCAAAGCACATATGAATCTGTTCGATCGTATTGCGGGCAAGGGAGAGCTCAGGTAAATCGTCTCGTTCAAAGAAACCGACGTCACTCGTCTCCACGCCGGCGCTCCCCTCCCCGTCACCAATCAGTGCACACTCGATGAAAAGTTTGTAATAATGCTCCGAGAGAGGTGGGTGTGGATGTTCATGCATATCGAACAAGGCGAGCAACCGTACTGGAATCACATCCAGGCCAGCCTCTTCCTCTACTTCTTTGATGATATTCGAGGCAGGAGAGCGATTCACTTCACAGAAACCGCCGGGTAAGGTCCACAACCCATCTGACCGCTCCTTCACGAGCAGGATTCGGTCATCTTTGAAGATGACGCCTCGTACATCAAGTTTCGGAGTCGGATAACCGTCCACATGAACGAGTTGTAAGATAGCCTCGTTAGATAAGTCCGAGTGCCGTTCATACATCTCTCTTACGATTTCTAGTAACTCTTCGTACCGTTCTCGGTCATATTGATCACGCGTGAACGTCAGACCGGCCTGAGACAGCGCCTGAATCCGTTTCGCCCACGTCAGCCATTGAGACATATAGATCCCCCTATCTTTTGTCCTACATGTCTTTTTCGGCAAATCGATGCATTCTTCCTTTTCAGAACTCACATTCTCTGACTTCAGTTTTCAATCACGTATACTAAAAGAAAATGGAGGTGAGATGTTGAGGATACGCTATGAATTAATCAGATTCAGAAAAGATCTCGCACGTTATACCATGTCCGACTTGCGATACAAGCATGCCCCGAGCATCTGGTCCATTGGCCAAATGTTTGACCATCTCATTTTGGTCGCAGAGGAGTATTTAGAAGAGGCCGACCGCTGCCTACGTGGTGAGGGTGAACTCGGTGGAGAGAAGACGTCTTTTGGAGAAAAGTTGTTCGAACGGGGAGACTTTCCACCGATAAAAATCGAGCTCCCACCTGAGATGAATCAACCACCGAACAATACTGACTCGAAAGATCGATTGCGAGAACGCATGACCATCTTAATCTTAAAGATGGATACGTTGGAATCCCGTTTGAACGATGCAGATGACAATCGAAAGACGCTTCACGGTGGGTTCGGCTGGCTGAATGCGAGAGAATGGTTCAACCTCATCGAGATGCACACGCGGCACCATCGACGACAACAACACGATCTACAGACATGGCTACGACAAAAAGACCTGTGAACGGCGAATCAGCCAAATCACAGGTCTTTTGATTAATCGAGATACACGTCCTCGATTTCACCGAACGAGTCTTCGTCAAAGACGAACGAGCCGTTGGCATAGCGATCGAGTAGCGTAAGGGTTTTTGTCTTTACTTGTTTTGCTTTTTCTTTTCCGACGATATGAAGCGTCTCATCCCCATGCACCGGAAGCACACGACGGATTTGGTGCGGTTTTGATTTGACCTCACGAATGAGCATCGTCCCCCGAAGGTTGCGGTTCGTACAGTCGAACTGGTCCTCGAGCTTCATCTTCTTGACCGCTCCCCGTTGCGTCACAAGAACGAATAATGGTGGCGTGAAGAAGGAGAAGGCATCGGCGACGAGGTCACCGTCTTTCAGGTTCATCGCCTTCACACCGGCTGCCCGCTGTCCGACGACAGGGACATCATCCTCTTTGAACCAGAGCCCATATCCACGCTCTGAAACGAGGAACAACTGCCCTGGACCGTCACTGATCCCGGCGAAGACGACCTCGTCGTCACCTTTCAGCTTCAAGGCCATGAGTGGTTTCGATTTCCGCTGCGCGTCGTAGTCGCGTAACGGTGTACGTTTGACCATCCCGTCTTTCGTCACGAAGAGGCAATGGGCGTCCGTATCAAACGTCGAGACGACGTCTGCCGAGATAACCTGTTCCCCTTCAATCGGAACGAGGTTGGCCACGTGTTGTCCGGCATCCTTCCACTTCGATTCTGGAATCTGATGGATCGGGATGAGGAGGTAGCTGCCCTTGTTCGTCCAGACGAGCAAGTGGTCCGTCGTCATGGCTTGTGTCGTAAGGAGTGTACGATCCTTTTCTTTCATCTCCGGTAAAACGTCACTCGACGCTCCATACGAACGCATCGAGGCACGTTTGACGTACCCGTCACGGCTGACGAATACCATCGTCTCTTCGACAGCAATCATGACTTCCGTCTTCAGTTTCAATTCTTCGACTTCCGATTCGATCACCGAGCGACGGTCATCGCCAAACTCGTCACGCAATGCCGTAAGTTCTTTCACGATCAACTTCCGTTTTGTCGCGTCCACCTCGAGGATGTTTGAGAGGCGGGCAATCTCTTTTTGGAGCGCCTTTGCTTCTTTTTGTAACTCGACGATGTCCGTATTCGTGAGTCGATATAATTGGAGCATGACGACCGCTTCGGCCTGGCGTTCTGTGAATGAGAACCGCTCCATCAGTTTCTTCTTCGCGTCCGCTTTATCTTTTGCGGAACGGATCAATTCGAGCGTCTCATCGAGGACCGAGATGGCTTGTTCCAAGGCGTCGACGATTTCGGCACGTTTCTTCGCCTGCTCGAGCTCGAACGTCGTCCGGCGTGTCACGACCTCTTCGACGTGTTTCAAATAGGCGTCAATGATTGGGATGATTCCCATCTGTTTCGGCGTCCGGTTCACGATGGAGACCATATTGTAGTTATAGGCGAGCTGTAGGTCCGTATGCTTCAAGAAGAAGTGAAGGACACCTTCCGCGTCCGCTTCTTTCTTCAATTCGATGACGACTCGAAGACCCGTCCGATCCGTCTCATCACGGACTTCCGCGACACCTTCGACTTTTTTATCGAGACGGAGCTCTTCCATCTTTTTGACGAGATTCGCCTTATTCACTTCATACGGAAGTTCTGTGATCGTGATCTGTTCACGGCCACCTTTTAATTGCTCAATCTCGGACTTCGCCCGGATGATGACCTTCCCTTTACCGGTCTCGAACGCTTTTAAGATACCGTCTTTGCCCATGACTGTCCCACCAGTAGGGAAATCAGGACCCGTGACGTACTCGAGTGCGTCTTTCGCCGTATCGACCTGGCCCTTCAAGCGTGCGATGGCGAGGTTGAGGACTTCTGTCAAGTTATGCGGTGGGATTTCCGTCGCATAACCGGCCGAAATCCCTGTCGTTCCGTTCATGAGAAGGTTCGGAAGGAGCGACGGCAAGACGAGCGGTTCTTCCGTAGAATCATCAAAGTTCGGTGTATAATCGACCGTATTTTTCGCAATCGACGTCAGCATGACACCGGCAATCTTCGAGAGACGGGCTTCCGTATAACGCATGGCCGCTGCTGGGTCACCGTCCATCGACCCGTTGTTCCCATGCATATCGATGAGCGGATACCGGAGTTTCCAATCTTGCGAGAGACGTACCATCGCCTCATAGACGGACGAATCACCGTGCGGGTGATAGTTCCCGATGACGTTCCCGACCGTCTTGGCGGACTTCCGATAGGGCTTATCGTTCGTATTCCCCTCGTGGTGCATCGCATATAGAATCCGGCGCTGTACAGGCTTGAGTCCGTCACGTGCGTCCGGTAAGGCGCGGTCTTGGATGATATATTTTGAGTAACGCCCGAACCGGTCTCCAACGACCTGTTCGAGAGATAGGTTTAAAATGTGTTGAATCGT
Source organism: Exiguobacterium sp. S3 (assembly GCF_018617295.1). Taxonomy (GTDB): domain Bacteria; phylum Bacillota; class Bacilli; order Exiguobacteriales; family Exiguobacteriaceae; genus Exiguobacterium; species Exiguobacterium profundum. The sequence goes on from NZ_JACSJW010000001.1 coordinate 105,042, forward strand.
CGACATTGTTACATCACTTCCTCAATCGCTTTAGTCACATGTTCATTGGCGATGATCGAATCATCTTCCTGGAGTCCGAAGGCGACGTTCTCCTCAATCCATTCACGACGGTGCGTGACATTGTCGCCCATCAGGACAGACACACGCTTATCCGCAACGGCCGCATCGTCGACTGTGACACGGATGAGTGTACGAGTGTCCGGGTTCATCGTCGTCTCCCATAACTGGTCCGCGTTCATCTCGCCAAGACCTTTGTAGCGTTGGAGGATATAGCCTTTCTTATACACTTTGACGAGCTTCTCGAGTGCCTCTTCGTCCCAGGCATAGTCGAACTGTTCGGACTTGCCTTTCCCTTTTGAGATGCGGTAGAGCGGTGGCAAGGCAACGAACACGCGGCCCGCCTCGACGAGCGGTCGCATATAACGGAAGAAGAACGTGAGGAGGAGCACCTGGATGTGTGCACCGTCCGTGTCGGCATCCGTCATGATGATGACCTTGTCGAAGTTACAGTCGTCCAAATCAAAATCGTGACCGACCCCGGCGCCGATCGCATGGATGATCGTGTTGATCTCTTCGTTTTTCATGATGTCCTGGAGTTTCGACTTCTCCGAGTTGATGACCTTCCCGCGTAGTGGGAGGATAGCTTGGAACGTACGGTCCCGCCCTTGTTTGGCTGAACCACCGGCCGAGTCACCCTCGACGAGAAAGAGCTCGTTCTTAGCAGCATTCTTTGACGTCGCAGGCGTCAATTTTCCGTTCAAGATGCTCGAGCGTTTCTTTTTCTTCCCGTTACGGGCCTCTTCCCGTGCCTTGCGGGCCGCCTCGCGAGCCTGTGCCGCACGAATCGCCTTCTTGATGAGCATCGTTGCCATCTGAGGGTTCTCTTCTAGGAAGATCGTCAACTGTTTCGCCATGACGCTGTCAGCGCTCGCACGTGCCTCCGGTGACCCGAGTTTCGACTTCGTCTGCCCTTCGAACTGGAGGAATTCCTCCGGGATCCGGACCGAGACGATGAGCGTGAGTCCCTCACGGACATCGCCGCCGTCGAGATTTTTATCTTTCTCTTTGAGTAAACCGTTCTTCCGTGCATATTCGTTCATGATTCGGGTCATCGCCGTCTTGGCACCGACCTCGTGCGTTCCACCATCGCGTGTCCGGACGTTGTTGACGAACGAGAGCACATTTTCGGAATAGGCGTCCGTGAACTGAAACGCGAGTTCGATCTCGATCTCATTCTCGACCCCTTCGAAATAGACGATTGGGTGGAGTGTCGCCTTATCGTCGTTCAAGTATTGGACGAACTCGGCAATCCCTTCCTCGTAATGGAACGTCTCTTGCTTCTCCGTACGCTCATCAGTGAGCGTGATCGTCAATCCTTTTAAGAGGAAAGCCGATTCACGGAGGCGTTCGGCGAGCGTGTCATAGTTATACGTCGTCGTTGAGAAGATGGTCGCATCCGGTTTGAAATAGACACTCGTGCCGGTTTGGCGTGTCTTGCCTGTCTCAATCAGTGTCGTTTGAGGCACACCGCCGTCTGCAAAGGTCTGTTCGAACACTTTTCCGTCACGATAAATCGTCACGACGACCTTGCTTGATAGGGCGTTGACGACCGAAGCACCGACGCCGTGGAGTCCACCAGACGTCTTGTATCCGCCTTGTCCGAACTTTCCTCCAGCGTGAAGGACCGTAAAAATGACTTCTGGGGTAGGCTTTCCAGAGGCGTGCATTCCTGTCGGCATCCCGCGGCCGTGGTCACGGACCGTGATGGCATCGTCCTTATGAATCGTCACATCGATTTGACCGCCGAACCCGGCGAGCGCCTCATCGATCGCGTTGTCGACGATCTCATAGACGAGATGGTGAAGTCCGCGATGGTCGGTTGACCCGATGTACATCCCCGGTCGTTTCCGCACGGCCGTGAGTCCTTCGAGCACCTGGATGGCGTCTTCATTGTAATTAAATAGATCTGTTGACATAGCAGTCACCTCAATTTCGAACACACGTTCGTTTTTCTTTCCTATTGTATAGCTGTTCATCGATTCTGGCAAGCCTCCCTTGTCAGCCATCGCTGAAAAAAAGGAGACCTACCAAGGAGGTAGGTCTTATCCGAGTAGACGAGCATGCTCCACGTACAGGCAGCGGTTCTCGATATAATCGAGCCCGGCGTCACGCACGATTTGCTCCGCCTCAGCACTTGAGAGACCGAGCTGGTTGAAGACGAGCCCGACATCCCCATGTCGTACCGCATCTTCCGCGACGCCCGCTAAAAATTCGCTGCGACGGAACACGTCGACGATATCGATTCTACCCGGGATGCTCTCGACGGACGGATACGCCTTACGGCCGTTCCACTCCTCGAGCATCGGGTTGACAGGGATGACGGTATACCCGACACGAAGCAAATACTCCGCAATCTGGTTGGCCGTCTTGTTCGGGTTGTCGGACACACCGACGACCGCGATGGTCTTCGCTTCAGACAAAAGTTGCTTCAAACGCTGATCATCCATCCAAAATCCCCCTTTGGTTTACGTTTACAGTGTAACGTTACCTTCCTTCCTGTTTCAAGTCTTATTTTCATCATAAGGTATAATGACTCAACATTACAATTTCAAGACAAACCAATATGGTTTACATAACAAATTATTGTCTACCATTTATTTTGCTATAAAACCAATCAGTCGATTAACCACTCGATTGAGATACAATCACGCAATTCATGTACATTGCGTGAAATATCTATTTCACGCAATGATAGATACGAAAACAATACGTTTTTTGAGGCCACTTTATGGACTTTTATACAAATTTAATCATTGTTTCGTTATACTAAAAGAAAGGAGGTGTGTGATGGGAACAACCTATGAAACTCGTCGAGGAACACTATATAACGAACGAATTACTTTTTACGGCAATGTCATCGCCTGGTTGGTCCACTTCCTATTTTGCATCTTGTTTTATCGTTTGGATATGATTCTCTTATTCCTATCAAATGGCTTGAGTGTGATCTATTATACGATTTCATTCTACTTTGTACATAGACGGTGGTACGGCATCTTCTTTACCGGACTTTTTATCGAAGTCGTTTACAACGCCGTCATCTCGACCGTCATTCTCGGTTGGGAGATCAACATGCATTATTTCATCCTCATGATGGCCTATGGTGTCTTTTTCATGCCAAGCGTATCAAGAGGCCAACGCATCTTCACCACGGCCATTGCCATGCTGATTTATAGCCTTCTATTCATCTATGTATCTGACGGCATCGAGACCTTACCGATACAGATAGAACAAGCGCTCGGACTCTTTTGTATCCTATCGACCGTGATGATGATTGCAGGGCTCTCCTTTATCTTTGAGTCAGCCGTTGTCGAAGTGACAGATGAACTCGAACAATCTAATGAGCGATTGCAAATCCTAGCGTCTACGGATGGATTGACCGGACTATTGAACCGAAAAGTTGGGCATGAACAAGTTTCTAAAGCAATCGACAAAGCCGCTCATGAAGGCGTTCCGTATGCAATCGTTCTCGGTGACATCGATCGATTCAAATCATTTAACGAGACTTACGGACATGATTGTGGGGACCGGGTGCTACAACAAGTCGCCAGCATCCTATCCGACGTCGACGGCATTGTAGTCCGATGGGGAGGCGAGGAATTCCTGATTTTCTTTTCGAGTCCATGCGATAACTTCCTTACAATCGCCGAACAATTGAGACAGCAAATCGAGTCAATCCCTCTCTATTACGCGGGGGAAAGACTTCAGGTCACAATGACATTCGGACTTGCGGTTCGTACTGGTCACGATACGGTAGAAGAGATTATAAAAGAGGCAGATGACTTCCTTCGTGAAGGGAAGCGCAACGGAAAGAATCAAGTGAGAACCACATGAAGAAAGGGGCATTCCATGAGTATTTTCGGTCAACTTGGACAGCGGCAGACACCGACGACGACGAAACGCTTCGAGTTGAACGGGTTGCACCGACTACCCGCATTCATCCAACAGTTTTTTCATCATTTAGCAGCAAAGCACTACTCCAAACAGACGGCCCAACGCTATGTGTATGATGTTTTAGATTTCTTTCGTTGGGTCGAGCGCGTGAGCGGTACCGAGTTAGAGTCTGAAACGATTGACTTGGGATCATTCACAGAGATTGACCATGCCGGTGCAGAAGCGTATGCGACTTATCTTGCCCTCGATCTCGAAAACGCTCCAAGCGTCATCAATCGGAAGCTTTCAACGTTACAGTCACTCTTCAATTACTTAATCGAGACCAATCAAGCGACGGTGAATCCCTTTCAAACCGTGGAACGTCCGAAGCGCGGCAAACGGAATCCCGTTTATTTGACGGAATCGGAATGGCTCGATTTCTCGACGCTTGTACGTAGCAACGTCGGCATGACGAATCGCGAGGCGAGTTGGTACGAACTGAATCGTGCACGTGATTTTTTAATCATACAGTTACTCGGACTAACAGGTATGCGCGTATCCGAGCTTGCCGGACTCAATTGGTCCGATATCAATCTCGAGACCGGGACGATTCGGGTCATCGGTAAAGGGAACAAGGAACGATTGATCCCCATCGCAGGACCACTTCTTCCGCTCCTCTCTGAATATCGCCACGCGTCGAGCGAAGGTGCGGTGTTCCAAAATGAGAAGGGAAATCGAATCGCTGTACGAACGGTTCAACATATGTTGAAAGGTCATATTGACCGTTTGAAGCCTTACCTTCCGTTCTTGAGCCATAAACAGGTGACGCCGCATAAGTTGCGTCACACCTTCGCCTCACGTCTCGCGATGGGCGGGGTCGATGTGCTCACGATTCAGCAGCTTCTCGGACATGAATCTGTAGCAACGACACAAGTCTATGCCCATATCGGAGACGAACGGAAAAAACACGCAATATCAGGTTTACAATAATATGTTATGTAAACTATATATCCAAATATAACCACCACCTATATGATGGGTGGTGGTTATATTTATATGCTAGACATTGACAATATCAATATGGCATCATCGATGACCATAAAATAGGCATTGTCATATGCGAAACGTTCTTCAGATTTCAAATCGAAGATCACGACACCGCTCGTTAGCCCTTCCGTATATTCATGGACGAGATAGCGGTGACCGATGACGCGTTCGAACGGTTTCACATCGATATAACGCGCACCGGTTGCTAGGTCGATGACTTCTGAGTGCATATCAGTCTCATCGACTTTGATGAAAATCGTCGAACTAATATCATCGTATGTGAAATCAATCGGTTCATAGGCACCCCAATCGACGACCGATACTTCATGCAAGACATCGGGAGCCGTCAAATCATAGATGACCTCCTCATTCAACGCGTCAACAAATGCGGAGAATCGAAGCGTCCCTTCATTTTCTCCTAGATATTGGACCGTGTCCCCTTCCCCTTGGAGACGGAGAATATCATCGAATGGCAATTCATCCCGTTGATCCCATATCGCCTCGACCGCCTCTTCGAGTGGGCAAATCAAGAGTGCCTCGGAATGGTCAATCGGGTCGTCAGGAGAGATGCGCCCATCATCGAGTGCATTATAATAGTCAAACTCATCGAGTCTTGCGTTACAGACGATGTATGGAACACCAGCGAATGTGGTCGTAAACAAATATAATTCTCGGAATCGTTCCGTCTTACCGACGAGGCGCTCATCTCGAATACGCTCCCGTTGATTGGTCACCCGGTCATAAAGCCATGCTTCATCCGATGATTCAAACGCCGTCAAAAAGAGGAAGTAACGATGATCCAATACCCAGAACAATGTGCTATTCCCACGCTTCTCAAACGTCGTGATAACTTCTTCGGTGCCTGACTTGTAAGAGAAGGCGATCAATTCTGTCTTGACCACCCCTTCACCTTCCGGGACCTCATTTATAAAATAGACGATGTCTCCATCGACGAAAAGCTTGGGATAACCATAATCCGCGTACTCCCTCCGGTTCAATTGTGTGATCACGCCGTCCTCTTCGTCAAAGCGATAGAGCGAGAATGTCGTTCGATCCATCTTCTCGCGATAGTAGACAGAGGAAGGGGTAACGGCGATCACATCTTCATGATCGATTGGCATGGCTCGTGCGTCAACGATTCTCATAAAGCACCTCTCTCTTGTCCGGATTCAGCGGGTTCGACTGTAACAAGCCCAGGTGGTCGTTTCGGGAACGTGATCCGTAGATGAGCATATTCGATCACATCCTGATGCGGATGATTCTTGTCGATCCAGCGAATCCGTTGTTGATTCGCGAGAGCATGTCCAATCTTTTCTTCCATTTGGAATTTGGAGATGTCTCGAAACGCGACTTCTTGAATGTACGTCTCTTCATCGGTCTCAAACTGTTGCCAGATTCCCATGATCAATTGACCGAGGGCTGAGACACGCCGTTCAGGGAGCGTGATCGTCCCTAGTGTTCGACTCACTTCCTTCAGACACTCGTTCGGGTCGTCCGAGGCGGCAAATAGTCGTTTTGCCGTATTGTTCATGACGCGATAGCGACGTTTCCCACTTTCGAGCCTAAGCACCTGCGCGTACGGTTCAACCGGTACACCATGAAAAAAGGTTTCGGTCCCACCCCATGCGAATCCAAATGACGGATCGAACTTCCGGATTGTCTGCATGAAGGACATCATAAAGTCCTCGACTTCTCGCCTTTCGAGTCGAAGCCATTCGGCCAGGGCGAGGGTTCCTTTCTCTTTCGAAATCCGATCCACCGGGAAGAAGAGCTCACCATCCGATAGACGATGAGGTTTCAATTCAACACCGTCAGCACGATAATCGGTCGACGGCCTTCCCCCTCTCCCCGCGTAGATGACCCACTCATCGTCTGTGCTTTCGATGGCATAGGCTTGATGTGCCCACGGTGGCGTCACATATAAGGCGGGATACTCCTCGAAGGTGTCGAGGTGAATGTACGAACGGTCATTCCAAAGGTGTGCGACGAGGCGTACGACCTCCCCTGTCTCCGAATCTTTTGGGGCGATGTAATTTCCGGTATCTCCGATGAACGTCAAAATGTGAAAACCATACCCGTTATACAGGTGACGCACAATTCGTTCAAAGACGGCGGTCACCATGCGTTCAAATAACGGATGATCTTCATTCCGATTGAGCGTTGGCGAATCGACCGTACACATGAGCCAACCCATCCGCTCATATAGACGAACTCGGAGCGGATAAGAGATCAACGGAGAAGAACTCGCATGAATCTCAGTCAAGCGGATATTGGACATGTTTTCGACTTGCAAGGTGAAGCCGCTACGCCTTAACTGTTCCTCCATCTTTTTCTTCCAGTTGATCGTCTCCATCCCATCCACTCGCTTTCTCTCATCATCTCATTGTGAATTTTTCCCGATTCTCGTTTTACACAAACGCTTTTCGTTCCATTTGCGCGCTCAGTCGCTGAATCGCCTCGTCCAATAGTTCACGACGTGTCCCAATATTCATCCGTTCGAATGATTCACCTTGAGGACCGAACGGACTACCCGGTGACAAGAAGATTCGGACGTCTTGATGCAGCCAAGACTTCCGCTCCTCGGCTGACATCGGAAACTCCGAGAAGTCGAGCCAAAGCAGATAACTCGCTTCCGGACGTGTCGTATGGAGCATCGGAAGGTTTGATTCGATGGAATCGACCACGTCATTCATTTGTTGCTCCAATTCTTCTCGCAACTGGTCGAGCCAACGTTCCGCGCGGTTGTCGGTATACGCGGCGATGATAGCCGTGTTCGCGAACGGTGTCGGGAGCACATGATGTTTGTTCTGTACTTTCGTGATTTGCTTCCGCCACTCATCGACCGGACAAATGATGTAGGACGCAAATAATCCGGCGATATTAAATGCTTTTGAGGGCGCACTTACCGTGATGACACGCGAGTCGAGTGTGCCGATTGCGGTATGTTTATGAGACGGGAATGTCAAATCTGCATGAATCTCGTCAGCGACGACAATCACCTCATATTGATCCGCGAGTTCTACGACCTTTTCTAGTTCTGCTCTCGTCCAGACACGCCCAACTGGATTATGTGGGGAACAGAGTAGGAAGAGTTTCGCTTGTTTCATCGCTTCCTCGAGTGCGACAAAATCCATCTCGTAGCGCTCGTCAATTTTTTTCAACGGGGCATCGAACACTTGTCGCTTGGAACCGACAACGAGTTCGTGGAATGGTGGATAGACAGGTGACTGGATGACGACGCCATCTCCGACTTCAGTCAACGCCTCGACGATATGCGTCAACGCAGGCACGACACCGCTAGAGAATAACACATGGTTCGGGTCAACAATTAAATCGTGACGTCGGCCGTACCAATCGCTCACCGCTGTTTGCGCTTCAGGTGCGAACAATGTATACCCGAATTCCCCTTGAGCGGCTTTTATAGCGAGCGCCTCGGAGATGGACGGTGCAGTACGGATGTCGATATCCGCTACCCATAGCGGTAACACGTCTTCTGACAAACGGAACCATCGCTCCAACCCATCCCACTTCACCGAATTCGTCCCTTTACGTTCAAGTTGTTGTTGTAAAATTGATTTCATGTTCATCCCTCCTCCTCTTACTGTATCAAAGTTGATTCGACTACGTGCCAAAAAAAGCATGGCAGTTTTTTGCCGACTTCGTTATACTCGATCGAGATAAGAAAGGAGGCACATCAATGCGTGTTACCGTCATTCGAAATAAACGAAGAAAAAGAGCTGCCTTTTATGTTACACCGGAAGGAATCGAACTCCGAGTCCCGGCACGATTGCCAAAACGTCTCGTCGACCGCGCACTAGAAGAGCACGACACATGGATTCGTGAGACGTTGCAGAATCTTCCTCAACAGATGTCCGTTCTTGATCGCGGACTTGTGCTTCACGGAGAGCATTACCCGGTCAGAAGAGACAGCGGGCGGACGCTTCGGCATGACGGCACGTCTTTTTGGGTTCCGGAAGCATGGGACGACGCTACACTCTGGAAACAGTATGAGATTTGGCTTCGTGAACGTGCCTTACACTATGCGATCGAGCGGGCACCAATTTATGAAAAGATCTTAGGCGTTAAAGCGAAAAAGATTCGTATCGGTCACCAAAAGACACGCTGGGGATCATGTAGTTCGAATGGAACCATCTCCATTAATGTTCGCCTCATGCTGGCGCCAAAAGAGATGATGGACTACGTCATCGCTCACGAATGGGTGCATCTCGTTCACTTCGATCACTCCCCTTCTTTTTGGAGCACGTTACAAACGATCTATCCGAATACCGCTACAGCAAAAGATTGGTTGAAACGACATGGACATACGTTACGACTCAAAAAAACCGACTGACCCCGTGTAGGGTCAATCGGTTCACAGGTTGGATGTAAATGTGTCGGCCGTATCATGTAACTCGGCTGCTGCCTGCTCGAACGTTTGGAATCGCTCCATCGTCTGTTCCATCGTTTTTGCACTTAACTGAATCTCTTGATTGGACGCAGTGACACCTTCTACAATTTTCCGAAGCTCGACGTTCATCCCTTCCGTGTTCGAGTTGACGTCGATGACCGCACGTTCAACCATACGGGAGAGGTTGCGGACCTCAGTCGCAACCACATTAAATCCAAGCCCGTGTTCACCTGCTCGTGCCGCTTCGATGGCAGCATTCAGGGACAATAGATTCGTTTGTGCCGCAATCTCTTTGATCGACGAGGCAATTTTCGCGATGTCATCGGCTTGACGACGCAAGTTCTGAAGGGCATGGAGGTTGTCCGCGGCATCTTTCGCAAGCTTTTCAATCGTTTCATTCAATACTTTCGTGTCTTGCATGCCTGTCTTCGCCCGTTCGTCGAGCACATCGGTCATCGATTTAAAGCGATACGCATAATCCTCAATCACTTGTTGCCGTGCGGTGATGTCCGATGCGATCTTGACGACACCGATGACATCATCTCCTTCAAAAATCGGCATATACGTCGCCTCGAGCCAAATGGTTTCCCCTTTTGCATTCTCACGCTCCACTTTATCCGAGAAACTGAAACCATTCCATAATTTCTCCCAAAATGCCGAATACTCTGGACTATTGACAAAGGAAGAAGGGCAGAACAAGTGATGCTGCATGCCAATCATCTCCTCGCGTCTATATTTCATTGCTTTCGCAAACGTATCGTTCACATCGACGACCCGGCGTTGACGATCAAATAGAATCATCGCCATATTCGTTTCAATGGATTGAAAAACGTCTGCAGATTGAATTCCTTTTTGGTTCAAAGTACTCATTATAGATAGCAACCTTTCTTATTCTTAGGATGTTCGTACGAAATCGTGAATTTCAGTGTAACGTATCCCATAACATTCCATTACTCTCTTTTTATACAGAAGGTCAATATCTTGGTTTTGAAGTATTTACCAAATAAAAAGACGCCGAGGGCGCCTTTCACTCATCTAAATCAGGAAAATAGGAGAAAAACGTTTCCGCCCCTGCACTGCTCAGTTTGAACGTTTGGTTTCGTGTTTCATCCGTCACATAGACATCTACTTTTTTAGACCGTTTCTTGAAGCTTAACTGAAACTCTTGCCCTTTCCATCCATCTATGATGGTGAGAATGGGATAGTCCCCCACTTCTCCAGCTCGATCCACCGGTTCTGCCTCCTCAAATGCGTTCATCAAATCAGACATGTCGATTCCAGCCGCACGCAATGTATCCGGATAATTCAATGTGGCCTCCGCATCTAACGGGTTTTTATGGAGAAAGAAAAACGGACCTCGCGGAACGGAAGGATTTGCAATGAGTCCTGCTTCAGTAGATTCTTTAATGGACTCTTTCGTGGCAAACTCGCCCTTCGTGTACGTCAAGCTGACTTCTTCTTTCACACGCTTTCCATTTTTCATGTATGAGAATATGTAAAGAGGTGTCTTAACTCCCGGCTCTAATGTATCCGTCTGGAGGACCCGTTCGACTTGTAATCCTTCGAACTGGATGGGGACATGTGCGCCGTCTTTCTCATCCCATACAAGGAACGGTTGAATGGATGTCGTACCGTTCGTAGTTTCGAAGTAGAAGTGGGCGGCTTCCAATTTGTCATTATATCCGAGTGCAATCTTTGCGGTTCCCATTTGCGCATTATATGGTTCAATGGTTGAGATGGGAAAGATTCCTTCCTGTTCACCTACTGTTAACGCAATCGCGCCATTCAAGGGAGAAGTCAAATGAACCATCGTGTCTTTGAACAGGTTGATGGGCATCCCGAGGTACTCGGATGGGTCACTCTGTTCTGCGACTTCTTCTTCCTCTTTCGTACCCGCTTTCATTTTCGGGACGTTCGGAACTTCGATACCTGCTGATAAATCAAGGAAGTCCGGTAGTTCATCAATCTTCCCTAATTTCATGTTGGAATAGTCTCCGTCATAGCAAATGGTGTAGTTTTCTTTTCCTTTCAAGAAAGTCACCAATTTATATGAGCTCGGATCATAATCTGATATCATGACTTTCCGATTCACCGCATATGAATTGAAAACCGTTACATCCCCCTCGATCTGAGTGAGCGGTTCACCCGTACAAGCGCCGAGAATTGCAGTCGACCACGTCTCCGACTCGGCATCCATCTGATTCGAATACAAATCGCCCACGTTCCATTGCTCAGGCATATAGTCCAACTTTACGACATCCATCTGTTCTCCAGCACAACCCGACAAAATCCCGACTGTGCTTAACATCAATAGCATTCGTTTCATCATGACTCTTTCACCTCCGGAAATAGATCCAAGAACCGTTCCGCTCCTTTGCTTGATAATTTGAATGTTTGATCGCGGAGCGGGTCCGTCAGATAGACATCGATTTTTTTGAATCGTTCCTTGAAACTTAACTGAAATTCTTGAGCACCCCAACCATCGATGATCGTGAGACGCGAATAGTCAGTCACATCTCCAGCACGTTTGACAGGTATTGCGTCATCAATCGCATTCATCAGATCTGATATGTCGTTCTCTTCAGCCATTAGCACGTTTGGGTACTGAATATCGAGCGCACCGTTTAATGGCTTCTCATGAACATAAACGAATGGACCATTTGAATCGCTCGCGTTTTGAACAGGATCATGTGTCGAAAATTCACCATTCAAATAAGTTAAACTGATCTCCTCATTCACACGTTTCCCATCTTCAATGAAGGAGAACGTGTAGAGAGGCGTCTTGACACCAGGTTTAAGAATGTCTTCCCGAAGTACCTGTTCTACTTGTAGCCCTTCGAATTGAATCGGCATGTGTTTATGCTCTTTTTCATTCCACACGACTAAAGGAAGTATGGTCGTCAATCCATCTTCTTTCTCATAATAAAAATACGCTTCTTTCGATTGTTCGTCATACCCAAGCGCGATTCCTACTTCTTCCGATTGGGCACTAAATGGCTCTAAATGTGAAATGGGGAACAGTCCTTGTTGATCTCCAATCGTTAAATCGATTTGGCCATATAATGAGGGTGTCACATGAATCATCGTCCCCTCGAGGAGACGGACGGGCATAGAATAGTAATGACCTTGGTCTTTCTGTTCCATTTGTTTCAATTCTTTATGTGTACCTTTACGAATCGTTGGCGTACTCAAGATGTCGATCCCTTCTTCCGTATGAACGAAGTAAGGGAATTCATCTATCTCTTCTGCCCTGATTTGTTCAGAAGCACTGTCATAGCAAACGGCGTATGGTCGATTTCCTTCCATATACATCACGTTTTTATGTGCATCATCGAACTTTCGATTCAATTCATACGAATGATAGACGGTGACGTCTTCTTCGATTCGTGAAATTGCTTTACCAGAACACGCATCCAATAAATCAGGAGTCCAAATCACCGACTTGGCATCCATATGACCTGATTGAAGATCTTTCACATTCCAATGCTCCGATATGTAATCTAGCTTTACGACATCCATCTGTTCATCATCACAACCTGTCATCAAACCAATACAGCAAATGAATATAAGGATTCGCTTCATAATGTTTCCCTTAGGCGCGGAAATATGTCTAAGAACGATTCCGCTCCTTCGCTCGATAATTTAAATGTTTGATCGCGGAGCGGGTCCGTTAAATAGATATCAATTTTTTTCGAACGTTTTTGATGGCTGATTTCGAACACTTGACCCTTCCAACCGTCTGTTAAAGTCAAATATCGATATTCTGAATCTTCTCCGCGGCGATCGACGGGGTCTGCCTCATTGATGATGTCGAACAATTCTTTCGCTTCCTCTTTCGTGGCCTCACTATACTCTGCGAATTCCATCGCCCCTCCATCGTATGGTTTGCGATGGACGATGACCCTTGGCCCGGCTTCTTCAACAGGCAACCAATCCTCAAACATCGGATCTGGTTCTTCTCCTTCTTTTAAAAACAAGCCAGGAGCGAATCGAATCGTCATCGTTTCGGTCACATGTTTCCCGTTTTTCAGATACGAGAAAGTATAGAACGGAGTTTCCTCTTCTTCGTTCAGTTCACGAGCTGTCGCGACAGTCTTGATCTCTAACTCGGAAAAGACGGTATTCTCTTTTGACTCCGGGTCCTCTAACTCATCAAACTCAATCGGTTGAGGCATGAAAAATTGACCGTCAAACGAGTAAAGAATATATGGACGAAACGTCTTTTTATCATATCCGATGGCAATCTGTTGATTCGGCATCTCAAATCCTCGCGGCTCGAACTGCGCAATCGGATAACGGATCACCTTGCCACCGAGTTTCATTTCAAGTTCGCCGTAGAGCGCCGGTTCGATTTCCAGTAACGTATGCGGGAACGAGGTGATGGAATTCCCGTCAAAATCCAATCCTTCTGCTTCCACCAACTTGTCTTGTAACGCAGAAGATGTCTGATGAATACGAGGGAGTCGTGGAAGTCGAATTCCGTCACTTGTATTCACAAAGTCTGGAAACGAGTCAATCGCTTCCGCCATCAGTTGATTCGTGTAGCTTTCACGACATACGGCATACCGTTCGTCACCTTCTAAGTACGTCACGACTTTCATCGTATATGGGGTCATGGCTGAAACAGGCTCGGTTCTCCCTGCAATCGCCGTTTGATATACCGTGATGTCACCCTTTAATTCGGTTGCACGCTCCCCTTCGCATGCAGCCAATACTTCTTTTGACTCATGAACTTTAATCATCTCTCCTTCTTTTGAATAGCTTTCCACGTTCCATTGATCCTCTATGTAATCTAGTTGAATGACTTCTATATTAGATGCCCCACAAGCGCTTAAAAATGAAGCACTAAGTAACATCATGATTCCTCTTTTGTACAAAATATCCCCTCCTATAATCTCATCATCCAATTTTACCATTATCTAACTATCCTATACGAAAAAAATCCGCTCACGTTTCATGAGCGGATGGTAGAACAATCATTTACTTTGGTCGATGGCACGTTGCAATCGGGACTCGACGTCTAACGCGACGGCTTGTAACGATTCGTCATCGATGAGGCGAATTAATTCAGTCGGTCTCGGCATACCAATTTGGGTATGGTCTTCTTTTTCGAACACCGCGATTTTGCATGGAAGGAAGTAGCCTCCTTCTAATTGTTGCGACAGCACTTCTTTTGCCGCCTTCGGATTGCATACTTCTAAGATACGATACTTCCCATCAATCCCCTCTCCCTTTTTCTCGAGCGTCTCACTCAAATCAAAGTCCCAGAGCACCCCGAATGATTCTTCTTTCAATGCTTCTCCGAGACGAATGACAACATCATCCACGGTACGGTCAGATTGTACGGTATAATCAAACATCTTCATTCCTCCTTATCTGGTTACTCATGAAATCTGTACCCGAACGAAGTCATGCTCAATCAAAAAGAAACTGTATGTGATTTGAAACATAATCACGCACTCGAACGTATAAAAGGAGATAATAGTTAGAACCAAACTGATGTAAAGGAGAAGTGGTTGTCGTGACGGTCACGGTATTCACGCATACGAGCTGCAGTTCTTCCAGAAAAACGATTGATTGGTTACGGGAACAAAAAATTCCCTTCATCGAAAAGAAATTGACAGACCAAGGTTTATCCTTCGGAGAATTCAAAGAGATGTTGAGCCTGACGGAAAATGGGACGACGGACTTGTTGTCGGTCCAAAAGAGTGTCTATAAACAAGCGGCAGAGAAACTAGATGAGATGTCGATTCGTGAGCTATATAGCTTCGTCGCCTCGAATCCTCAAATCCTGAAAAGTCCGATCGTCTTCGACCATCATCGCATCCAGGTCGGTTTCAGTGAAAAAGAGATTCGGACGTTCATCCCGAGACATGACCGCATCGCTGAACTGAAACGTCTGCTCCATAACGCATAAATCGTGTCGCTTTCACGACACGATTCTTTTTATGCCTTTTTCAATTTTGCCGCCAGTCGATTCCCGAAGGATTGG
Source organism: Exiguobacterium sp. S3 (assembly GCF_018617295.1). Classification (GTDB taxonomy): domain Bacteria; phylum Bacillota; class Bacilli; order Exiguobacteriales; family Exiguobacteriaceae; genus Exiguobacterium; species Exiguobacterium profundum. The sequence continues at coordinate 120,419 of NZ_JACSJW010000001.1, forward strand.
ATGGACTGAACGAGGAGGATGAGGACGAAAATGGTCACGTACATGACTTCCGGTTCGAAACGAAGGTGTCCGTATTGATAGGCGATGTCCCCCAGTCCACCTGCCCCGACGAGTCCCGCCATCGCCGTCGCTCCAATCAATCCAATTGTCGCAATCGTCAATCCGAGAACGATAGAAGAACGTGCTTCACGGATTAACACATACCAGATGATTTTTCTCGTCGAGATGCCCATCGCTTCATACGCCTCGATGACCCCGCGGTCGACTTCGAGTAGTGCCGACTCCATGAGTCGCGCAATATACGGGGCGGTGAAGACGATCAAGGGGAGCAAGACGCCCTGCACGCCGATTGTCGTCCCCATGATGAACCGTGTGAACGGCAAGATGAAGAACAACAGAATGATGAACGGGATGGAACGGATGACGTTGATAACGCTCGATAAGCCACCATAGACGAATCGGTTTGCGAGTCTGCCATTCGGTCTCGTCAAAACGAGCAACGTCCCGAGCGGCAATCCGATCAAGGTCGAGATCAAAAGCGCGATGCTCGTCATCGTCAACGTTTGAACCGTTCCTGTCCAGATTAAGTCACCCCAGTCTGTCCAAAACTGTTGCATGGTTTGACACCTCCCTCACATGTACGCCGCTCGTCTTCAAATAACGGACGGCGAATTCCGTTTGATCATGATCCCCGTCAAGATGGACAAGTAAGTTTCCGACAAGCCCCGCCTTTAACTTCTTGATTCCGCCTCCGATGATGTTCGGAAGGATGCCGAACCGCTTGGTCAATTGTGCCAGGACTGCTTGTTCTGTCTGACTGCCGATGAACGACAAGTGGACGAGCGTTCCCCGAGTCTGGAGTTCCGAGACGACTTCTTCCGGCACGTCGAGGTTTGTCTTAAGAAACTTCTGGGTCGTCTCGTGTGACGGATTGGAGAAGACGTCTAGTACGTGTCCTTGTTCAACGATTTGGCCACGATCGATGACGGCGACCCGGTCACAGATTCGTTCGATGACTTCCATCTCATGTGTGATCAAGAAAATCGTCAATCCGAGCTCGCGATTGATTTCGAGCAGTAACTCTAAAATCGACTCGGTCGTCTCAGGGTCGAGTGCACTTGTCGCCTCATCACTGAGGAGAATATCAGGCTCGTGGGCGAGCGCTCGCGCAATGGCGACACGTTGTTTCTGTCCACCTGACAATTGTTCAGGGTAATGGTTCCGATGTTCGCTCAGTCCGACGATTTGGAGATAGCGGTCGACCCGTTCACGGATGACCTGCTTCCCGAGACCTTCGAGACGAAGCGGGATGGCGACATTCTCTTCGACGGTCGCAGTCTTCAGCAGGTTGTAGTGCTGAAAGATCATACCGATTCGCTGGCGTAACGTCGACAACCCTTTCTTTTTGAGGAGCGTGATATCTTGTCCCTCAATCTCGACTACACCTGATGTCGGGCGCTCCAAAAGATTGATCATCCGGATGAGCGTACTCTTACCGGCACCACTTCGTCCGATGATTCCGAAGATTTCCCCTCTCTCAATCGTGAGGGAGACATCATCAAGTGCCGTGATCGTGTCTCCGTTGACCTTGAACTCCTTGGTGATTTGTTTCAGTTCAATCATAAGACCCCTCCTTAGAATGCCGGCACGACCGAACCATTGAATTCTTCTTCGATGAAGGCACGTACTTCATCTGAATGATAGTAAGACTTCAGCGTCTTCACGACTTCATCTTCTTTATTGGCTGAACGGACGACGACATAGTTCGGATACGGGTTATCGACCGTATCTTCATGGAAGAGGGCATCTTCATTAATGGATAGACCCGCTCCCATCGCGAAGTTCGTGTTGATGGCTGCGAGTGCCACTTCAGGGAGTTGCGTCGGCAGTTGGGATGCTTCAAGTTCAATAAATTCGAGGTTGAGCGGATTCTTAGCAATGTCGCGCTTCGTCGCTTTATCCGTCAATCCTTCTTTTAACGTGATGAGTCCGGCCGTTTCGTATAATCGTAGCGCACGGAGCTCGTTCGCCGGGTCGTTCGGGACGGCTACTTTATCGCCCTCCTTTAAGTCCTTGATATCCGTCAATTTCTCTGAATAGAGCCCCATCGGGAAAGCGACCGTCTTGAAGACGTCGTCAATCTTATATCCCTTGTCCGCTTTTTGCAGTTCGAGGAACGAGAGCGTCTGATAGCTGTTCACGTCGAGACTTCCTTCGTCGAGAGCGGTGTTCGGGGTGTTGTAATCATTAAATACTTTGATATCGATTTCGAGCCCATCTTCTTTTGCGAGCTCCTGTACTTTCTCGGCGATTTGCTCGTGTGGTCCACCAGTCACGCCGATCGTTAGCTCTTTCGTGCTTAGCGTCTCGCTCGCCTCGGATTGTCCGCACGCCGAGAGTGCGATGGCCGCAAGGATAGATGTACCTGCCAAAATTGTTTTTTGTTTGATGTTCATGAATGATTCCTCCTCCAAATGAAAAGCCCGCTACTCAAAAAGAGCGGCGGGCACGACACGTGAAAGTCGGACACGCTCATCTCCCAGACGTTTCGTCTGTTGGAATTAGCACCATGATCATTTCTGATCTGGTTGCCGGGTTTCATCGGGCCAGTCCCTCCACCACTCTTGATAAGCAATCGGTTCTATTATTTTGTTATTATATTACTGATAAAAGAATTATTTGTAAACTATTTCTTGAAGATTTCTTAAAATTTCTTTTAATCGTTCAGCATCTTCAATCTTGTGAATGCCTTGAATCGTCATTTCTTCGACGACATAATCGACCAATTCATCGACTTGATCAAAGCGAATCCCAAGTTGGTCAAGTGACGTCGGAGCGGCGATGGCGTGTAGCCAATTCTCAAGGATTGAGGCGTCTTCGGATGAGGTCAATCGTTCTTGAACGATCAGCCCGAAGCCTACCTTGTCCCCGTGCAACCAATGATGCGTCGAATCAAAACGACTGAGTGCGTTATGCACCGCATGGGCGACGGCGACTCGGGTGCCGGCGTTACCGAATCCACCAACGGCACCACCGATGGCGAGGACATGATCGACGATAGATCGGATGTCCGTGCCATAATGGCGAAAATCATCTTCACGAATGGACAAATCCATCAACGCTCCGCATTGCGCCGCAAGTGAGAGCCCCGACTGAATCCCTGCGTCCCTTGATGTTGTTCCGCTAATATATCGAGCCTCGAACCACTTTGAGACCGTATCAATGACACCAGCCTTAAAATAGTCGTAAGGTGAATCACGTAACAGTCGTTCATCCGCGATGACGCGCTCGATGACGACGGGGAACGTATCATATCGTAAATATGTACCGTCTTCTCCATAGATCACGCTGAGCGGGGTGAAGGCGGCACAGTTTGACACAAGTGTCGGAATGACGATGAGCGGGACCGACTGGGTAAATGCAATCCGCTTCGCCGTATCAATCAATTTACCGCCACCGACGGCAATCCAGACGTCAGGTCGATGCGCTTTTAGTCGTTCGACTTCTTCGTCTGAACATTCCCCCTTGAATCGTACGCTCGGAATTTCTGCTAGACGAGGAGACACGCGAATCGCTTCACCGTATCCGTTAAATCCTTTCAAAACGAGTGCATCCCGATTCCCAATCTGTGAGTAAAGTTGATCGAGCGCATCGTTCGAATGGTCGTATTCCAGCACCGCTTGTCGAATCATTGATGGACCTCCTCATAGGCTGCAAACAGTCTCTCAATCCGTTCTACCGCTTCATCAATCTTCTGTTCAGACGAGACGAGACCAAAGCGGATGTGGTGCTCCCCCTCCGTTCCAAAAAAGTAGCCCGGTGTGACGGCGACGCCCGCCTCATGTAGTAACTTCGTCGAAAATGATTTTGCATCGCCTTCAGGCACTCTCGCCCATACGAAGAAAGAACCTTTTGGTGCCTCAATCTCCCACCCTGCCCGGCGTAACCCATCAATCAATCGGTTTCGTCTTGTTTCGTAAAGCGAGGCTAGGTCGTCACGTATGTCACGCGGGGATTCTAACGCCACGATGGCTGCCTCTTGAATGGCAGAGAACACAGAGACGTGGACATGATCTTGGTACGTATTGATCGCCTCGATGATATCTGCATTTCCGACTGCGAACGCGACACGCCATCCCGACATGTTGAACGCCTTCGACATCGTATACACCTCAATCCCGATTTCTTTTGCCCCGTCTGCTTGGAGAAAACTTGGCGGGACATGCCCATCAAAGCCAATACTTCCATAGGCGAAATCGTGTACGACCATCAGATCATGGTTTGTGGCGAATTTAACCGTCTCCTCAAAGAAGGCTGGCGTCGCGACAGCGCCGGTCGGATTGCTCGGGTAGTTCAAATACATAAGTCGTGCATGAAGCGGATCGAGCGTTGCGTAATCTGGGAGATAGCCGTGCTCTTCCTTCAACGTTAAATCGATGATGTCCGCTCCGGCGAGACGCGCTCCCGAGATATAATCGGGATAGCCAGGGTTCGGGAGCAAGATGCCTTCACCCGGCTCAAGAAGACACTGAGGCAAAGTGATGAGACCCGATTTGCTGCCAATCAAAATCGCCACTTCTTTTGCTGGGTCGAGGTCGACTCCGTATTCACGTTGATAGAATGCGGCCACGGCTTCTTTTAGTCGAGTCTGTCCTCGGAACGGTCCGTATTGATGGGTCGTCGGGTCTGTCAATGCTCGTTCAAGCGCTTCACAAATTGGAGCTGGTGTCGGTAAGTCGGGTGTGCCTTGTCCGAGTCGGATGACGGTCTTGCCACTCGCCTCGACTGCCGCGACTTCTTCTGCTAATCCGACAAAGTGTTGTGTCGGTAACGATTTTAATAGCTTGGAACGTCTGTCTGCCATGATGGGTCCTCCTCATACGAAAAAACACCCCTTCCTGAGGAAAGGGGTGCTCGATACAGACGTATGTAGTCAACCACCTTTCCATCTCTCAAGGTCACCTTGCTGGAATTAGCACAGTATTTTGCAATCTGTTGCTGAAGCTTCATCGGGCCAGTCCCTCCGCTTCTCTTGATAGAAAGTGTCATTCGTTATGTAATTTTTGTATGTCCCTAAGTTAACCAGACATTCCCAACGGTGTCAAACTTTTTTTTCAAGGTGAACATCTATTGAATCCTTTTCAAAAAACATTCATAGTAAAAGAGTAGAAAAATTATATTTGTATGAGGGGATAGAGCATTGGAGCTTAATCGTCAACTTATTTGGAAACTGAGTGTAATCGGACTGATCTTGCTCGTCTTATGGCGGGTCATCAGTGAACCAGATACCATCTCACGTGTCTTACAATACACGTTTCAGTTACTGACCCCCGTCATCATGGGGATTGCCATCGCCTTGTTACTCAATACCGTACTCTCTTACATTGAAGAACGGTTCCATTTGAAGCGATATCAAGGATTACTCATCGTCTATATCACGTTCATCGGCCTCTTGGCGATTTCGGTCGTTATGTTGTTCCCGCGGATTTACTCGAGTCTGTCATCACTCATCAATGAGTTACCGGTTTATATCCGTCAAATCGACGTGTTTTTAGGTGAAGTGAACAATTACTTGAAAGACTATAACGCGACGATCGCCCAAGCGATTGATTTTGCGCGCTTCGAGGATCGTTACTCTGGATGGGTCGAGACGGCCGTCCTCTCTTCCGTTAGTTATGTCTCTAGTTTTACAATGACATTGATCAACTTCTTGATTGGGATTGTCATCTCCATCTATTTGTTAAAGGACAAAGAAGTCTTCGCTCGTATGTTCAAGCGTCTTCTCTATGCGCTATTACCCGTCGGCACTGCGAAGACGACAATCGATATCTTTCAAGAAATGGATTATATCTTTAAGCGATATATTATTGGGAAGTCGCTCGACTGTCTGATTATTGGAGTGCTAGCAGTCATCGGACTCTTGATCATCGGGGCCCCATATGCCCTACTTCTCGGAGTCATCGTCGGCGTCCTAAACTTCATCCCATATGTCGGACCGCTACTCGGGATGATCCCGGCGTTTATCATCACTTATTTTTATGATCCGTTCACCGCCGTATTGGTACTCTTGTTCATCTTCTTGTTACAGCAGTTTGACGGATTGTGGCTCGGACCGAAGATTCTCGGAGATAGTGTCGGCATCACACCATTTTGGGTCATCACATCGATTATCATCGGAGGAAGCCTGTTCGGCCTCATCGGGATGTTCGTGAGCGTGCCGATCACGGCCATGATTCAAGTCGTCTTGTCTCGCCTCATCGATTATCGACTGAACCGAAAAAATCTAAACGAATTACTTTGATTCACCTCATAAATTTGTTGACACATTGAGGAAATGTGTCATACAGTTGAGGAGAAGAACACAATTAACAGAAAGGAGAGGTTCCCATGTCAGTAGTATCTTCGAAACCATTCACTCAAGTTCATACTGATTGGCAGGCACCTCTTCGATTGATTCATATCTAAGACGCCTGCCTATCGAGGCATGCATAAACAACGTGGGACGTCGTATGCCTTCATGCATATGACGTCCCTTTTGTGTCTAAAATTAAATAAAGCAGGTGACCTGTATGTTTCAATCACTCAAGCGGCTCGACCGCAACATTTGGATTCGTTTTTTAGGGGAAACGATTACGGGAATTATGATGTTCATGATTGCCCCATTCCTTGTTCTCTACTATAGTGACCAGTTAGATAGCTACCTTCAAGTCGGAATCATCATGGCGACTGGCCCAATCATGGCGCTCCTCGGTTCGATGATCGGAGGACGTCTAGCAGACCTGTATGGTCGAAAACCAATCATGATGATCGCAATCATTGGGGACGCACTTGCCCTCATCGGATTTGCGTTCGCCGACTCGTTCTGGCCGCTTCTTTTATTGAACGCGATGCTCGGACTGACGAACTCGCTCTTCCACCCTGCCGCAAGCGCGATGGTCGCCGATGTCACGGAGCCAGAGCATATGAACGAAGCGTTCGGACTTTTACGGATGGGACATAACATCGGCGCTGCATTCGGTCCACTTCTTGGTAGTGCGGTGCTGTTCATCGACCGCGAGCTCATCTTCTTTGCGGCGGCATTCGTCTTTGGACTATATGCGATTGCGCTCGGCACGTTCATACATGAGTCGTTGCCCGAGTTTACGGAAGATGAGACTCCAAGCAACCGGGAAGTGTTGCGCGTCTTTTATAACGATCGCGTGTTTCTCGTCTTCATCTTTGCGGGTATATTCATATCAATGGGATTCTCCGTCGTCGAGAGCATGCTACCACTCTTTTTAAAAGAATCGCTCCCGACGTATACCGCACAACAGAACCCATTTCCGTATCTGTTAGCACTGAATGGAATCATGGTAGTTCTTTTCCAGTTCCCGATTGCTTCAAAACTCGGGAACAAGCCGTTCGGTAAGGTCATGTTAGCAGGAGCGACCGTATTTGGTATCGGTATGATCTTGCTTGCGATTGTGCCTAGAGCCTTGTTCGCACTCGATACCCCTTACGTGCCACTCGTCGGGATCTTACTCGCCGTATATGCGTTTTATACGTTAGGTGAGATGATCATGTCCCCTGTTCAGCAGACATTCATCGCCTTGATCGCACCGGAGAATATGCGTGGTGCCTATAACGGTGCAGCGAGTATCCAATGGCTGATCGGCGGTGTCACGGCACCAATCATCGCAAGTGTCTTTTTTGACAATCGTGCCGGACACATCGCTTTGATCCTCATCGGTGGAGCGAGTTGTTTATCAGGCATCATCTATTGGCAGCTCGGACGTCATGTCCAAGCGACGGAAGCAAAGCAAAAGACGGCTTAACCGCTCATTGACCACACTCTCTGATTTCGGAAGTGTGGTCTTTTCATTCTTTTCATCTTTATTAAAATTTGAAATTATCATTCAATTCACTTTACAATCATAATAATCCTTTTTATGATAAAACGGTTAAGGAGGGATCTTTCATGGAAAGGATCGATAAACAGACAATCGTGGACAGTGTTCCACAAAAAGGCTTCTTCGGACAACCGAAAGGGTTGTTCACTTTATTCTTCACTGAGTTTTGGGAACGTTTCTCGTACTATGGCATGCGGGCCATCCTCGTATTCTATATGTACTATGAAGTCTCTGAGGGAGGACTCGGTCTAGACCGAAACGTCGCACTCTCAATCATGTCCGTCTATGGCGCGCTTGTTTATATGTCTGGGGTCATTGGGGGATGGCTTGCAGACCGGATTTTCGGGACGTCTCGCGCGGTCTTCTACGGTGGTGTGTTCATCATGCTCGGACACATCGTCCTCTCGATTCCAGGTAGCGTCGTCTTCTTGTTCATCTCGATGGCGTTGATCGTCATTGGTACCGGATTATTGAAACCAAACGTATCAAGTATCGTCGGAGACATGTACAGCGAGACGGATCGCCGTCGTGACGCTGGATTCAGTATCTTCTACATGGGTATCAACTTAGGGGCATTCATTTCACCACTCATCGTCGGTCAAGTGCAAAAAGACTATGGATTCCACTGGGGCTTTGCGCTCGCGGCAATCGGGATGTTCGTTGGACTCGTCGTCTTCGTATTGACACGAAAAACGAACCTCGGCTTAGCTGGTTCGTATGTACCGAATCCGTTGACGCCTGATGAGAAAAAGAAAACGGTAAAAATCGTCAGCATTGTCACCATCGGAATTGCCATTTTGCTTGCAATTTTGATTCCACTCGGATGGTTCACGATCAATACGTTCATCTCACTCGTCGGGGTGTTCGGTATTGCGATCCCGACGATTTACTTCATCATCATGTATCGCAGTCCGAAAACGACTGAGGTCGAGCGCTCGCGAATCATTGCCTACATTCCGCTCTTCATCGCCTCCGTCATGTTCTGGGCGATCCAAGAGCAGGGTGCAACGATTTTGGCGAGCTATGCTGATACACGGACTGACTTAGAGTTCTTTGGATTCACGTTGTCACCAGCATGGTTCCAATCACTGAACCCACTGTTCATCATCTTACTGGCACCGATCTTCGCTTGGTTATGGGTCCGACTTGGTGACCGCGAACCGAGCATTCCGACGAAGTTTGCTTTCGGGATCTTGTTTGCCGGAATCAGTTTCTTGGTCATCCTACTCCCTGCTTACTTCAGTGGTCCGGATGCCCTCGTCAGCCCATTATGGCTCGTCTTGAGCTATTTCATCGTCGTGTTGGGAGAACTCAGTTTGTCACCGGTCGGTTTGTCGGCCACGACAAAACTCGCACCAGCTGCCTTCTCGGCTCAAACGATGTCGCTCTGGTTCTTATCGAACGCTGCTGCGCAAGGGATCAACGCACAGCTGGTCAAGTTCTACACGCCTGAGAATGAGATGCTCTATTTCGGCGTGATCGGTGGCGTCGCCATCATCTTAAGCTTGATTCTGTTCGCACTTGCACCGAAAATCAAAGTGTATATGCGTGGGATCCATTAATCATCAAAAACGCCAGCCGATTCAATCGGCTGGCGTCATTTTTATTTTCGCACTTGAATGAGTGACAAGTAGCGATCGATCATATTGTGGTTAAAGTAGTCATGGAAGTTGTCTTGTTTCAGTGACTGAATCGATTCATGGAATGTCGCAGGCAGTGATGCGATTCCTTGGCTCTCGATTTGCTTCGCAGAATACTCGAACAAGTCATCCTCGTTCGGAGAAGACGGAACGAGCTGTTGCTCGATTCCTTCAAGTCCCGCATAAATGAGCGCGGCAAGTGCCAAATATGGGTTCGCACTCGGGTCAGGATTTCGGACCTCTACACGAGTCGCACTTCCACGGGAAGCGGGGATTCGAATCATCGAACTGCGGTTCGATGGGCTCCAGCATATATTGACAGGTGCCTCGAATCCAGGAACGAGACGCTCGTATGATTCCGGTAGTGGATTCGTGAAGATTGCTGTGGCACGGGCATGCTTCAAGATTCCCTCGATGAAATGACGCGCCGTTTTCGACAATCCGTAATCCGCATCGACTTCGTCGAACGCGTTGGTCGTCGGATTTCCAGACTCATCATTCTTCCAGACAGAGATGTTCAAGTGCATTCCAGAACCATTCACATCACGCAACGGTTTTGGCAAGAATGAGACGGATGCCCCTTTCTCCTTCGCCGCAATCTTGACGATTTCTTTAAAGAACTGAATGTTATCCGCCGTATGGAGTGCGTCATCATACTTGATGCCAATCTCATGTTGCGCAGGAGCGACTTCATGGTGAACAGCCTCAATATTGAACCCGACACCGCTTAGACGGTTCGCGATGTGCTGTCGCACTTCATATCCTTTATCCTCTGAACGTGTCGAGAAATATCCGGCCTCGTCATAAAATTCTCCGTTCTCGTCAAAGATGAAGAATTCCGGCTCTGCCCCAACGAATACCGAGTAGCCATCACGTGCTGCACGTTCAAGTGCATCCTTCAATACATTACGTGGGTCGTATTCATATCGCTCTCCCTCCGGAGTGCATACGTCACAGAAGAATGCCAAAATATTTTCCTCGCCGTCTTGCTCATACCGTGGACGATCTAAATCCGGTCTCAAGAATAAGTCTGAGTTTTTGATGGAAGAGAACCCGTTGATTGAAGAACCGTCAAACATCGTTTTTCCCTCAAAGACTTCAGGCAACAATTTTGCCGAAAGCGTCAAGAGTTTTAAATCACCGAGAACATCTGAGAAATATAGATGGATTTGGGTGATGTTTTTCTCTTGTACCGTTTTCTCAATATCTTGTTGCTTCTTTTTTGCGTCATCCTTGTCTGTTCCGAATAGATTTGCCATGATTCGTTAAAACCTCACTTCAATAGATTTGACAGGCAAGCTGTCTTTACGCACCGTTCGTACGCTTCTCTATAGTTCATAACCGAGTTCGATTTTTTCTAAACATGGAATTTCAGCAAAGGCAAAGTGGCTACATGCGACAAGAGTTGATATGATGGGTAAAGAATGTCACAGAGAGGGAGAACGCGATTGTATATTTTTATGACTGGTGGAACCGGATTTTTAGGAGGGCGACTCGCCAAAGAATTGATTCAACGGGGGCATCGCGTCTGTATGTTGGCGCGAACACCGGAGAAGGTACAGGCACAATTCACCGCTGAAGAACAAAAATCGATTGAAGTGTTACCAGGCGACTTGACCTCACATGCGCTCGGGGTCAATGAAGAGTTCATCGAGACACATAAAGGGAAAATTGATTTATTTCTACACATGGCTGCACTCGTCAAATTCGATGAAGAATTACGTGATGAATTGTTCGAGACCAATTTGACCGGAACGAAAGAGGCCCTTCGATTAACTAAGTTAATTGACTGCCATCGCTTTTTCCATGTGAGTACGGCTTACACGCTCGGCGCTAAAGAAGTTGGCGGGGAAACACTGTACGATGTGTCTCAGTCTTTTTTAAATCCTTATGAAGAGAGCAAGGCACACGCCGAGCAGGCGGTCTGGGAGTCACGGGATGAGCTTGACGTCTCAATCTTCCGACCGGCCATCATCGTCGGAGACTCGAAGACGGGAGAGGCCGACTCGAAGTTTACGATGTATGGATACATGCGCGCGCTCGAGCTATTCAAACGGAAACTGGAACGACGTGGGCATGACTTCGAGTCGATTCGATTGATTGGCTCAGCGACGGGTACATCAAACCTTGTCCCTGTCGATTATGTCGCGGATGTACTCCTCGCTGCCATCGAGCATGCGAAGGCAGGTACAATCTATAACGTGACGAACGACGCACCTCCAAAAAATGAAACAATGCTCGACTATATGAAAGAGTCCCTAGCATTCCCGCATTTAACGATCACGGAAACGCCCACATCGACACTAAGCTCAGTCGAACAGTCGTTCAATGATATGGTAAAAGTATTTAATCCGTATTTGAATCGGGACATTAGATTCCGTGACGACAACACGAAACAATTGCTACAGGATGCTGGATTCGCTCCGCTCCGTCTCGATCAAAAATCGTTACGTCGCATCGTGAATGCCTATTACAAAGCAAAATAAAAAATGGACCGGAAAAATCGGTCCATTTTTTATTTATCGCAAACTAACACGATTTTACCATCTTTGATTTCACGTTCGAGTGAATCCACCATCTCTTTTGTGAGTCCAAGACTCTCCATCTGTTCCATGCGATCTTCTGAATTGCTCGTGAATTTCGAGAGCAACGACTCGAACATTCCTTTTTCCGGTATTCGATATGGTTGTACTCCGGACTCTGCTGCCAATCGAACGGTCAATTCCTCATCTTTGGCGAACAAATAGATATGCTCATTCACACATCCGCCTGACACCATCTCATTCACTTCATGGTCCACCGTCGTCATATCATTCACTACTCTTGTCTCTAACATGCCCCATCCTCCTCAACGTTCACAGTCATGTAATTCACTGTTTTTGTTATTCCCGAAAAATGAGGTGATAAACATACAATCAATCCCTTTCTTCGTTCGTGATCCATTCTTCGATGTCGAAATGATGCACGATTCCCTCGATTCGATCGTACTCCCCTTCTCTTTGAGTCCTACCCTCTAATCGAGCGGTCACTACGAACTGGGAATCGACAGAGCGGATACGAGATATGCGATATCCAGCTTGTTGTAATAATCCAGCGATAATTTCGACTTTCTCTTTCTCACCTGAACGGAATGTATGCATCCATCCCACCTCTTTCTATTTCACTCCTTATACATGCTATCATATCGTTTCAGACATGTGATGCTATACTATGGATAGAGAAAAGGAGTGAGTTCTGTGCCAAAACAAGACTTAAATACAATCATGCTTGAATATTTGAATGAGAAAGAAGACTATGAAGCGTTTGCCACAAAGCTGAAAGCGCTCCTCAGTGAATTGTTGACAGAAGCCGGCATCCAGTTCCATTCAATCGTCGCCCGTGCCAAAGAAGCGGACAGTCTATATGCCAAACTCTCACGCAAGCCTTATCAATATCGTTCCTTACGTGACGTACAAGACTTGGCCGGGATACGGATCGTGACATACTTTCATGACGACGTACGCGCCGTTGCGCAAATTTTAGAAGATGAATTCACCATCGACCGTGAACAGTCCATCGATAAGTCGACGTTGCTCGACTCCAATGAGTTCGGATATCTGTCCGTCCATTATGTCGTGGAATTAAGTGAAAAGCGACTTGCTCTAGGTGAATATCGCCGTTTTGCAGAAAAAGAGGCGGAAATTCAAGTCCGCTCGATCCTACAACACGCCTGGGCCGAGATTGAACACGACCTCGGTTACAAAAATCCGAATGCCGTTCCTCCTGAAATCAAAAGAAGTTTCAGCCGGGTCGCTGGTCTATTGGAGATTGCCGACTCCGAGTTCGTGAACATTCGAAAACAGTTGCGAACATTCGAACAAGAAACGGTCGAACAGATTCTTGACTCTCCTGAAAAAGTGGCCATTACCCGAGATAATCTCAACTATTATATTGCAAATGATCAAACGGTCGAGAAACTAGACAACGCGATCTTCCAGAGCGAATGGCTACTCGAGACGGACCTCTCTGCCATCGTCGAGTTGACGAGAATGTTCCATTACGCCGATATCCGTACGTTCAAAGATTTGAATGACACACTTTCGACTTACTATACTCAAGCCGTCCAATGCGCAACCTTGTTGCCATCTTCTCTGTTACCGAGACAAGGCATGGGTGTCGTCTATGCCGTTCTCGCTAAATTGTTAGCGGAAGGCGACGATCCGCAGATTGAATTTTTCTTTAGACGGTTCTATCCGGACTTGAAACATTATGAAGACATCATTCAGCAAATTCGGGCAAAAGACGAGCCCCTATAACTTTACAGACAACATGTTTTTAATGTAGAATGTTTTTATGTTCTGAAGTATATATGAATAATATTATCGCCAGGAGGTAGTTTCGAGGATGACAACACCCGTACAGACCGCTTCACGTCGACAGCTCGTTGCAGACGCTGAACGTGGTATCCGGATGAACTATCGTGGAGTGAAAAAAAATCTCCGTTCGATGTTCTCACAGTATTTAACCCGCAATGAATTCTTCATTCTACGTTCTCTTTGTCAACAGAGTCCTCAAATCGCCTCTGCTCTGTCAAATGAGTTTCAATTTTCAGCTTCGATGATCACTGCGCTTGCCGATGAGTTGACGAAAAAAGGGTTGATCTCTCGCGAACGCAGCGAGCGTGACCGCCGTGTCGTTGAACTTCAGGCAACGGATGAAGGTCGTGAGTTGTTTGAGACGTTAGAGAGCATGAAGATTGAATATTTGATGGATGTCTTCACTGATTTTTCAGATGACGAACTCATTTTACTCTCAAAATTATTAGATCGTATGGATGCTTAAATCCGACTATAGCCCTTCATCTTAACGGTGAAGGGCTGTTTTTTGCGAAAAAAAGAGATGCGACCCATCGGTCAGCATCTCTTCATCATTACGTTTCAATCAGGTTGGCCGTGACCACGATCCGGTCCCGATACCCAAGATTCTCGTCATACGGTCCTGCACAAGTGATCAATTGAATCCGCTTTGACTGAGTCGCCGCAAAAATGGAAGCGAGCGGCACTTGGTCGAGGCGATATTGTTTCACACTGACCACTTCATACGTTGCGACTTGGTCTTTCCGTTGGAGCGTCACCAGTTCTCCGATCGGAAGTCGATCCAGATTCGCAAAGATAGCTGGACCATTCAGATCATCGAGATGACCCGATAGGACGACATTCCCCGTTGCGCCTGCTTTGGCTCCGTATTGATACCAACCGACTTGATTCACGTCAGACGGTGTGTCCATTCTTCCGGCCTCATCCTTCCCGACCGCTTCAATCGATGTATCAACATCGATTGAAGGAATGATCAGCCGGGTAGGGACGAAACTGTTCGAATGAAACGTTTGTCGATCTACCTGCTTCGAGGTCAAGACTTGCGGTTCGGCAAATTCAGCCGTTGGCATCACGAACGGTTTGTCAGGAGCTTCCGCTTGAGCGCTCCATACGAGAAATGTGATTGATCCTAAGAAAATCAGTTTAAGCGTCTTGCTTCTGACGACGAAAGACGTAGAATCCAGCTGCTGCTGCTCCAACCACTGCTGCTGCGAGCAACCAGTTCATTGAAGCTGTTTGAGCAAGACCACCTTGTCCTGTTTCAGGAGCCATTGCCATTTCCCCACCATCAGCGGCGAGAAGGACTTCAAACGCTGGTTCTCCTTCAAGGAGTCCGATTGCGAATGCTGTATAGTTTTTGCCACCTTCAAGTGCAACACCGTCAAGTGCTTTGACGACGTCAGTCGCTCCAGCCGGTCGTACTTCAAGGTCATACGTTCCAGCATCGAGTGTGCCGTAATCACTTACTGCTTTGAACTCGAGGTTTGAGAAGAGTGGGTCGCCACCTTTAGGTGCGACATCAACCGCTGGTGCATCTGGTGCGAAGTGAGCGACACGTACTTTCGATTTACCATCTTCGAAGTTTGCATCGTCTTCCATTGCGGCGATTTCGATGTTTTCAAGTTGACCGATCGCAGCGGCTGTATAGAACTTGCCTGCCTCGATTGAGAGGTCTGCTGCGACGACGACTGTTTCAGCGTCACCTGCCGGCTTGATTTCAACGTTGTAATCCCCTGCTGGAAGTGTCAAGTAGTCTGTGAGATCCTTGAATTCTGCTCCCTCGACCGCGACTTCCCCATCCACGTACACGTCAACTGCCGGAGCATCAGGTGAAGCATGTAGCACACGGACCATCGCATTTTCATGTCCATCCGCGCTAACCGGTAAGACGAAAGCGAAAGCCAGTGCTAGAGTACCCAGTAAAGACATCAACTTCTTCATGTGAAATTTCCTCCTTTTGATCTTTGGTAACCCACGACTTGCATACAACAAATGTGATGCAGTGCTACATGGTGTGCTACATCTGATTGCTATGTAGCTCGGTGACATCTTAAACTTAAGACAATCCGACAATGACGTAAAGGGGACACTATGCACTGAATGTGCTCCGATATGCTAACGGACGAAAGCGCTACCTTTACATAAAATGTAGTTCCCTTCCACCCAAATACAAAACCACTTAGTCGGCGACTAAGTGGTTTTGTTTGCCCATTCGATATCATTGACAAAGATGGCATCGACTTGAAGCGCCATACAACGCTCAAGTTGATGTTGTGTTTTAATCGTATACGGTCTGATCGGAATCCCTCGACCTTGCAACGAGCGTACTTCTTCGTCTGTGATGCGATCGATGTGTGGGTGGACCGAATCCGCTCCGACGAATCGAAGATATCCGGAAATGTCATAAAGCGGCTGTGCAAGCAGAATGGCCGCTTCGATATCCGGTCTCATCTGTTTCAATCGGTGAATGGTTTCATGATTGAATGAGGAAAAGAGAATGCGGGTCGCATCAATTCCAGCGGATTCAATAGATTCGATGATGCGAGATTCGATTCCTTCATATCGATGGACATCCGTCTTCACCTCTAAGTTCAAAATGACCGATTCCTCTTTCACCAGTTCGAACAGCTCCTCGAGCGTAGGGATGTGTTCTTCTAGACTATGACGTACCCCGGCATTGAACTGTTTGAGCTCATTATAGGTATAGAGTGAAACTTGCCCTCTTCCGTCGGTCGTCCGTTCGAGCGTCTCGTCATGGATGAGGACGAGGACGCCGTCCTTTGTCATATGGACATCCGTTTCAATCCCATCTGCTCCGGTTTCGAGTGCGAGCCTGAATGCCGACATCGTATTCTCCGGACGATGTGCCATCACGCCACGATGTGCAAATCGTTTCATTTGGCAACTGTTTGATATTTCTTCGTCAAATATCGAACGAGCGGTTGGACCGAAATCGCTTGACCCGTCACTTGTTGAATGAGTTCGTTCGGGGTGAGACGTTTTCCATATTGATGAACGTTCTCCTGTAGCCACGCTTTGACCGGTTCAATTTCACCTTCTGCAATCAATGTCTCAAATTCCGGAAGATCTGATTTCAACGTTTCTGTCAATTGGGCCGCATAAATCAATCCGAGGGCATAGCTCGGGAAGTATCCAAACGAACCGCCTGCCCAATGGACGTCTTGGAGGACTCCTTTGGCATTCGACGGGACATCGAGTCCGAGATACTCTTTATACTTTTCATTCCATGCCGCAGGAAGCTCATCGACGGACAACGTCCCTTGGATGAGTGCCTTCTCGAGCTCATAGCGGATGATGATGTGTAGACTGTATGTCAATTCGTCAGCCTCGATCCGAATCAGAGATGGTTTCGCTTCATTCACACCTCGATAGAAAGTGTCGAAGTCGATTGCATCGTATACCGGATGAAGCGATTGTAGTTTCGGATAGACGCGACGCAAGAACGCTTCGCTTCGTCCGATGAAGTTCTCAAAGAAGAGCGACTGGGACTCATGAATCCCCATCGATGCACCGCCGCCTAGTCCGAGTTCATCGAGCATCGGGTCGATTTGTTGTTCATACGTCGCGTGCCCCGCTTCATGCATCGTACCGAACAGCGCATTTCTGAAATCTGCTTCATCATACTTCGTCGTAATCCGAACGTCGCGGCGGTTGATGGTGATTTCGAACGGATGTACTGTCGCATCCAATCGTCCACGTGATAAATCGTAAGCGACGACATTCATCCAGTCATGACAAATGGTTTCTTGGACATCCGCCGGCATCGACCAGTCCATAGAGAGCGATTCTTTTGGGAGCTGCTGGATGAGAGGAACAAGTTCGTCCCGGAGCGAGGCGAATAATTCGTCTAAAAGTTCGACCGTCATGCCCGGTTCGAAATCATAGAGCAATGCGTCGTACGGATGTTTCTCATAGCCGAAATATTCCGCAAATTTTTTCTGGAATTCGATAATCTGTTTAAGGTATGGAGCGAACATGTCCCAGTCATCCTGTTCTTTCGCCTTTTCCCACGCCGTCTCGGCTTCCGATACGAGTGTTACATAAGCTTGATATTCATTGTGTGGAATCTTGGCATTCCGTTCGTATTGCGTCTTCGCGATTTCAAGTGACCGCGCCTCGACGTCAGATAAATCCTTTTCATCTGCCATCCGTTCTAGTAATGAAGCGAACGACTCACTCGTCTGTCGTTTGAATGCCTCAGTCGATAAATAACCGATCGTTTCTGCCCGAAGCGGTGCCGACTGTTCCGGCATTTGTGTTCGCATGTCCCAATACAAGAGCGAGATCGCCTCGTCGAAGGCACGCAGTTGCTTAAAATGTTCACGCCATTCTTTTGTAACTTCCATCTGTCTTTCACCCCTATGTGTTATTCTGTTCCCTTTCTACTTTATTATAGATGTCAACCTTTGCCTACACCAGTTTACAAATCTTCTCGCTTACTGTAGGAAAGTGGTTTTGTGGCAGGACCCTCTAATACAGCCCCTTTTGCATCGAAACGAGAGCCGTGGCATGGACAATCCCATGACCGCTCGGCATTGTTCCATTTCACTGTACAACCGAGGTGCGTACACGTCAGGTTGACGACATGGCACTGGTTATCCAAATCTCGATAAACGCCCTTGGTCTTCCCATCAATTTGTACGACCCCTCCCTCATCTAGCTGCAGGTCTTGTACATCTTTTCGTTCAAGCATCCGATTTACTGTCCCTTTCGTGAATTGAGCGGCAGTATCTAAGTTTGTTTTGAGAAATGCACTGATATCACTAGGTTTAACCGTTTGACGGAGCGGTGAGACCAGCTCAACGAATCGGTTCGCATGACCTGTGAGTTGGTCCGCGAGCAAGGTGCCGGCAGCGATTCCGTTCGTCATCCCCCATTTCGAAAATCCAGTCGCCACAAAGAGATCTGGTTCTCTCTTGAACATTTGCCCTACGTAAGGAAGTCCATCTAAGGTGATAAGATCTTGGGACGACCACCTATGAGATGCCCGATGCGTTCCAAAATGTGCCTGTGCGTCATTCTCCAATCGATCATATCGTAGACGCGTATCTGTGACTTGCCCAGCGGTATGCCCCTCACCTCCAACTAGTAAATAGCTTTTTCCGTTTTCACTATAGGATCGAAACGAGCGATTTTGCTGTCCAACCTCTAAATACATCCCTCTGAGTGGTCGACTCTCCACTTCACATGCAACGATATACGATCTTTCGATTGAAAACTTCGACACGTACAACCCGCGCAGGTCATTTAATGGATAGTGGGTCGCAATCACGACTTGATTTCCCTGTACCCTTCTACCGTTAGATGTAGTGACTACTGGACGTGGTCCCTGACTCACTTCCGTCGCTCTAGAATTTTCATAAATCTTTCCTCCGAGACGAACAAAACGTTCCGCTAATTCACGTAAGTATTTCACGGGATGGAATTGAGCATGGTCATGGATCACCAACGCCTGCTCGATCGAGAACGGGAGAGCCTTTCTCACTTCTTCCGTCGCTTCTCCTCCGTCAATCTTCAAACGACGATACGCATCCAGTTCTTTAGTAAGTTCTTCGTTCGGTTCCCTAGAGTAAAGAAACGATTGTTCATTCGCGTAATCGCAGTCAAACCCTTCTTCAATTTGATTTTTTAGATAGATGAGCGCTTCTGAGTTGAACTCGTAATATAAACGTGCGATGGACTCATCAAAATGACGAATCAGCTTATGATAAATCGTACCATGTTGAACGGAACATTTTGCCGTCGTATGTCCCGTCGTCCCATGTCCAATCTCTAACGCTTCTAGAAGCGTCACTTGTTTCCCTCGCTTTTGGAGTTCATAGGCGCAGACGAGTCCCGCAATCCCTGCCCCGATGACGACGACTTCGGTCGATTCCGAAACGGAAAGGGATGGGTACGGCGTCCCAGTATCATGTTGACGCCAAATGGAGTTCGTGAACGGATAACGATGCATGATGCATCCTCCTCTCTAAAAGTGACATCTTTACCCTTATACCCGAAACACAGTTCTTTCATCGCCGATCAATCATTGACCTAGTTCTTTATTTTATTAGCGAAAAAAAAGAGCGTTTTCTATTATGTTTATAGAGTAACCAAAAAAGGAGGGACTTTTGTTGACCCGTAGAAGGAGACACCGAAGAAGAACGTACATCATGCGAAGAATGATTGCCGCGGTCGTTTTACTCGGAATCATCGCACTGATCCCGACGTTGGTCGGATTTAAACAAGATAAAGAAGCACCGACATTAGCAGAAGCGTCCACACCAAAAGCTGAACCGATGAAGATAGGTCCGCTTTTCCCGGATATCGACATGGGTTCATGGAGTCCGAGTGAGACGAAGATGATTTCGGATGAGGAAATCTCTGTTGGTGCACTAACTTTCGTCAATGTGACCAAACAAGAGATATTAATCGATAAAAACGCCAATGATCGTGTGTTTCCAGCCAGTACGACCAAATTGATGACGGCACTGCTTGCTTATGAGAAGGCATCTGCAGCGAATGAACTCGACCAACCAATCATTACGATTCAACAGTCGACACTCGATATTCCATGGGACAGCCATATCGCGCATCTTGCCATCGGGGATACATTGACAGTTCGTCAAGCACTTTACGCCACGCTACTTGAATCCGGAAACGATGCTGCGAACAGCCTTGCGGAATACACGAGCGGGTCGACCGAGGCCTTCGTTCAATTGATGAATGATCGAGCAAAGGTTTTAGGATTGACTGGAACGCATTTCGTAAATGCGCATGGCTACTCGGATCCGAATCATTATACGACGGCGAACGACATGGCTAAAATCGCCTTCGCATTCAGTACATACCCGGAGTTGATTGAAATTGCCGGGACTTATGAATTTAAAGCCGAATTTAAAGATAAAGACGGTAGCGGCAAACGTCGTTGGTGGTATCACCTCGGTTCATCGGTTAATGAACGAAGTGTCAACTACTCCAAGTTTGTGACCGCCACGAAGACGGGTTATACGGACGAATCCGGATATACCATGGTATTCATCATGAAACATAATAGCGAAACTTATATTTTGGTTACGATGCAGGCGAAGTCTGGACAAACATTCCCGACGATGCGACTCGTTGAAGAAAAAGCATTCAAATAAAGAAGTAAAGAGCATTCAAAGATGCTCTTTTTCTTATGATTAAAAATATGTTTTCTGAAAATTTTCCCATAAATATTACATTCATGTTACACAGGAAAGTCCTCAGCATTTCAAATATTCAGAATATTTAAACTTTTTATTTGAAAATTTTAGCCTTCATCCGTTGGTATAATGGGCTTTAGAGTCGTTTTTATGAAAAAGTGTCAGTTTGCAATCATTTCAAAGGTTCTGTAAGGTAAAGCACAAGTTCGCATTTTCAACTTTTGTTTTTAACTGTGTGATGTCTTCACACAATCGCGAACGAGTTGATTAAATAGATCTTTTAACTTAATAGGAGGTAATTCAATGTTATGGCAAGAATGGGTATCAATCGCGCTTTATCTCGTGATGATGCTTCTTATCGGATACGTTGCTTATAAACGAACGACCGATTCATCAGATTATATGTTAGGTGGCCGTAAAATGGGGCCAGGTGTTACAGCCATGTCAGCCGGAGCTTCGGATATGAGTGGTTGGATGTTAATGGGACTACCGGGTGCAATGTATGCAACTGGACTATCAGCAATTTGGTTAGCCGTTGGATTGGTCATCGGAGCTTACTTGAACTACTTGTTAGTTGCTCCACGACTTCGCGTCTTCACAGAGATGGCGAACGATTCGATTACGATTCCAGATTTCTTAGAGAATCGGTTCCGAGATCACTCGAACTGGCTACGGATCCTTTCTGCATCCGTCATCATCATCTTCTTCACGTTCTACACGTCAGCTGGGCTTGTATCCGGCGGGAAGTTGTTTGAAAGCTCATTCGGATTAAATTATCAGACAGGTGTCATTGTCACAATTAGTGTCGTCATCTTATACACCCTCTTCGGTGGATTCACGGCAGTTAGTTGGACGGACTTCGCACAAGGTGTCATCATGTTCTTGGCGCTCGTGCTCGTACCATTCGTCGCTTTAACAGATATCGGTGGAGTAGACACTGCTGTCAACTCTGCGACGACAATCAATGCTGATTTGTTCGACCTCTTTAAAGGGACGACGACACTCGGGATTATCGGTCTCCTCGCTTGGGGACTTGGTTACTTCGGTCAGCCACACATCATTGTTCGCTTTATGGCAATCCGAGATGTGAAATCATTGAAAACGGCTCGTCGTATCGGGATGAGCTGGATGACAGTATCTATCATCGGTGCCGTCATGACAGGGTTCGTCGGAATCGCTTATTTCCGAGGACAAGGAAATCCACTCGGGGACCCGGAAACAGTCTTCATTCAATTCTCTGAAGTCTTGTTCCACCCGTTCATCACTGGTTTCTTATTGGCAGCCATCCTTGCTGCGGTCATGTCGACGGTATCGTCGCAATTGCTCGTCACATCATCTGCATTGACAGAAGACTTCTATCGTAAATTCTTCAACAAAGATGCAAGTGAGAAGACGATGGTCCTTGCCGGACGTGTTGGTGTCTTGCTAGTAGGAGTTGTAGCGACGCTCATGTCACTCAACCCATCAAGTACAATCCTCACACTCGTCGGATATGCATGGGCTGGATTCGGTTCTGCATTTGGACCAGCAATCCTCTTGTCACTTTACTGGAGCAAGATGACGCGTCAAGGTGCCCTCGCTGGTATCCTCGTCGGTGCCATTACCGTCATTCTCTGGATCGTCACTGGACTTTCGACAGTCCTTTATGAAATGGTACCTGGCTTCTTCTTGAGTATGTTGGCAATCGTGCTTGTCAGTAACTTTACTAGCCAGAAAGAACAAAAACGTATCAACCGAGAATTCGGTGAAATGGAAGCTGAATTGGCAGCTGCGAAGAAAGAGTAACGATTCACACAAAAACTCGGTTCCCTATAAAGGGACCGAGTTTTTTGTTTTACATCGATGCTGCGATTAACCAGACACGAATCACAAACGGTACGAGAACCAACACGAACATTGCGTTTCGCATCCACCGATTTCGGTTCCAATAGTACGCCATTAGTACGAACGGATGCAATGCGACCAATTCGTATGGATTGAACCAAAACCATGTGAGAATCAGTACGATTAAAAAGTACAATACTGATTTTTCTTTCGACGTTCGGTATTCACGCCACATATCATAGGCGCCTTTAAAGAAAGCGATGAATGTTGCAATCCAGAATACGATGACAATCACATTATCAAATCCACTAAACAACTGAGTAACCACCTTTTAGGAAGGATTTTCTACATAAAAACCGCCCCAGTAAATATGACGGTACGTAAACTCTTTTCCACTTTCTACAGTAATCACAATTTCATCTTCCGTCAACACGAGGACATGAACCGGTACCTCACCCTGGCGAAGCATCGGGCTAAATAATTGAAACTGTTTGTTTAACCATTTGCGCTCTGAAAAGTTTTGATAGTGATGTAGAGAAAGCATCGGATGGCTCAAGTATGCAGCTCCAACTATCGCGACAGCGATCGGTGGCGCGCCGATTTCCATCATGAACGAGAAGACGAGAACAAGAGATAGCACCCCATACGCGAACTCTACTAATTCCATGAGAGAAGCTCGGCTAGCTATCACATATTGAATCACACGAAACATGAGATACAAGATGATACTGACAATCAAGTACTCAGAGAATGGCGAATGTCGGAACGATACGTCCAAATAGAACAAGACAGGTAACAGTAGGATCCATTTCCATAGATGTAAGGCGAGGTAAAACAATGATTGATCGATGAAACGACGATTGTGTACGAGCCGTTGCATATCCATGTTTCCCACCTCCGCTTTGATGATGTGACCTTACGATACCATTCCCTATTCTTTCGAATGATAACTAGCAATTACACTTCTAACGAAGTTTTTCTTTCCTCTCGATTAACGTCGCATTCAACAGCCCACCAAGCAAGATGACAGAGGCAGCGAGATAAAACCAAATCAATAAGACGATGAACGCACCGAGTTGACCATAAAACTGCTCGTAGTTTGCGAATTGTGAATAGTAACTAAACACATTCGAGACAAGCAGAATCCCTACTGTTGCAAAGGCGGCTCCGGCCCAACTATTTTTAAATGTTCCGGACACACTTGGCAACCACTTATATACAAATACGAATACAGTGAATAGAAGACCTGTTCCGATGATCCATCTGAAGTAAAACCAAATCTGCGCATATGTCGTGACAATCTCATCGATGAACAACACGTATGAAGAGATTTCTCGAAGTGCCGTCTCAATCACAGGGACGAGCAATGAAAATGGTAACACAAACATGAGCGCCAAGGTGATGGCGATATCCTGTAAGACGCCCCTCCAAAAGGCTTTATTACGAACAGCCCGGTAGGCATCGTTCAATGCTCGCACGAGAGATTGTACGGCCATAGATGAGATCCAGAGTGCTGGTAAGATACTGAATGATGCCAATTTCAATTTGGAGTTGTCGAATACGGCTTCAATGTTCCCTTCTAATAGCTTGTAACTGGCTTCAGGCATGATGAGTGATAACGCTTGAATCACATCGCCACTCGTAAACGGTAAAAATCCAACAATCCCTAATACGAATAATAAGAACGGGAACGTGGATAAAATGAAATAATAGGCTAACATGGCCGCTTGATCAAAAAAACGTTCTGAAAAAAATCGCTTGACGATTGTCAAAAATACTTGTTTCATCGTTACTCTCTACTTTCTTTTAATAAAATATCTGCGGTATTTGAAATAAACGATTTAAAATGAAGAGGAAACCCCTAATGCCAGGGGCGTCCCATTGATTGATGATCCTTTAACTGATTTCTTCATTTTTCGTTTCCCACGCTTCAATATGTTCTTTACCAGGAAGTTCGACATCATCTTTAAAGAATTCTGGGTCTCTTCCTTCTTTCTTTTGAACCATATAGTCGTCGAGGAGCGTCTTGGCAACTTTACTCAATCGGAAAATCGCATACATGTTGACGAGCGCCATCAAGCCCATAAAGATGTCAGCAATCGACCAGACCAGTCCCGCAGATCGTACCGAACCGAACATGACCATCCCGACAACGGCAATCCGATAGATTATCAAATATCGCTTCTTCTCAGATATGAACTCGATGTTCGTCTCTCCATAATAATAATTGGCCAAAATCGAACTGAAGGCAAAAAGTAAGATGGCGATTGTCATGAGCGTCGTCGCAATCGGTCCGATTTCAACGAGAAGCGCCTCTTGAGCAAGCTCAATCCCTTGGAATGCTTCAGAGCCTTCGACACCTGAGATGAGGACAATCATCGCCGTTGCGGTACAGATGAACAATGTGTCCACAAATACACTAAGCGATTGAATCAATCCTTGTTTGACCGGGTGACTCACCTCAGCGGTAGCTGCGGCGTTCGGGGCAGACCCCATCCCTGCCTCGTTCGAGAACAGGCCACGTCGAATGCCTTGGAGGACAGCTGCACCGACCGCTCCACCGAACAACTGTTGGAAACCGAGGACACCTTCAGAGAAGATGGCCGAGAACACTTGTGGCACGACATCAAGATTCGTAAGAACTACCCAAATGGCTAGTAAGATATAACCGCCCGCCATGATTGGTACAATGATTCCCGATAAGGTCGAGATGGAACGAATCCCACCGAAAATGACGATAGCGGTGACAACGGATAAGATGATGCCGACCCAGACCGTATCGATCTCAAATACGTTATTCACGGAGAGTGCGATTGTATTTGCCTGGACGGAGTTGAAGGCAAAACCGAAGGCGAACGTAATCAAAATGGCAAATACGATGCCTAACCAGCGTGCACCAAGTGCCCGTTCGATATAGTATGCTGGACCACCACGCCACGCCTTGCCGTCATGCACTTTATACACCTGGGCGAGCGTACTTTCAACGAATGCCGACGCCGCTCCAATCAGTGCAATGAGCCACATCCAAAATACGGCGCCAGGTCCGCCTAAAGCGATTGCCGTCGATACGCCGGCGATGTTCCCCGTACCGACTCGGGCCGCCGTTCCGATGGCGAATGCTTGGAAAGATGAGACCTGTCCTTTCTCATGCTTGATTCCTTTCACGAATAAGAGTTTAAACATTTCCGGTAACAATCGAAATTGAACGAACCCCATCCGAATCGTAAAATAAAGACCTCCTGCAATCAATACGAAGATGAGAAGGTACGACCATAAATAGTCATTGATTTGCATAATCAGTTCACGAATATCCAACGAAATCGCCTCCTTTTATCGGGTTTTTACCCGCTCTGAATCTGACAGAAACAGCGGGTTCATTGCACGTTTTTAAGAATCTCTTCACATAGACGATGTGTCTCGAGACTGTCTTCCGCGACAACGGAGGCGTTCGGTTCCCCACGAAGTAAACATAAGAAGTCTTCCACAAGGTCGATAAACCCTCGACGTTTCAAATTCGACTCCCATGGGTCGAGTGACCATTCCTTCACACCGTCTCGTCCATAGTCTGTAATCCGCTCCACATCACGCGTGACCCGCTTTACGGTCGGTGACATGACTTCCATCACTTCTTCGGTGCAACTGTTGTCTCGGTTCATCCAACCGATTGCCTCGATTCCCCCTGCCTTGAAATGAATCATCACTTGTTTCAGCACATCCCCTTCAAATCGAGGTGTGACACGTAAACGTTCGACAGGCTGAAGGTCGGTCAAATAACGGAGCGTATCGACGACATGCACGAAATCCTCGATCACAAATTCACGAAGCGATGCCGGTTTATACGTTCTGTTTTTTTGAATGAAGACCATATTTTTTTCCTCGACTTGTTTGAGTGCCTGTGTGGCCGTGGCAAATCGGCGATTGAAGCCTGTGACGAGATGGACGCCTTTCTCTTTAGCAAGTGCGACGAGTCGTTCCGTCTCTCCAAGAGTGAACGTGATCGGTTTGTCGATGAAGACATGCTTCCCTTGCCGTAGACAATACTCGGCTTGCTCATAATGAACAGCTGTCGTCGAATGAATCATGACCGCATCGATTTCTGTCATCGGCACGGCGTGTAGGTCTGAGTACCCTCCTTTGAAACGAAAGGTCGAGATGATATCGTGTAACTTCTGTTCATCCCTTGAGACGAGATACACATCAACGTCCTTTAACCCGGCATATACAGGTAGATATGCTTTTTTGGCGACATCCCCGATGCCCACTACTAAAATATTCATTTGCTCACTCCTCCAATATTATGTAGAAAGCCCGAAGCGATTGCCTCGGGCTCACGTAATAGATACAATCTCAAAACTTGTGATCGGTTCACGAATCGCGTCAGATACAATTTGGTAAGCCGCATGTAATTCTTCTTGATTATTTAAGTCCGGCACACGGTCCATTTCTACCTCGACCGTCCGAGTGTTCTGTTCTTTCACATGTAACTGATATTCGACTGTATACTTTTCCATCATCTGTCCCCCTCTAATTATACATATGTTATGTATATCCTGTTACACGGATGATGAAACAAGTGAGTTTGTTCTAAGAAAACAGAAAAATGACCGCTCAGGTGAACGGTCATGGATTCATCATTCTGATTTCGGTTTTGCGTCACGGTCCGGACGTGGGCGACGCTTTCCGAAGTATTGGTAATATTGCGTCTCGATATTTCCGTTGTACAGCTTCCGACGCTTCGTCGCCGGGCGCCCGTATGCCTTCTCGAAGTCTTCATAACTCGTCAACATATAGACACTGTAACCAGGGTATTTCGCATATTGTTCCCCGATCCGTTCGTATAAGTCGATGATTTCTTCTTCTGACTGAAGTCGTTCCCCATAAGGTGGGTTTCCGATGATGACCCCGTACTCTTCTTTCGGCTTCAGTGCGGCTGCGTCACTATGGACGAATGTGATCGCATCACGGACGTCAGCGAGTTCCGCATTGTCTTTTGCAAGTTTCACCATCCGCGGATCCAAGTCGATTCCATAGATTTTTAACGGTTTATCCCACTCCGCCTTCTCATTCGCTTCATTTATTGCCGCATACCAGGCTTTTTTCGGGATGCATGTCCAATCCTGTGCGAAGTATTCACGGTTGATACCCGGTGCGATATTTCGTCCAATCATCGCCGCTTCGATGGCGAGCGTCCCTGAACCTGTAAATACGTCATAAAACGGCATGTCCGGACGCCAGTTTGTCAATTGAATCATCGCCGCTGCCATCGTCTCTTTGAGTGGAGCTTGCGAATGAAGCTCACGGTAGCCTCGACGGTGAAGTGGACCGGACGTATCGATCGTGATGGTCGCCACATCTTTTAAAAGAGCGACTTCGATTGGGAATTTCGCGCCTGACTTCGGCAACCATTCTCCCTCTTTACGATAGCCGCGTTGCATCGCTTCAACAATCGCCTTCTCCGTGATTTTCTGACAGTCACGAATCGAGAACAGCTTTGATTTGACCGAGCGTCCGTCGACCGTGAACGCCGCGTCCCACGGCATGAGGTCGGTCCATGGTAACGCTACGACCCCGTCAAACAATTCTGTAAACGTTGTCGCCTTGAACTCGGCAACGACGAGTTTGACCCGGTCTGCTGTCCGCAACCACATGTTCAGACGTGGAATGTCTTCCATTTCCGCGTCGATATAAATCCGTCCGTTCTCGACTTCGCACGTGTATCCTAAATCCCTTACTTCTTTTGCCACAAGTGCCTCGATTCCCATCGCTGCCGTCGCAATCAGTTTACGTTTTGCCATCTAAATCGCCTTCCTTCTACATAAATATCTTTCAGTCATTTTGTAAGTTGTAAAAAAATCATGAAAAAAGGAGCTCAAGTATATGTGCTTGAACTCCTTGTCGTTGTCAGTTGAGACTATGTTGTCCTGTAAGCCATGTTCTGTACTCCGGTGCTCATAGCGGTCTCCCTGGCACGATGGAGTGACAATCATCTATCTGCGCACATCAGCGCCCTCCGTCCCGTTCGATTCCGGTCTGGAAGTTCCCCTACCATAGTTTGGGTTTCTCGCTCGTGGGGTTTACCTCGTTCCACTCTGAACGTTTCCGATCAGACTCCGTCACTGTGGCACTTTCAAGAAGCGGACACCATATCCGAGGACTTAGGTGTTTCTTCTGCCGTCAACTTGCGTTGCCTACACTTATCGTTTCGTGTAGCACGATCACTACAGCCATCACAGGCTGTGCGAGCATGGACTTTCCTCAAGACTTGCGTCCCGCGATTGTCCAGACTTCATAGTCACTTCAACCATTGTAGCTGAAATTTGAACGGTTGACAACTTAAATTCGAAACTTGATTTTACGTTCAGTCAGCGCTAAAATAAGGCGTGTTCATTGAATAAGGAGGGATTTTGATGCATCAGGATGCAAAAAACGGTTGGATTCAACGTCTGACTTATGTAATAGAAATCGATGACATTAAAGTGCTCCACCCGAACAACGGCGTGTTCGCCTTCTACCGAAATAATCGTCTCGTCCGAGGGTTTGAACCGTTCGACATCAAGGCACCGAACGAACTCTCGAAACGACCTTATCATTTTGACCATCACAATTTAGCACATCTCGAGGAGCGCTTCCCGGACGCCATTCCAGTGTTCGATGAAACGCATGAGACGCGTCGCGCTTGGAGCGACCGTGTCCGAGTCGGTCTTTGCGAAATCATCCGAGATGGGAAACTCAGTTTCGAGCATATTGATGACCAAGGGAACGTATTAGAAGCGAGTATCCGTTGGTGTGGAGAAGCCATCACCATCGATTAAATAGAAAAAGCCGTCTCTCCGTTAGGAGCAGGCGGCTTTTTGTCTTACAAGGTCTCTGTGACCGGAGGCTCGTCTTCGATGATCGGTGGCTCAAAAGATGTCGTCACCACTTTTTCGCGAAGGTCCGTCGGTTTAAGAATGACCGTCAGCTTCTGTGTCGTATTCCCTCTTACCGGAAATGTCCCGGCGATGTGGAGCGCTTCGTATAAGACCTTCCCATTTGAATCAAGTACCGTGACCGTCCCTTTTCGTGTCGTATGAATCGTGAACGTCCCTTCCTCCGACACCTTCACAGAAACTGCCGTCTTCAACGTGTTGACATAATCAATCGTTCGGCTCGTGTAGCGCTTATGTTTTCCGTCCGTTACTTGACCGACGATGCGGTATTGTCCGCTCGGTAGCCAATCTCCACTCGAATACATCGTGAACGACCGATTTGGAGTAAGTGTCTTGACTTTCTTGTTCCCTTGATACAGTGTGAACGAGGACTTTAAGTTCGAATGGTTCATGACACTCAACTTGACATCATTCACGTATCGACTCTTCCACACCGAAGGGGCAGAGATATGAATAGGGCGAGCCGTTGCCTCTAGCAGTTTCATCGCATTCAATTCCGTATAAGACTTTCCGGAGGCTTTTGGCATCTTCGCAATCAACTGGTCGATCTCACCAGGTGTCAAATAAGGATTGATCGATTTGACGAGCGCGAGGCTCGCCGTGACCATCGGTGCCGCCATCGAGGTCCCGTCCATAAAGATAAAGCGGTTATTGATTCCTAGAGAGAGGATGTTCACACCTGGCGCCACGATTTTGACACGATCGTCCATATTGCTAAAGCTCGCGAGACGATGTCTAGAATCGATTGCACCGACCGCGATTACCTCTTTCATGTTTGCAGGAAAATTGATCGTCTGTTTTCGATCATTTCCAGATGATGCGACGATAATGACCCCTTTCGCCCTTGCCCGTTTAATCGATGTGGCCAAACGACTATCATAATCATCCCCTCCAAGCGAGAGGTTGATGATGTTTGCCCCTTTCGCTACAGCCGTATCCACTGCATTGGCGACCGTCCAGGAGTCTGTTTTATCTGAATTCACCCCGTAAAACACATTATAAAAGTGATAGCGGACGTTCGGCGCGAGTCCGGCGATCCCAAAACGGTTATGTTTCCCGGCCATGATCCCAGCGGTATGTGTGCCATGAATATCCGCAGTGTATGGACCTTTCATGGAATTGACGACACGAGGAACGTTCTTCAAATCCGTATGATTACGGTCAGCTGACGAGTCAATCAGCGCCACAACGATATCAGTTGCGCCTCTCGTCTTATTCCACGCCAAATCCATACCGATTTGCTTCACATAATATTGGCTCGTGACTTGTGGTTCTGAGACGACGTAACCATGTTTCTTAAGGATGACCGGCTGTGCTGCATCTACTCCGACCGGCAGTAAAAGGGCAATCGCTGTCAAAAGGGCAATCTTTTTCATTCCTTCCGCTCCATTCCAAACTGATAAAGTGACTCCATTATCTCAAACTTTGGATTAGATTTCCCTTTTTTTGAATAAAAAGTTGTCGCTAAGTTTACCAATAGCTCGGCTCATCCGGGTGCAGCATATCAAACTCGACAATCCGTCCAATCGTCAAGTACGTATAGTAGCGCGCCAGTTCCACCCGGCTTGGGTCGGGACGGAATCCCTCGAGGTCCTCTCCAAGTGGAGACCCGTCAATGGTCTCAAACTGCTGGCAAAAAAAAGACTCCGTTTCAGCGTCCCAGACGATACGATCTCCGATATATCCGCTTCCGAAGCGAATGTAATCGATGATCGACGGAACGATGACTTCTGCTGGCAAGCGTTCGCTCATCCGACCAACGAGTTCATATCGCAGACGATCTGCCTGATCGGCTTCCTCAAGGGATGCACATTTGAGTACTTCTTTATTGATTTCAATCAATACGACATAATCCCCAGATTCGATGGAGAGCTTCATTGCCTCACCTCACTTTTTCATTCCTACATCCGATTCTCTACAAGTCATTATTCGAGATAAATGGTGGGAATCCTGTCCATTCCTCATTTTTTTCCAAATCGCAGTTGAGTTCACAACATTCTAACTGTTTTTGTTATACTAATCATATGAATTAAGAGAGGAAGTGCACCATGGCCAAACGACCGCTGACCCCTCGAGAAAGTGAGTTGATTGCGACCGCGTTATTTGTTGTCGGAAGCGTTCCCTATTCAGGACATATCGATCGTCTCGAATCCCTCACCTTACGTGATATCGCTGATGACTATTTGAATGGAACTGCCACTTCCGCAGACGCGATCGACGCACTCGACCAATACATCTACGTCCGGCGTCATCGTTTTAAAAACGTGACCCCTCACAACCTTTGGACATTGGATGATCGGACTGAACAAGAAGCATTGCGTCATATTTCCAAACGACCCGAATTGAAAAAGGGTCAGACGTTGAATAAACGGAATCAACCGTTTCAAGCAGGACAAGAAATCGAGTTCAAGGTGGACAAACATGTCGACCGTGGACAATTCCGCATCTACATCGGAAAACTTCAAGGGTATACGTGTAAAGCCCAGTCAAAAGAACGTGAAAAGCTGAAGTCAGTGTCAGGATGGATCACACATATTGACCCGAAAGACCGATTGGTATTTGTCAACGTGACAGACTTCGGACGGATGCCAATCGAACCTGCAATGAAACAAGAACTTGAATCGATGAGCGCTTCGATGCTCGGTTGGTTCGCCACGGCAACAATCCCTTCTGAAGAAGAAGCGCTCCTTGCCAAACGGATGATTGCCACGTTGCAGCGGCGCGATCAACCGTATTGGTTCACGCTGACGACCGCGTTGAACCACCCTCGCCCAGAACATGTGAAACGCTGGGGAACAGTCGTGAATCTTCTCGTCAAAGCGAGTAACGGTGACCAAAAGGCCATCCAAACATTAGAGACTCAAGAAGACAAATACTTTAAGGATGCGTTCATCCGCGCCCTCCGTGCCCTTCATCAAGAGATGACGAAGCAATAAAGCTGATACGATTCGAGGTGACTCCGCATGGGTCACCTCGTTTCGTGTCGAACCTATTTAGGAAAGGAACGACCGCTATGCGTATACTCATCGTAGAAGACGACCCCTCCATTTTACGCCTTGTGAAAGAAACGTTCGAGGATGCGGGTCATGAGGTGTTGACAGCGACCGACGGGAACACAGGCGAAGAACGTTTCACGATGCAACCAATCGATGCCGCGATTGTCGACATCATGCTCCCAGGGCTTGACGGTCGTGAATTGTGTCGACGACTCAAGGCGACTCTCGATATTCCCGTCATTTTACTAACCGCTCTCGATGAATGGGAGGATAAGCGTCAAGGATTCGTTCATGGGGCAGACGACTATGTGACCAAACCCTTCATCCATGAGGAGTTACTCTTTCGATTGCAAGCCGTCTCGCGACGTTATCAACGTTCGGCCGCTTCACAAATTCAAGCTGGTCCTCTTCGACTCGATTTAAGAGAATACGAGGTGACGCTTGAGGGTCAGCTGTTCTATCTCCCTAAAAAAGAGTTTGAACTATTATTTCAACTCGCCTCTTTTCCGGGAAGAGTGTATCGTCGTGAGGAGTTAATTGATTTGGTATGGGGATTTGATTTCGAGGGGGATGAGCGAACAGTTGATGTTCATATCAAGCGACTTCGTAATCGGTTCGATCACCCTGCTTTGTCGATTCGAACCGTACGAGGTGTTGGATACTCGCTCGAGGTGAACGGATGAAGACACTCTACACGCGAATCATCGTCACGATGTTCTTGATTTTACTTCTATCCGGAGCCATCTCCCTGTTGATCAGCAATGTGGCTTATTACAAGTGGTGGCAACCTTCCTATAGCGAGAAGACGGAACGGGTCGCCAAAATAGCGGAGTCGTATGTCGAGAACCATACCGATTTAGACTATGATGCCTTCTATACTTTCTTAGCTGCGACCGGATATCAACTGGTCGTCGTGGATGCGACTGACGAACGTCGACGTTTTGGCGGTGCCTTTCGGGATGAGACTATCTCTGACACAGTGATTCAATCCGTTCGGAACGGGGCTCCATATCAGGGAATGCGTGACTTTCCGTTTCATCTCTTCTTGCTCGGATTGTTCGATAACGAACTGACGAACACATATGGATTTACACTTGAAAACGGGGACGTCATCTTTATTCGTCCGGATTTGAGTGCCCAAATCCGCGAGTTACATCTGTTCGTCGGTCTATTTTTCGCACTCGTCACCCTCTTGGCATTTGGCTTGATTGCCATCTCGACAAGGTCCCTGATCCGCCCGTTACAGACGCTCACGAATGCGACCACATCCGTCGCCATGCGTAAAGCTCCGGAACATCTCCCCGTCGAGCGTCAAGATGAAATCGGAACGTTGGCACGACAATTTCAAAACATGTCAAATGAGATCGATCGTACCGAAGCGAGACAGCGACGATTCGTTTCGAATGTCTCCCATGAATTTCAATCTCCTTTGACCTCCCTAGGTGGCTATGCAGAAAAATTAGCTGACGGTACGGAAGGTGAATCAAGAGAATATGCGCGTGTCATCGAACAGGAGACGAAGCGTCTATCCCAATTGACGAAACAACTGCTGCTTTTATCACGATTGGATGAAAATCCCCCGATTCTCGAGACGAACGTGAATGTGCTTCAATCGGTATCCGAAGTCATTCAAACGAACGCTTTCATTCTTGATCAAAAAGGGATCGCCGTCGTTACCGACATCCCACAAGACGTAGTCTTGAAGAGTGACCCGGTTCTACTCGCACAAGTTTGGAACAATGTATTGATGAACGCCGTTCATGCTTCACATGATGGAGGCACCATCCACATCACCTGTACCGTCGACCCAGGTATCGTCATCTCGGTTAAGGATGAAGGGGTTGGGATGGACGACGAGACAAAAGAGCACCTGTTCGACCGCTTCTATCGCGGGGACACGGCTCGAACGACTCAAGGGACTGGTCTCGGTCTTGCCATCACCTCAGATATCATCGACCTACATGGCGGAAACATCACAGTCGAGTCAAACCTCGGAACCGGCACCACGGTTCATTTACATTTTTGATGTCGTTCATATTCTGTTCATATTGATTACGTACACTTCCTTCATCAGCACTTGAAGGAGGTTTTTTTATGCAGTTAGGTTGGAAAGAGATGTGGAGACAGAAAAGAAAGTTTTCCATGTTGTTCGTGATCACATTATTGATTGTCATGTTGACGACACTCATCACAGGGCTAGCAGACGGGCTCGCATATGATAACGGTTCTGCCTTGCACGAATTGAATGCTACGACGTATCAACTTGATCCGGACTCAGAAGGTCAATTGACACGATCGTTTATAGACGTCACAGCGGATACTTCAAACGAAACGATGAGCGTCCGACAGCTCACGGTCACGATTGATGGAAAAAAAGAAGAGGTCACGCTATTCGCCCTTCCAAGTGGAAGTAATATTGGCCCAGGTACTTATCTAGAAACAGGTGAAGTCTTGTTTGACCCAAGTCTTTCAGAACAGCTTGGAACAGGTGACACGTTGACCGACTTTGCGTCCGAATATCGTTTTACGATCGCCGGTGAGGCGCCTGGACGCTACAGTCATGGACCGGTGATTTACACGACGAACGAGACGTGGTTCGATTATTTGGATTACTCCGAACAACGTCCATATGTATCGGCTGAGATTGGAACGGAATCCACGATGTCCAATCCGCTCGTCATGAGTCAACAAGATTTGATTGAGTCGGTTCCTGGATATAGTGCCGAGCAAAGCACATTCACGATGATGCGTGCTTTTCTACTCGTGATCGGAACGTTTATTTTGACCGCATTCTTTTATTTGTTCACGCTTCAAAAGTTACCTGAACTCGGAATTCTGAAGGCAATCGGTCTCTCTCCTCGAATCATCGGACGGGCACTGCTCTTTCAGGTCATCGTCATCGTATCTGCCGCAGTCGCCACATCGATCGGGTTCATGTACGTCGTCGATGCGTTGATTCCATCATCGTTACCGTTTCTCGTCGACTTCGGTCATGTCGCGCTATTCGGATCCATGTTCATTTTCTTATCTGTTCTTGGCGCGTTGTTACCGTTATGGAAACTACGTCAAGTCGACGCAATTGAAATCATAGGAGGAAAAGCATCATGAGGTTAATCCATGTATCACATCAGTTTGACGGTCAGCTCGTATTGAATGACATCGAGTTACATGTATCGCCAGGGGAATGCGTTGCCATCGTCGGTCCGAGTGGTAGCGGGAAGAGTACATTGTTATATATCCTCGGTCTATTGCGAAAACCAGATCAAGGAGCATTTTTGATGAACGAACGGGACGTATTCGAATTAGATGAGGAACAACGTCGTCTGTTACGTCTACATGAAGTCGGGTTCGTGTTTCAGCAGGCCCACCTGATTCCCTACTTGACGGTGCTCGAGCAACTTGAGCTGATTCAGGAGAAGAGACAGATAGATGCGAAACAACTATTGACCGACCTCGGCTTAGGACACCGCCTGCATCATCTCCCGTCGACATTGTCGGGAGGTGAAAAGCAACGTGTCGCCGTCGCACGTGCCTTGATCAACTCCCCGCAACTCATTTTGGCAGATGAACCGACGGCGAGTCTTGATTATGAGAATGGACGCCGTGTGATGGCGTTATTGGCCAAACAAGCGCATGAAGAAGGGAGACGTGTCGTCGTCATCACACATGATGAACGCATGCTCGATGTGTGTGATCGCGTCCTTCGCGTGATTGACGGTACCTTGACCGAGCTCAACAAGGAAGAAGGGCATCACGACCAATTTGATGCAATTGATGAGTGAGCCATCCTCCAAGGCGAATGGCGACAAGGATTGATCCGTTCTCCGAAATGGTCGCCTCTTCGATGTTCATCAATCGTTCGATGATATGATTCGATTCGAGTCGAATCCCCGAAAGACAGGAGAGTGCGCGAACGATTTCCTCTGGTCGACATTCGACTAGACGCGCAATCTCTTGTACCTCGGTGAGGAGGCTTGTTTGATTATATAGAAAATAACGGTCGAGAATAACATCAAATACGAGTCCGATGATTCGTTCATCTCCTTCAATCGTCCACGAGAACGTTACTCCCCGTTCAAGCATCCCCTTTCTGTCGCTCAACACCATTTGTATCATTCGATAGATCTTTGACCTCTCCATATAGATGTCCCCACCCTCCTGCTGTTGTCACTCCATCGTATCGTTCAAGATCATGCCTTTCCATGTGCCTTGATTCCTGATATTCACACGATTATGTTCTGTATGCCCTCTCCTTATATAAGAAAACAGGACCGTATCGATTCGTTTCGGGTACAATAACGTTGAAAGGAGTCGGTATTAATGCAACGAAAATGGAAAATTGGATTGGCATCACTTTTCACAGGCTACTACGCGGTCAGCTACTATGCCTTCAAACGAATGACGCGGGGCAAACGAAAGACTCCGGAGATGTTACTCGCTCCATATTCGGACGAAGATCGCAACTTTTATCATGACGTACCGTTCGAGCATGTCTCGATTCAATCTCGTGATGAGTACCGCCTCTACGGGCGTATCTATCGGAATGAGGGGTCAACAAAATGGATTGTGTTCGTACATGGATATACCGCATCACATAGTTTCATGGCCCCTCACCTCGCCATGTTCCATCGTCTCGGCTTTAACCTGCTTGCCGTCGATTTACGTTCACACGGGGAGTCCGAAGGAATTTATGCCTCATATGGTTTCCATGAAAAAGTCGATATGATCGACTGGGTGGACTGGTTGAAGACAGAGGAAACAGTCGATCAAGTCGGGCTTCACGGCGTCTCGATGGGAGCGGCCACCGTCTTGCAGACGACTCCGCTCACGAACGTCGACTTCGTCATCGCAGAATGTCCGTTTGACGATATGAAACAATTGATGCGTTATCAACTGAGAGAGTTACACCACATCCCAGCCGAGCTCATTTTACCGGGAATCGACTATTTCCTTTGGTCTCGTGCCGGGTTCACGATGAGACAAGTCCAACCAAAAAAGGCCGTCACGGAAACGACGACCCCAATCCTATTCGTACATGGTTCAAAAGATGATTTCGTCCCGACGTGGATGTCGGTCGAAATGAATGCATTGAACCGGAAGAACGACTTGGTATTGATTGATGGCGCAGAACATACCGATTGCATGATCAAGGACGCTCCTGCGTATGAGGAGGCGGTCACTCGCTTTTTGCATCGACATGGATTGGACCGGCAATCAAATCAAGTAGCACATGTAACACCATGACCGGCCAAAGGACACCCATCCCTAAATAGAGGATACCTAGTCCGAATCCAACGATCCCTGTCGTGAAGACTCCCTTTATCCCTTGATAGGCGTGGGCCATACCGAAAAGGGCGCCCCCGATTAAGGCGAGAGTCACATCCGGCACCTCGATATAGAGGGAAATCGTGTATAGCAGGACTCCTCTGAATATGAATTCCTCGGTCACGCCAGCCGTGACCGAGACGGCGTTCCAAGCCTGTTCTTCTGCTTTTGTCCGGGGTAGTAGCATCTTCTCTAAATCGAGCTCATAGTAAGGGCGTAACACATGTCGGAGACGTGCTGATGTTTTGACCAACAGATAAAAGACGAGTGTCACGGTGACTAGGATGCATGACAAGTAAAAGACTTGCCATGCCTGTTCGTTCCCCGCTTCTGGTCCGAACCTCAATCCGACTTCTGATGGCGGTACTTGAAATAAAAAGATGAGGGCAACAATCAACAAGGTCAGCCCCCATGCCGATTTCACGGTTTGTTCATATACCCATGCCCGTCCTCTCGTTTCAATCAAGGGACGAATCAATTTGGCATTGAAGATTTGAACGATCAGCATGTAGCCGATAATGGCTGTAAAAATCAAACGTTCAAGCATCCATATCCACTCCTGTCCTTCCTCTTAGCTATATGCTACACTATTCGGGTATTGTCTAAAAGCTAGGAGGCGGTATCTTGAAACGTATGATGCTGCGACTGACCGGTTTCATTATTGTGCTCGTGCTTTTGCTCGGGGCAGTCGGCTGGCTCGGTCAACATGATAAAGTGAACAATGGATTGTATCGAACCTATTATGGAGAGAACGGTGTTCCGAACACACATCTGGCCGTCTATCAAGACGCTGCTGAAACATATGACGTGGACTGGCGCCTACTGGCTGCCGTTCACCGTGTAGAGACCATCTTCTCACACAGTTCGTCGATGCGTTCGTCTGTCGGCGCGATCGGACCTTTTCAATTCATGCCCCGTACTTGGCTCGGTTGGGAATATGATACCGATGACCAAAAAGGCGATGTCCCAGAAGACGAAGTGGATTTGACGGACCTTGCCTTGATTGAACAGTATGGCGGACTCGGTCGCGACGGGAACGGCGATGGAAAAGCTGACCCACATAGTCTAGTTGATTCTGCGCACACGGCGGCGTATTATTTAAGTGAACACGGTGGAAAAAAGACAGATTCAGTCACATCCGTCCGAAACGCTATCTTCGAATACAATCGAAGTGAGCAATATGTCAATGATGTCATGACGTACTTCGAGAACTATGAATCAAGCGTGACGTTCATGCCTGATGAGCGTGATACGCTTAGTCAACGAGTTGCTTATTACACGATTCGATATGTCGAGTGGTTTAAATCGCTCGGCTGATGCTTACATGAAAAAGTGAGGAATGGAAATGAACACGCATGTAGAAGAAGTAACCATCCGCGTCAAATCAATCTTCAATGAAGATAAAACGAAACGCTATATGCGAACGTATGAGTTCACCGATGTGGAGGATGGCGTCATATGCGCCGTCATTATTTACTCGCCGCGGATGAGCGATGCCTTTTTGTCTGGCACGACGACACAGCGTGCTTATATGTTGATGCAAAATCATTTGTCACAACCGATTCGAGAAATGCGGGTCATCAGTCTCGTCCCGACACTCGCCATCAATGACAACCTTCCATACGTGGAGTCTCAACTCGATGAGACGAACTACCATTACGTCGAAGAGACGTTACAAGAGGTAGAAGCAAGCGGCGGGATGATCATCGTCGGTTGGGGGTCTCCAGGTCGCTTGATGCACCACGCGACATCTTACAAATCGCTCTTTGCGGATTATGAAGCGAACATGTATTGCATCGGTACGACAGCAAAAGGCGAGCCACAACAGATTCGAATGGCAAACGAGAATACCGTTCTCGAGGCGTTCAACAACGAATCGGTCAAACCGAAGTTTCGCATCGTGAAAGAAACGAAAAAAGACGACTCTCCGTGAGTCGTCTTTTCATATGCCGATCCAAATGGAAAGGCCAAACAGTGTGAAGAATATACCGGACCATATGTAATCGGACGGTTTGACGTCAATCCGCTCATAGACGGTCCGTTTCCCACTCGTGAAACCCCTCGCCTCCATAGAGAAGGCGACCCGTTCCGCACGTCGGATCGAACCTGCCAACAGCGGGAGAAGGAGTTTCGGTACATGACGAATCCGTTCCCATTTCGTATCGAGCGGAACGCCGCGAAGACGATGCGCGTATTGAAGCTGATACATCTCCCGTTGCATCAACGGAAGGAAGCGGAATCCGACGAGCGCGCTGTAGGCAATCGTCGGTGAAAGCCTCGCCTGTTGCATCAAACTCATGACGAAACGTTTCGAATCGGTCGTCAACATGAAGAGGAGCGACAATACGGTGAACGCCAATACACGGAGACTAAGAGACGTAGCGACGCGCGCCTCTTCTTTTGAGATATCTTGACCGAGAAGGGTTACCCACGTCTCGCCCCCGAGCTCCTTCCCAAACACGAGTGTCGTCCAAAACGTCCCGAGCGCCGTGACGAGAAAAGGAATCAAAAACAGGCTCCACTTCTTCCAGCACACGTCCGTCGCCAGCAATTGAATCGTCAACGTACCGACGATGATGACGAGCGGGGTCCAAGGGTTATAAAACAAGGCAAGCCCGAACATGATGATTGTCATCGTCCCGAACTTGATTGTCGGATTCATATCATGGAGTGACATCGTTGTCGTCCTCCCGCTAGTCGATAATGACGAAGTCTCTCCGTGTCCTCCCAAAGCTCATCCCCGAATGGTCCTGAGAGTTCCCCATCCTTCATCAAATAGAACGTATGGGCGATATTGGCGAACGATAAGTCATGGGTCACGAACAGGATCGTCTGTCCCTTTGCCGCATGTCGCTTCATCAAAATCTCTAGTGCATGGAGTGATGGTTCATCTTGGCCAGCCGTCGGTTCATCGAAGGCAAGCAACTGTTTGTCGGAGAGTAACTGGATCCCGACGGCGAGTCGTCGCTTCTGTCCATGACTGAGTGACAATGGATGGAGGACTCGTTTATCCTCGAGGGATAGCTCCTTTAGTACGTTATCAATCGATTCCTCATGACCAAACTGTAGCTCTTGCTCGACCGAGTTCATGAAAAATAAGTGTTCCGGAGATTGAGGGACGAGTCCGACCCGGCGATCAGACTCCGTCAAACTTCGTAAAAACGTCGACTTTCCACTCCCATTTGGTCCTAATATGGCAATCACTTCCCCGATCCGAGCTTTTAGGGTCAGTCCTTTTAATCGAAATGTGTCACGCTGCACCTCGTCGACCACATAGTGTTCGACTGCTTGTCGTGGCAATGACGATCGTGTGAATGAAAAATCATCGACCGGTTGAAACGGCTTGTTCCGTACAATCCGTCCTTGATCGAGTTCGATGTGCCAATCAAAAAAGTCTCCCCACAAGTGCGCGCGATGTTCGACAACGATGACGTTCACGTTGTCCAAGTGATCGAGCCAGTCGACAAATCGATTCGCGGTCACTGGATCAAGGTGTGTCAACGGCTCATCGAGAAGCAACCATTCCGGTTGTCCGACCATAGCGCAAGCGACGGCGATCCGCTGTTTCTCCCCTCCTGACAAGGAATCGATGTGACGATTTCGGTAATCGGTCAGTTGGAGTGACTCGAGAATCTCCGTCACGCGCTGATCGATGACCTCGACCGGCGTCCGCAAATTTTCGAGTGTGAAGACGAGTTCCTCTTCCACCCGTTCCATCACGAACTGCGTGTCCGGGTCTTGGAATACCGTCCCGACCCGCTGATTGATCTCGCCTGGTGCGTAGTCGTCGTGAGAGCATCCCAGTAGTTCGAGTCTGCCTTCCAGGATTCCATCACAATTCTCTGGATAGAGACGATTTAACAGCGCGAGCAGAGTCGACTTCCCGCTTCCGCTCGCTCCTGTCAAAATCGTGCGTCCAGGTTTTATGGATAGTGACACATCTTTTAAGATGGTGTCCAGACTTTCGGGGAATCGGAATGAAAGCGATTCTGTTTCAACCATGGACGTTCCCACTCCGAGCGATCGCATAGCCACGAAGCGACCCCGTCTTGAGCAACAGGTCACTGAGCAACTTCCCACCGATTCCTGCGATGACCATGCCACTGACCGCCCGCAGCCCGAACATCGTCGCTACATATCCTGGTTCAAGCATCGCAAATCCGCTCATGAAGTAAGTGTACACGAAACTCGTGACGGCCGAGCCAAAT
Organism: Exiguobacterium sp. S3; assembly: GCF_018617295.1. Lineage (GTDB taxonomy): Bacteria > Bacillota > Bacilli > Exiguobacteriales > Exiguobacteriaceae > Exiguobacterium > Exiguobacterium profundum. The sequence continues at coordinate 162,772 of NZ_JACSJW010000001.1, forward strand.
CCAGCAAGCATGAGAACCCAAAGCTCGTATCGACGATAACCTGTCATCGCAAAGACTGCTTCCGCCCCAAGACCTTGGACGATGCCGACCAAGATGATGCGCGGTCCGATCGCATTCCCAATCAACATTTCAATCGTCGCTGCCATCACCTCCGAGATGAAGGCCGCACCTGGCTTCCGAATGATATACGCCGAGATGATTGACACGATGAACCAGATACCGAAAATCCATTCATAGGCGATCGGTCCAATCAACCCTGCCCATAAGTTCCCGATATGAACAAACAATAAGTAGACGACGGCAAAGACGACAGACAATACGGAGACGAGGACGACCTCTTTCAATTTCCACGATTTAAGCATGTTGTCCTCCATGTGACGGACTGTTCACACTGAACGTCACCGTCATGACTACGTGTCGATTCTTCTCGCGTGTCCGGTTGAACGCCGACTCGTAATACGAGAACACATCATCCAAGTTCCCATGAATGCCTGACGCGTAGTGCATGGAGTCATTATAGACACCCGCCTGTTTCGCTTGCTCGATTTCTTCATAGATGAGATCCATATAGTTCTCCGCCCCCATCGGATAAAGCGCGAACTGTGACGAGACATACTGTTCTCTTGAAATTCCATTCAGTGGTTGTGGTGGTGCCTCGAGCACCTCATCCCCTGCCGAATCTCCCGGACATCCGACAGAGAAGGTTCCGCTCATCGAGACATGGCGTCCTTCCTCCGAAGCCAGGCTTAAGACGGTCCGTGCGACGTCGAACACGTGCTCGGCGCGACCTCGGATCACGGTCGACACGTCATCCGTATGTCGCCACACACCCGTCATATTCGTTCCTTTCAATGCCCCTTTGATCGTCCCGACAAAGTCATCTGTCATCGGGCTAAGCGTGAAGCGAAATCCTACAATCGGACTCGTGCCACATGATTCATTCATCTTGTTTCCCCCTCTATATGTGTTTGCATAAAAAAAGCCGCATTCATGAGAATGCAGCAACAAAATCTATACAAACTTGCATAGAGAAAGTGCCGCACTTCCTCACGCCAGTATTACCTGGATCGAGTTATAAGGGATCGGAGCCATGCTCACATCTCAGCCGAAGCACCCCTAGTGCAGTCATTGATATGCGGTTACTTATGCAGTCACAGTATAGCGATGTTTCGTCAGTTTGTAAACGGTCAATCTGAATAGGTGACGAGTTGGCCAGTACCAGGAAGTGGGTCATGGAACGAATCCCACTCCGCTACCATCTCCTCATCCGTCAACAAACAGGCGTCAAGTGATTGCTCGACCGCATCCCGGTCCATCCGTTGACCGATAAGGACCAATTCGTTCTGTCGGTCTCCGTACGGCTCGATGTAGTCCTCGCGCAGTTCCGGTTCTGAGGAGAACATGGCCTCTCGTTCACTCTCGGGAAGGGTCGCTAACCAACGACCGGCATGTTCGAGCGTCGATGCGTATCCGGCCTGGGAGAAGAGACAGGCAAGGTCGTTCCGTGACGCGATCCACAAGAAGCCTTTGGCGCGGACGATTTCTTCAGGGTAATGCTCCATCCAATTCATCAAACGCTCAGGGTGGAACGGTCGACGACGACGGTAGACGAACGAGCTGATGCCATACTCTTCCGTTTCCGGCGTATGTTCTTCTGCCTCAAGTTCTTGAATCCATCCCGCCGCACGCATCGCCTGATCGAAATCGAACAACTGGACATCGAGTAGATCGTCTAACGCAACGTCGGAGTACGTTGAAGTCAATAATCGGGCGCTTGGGTTGAGTGTCTTAAGTAGCCCCTTCATCTCCTGCAGTTCCGCTTCAGACACCCGGTCTGCCTTATTCAACACGATGATATCCGCAAATTCGACTTGATCGACGAGTAGGTCGACGACTTCACGGACATCTCCTGTATCGACGGCTTGTTGACGTTCCATGAGCGATTCACCAGAATTGAAATCTTTGAAGAAACGGTACGCATCGACGACAGTGACCATCGCATCGATATAGACACGGCTCGTCAAATCGATTCCGAGCGCATCATCGGCATACGTGAATGTCTGCGCAACGGGAATCGGTTCAGAGATACCAGAAGACTCGATGATGATGCCATCGAGGTCGCGATCCTTTGTCAACTCATAGACCGCTGTCAGCAAATCCTCACGTAGGGTACAACAGATGCACCCGTTCGAGAGTTCGACTAATTTTTCATCGGTACGGGAGAAACCACCCTGTTCAATCAATTTCTCATCGATGTTCAACTCGCTCATATCGTTCACGATGACCGCATATTTTTTATCTTCCCGGTTATGTAAGATGTGGTTGAGCAGTGTCGTCTTTCCGCTACCAAGATAACCCGAGAGTACTGTAATTGGAATTCGTTTCATATTGATGAACCTCCATTAAATCGTAATCATTACTTTTTATATATTGAAATGACTGATTCGATTTGTCAACAAAAAACACGCCATACGGACGTGTTTTGAAAAACATGCTCTTATTCTTCCAACGCTTTTCGTTCTGCTTCCGAGCGTGGATAGGCGTTCGCTTGCCACTCCGCCCGATAGATGGAGTCGAGTTGCGTCAACCCGACCTCATCCTCGTCCTTGTCAGAATCGACACTCGGCACCTCGTCCCATTTTGGGTCGAGATAAGAATGATCTTCTTCCCGCGCTCGATTTTCTTGCAACTTTTGAATCCCCATCTTGACCGCTGCCGCAACTGCCAACCCAATACCCGCTCGAACTAACAGTCGTTTCACCATTGCATGTCCTCCTCAACGCCCAAAGCGATAAAGCGGCATCCCTTTCACCTCTGTATCGATGATAAATACCGATCCAGCATCCGGATATTCGGCTAACGCTTCCTCATCCATCCCCTCACGAGCCGTCGTGATGGCCAATCGATTGAGCCCATCCCCGATGAAGGCGCAGGATGTGACATTCGGTGCAGGAACGTGAACTTCTAACAGCTTTTCACCGGTTGATGGATTCCAGTGAGATACTTTACCTCCGGCGTAATGCGCAATCCATAAACATCCTTCCGTATCTGATGTCATACCATCCGGGAAGCCATCCTCGTCCGCAAAATCGATGACGACCTTTCCATTTGATAACGTACCCGCCTTCAAATCGAAATCATATTGGCGAATCGTTTCAGTCGGTGTATCGATATGATAAAAAACGGAATGGTCAGGACACCACGTCAACCCGTTCGAAAGTGTGAGCTCATCCATGAGTGTCGTCGTCGTACCATCCCGATCGACACGATACAATGTCGCTTGATTCTCTTTGTCTTCGAGATGAAGTGTTCCGGCGAAGATTCGACCGTATGGATCGGCTTTTCCGTCATTGAACCGCAATTGACCGTCCGGATCATCCAACTCGACAATCTTCTTCAAGTCCCGATTGATCTCATCCCACTCATAAATGCCGTCCTTCAAACCAAGGACAACGCCATCCGTCACTTTCGGAATGACGAAACCGACTTGTTTCCCGACTTCAAACGACGAGATTTCATCCTCACGTTCGTCATACCACCACAATGTATGGCCTTCGATATCTACCCAATAAAACCGCTTCAGCTCGGCATCCCAACACGGACCTTCACCAAGCGTATTTCGTACACGAATCCACAACGACGCATCTACTTTCTCCATCACTTAGCCTCCACTCTATCCATTAGTTCAGAAATCTATTCCCCTCTCGCATTGGGACTATGCATGAATCCAGAAAATCGTGTTGGATTTTCACCGTCGTCCGTTCGTTTTGCTATAGTGAAAGAAACGTAGCGAGGGAGTGAATGGCTTGTCGAAATGGGATGAACGATTTAGTTCGGAAGAGTATGTGTATGGGACAGAGCCAAACGAATTTTTACGCGAATGGGTCACGTCTCATCAACCTGAAAGAAAACGTGTATTGGCCATCGCGGAGGGCGAAGGTCGAAACGCGGTGTGGCTCGCCACGCTCGGCTTTGAAGTCGAGATATGGGACGTTTCTATAGCAGGGATCGACAAAGCGAAACGATTGGCGACGTCACGAAACGTGTCCATTCAGACGAAACAGATCGACTTGAATGAAGCCGATTGGCCAAACAAGGCGTATGACATGGTCATCTGTATCTTTGGCCACTTTCCTCCACACGTCAGAGAAAAGGTGTTTACGGGTATCCAACAAACACTTCGACCTGGTGGTTTGTTCCTGAGTGAAGTCTACTCTACACATCAACTCGCTTACGGGACAGGTGGACCAAACGACGCCTCACTTCTTTACACCGAAGAGATGTTCCACCAACTAGAGGACGATTTCGTACCGCTCGTCTTACATGAGACGGTCGTCTGGCGAGAAGAAGGCACGCTTCATCACGGCGAATCTGCTGTGATTCAATATGTCGGGCAAAAACGGTAAACGAACGGCCTTTTCGTTTAAACGAGCCCAGTTTTATGGACTGAGTAACTCGAATTCTATACGGCAATCAGATGGCTCCGGTATTGCTCCGGGGTCATCTCTTTTATATTCCGCTGTTTGTGTTCGTTGCTGGAAACAATTCTGTATAGGAGTGTCACAAAGCAAAGAAGGCTAGTCATTTATCACGTATCCTTCGCAATCATATAGATGTAATGTGTTTCCGCATATAGATCTATTACCTTGGGCAAACGACAATGGCGAATATCCGGCGCTCTAATCCGTTCATAATAACTTTTGAAAATTATCTAGTTACAAGAGTTTTTCATTTTATAAATTTATTGGTTCGTTTGTACTTAGTACTTTTTTTATTGGTTCGTTTGTACTTAGTACTTTTAATGTTTTTTTCGACTTTTTAAAAATTTAATAGGAATGAATGCTATCTTTCTTAAACACAAAACAAAGAAAAACACTTATTCTTCATAAATTATTGATTGTTTTAATGAAAGTGCCATTGAGATAAATTAGATCATCATTATGGAAAATTGTTGGTGAATATTCATTAGGATTTTCACAATATTTGGTATTGGTAAAATTACAACTATGGTGTAAAATTACACTTATCAATAGTGCAAGCTGAAAAGAGAAGGGGGTATTTCCTTGAAAATTATTAAAACATTTAGTTTTTGGTTTGTGTTAGTCTCTATATTTGTTTGTTATTTGAATTTTACCGACCAGGATGATAAAGGCCTATTATTCTTTTTCTTCGGATTAGATCCAATCCTATATCATATGGTTTACAGTGAAACATTTCGAAGTTTTATATTTGATGAATCAGCTGACGAAATTTTGTGGGGAGGCTATCTTCTTCGAGTGATAATCGGATTGTTTTACGGTTTAACTCTAGATTTTATACTGTATCAGGTAAAAAACAAGAAGAAAAATAAAGGAGGAAAGTGAATGAAGAATCCTTACTTTTTATTGGTTATCAGCCTTTTAACAGCAACAATATTGTGTGTTTTCGGTCAAGGGATCGCCTACTTTTTAAGTGATCACATTGTTGATATCTATCCGATTTACTATCTAACAGGGTTGAGCATCTTAGGATGGATATTATATTTGTTAAGTTTCATCATGTTCTTGATGTTTCGTATAGTTTTTAAGATAAAAGACTCTAACTATATACAGTATCAGGGATTTATCATGATTGGATTTATTTCGGCCCCGTTTGTTGTTAGTTGGTCATTCTTTGTCGTTGCCATGTGGTGGGGTTAAGTTTTACTTATGATGAATTATAAAATTAAGTGCAACGGCCAAAAGTGAACACAAAAAACCTTGACGCTTTCCTTGTGTCGAATGAAATTACCACACAAATATTCAGACATAGGAAATCTCATGAGCCACACCACCTTACCACAATAAAACGTGTGAAGTAGAGACCTATGTGAAGCTCGGAATGTCCATCTGGTCCATCTCAAGACGGGGCCGCTACGAGAAGTCGAAGGCCAATTGTGACACAACGACGAAGCTCGACGACAAGACGCGCCGGGCAATCATCGGGAAGCTGCGAGCGACCTGGTCGCCGGAACAAATTATCTTCTCCACCATCTATCGTTAGATCTATTCGAAACGAATCGACTTGCCACGACCGTGCTCGACCAAAAAGGGAAACGTCAAAAACCCTGAATGAGCACTTTTTATCAAGTGTCTATCATTCAGGGTTCAGTTCAATCTCCCGGAGTGGCCATTTTTTTACTTCGCGCCTTCGACGTTCATATGCTTACTGCGGAGTTGTCCGCATGCCGCATCGATGTCTGTCCCGTGCTCGAGACGGACACCAGTGTTGACGCCACGTTTTTTCAAGATATCGTAGAACGCCATGATGTCCTCAGGCGTGCTTCGCTCATATTGGATGTGCTCGTTGACCGGGTTATATGGAATCAAGTTGACGTACGACTTGTCTTTGATGTCTTCGATCAAGTCGGCGAGTTCTTCCGCATGTTCCGGCAAATCGTTCACTTTCGAGAGCAGGATATACTCGAAGGTGATTCGTTTGTTCGTCTTCTCGACGTAATAGCGAATCGACGGCATGAGTTTATCAAGCGGGAACGCCCGGTTGATTTTCATGATGCGAGTACGTAATTCATCGTTTGGCGCATGTAGAGAGAGCGCCAAGTTGATGCGTAAGTCGAGGTCTGCGAACTTGTAGATCTTATCCGCGAGACCACTCGTCGACACGTTGATTTTACGCGGAGCAATAGCAAGTCCACGCTCATCTTTGACGACACGCAAGAAGTCGACCAAGTTGTCGAAGTTATCGAACGGTTCACCGATTCCCATAACGACGATATGGCTGACGCGGTCCCCTTCACCCTCTTCATCGAGGAAGTGTTGGACGGTCATGATCTGCTCGACGACCTCACCCGCCGTCAAGTCACGCGTCTTTTTCAACAAGCCGCTCGCACAGAAACTACAGCCGATGTTACAACCGACCTGAGTCGTCACACAGACCGAACGTCCGTATTTGTGACGCATGAGCACCGTCTCGATGTAGTGCCCGTCATGTAATTTAAGTAAGAATTTGACCGTCCCGTCGCCCGCTTCTTGTTTGACGAACAGTTCTTGTGTCGAGATGACATATTTCTCTGTTAAGTAATCACGCACCTCATCACGTACGTTGAGGTCGTCCATCGATTTGACCCGGTCGATGTAGAGCGAGTCCCAAACTTGACGTGCGTGGAAGGCACCGTATCCCGCTTCCGTACACTCGTTTGTGAGTTGATCGAACGTCAACCCGTATATAGATGATTTCATTGTAATCTGTCCTTTCTCTAATCCGCATACGTACCATTGTAGCGGACGTGAGAGACGGGTGCAACTTACGAATAATCTGGAGGCGTCGGTCGTGTGACGAACTGTTCGAACGCATAAGCGACTCGGATTAAATCACGCTCCGCATAGCTCGTCCCCGTGAACGAGAGACCGAATGGGGCACCGCTCTTTTTCAATTGATATGGGATTGTAATCGTCGGATGACCTGCTTTTGCAGCCATGTCATAGTTCATGTCATGTGGCAGCACGAGTGCGTCCAGTTTATGTGACGCAAGCAATGTGTCAATCCCTTCCGTTTTGGCGAGACGGACGTCCTCGATGCGACGGTTGAGATAGTTCGCTTCAGTCAGTTTTCCAGATTTGACGTTCGCTTCTTCAAAGATGGTCTGACCGTGCGGAATCGATTCAGGATGTTCCGAGTTCCACTCGATCAAATCGGAAAGCGTTTTAAACGGCACGGTCGTGATGGCAAGATACGCCTCGACCCCGAGCTTGAATTCGTCGAACAGGATGTCCGCCTGTTCTAGCGCCTCATGCTTTGGTAGCGTGACCTCGACGAGTTCGACCTCGGCTTGCCGTAGCAATCGGAGCGCGCCTTCGTACAATCCGACTTCTTCTTCAGAAATGTCCGGTTTGACGAACCCGACGCGCATCCCAACCGCCTGCCTCACATCGAGACATGTCACGTATGGGGGACCGACCGGTGTCTCGAGAGTCGCGGGATCCGATTCATCCTCACCGCACATCGATTGTAAGGCGATGACCGCATCACGAAGCGTACGCGCCATCGGTCCCGCCGTATCTTGAGAACGTGAAATCGGGATGATTCCGGAGCGACTGATCAATCCGACGGTCGGTTTGATCCCGACAATGCTGTTATGGACACTCGGATGGACGATTGAACCGCTCGTCTCAGACCCGACTGCGAGAAGCGTGAGGTTTGCCGCGACCGCCGAAGCCGACCCTGAGCTTGATCCACCGACATCCAACCCGTCGCCGTATGGGTTCATCGTCTGTCCACCGACGGCACTCCAGCCGTTCGGCATATTTTCCGTTAAAAAGTTCGCCCACTCGGACAGGTTCGCTTTGCCAAGGATGATGGCCCCGTCAGCCCGCAACCGTTTGACGAGCTCGGCATCTCGAGCGGCGAAATGATGTCGCATCGCGGCAGCACCTGCAGTCGTTCGCATCAGACCGTTCGTCTCGATATTGTCTTTGATTAAGACGGGAATGCCGAGTAGCGGTTTGCGTACCCCTTTTCGGTAGGCCCGGTCTGCTGCCTCTGCCTCGAACAGCGCGTCCGGATTGACTTGAATGACGGCGTGAAGTCGTTCATTATACGTCGCAATCCGTCCTAAATAGTAGGCGGTCACGTCTCTCGCCGTGAATTGTCCTTCTTTATACCCACGATGCGCACCTTCAATCGTCAGTTCATGTAATTGGATTTGTTCCATCCTACATTCCTCCTTTACCTCTCCCCCTTTATTCGTGCTCTACGTCTGATTTCCTTTTCGTATCGCCAAGTCGATGTGTTCTTGATACACTTAAGAAAAAACAGGAGGTCCCAATGACACGCTCCTATGTCTTTGTGTTGCTTGCCGTATTCGGTCTATTTTTCTTACAGCTATACGGGGAGAATGTGCCGTATGGTACGCTCATTTCCATCGGGTTGATTGGATTCATCATCGTCTTGACGGTTTTTCAGTTGAAACGAAAACCGAATCATTGACGAATGTATTTTGAGGGTGGTATGATGCTCTCACCAACTACATATCGATATCAAGAGTGAACGAGAGACCTGGCTCCGCGACTTCACAGCAACCTGCCTTAGGCAAGGTGCTACGACCAGCAAGGGAAACCTTGGACGATATGACGAAAGCGCTCATGTCATCCGACGTGAGCGCTTTTTTGTTGAATGACGATTTGGAGGGAACGACAGTATGGAAAAAGCAACATTCGCAGGCGGCTGTTTTTGGTGCATGGTGACACCATTTGAAGAATTACCAGGGCTTGAAGGAATCGTGTCCGGCTATATGGGCGGACAGGTCGACAATCCAACATATGAACAAGTGAAAACAGGGACGACGGGGCACCTCGAGGTCGTTCAAATCACATATGATCCATCTCTTTTCTCATATGAGCGTCTTCTTGAGCTGTATTGGATTCAGACAGACCCGACGGACGATGGTGGTCAATTCCAAGACCGGGGACCTCAGTATGCCCCAGCCATCTTCTATCACACCGAAGAACAACGAGTCGCGGCTGATGCGAGTCGCGATGTGTTGGCGGCAAGTGGTCGATTCACGGCTCCGATCGTCACGAAAATCATTCCGGCGACGACGTTCTTCGCTGCAGAAGACTACCATCAGGATTATCATAAAAAGAATCCGAAGCATTATAAGGAGGACCGGGCCATCTCGGGACGCGACGAGTTCATCGAGGAAAACTGGACGGAAACCGTATAACGGTCATCAGACGCGAATGTTAGCATTCGCGTCTTTTAATTAGCACATTAATCGGGAATTGGGAAATAACCGTTCATACATCCGAAAAGGAGGACTCATATATGAAAACAAGCATGAAACTCATCATCGGTGTGATTGGCGTAGCCGTAATCACTGTTGCCTGGTGGCTCATCTCCCCACTATTCTTAACCGAGACGGTCGATGAAGGATTGCCGCAGACAGCAGTCGAATCACCAGCTCCAGAGGAAGAGGAATCAGATCAAGAGACGTCCGAGACACCGGAAGCACAACCGAGTCCAACCGAAGTAGCGGGTGTGTTCATGGACGGGGAGAAAAATTATAAGACGACCGGCACAATCCGCTCGGTCGAGGCAGAAGACGGGACGTACCTTCGATTTGAAGAATTTGAGACGACAAACGGTCCTGATTTATTCGTCTATTTGACGAAACCAGGACAGGAGACGACCGAAGGCGTCAGTCTAGGGGCGCTAAGAGGGAACATCGGGAATCAAAACTATTTGATCCCTACTGATGTGAATCTAGAAGAGTACAACACCGTCGTCATCTGGTGCCGTGCGTTCAGCGCGACGTTCGGGACGGGAGAACTGACTGGATCAAGTGAATGAACAGACTGAAGGGTGGCTGAATGAATCGGCCACCCTCTTTTCATTTGAAATCGGCTGAAATAATATAAAACAATCATCAATCTTCAATTGCGTATATGCAAAGCGTTTCGCCGTCCGCGACACCTTCAAGTTTGCGCAAGAGAATCAGAATATCCTCCGCTGGACGTCAACTCGTTCCGCAACGCTATACTCTTTTAGATGCGTAAACTGGCGAAAGTGCAACATATGAATGAGAATAGCGAACCCATCAAAAATTCGGTCCGACGCTCAATCAGTACACAAATTTCCCATCATGTCGATGACTTAATCAATAAGCAAGTGTCGTGCGGGAACCCATTGAGTACCAAAAGCAATAGAAGGACACACTAACTTATGAGAGCAGATGAATCTTATGTGACCACTCGTCCGTCCGTTCACGATGGGACAACTGCTGACGCTTCAGCCGAAAACCGTCACGGTTCTTATCTATGGAAAACTGTACAACATCCGGATATCCGTATCTGACCATCATCTATTAAATGATATTTCGTATTGCGAGATAGTCTTGCTTCCCATTAATTTCGAACGGGCATGGCTGTTACTCGACATCCCAGAAACATCGCCACAACTCGAATGTGAACTGAACTAATTTATGGATACTACAAGTCTGTCACTGACTTGCTAAATGAAGGAATCTGATGCGATGGCCAAGATGAAGAAGAACGAAGAACGGAGAGCCAATCTCGAAACACTATCGGACTAAATAGGACAAGAGCTCGACAGCTACCTTGAGAGTCCGGAAAAAATCTGGGAACATCTCCAATTTCTCCTCAAACAAGTAAGTAAAATTGTCGACAAATGTATCTGTTGGCCGGCAATTACACTTACTTAAACATCATTTATATTGGTTAAAAATTATGTTTATCAACCTGCTTTGTGCATATATTCTCTGAATGATAAGATATGACATCAATCACTTAAATGGTTTTATTTCTCATTGAGGAGACCCAAACTCCGGGCGCCCTTCTTCATTCCACGTGAACACTTGTGCACGCGTATGACGGTTCGGATCGTAGAGTGGGTCCCCTTCGATTTCCGTATACGTCCGAGCATGGTAAATCAGAACGTCTTCTCCTTTTTCGTTCACGGAAAAACTGTTGTGACCGGGACCAAATTGACTTACGTCTACATTCGTCTGGAACACCGGTCGGAACGATTTCGACCACGATGCCGGGTTTAACACATCAGCGTCGTCCGAGGCGCACAACATACCCATGCAGTAATTCTCATCGGTCGCACTCGCCGAATACGTGATGAAGATGTGGCCGTTTCGCTTCAATACAGCCGCCCCCTCATTGACGAGGAAACCACGTGTCTCCCAATCATACTCAGGCTTCGTCAGCATGACTTGCGGCAATTTGATCGTCCATGGATTTTCGAGTTCGGCGATGTATAAATTAGAGTTCCCCTCGATGGCCGGATCTTTTTGAGCCCACACCAAATAGTGAGTCCCTTTATGATCAAACACGGTTGCATCGAGTGCGAATGAATCCCACTCGGTCTGAATTTGGCCTTTTTCGGCCCATTCCCCTTCGAGCGGATTTGCCGATTCGTTCTCCAATACGAACATGCGGTGGTCGAACAGACCGTTGACGATGCCCCGCGACTTTGCGGCCGCAAAATAGAGGTACCACTTGCCGTGAATGTAATGCAGTTCAGGAGCCCAAATCAAGTCGCTCATCGGGCCTGTCTCGTGTTTGACCCATGCGATCACCGGCTCCGCCGTCCGAAGCGCTTGAAGCGACTTGGCGCGGCGTAACTCAATCAAGTCATACTCAGGCACCGACGCCGTGAAGTAGTAATAGCCATCCGTATGCAAGTAGACCCATGGGTCGGCCCGCTGTTCTAAAATCAAATGTCGATCCTCTACTTGGTTCATCTTACTACCTCCTCGTCACGTATCGGTCGGCCAAACACAGGACCGGCTTCATCCCATATGAACGGTTGGACACGCGTATGTCGATTCGGGTCCCAAAGCGGGTCCCCGACAATTTCTTTATAGTTGCGGGCGTGGTAGACGAGTATGTCTGTCCCGTCTTCTAATGTCGTAAAACTGTTGTGGCCCGGTCCATACTGACTCGCCGCTTCATCGGTTCCAAAGACCGGTTCGGGATGCTTCGTCCAACTCGCCGCGTCCAATAAATCGCTCGTCACCCTAGCGCGCAGAAGGCCCATGCAGTAGTGATGGTCCGTCGCACTCGCAGAGAACGTGATGTAGATGTGGCCTTTCCGTTTCAAGACGGCCGGGCCTTCGTTCACGAGGAACCCAATCTTCTCCCAGTCATACTCCGGCGTCGCAATCATCGTCTGTGGCCCTGTGAGCGTCCACGGATTCTCCATCTCCGAGATGTAGAGGTTCGAGTTACCATCGATGGCCGGGTCTTTTTGGGCCCACACATAATAAAGGCGCCCCTCGTGCTCGAACATCGTCGCATCAAGCGCGAACGATTCGCACCAAGTCCGGACCTGTCCTTTTTCGACCCATTCCCCTTCGAGCGGATTCGCCGAGCTGTTCTCGAGCACATACATCCGATGATCGAAGATGTGATCTTCTCGCGCGGCCGCGAAATAGAGGTACCATTTCCCTTGGATATGATGTAATTCCGGGGCCCAGATGTTCGCACTCATGATGCCCGTCTCACGTTTGGTCCAGACGACTCGTTCTTCCGCCTCGGTCAAAGCCGCGAGCGTCTTCGCCCGACGGAGCGGGATGCCCGTGAAGTCCGGCAACGAGGCCGTGAAGTAATAATAGCCATCTGTATGGCGCATGATCCATGGGTCCGCTCGTTGTTCCACTAACGGATTCGTGATCGTCTCTCTCATAAAGAACGCTCCCCTATCTCAGATTCTGTTCGGTTCAAACTCATATGTTTTAACAGTGTGTGTCGTTCTCTCAAACGGTACGCCTCTCTCTTGCTACTCGCCAACAGGAGCGAGGAGACCCCGATCTCGTCCGGCCGCAGCGGTGCCTGTAACGCGTGGAAGAAGTGTTCGAGCTCTTGCCGCGTCGGCATCTGCTCGGTCCACGCCCGTAGCGCGCCCGGCGTGTCGGACCATTCAAGCATCATTGTTTTATAGGCATCGATAAGTTCCATCATGGCGATGGCGACTTTCGTTCCATGGAGGACCGCCGGACGATGGTTGGCGATGAAGTCCATCTCCCAATAGTGGGACAAGTGATGCTCACCACCAGAAGCTGGATGCGAATGACCGAAAATCAACATGGCGACTCCGGACAATAGTAACGACTCCATCAGTTGATCCAACCCGTCCGCGTCTCGTTTATAGATGGCAGGCAAGGCGTCCACACACGATTGTAACGCCTGTTCCGTCAGTGATGCGACGCCCGGACAAAACGGTTCAGCGCCGTCAAATGCTCCGAACCGCCAGTCCAACAAAGACGTGTATTTCCCGAGCATATCGCCGACCCCGGCCGCGATCAACGCGTCCGGCGCCTTCCGAATCACCTGACTCGGGACGAACACCGCAATCGGAGAAATGAGCTGGTACGTGATTTTCTTGCCTCTCACAATGAGAGGTGCCCCTTTCGACGTGAAGCCGTCCACTGACGGCGCGGTCGGCACTGAGATGAACGGCACTTTCGTTTTGGCCGCACAGAACCGGGTGACGTCATGAATCGTGCCGGCACCTAGCGCAATGAGCGCGTCGACGGTTTCATCTTGTTGAAGCAATACTTGTACGACCGAGCGCTCCTCCGCCAACACGTCGCCTTGCTCATCCGCTTGAAGCGAGACGAGCGACACATCAACTCCGATATCAATCAAGGCTTCTCGTAGCGGGAGAAACCCGACGCGCTCGGTATTCATGTCGGCGACGACGAGGAGACGGTTCCACTCTTTTTCGTGGACGAACGCAGCCAATTCGACCCAGACGTGTTCGGACGCGACCATCCGTTCAATCGTGATCGCGTGATGGGGGTTCCCGCAATCACAAGCTTGAACGTGTTCGTTAATCTGTTCGAGGTTCATCGGCTGACTCCTGTCTCGACGCGGTACGTCGTTTGCCAACGGTACGTGTCTCCCGCCTTCAAGCGAATCGACGGGAACGTTTCGTGGTGAACCGCATCAGGGAGGTGTTGCGGTTCCAGACAGACGCCGTAGTGACGTCTCGACGTCCCTTCACGCAATGAAGTCGTCTCGTTCATCTGATTGCCCGAATAGAGGATGATGGCCGGGGCCGTCGTCGAGATCGTCAACTCTCGCTGTGACTCTCGCTCATATAGTCTCGCTTCCCGTCGCTCCGCGAAGACGAACGGATGGTCATAGCCGTTGACCAATTCGTTTTGTGGATGGGTTGACTCGAGACCCTCCGCCAAGACACGACCAGACCGGAAATCAAACGCTGTCTGATCGACTTCAAGCAAGCGACCCGTCGGAATCAAATCATCCCGCAGCTCAGCGAACGTGTCGGCGGACAACGTAAGCTCATGCTTCAAGATGTCCCGCTCACCTCCGCTCAAGTTGAAATACGTATGGTTCGTCAAATCACACACCGTATCTTGATCAGAGGTCGCCTCGTATGTGATGGTGACGCCGTGGTCGGCCAGTTCGAACGTGGCGCGGACATCGAGTGTCCCGGGATATCCGTTCTCTCCGTCCAGACTGACGCAATGAAGCGTCACACGGTCGGACGTCCTCTGTTCGACCGTCCAGACGCGACGGTGCAACCCTTCTCCGCCATGAAGGTGATGGACACCTTCATTCGCAGGCACGTGATACGTCACGCCATCCAGGTCGAACGTACTCTGGTCGATCCGTCCGGCGACCCGTCCGATCGTCGCACCCAAATAATACGTGTCCTGCATGTACGCCTCGACTGTGTCGTACGACAAGACGATATTTTTCCAGCCGTCATCCTGAATCGAAAATTCTTGCAACGTCGCTCCGTAAGTCAATATGTTCAATCGATACACATCGTTCTCGAGCGTGATTGTCGACTCGTCAATCGCTGTTTCTAGTTGCCGCTTCATGACATCCACTCCTTTTTACCAAACGTTCACTGGGCAGTACTTCGTCGCGAGTCGTGCCCGATACGAGACGTAACACCCACATTTCAAGCAAGTATTTTGTTGCTGGAACGGGCAAGCCGCGCAATGGGTGAGGCGTGCCTCATATTCCGTATCCGACACCTGCTCCATGACTTCCGCATCGATGGTCAACAGCCAGTCATGATCTGTCGTTTGCGGTGGACAGGTCCGACATCGCCGCGTCTTCGCCACTGTCATCTCAGCGGACCGCGATGGTGATGACGCTCATCGCTGGCACGTCGAGGACGAGCTTGCCGTCTTCCGTGACGGTCACGTCATGGTCCCGTGGTGAAACGAGGTCAGGTTGTTCGAACGTATTGTGGGCGTTCAAATGGTCTGCCGTCAAAATCCGGGCCGACACGACAGAGATGGCGCCGATTCCCCGTAAATCGATTTCGACCGTATCGCCTTGCTCGTGGTCGAGTTGGCAGAGGCTGATGTGGAGCACACCTTCCGCATTTCGCGAAGCGGTGGCGTTCACGGCCGGGATGGCTTCATCTTTGGCCACATAGTTACGTGTGTGCGCGGCGAGTTCGACGCGTTCGGCGTCTTGGTGGACGCTGTACATCTCGAACACATGGTATGTCGGCGTGAGGATGAATCGGTCTTCTTCTGTCAAAATCATCGCCTGCAACACGTTGACCATTTGAGCGATGTTCGCCATATGAACGCGGTCGTTATGGTTATGGAAGATGTTGAAGTGGACCGCAGCCACGAGTGCATCCCGAATCGAGTTTTGTTGATACAAGAAACCTGGGTTCGTCCCCGGCTCCACATCGAACCACGTGCCCCACTCGTCGACGATCAAGGCGACACGTTTTTCTGGGTCATACTGGTCCATGATCTGGCCGTGTTTCGTGATCAACTCGTCCATATGGAGGGCGCGCTTCAACGTGATGAACCATTCCTCCTCCGTGAAATCGAGAGCCGAGCCTTTGCCCAACCAGAAGTCACCTGGGATCGTGTAGTAATGGAGGCTGAGCCCGTCCATCATCGTCCCTGCTTCCCGCATCAGGACCTCTGTCCATTTATAGTCGTCGATGTTCGCCCCACCGGCGATTTTATAGAGTTTATTGCCGTCGTAGTTGCGGACGTACGTCTGGTAGCGGCGATACAGGTCCGCGTAATATTCAGGGCGCATGTTACCGCCGCAGCCCCAGTTCTCATTCCCGACGCCAAAGTACGTGAGTTCCCACGGCTCGGTCCGGCCGTTCTCTTGTCGCCAGTTCGACATCGGTGACTCGCCACCGAACGTCATGTACTCCACCCATTCCGACATTTCTTGCACCGTTCCGCTTCCGACGTTCCCACAGATGTACGGTTCACACTCGAGCAGCTCACAGAGGCGCATGAATTCATGCGTACCGAAGTGGTTGTTTTCGACGACCCCGCCCCAATGCGTGTTGACCATCCGTTTTCGGTTCTCGTTCGGACCGACCCCGTCCTTCCAGTGGTACTCGTCGGCAAAACAGCCGCCCGGCCAACGGAGGACCGGGATGTTCAATTTCTTCAAGGCGGCGAGCACGTCGTTGCGAATGCCATCCGTGTTTGGAATCGGCGACTCAGGACCGACCCAGAGCCCTTCATAAATACAACGACCTAAATGCTCGGCGAAATGACCATAAATGTGCTTGCTGATCGTCCCTTTGGTTAAGTCGGCATTGACGATGAGCTGTGTCGTCCCTGTCGTCACGTGCGTCGGTTTGATGAGTTGGTTGTTCATTGTATCTCCTCCATGAAGAAGGGCCAACGAAGTGGCCCTTTAGATTATGGTCGATAGTAAAGTTCATTCCAACGTAGTTCGTTGTTAAATTGGACCGTCTCCGTCTTGGCATCGATGACAGCGATTTCAACGTCGAGCATTTCCGCGAAGTCCCGTAGTTGGTCGGTCGTCACTTCATACGAATAGCAGGTGTGGTGCGCCCCACCGGCTTGAATCCAGTTTTCGACAGCTTGCGCCATCGAAGGTTCTGTTTTCCAAAGAACGCGTGCGACCGGCAAGTTCGGCATCGCCTCTTCCGGCTGAATGCCTTCGACCGTGTTGACGAGGAGACGGAAGCGATGGCCGAGATCAATGATACTCGCGTTCAACGCCTTGCCGCTCTGTCCTTCAAAGACGATCCGGGCCGGTGCTTCCCGGTCGCCGATACCGAGCGGATGGACTTCGATTCTTGGTTGATCGACCGCGATCGTCGGACAAATCTCCAACATGTGGGCGCCAAGCACCATCTCGTTGCCCGGCTCGAAGTGGTACGTGTAATCTTCCATGAACGAGGTCCGTTCGTTGTTCGCCATGATTTTCATGAGACGGACCAACGCGGCGGTCTTCCAGTCACCTTCTCCGGCAAAGCCATAGCCTTGCTCCATCAAGCGTTGGACGGCGAGACCCGGCAACTGCTTCATGCCGTGCAAATCTTCGAACGTCGTCGTGAAGGCGGTATAGCCGCCTGCCTCGAGGAAGGCTTTCATACCGAGTTCGATGCGACCCTGGTAACGGACCGAGTCGAGGAACTCCCCTTCTGCCATCCCTTTGTTCATCAGCTCGTAACGAGACGTGTATTCGTCCATCAGCGCATCGAGATTTGTGTCTGTCACGGCGTCCATATATGCGACGAGATCACCGACACCATATCCGTCCACCGTCCAACCGAGGCGGATCTGCGCTTCGACTTTATCGCCTTCCGTCACGGCGACGTTGCGCATGTTGTCACCGAAACGAGCCACTTTTAACACTTTGCTTTCGGCCAACGCATGAGCGACTTTCATCCAGCTCGCCATCTTGCCGCGTGTCGTCTCGTCTTCCCAGTGCCCGACGAGCACTTTGCGTTTGACGTTCATCCGGCTCGTGATAAATCCGTGTTCCCGGTCGCCGTGCGCCGATTGGTTCAAGTTCATGAAGTCCATATCGATCGCATCCCAAGGGATGTCGCGATTGAACTGTGTCCCGAAATGGAGCAACGGTTTTTGTAGGACGCGCATGCCACTGATCCACATCTTCGATGGCGAAAACGTGTGCATCCAGGTGATCACGCCCGCACATGAGTCGTCCGCATTCGCCTGAAGCATCATCTGACGGATCTCTTCTGCATTTTTGACGACGCCCTTGAAGACGATCCGGTCGCTGAAGACGTCGGCCGCATCAAGTCCAGCCACCATCTCTTTTGAATGATCCTCCACTTTCCGAAGCACGTCTTCGCCGTAAAGCATTTGGCTTCCTGTCACGAACCAAAATTCATATGTTTTTGCTGTCAACATCCAAAGTCCCCCTAATGTGAGGGCGAAGTTCCGGTCATTTTTGGCCGTAGTATGCGTTCGCCCCATGTTTTCGCAAATAGTGTTTATCTAAGATGCTCTGTTTAATCGGTGTCAGGCCAGGGTTCAAGTTCAAGGCGTGAAGTCCCATCTTCGCGACTTCCTCGAGGACGACCGCATTGTGGACCGCCTCATTCGCGTCTTTGCCCCAGCAGAACGGTGCGTGATTGGCCACGAGCACGCCCGGCACGGCGACTGCTTCGAGCATTAACTGGTCAAGCGTCTCTAAAATGACGTGGCCGGTCTCGAGCTCATACGCCGTTGCGATCTCTTCGTCTGTCAATTCTCGAGTGCACGGAATCTCGCCATAAAAGTAATCGGCGTGTGTCGTTCCGAACGCCGGGATCGCCCGCTTCGCCTGTGCCCAGCTCGTCGCCCATGGCGAATGGGTATGCACGACCCCGCCAATCTCAGGGAGAGATCGATAGAGCGCGAGATGGGTCGGTGTGTCTGATGAGGGGCGAAGCTCGCCTTCGACGACGTTACCTTCCAAATCGACGACGACCATGTCTTCCACGGTCAATCGTTCGTAAGGGACACCGCTCGGCTTGATGACGACCAATCCGGCGTTCCGGTCGATGCCACTGACGTTGCCCCATGTGAAGGTGACCAAGCCGTGTTGCGGGAGGGCCAAGTTCGCTTCGAGCACGGCTTCCTTCAAATGACGGCTTACCATACCGGCTCCTCCTTCACGCGTGACGCTTCGGCTTTGATTTTTTTCAAGTGTTTCATCACATCGTTTTCACCGCGACCGAAGTAGTCGTATAGTTTCGTGTATTCGACGAACAGAGCATCATACGTCGCGACGTTTTCCGGGATCGGCTTGTACGTCTCTTCTTTGACACGGCCCATCTTCGCTGCCGCTTCCGTGATCGTGGCGTAACCGCCTCGCTCCGCACCGGCCGCCACCGCCCCGAACATGGCCGACCCGAGGGCAGGCGTTTGCGAGGAGGCGGAGATTTTGATTTCCATGTTCAACACGTCCGCATAGATTTGCATCATGAGTGCGTTCTTCTCGGCGATTCCGCCGGCTGCATATACTTCATGCACAGGGACACCGCTGTTCCGGAACGCTTCCACAATCGTCCGTGTCCCATACGCCGTCGCTTCAATCAATGCCCGGTAAATGTCTTCTGGTTTCGTGAGCAATGTCGCTCCGAGGAGGACACCCGTCAGATTCGTATCGACGAGCGTCGATCGGTTCCCGTTCCACCAGTCGAGGGCGATGAGACCGCTCTCCCCGACACGTTGCCGGGCTGCTTTCTCCGTCAACAACTGATGGATGCCGATACCTTTCAAGGCGGCCTCTTCGACGTAATGTCCTGGGACACACGTCTCGGTGAACCATTCAAAATGGTCCCCGACACACGATTGGCCAGCTTCATAGCCCATCAATCCCGGGATGACACCGTCTTCGACGACACCGCACATGCCTGGGACGACTTGTTCGTCTTTACCGAGTAGGATATGGCACGTCGATGTGCCCATGACCATCAGCATCTTGCCCGGTTCGGCGATTCCGACAGCCGGTACCGCCACGTGGGCGTCGACGTTCGCGACCGCGACGGCCGTGCCTGGAAGGAGTCCGATTCGCGCGGCGAACGCCTCTGTCAGTTCACCCGCCTTGGACCCGATTGGCGCGATGTCGCGCGTTAGTTTCTCTTCGACAACGTTCTCTAGCCGCGGATCGAGCGCTTTAAAGAACTCGTTTGACGGGTAGCCGTCTTGTTTATGCCAAATGGCTTTATATCCAGCTGTGCAACTGTTCCGAACGACACGACCTGTCATCTGGGAGACGACCCAATCCGTCGCTTCTAGAATCTGGTCCGCCGCTTCATAGATTGCTGGTGCTTCGTTCAGGATTTGCCACACTTTCGGGATCATCCACTCCGATGAGATTTTCCCGCCGTATCGTTTCAAGAAGTCTTCGCCCCGCTCCGCTGCGATGCGGTTCAACTCGTCCGCCTCGTCTTGCGCGGCGTGGTGCTTCCAAAGCTTCACGTAGCTGTGCGGGTTTTGTTGATGCTCCTCACGGAAACAAAGCGGGTTCAAGTGTTCGTCAATCGGTAAGATCGTGCAGGCTGTGAAATCGATGCCGAGTCCAACAACTTGGTCCGGCATGATCCCCGCCTCTTTCACGACGGCCGGGATCGTAAGTTCTAATACTTCTAAATAGTCTTGCGGATGTTGGAGTGCCCAATCATGCTCGAGACGGGTCACCCCGTCCGGTAAATATTCATCCATGACGCCATGTGTGTACGGTTTGACCGCGGTCGCCACTTCTCGACCTGTCGCTACGTCGACGAGGACCGCACGTCCTGATTGCGTCCCGTAGTCGACGCCGATTGTATAGTTGGCCATATTCATCACCCTACCTTCAAAAGAATGCGCTTACATATAGGATGAAAAAAATAAAGTGTGTGGGCACTCTTGTCTTTTCATCCGTACAACTATTCAAATAACATGTCTGATTCGTACAGAAAACAAAAAGATACAATCAAGTTGTACGTATAACTTACACCTTGATTGTATCAACTATTTTAAATTAATCAACTGTTTTCAACATTTTATCTGAACATTTTTGCGTGAGTTCTGAAAAAACTGTGACACTCATCTTTTAAGAGACTGCGATAAGTTGTACGGATATTTACAGTCGTTTGCCGATAAAAACGTGCCCTCGGTCAGACAATCCCGCGAACACGAGCGTCTCTCGCCAATTCTCCCAGTCCCAGCCCGGTAACATATGCCAAGTAATCCTTTCAGGACCGTAGAGTTTGATGGTCGTATCCGTCGGCTTCTCATAACGGCCTCGTTCGCCATACTCTGTCACGAAAGTCCCGTCCGCTAGAAGTTGAATCTTACTTGAAGGCAGGACGTCATGTTTCGTCCGGTCCATGTAGATCCACTCCCACTCCCCGAAGAGTTCCTCCATCTCGATGGGCCGTTCTTCTTCCCCGGCATATCGTTGCGGAGATACGAGCGGCCAGCCCGATTCCGTCCAGATGATTTTGCGGATATGCAGTTCGTGCCAGTGCGGGTCCTGCTCACCTCTGACGTGATGGACGAGATAATCCTTGTCCCCGTCATGCAAGACGGAGTTATGACCGGGACCGACCCAACCTTCCCCAGCCCCGAACCGATAGCCCCCTAAAATCTTCATGCCGACTTGTTGGGAGTCGATTTCGAGGTCGGTCATGACGTTCCCATCAAAATCGACGTACGGTCCGGTGATCGAAGTCGAGCGGGCCACACGGATATGATAGTCCTTGAATAGGGAGTCGTACGAGACGAACAAGTAATAATGGCGATCCGCCTCCCGATAGACGATATACGGTCCCTCGATTGCCCCTTCAACGCTTTGGTGACGTTTCGCAATCAACGTCTCCTCACTCCCCGGACGTTTCTTCCCGGTCTCCGGATCGATTGGGAACACGTACAGCCCACCGAAGAAGCTACCGTAGACGAGCCAAGGTTCTCCATGCGCATCGAACGTAATATTTGGATCGATCGCGTTCGGTCCTGACGTCCCAGCCTCGCTCTTCACGACGAGCCCGTGATCCTGCCACGGTCCGTCTATCGTTTCCGCACTGGCGACACCGATATAGGACTGCGTCTGCCCGAACTGTGAAGCCGCATAGTACATGACGTAACGACCACCCATGAACACAA
Organism: Exiguobacterium sp. S3; assembly: GCF_018617295.1. GTDB lineage: Bacteria > Bacillota > Bacilli > Exiguobacteriales > Exiguobacteriaceae > Exiguobacterium > Exiguobacterium profundum. Next base: position 185,165 of record NZ_JACSJW010000001.1, read on the forward strand.
CTTCCGGCGCCCAAAGCCCCGGCGCCCCCGTCCATTCCACAGCCTCGTGCGGAAGTTCTTCAAACGCCAAGCCGACGTATTCCCAATGGATCAAATCCTTTGAGCGGCGCACTTGAATCCCCCCGTTGATTTGATGCCCGTGGACTGCATCCGTCGAGAACACGTAATACCAGTCCCCGACTTTGATCGAGGCGGGATCGTGGGCGTTGTGCGTGCCCCACATCGTTTCGTTCGTCAATCGCTCTAGCAGATAACGTTCTTCTCGTTTCGGACCGTTCATTTTTTGCATGTTTCCGTTTCTCCTTTTATCGTTTTTTGCCCCATACGGCGGTGCCGTCCTCGCTCAGACCTGTGAAGATGATCGTCGGTTGCCAATTCTCCCAGTCCCAAGCCGCACCGACTTGCGTCTCATACGTCTCTTGTCCGACTTCGACCTCGAGGATCGACCCGTTCAATCGCCAAGACCCGTCCCCGTTTTCGAGCTTCCCGCCTCGTTCCAACGTCAACGTGCTCGAGGCTTGCTGTCCATCGTCGAATCGCGGGAACGTGATGACGTCCCAGTCCCCGACCAAATGGGCGTCGTCGACCTCGACGTCTCCTTCACCTGCATAGCGCTCGGGCGAGACGACCGGCCAACCGTCTTTCGTCCAATACACTTTTCGGACGTGCAACTGTGACCAATAGATGTCTTCATTCGGTCGCGCCTGATGCAACACGAACGTGTCAGTCCCGTCTTGTAAAAATGCCGAATGCCCGGTCCCGACGTATCCGTCATCTCCTTCGAAACGATACGAACCCACGATTTTCACGCCCGTATCAAATGACTCATCCGATTCGTCCCGTAAGTCGCGACCACGCGAGTCGACGTACGGTCCCGCGATTGACTTCGAGCGACCGATCCGGACGTTGTACGTATCTTCTAACCAACCATACGACACCATCAAGTAGTAATAACCTGTCTCGTCGTTATACAAGATTTCCGGTCCTTCGATGCCCATCGACATGTCTTTTCGTTTGGCGAGCAACGTTCCCTCTGACGATTCGTCCACTCGCTTCCCAGTGCCTGGATCAATCTCCGTCAAAAAGATCCCACCAAAGTACGACCCATACGTCATCCACCATTTGCCTGACGCATCTTGCGTCACATGAGGGTCAATCGCATTGGCGACACCCCCATCCCCGTCTTTCGACGTCACGACGGCGCCCTCGTCTTCCCAAGGCCCTTCGATCGTTGACGCGGTCGCTAGCCCGATGTACGACGTGCGGCTCCCGACCCCTGATACGGAATAGTACAAGTGGAACCGATCTCCGATTTTTGTGATCGCCGGGGCCCAGAACGTATTCCCACCGGTCCAAGCGAACGCCTCTTCAGACACTCGATCGAACACACGGCCGACGAACTCCCAGTGAATGAGATCGGTCGATTTACGAATTTGAATACCGGGCGTCGGAGGACCACCCACCATGTAATCCGTCGAGAAAACGTAGTACGTGTCACCATCTTTAAAGATTGCCCCGTCATGCGTAAAGTTCGTCGTCCACTCGCTCTCTTTGTTGAGCACGTCTGGCATCACATCTTCCACCTTTTGATCAAACGGCGCTTTCGGGAGTACCGACTCATCGATTGACGCACTCGTCGTCTGCCATAAGAAAACACCTCCGACCGCGACAATGAGCAACGCCATCCAGACCATTATTTTTTTCATGTCAATCTCCTTCCTCCATCAAAAAGGCACCCGCCTAAAAAAGACGGGTGCCTCTGTCTTGTCACACCTCAGCCCTTCACACCAGAAATCGCAATCGACTCGATGATCTGTTTTTGGAAGATCATAAAGACGATTAACATCGGGAGTAACGCCACGACGGACGCGGCCATGATTAACGGATAATCACTTTGAATTGCATAAGATGCGTTAAAGTTCGCGATGACAAGTTGAAGCGTCTGTTTCTCCGGCGAGTTCAAATACAGAATCGGCCCGAGGTAGTCGTTCCAGATTGCCATGAACCAAAGAATCAATTGCGCGGCCACGGCCGGCTTGATCAATGGGAAGATAATCTTATAGAAGATTTGGAAGTACGAGCAGCCATCAATCTTGGCCGCCTCGATAATCGAGTTCGGGATGCTGTTCAAAAATTGGCGCAAGAAGAAAATCATGAAAATATTCCCGAACAGTCCAGGCACGATCAACGGTAACAGCGTATCCACCCAGCCGATGCTCGAGAACATCATGAACTGGGGAATCATGAGCACCGGGTACGGGATCATGACAGAAGCGAACAAAAGGAGGAAGATTTTATTCTTGCCTCTGAAGTTCAACTTCGCGAAGGCGAATGCCGCCAAGCTCGACGTGAACGTTCCGACGATCGTGACGGATAATGCGACGATCAAACTGTTCGATATCCCCGATAACAGCGGGCCCATGCTCCAAATTTCCGTGTACTTGCTAAACGAAATATCGGTCGGGATCCATACCGGAGGGAGCGCGAACACATCCTCTTTTGATTTTAGCGACGTCGATACCATCCAGAGCAGCGGCGCGATCATGACGACCGCTCCGATGGACAGGAAGATAAAGATGAAGAAATCCGTGATTCGGTCCTTCTTCTTCACCGACATCGTTTCCACGTTCTCTTTTTTCCGTGAGAGAGCTAATTGCATGGTCATTCTCCTTTCCTATACACGAATCGCTCAATCAAGATCGAACGATGATTTTTCATTCATCCGGAATTGGAGCAACGTGACGATGAAAATGAAGAGCCCGAGGACGAGCGCCATCGCCGAAGCGTAACCGAGTTGGAAGTTCCCGAACGATTTTTGCCAAATGTAGAAGACCGCAGAGGCAGACGAGTACTCAGGACCCCCGGTTGGTGTCATGACGTTGATTTCCGTGAAGATTTGCGCTCCTCCGATGATGTTCGTCACGATGATGAAGAACGTGACCGGTTTGACCATCGGGAGCGTGATATGCCAAAAGCTTTGCCACGCGTTGGCTCCATCGAGTTTCGCTGCCTCATAAAATGATTTCGGGACACTTTGGAGCGCCGCCAAGTAAAGGAGCATCGTGTAGCCGAGCCCTTTCCAAATCGCCATGAGGATGAGCGCGGGTTTGACAGTATCGGTGTTTTGGAGCCAGTTTGGCCCGTCGATCCCGATCAAAGCCAGGAATTGGTTGACCAATCCGTAGTCCCCGTTATACGCCCATTGCCACAAAATCGAGACGGCGGCAATCGACGAGATGACGGGAATGTAGTAAATCACGCGGAACGTGTCCGTCCCAAAAATCTTTCGATTCAACGCGAGGGCAAGCAGCAGCGCGAGAACGATTCCGATTGGGATCCCAATCATCATAAAGAGCGTGTTGTACATTGATTTATAAAAATATTCATCTTGGAACAAGTTAACGAAGTTCTCAAACCCGATAAATTTCATTTGACCGAGGCCGTTCCAATTCGTGAAAGCGCCGTAAACAGAATACATCAACGGTACGAACGCGAAGAGGAAGAACCCAATGACCGGTGCCGCAACGAACAGGTAGGCGTACCGCTGTTCAGTTCGATATAACTTGGAAATCGATTTTGTTTTCATAATCCTTCCATCCTTTCAACGTCAGAGACGCAGGTGGCGAACATCGCCACCCCGTTACGACTCTCTGATCAATTCGCCTGTTTCTCTTGTTCGATCGCCGCATCGAGCAATTTCTGCATCTTCGGCTGCGCCGTCTTCACATAGTCTTCGACCGACGTTTTACCGTCTAGGACAGGCTGGATGTTTTTGAAGAACTCGTCGTACCATTCTGCCGTGTATGTTTTCTCAGCCGGGAACCCGCGGCCATAATCGTTGATTAAATCAAGGAACTCTTGTTTGTTATCTGGTTTGATTGACGTATCAGCTGCCCAGTTGTCTGCGATTTCCATACTGTTCGGCAATTGGACTTGCGCGTCTACGAGCGCTTGTTGCCCTTCTTGGTCCGCAGACAAGTACATCGCCAACTCTGCCGCTTCTTCTTTATGTTTCGTCGTCGCCCCGACGCCGATCCCGAGTGACCCCACCCATCCTGACGCTTTACCGGTTGAACCGGCTGGCCATGGAAGTAAGTCGTACTCGAATTTCAACTGTTCTTTAAATGCTGCCATATCCCACGGTCCGACTGGGAAGAAGGCGAGCTGACCTTTCAGCCAACGTTGGTACGTGTCGAGCGTCTGTGTTTCGCCGATTGACGGTGTGATCCCGTGTTTCAACTGTTGATCGACGAAGAATTGCAACGCTTCGATGAACTTCGGATCATCGATTGTCACTTTCGTACCATCTTCATTGATCCAGTCCGCTCCATTACTCCAGACGAACGGTTGAAGGGCCCAGTTTACGTTGAAGCCAGTGCCGTACTGATCCAACTTCCCGTCACCGTTCGTGTCTTTCGTCAACTGTTTGGCTACGTCCACGAACTCATCCCATGTATATGGTTTGTCTTTATCCGGAAGCGGGATGCCCGCATCTTCGAACATCGTCTTGTTGTAGCCGAGTGCGAACGGACCTAAGTCTTTCGGTAGTCCGTAAATCGCGCCTTCTCCGAGCGTCTTCCCATCGAAACGATATTTGTCGACACCCTTCTCCCAAATGTCGTCCAACTTGACGTCTTCTGAAGTTTCAACCGCTTCAGTGATATCGAGTAGCACGCCCGAATTTACGTATGCTTTCACTTGGGCAGGATTATAGAAGAAGACGTCTGGGATTTTGCGACCTGCGATGGCCGATTTGAGTTTCGTGTCGTACTGATCCGGGGCTGTCTGGACCATCGTTACTTTCACGTCTTTGTTGGCTTCTTCAAAACGTTTCACCGTCGCTTGGTAGGCTTTTAACTCTTCTGGATTTCCACGGAACATAAATGTCAGTTCAACTTTCCCGTCAGCGCCTGCCTCGTCTCCCGAACAGCCGGCGAGCGCCAAAGAAGTTGTCATCAGTGCTGACATCGTCAACGCAAACATTTTTTTCGATTTACGATTCATTGTGAATTCCTCCATCAATTTATATTCATGTGCAAAGCATGATAAAGATGTACGTACATGTTGAGTTAAATAAAAAAGCAAACTGTATAATGAAGCCCACACGACACTATACATTCACTAGCCAACAAACCGATATAATTGGTAATGAAAGCGTTTTCTGTACAATTTGAGTCTATTACACACGTTCGGACATGTCAATTTGATTTTTATGTATTTTTATATTTCATCCGTACATATTCATAGAAGATTCAGATGATTTTTTTGCTTATTCATAGTAAATGGTACATTTGTTTGTTAATATGGAAGTAAGATCATATCTTGTACGTATGAGTTGTTCGACGTACACGAGAGAAAGCAGGGACGCCAGATGGCACAACGCACAAAGTACAATATGGTTAAAGATCATATTCTTGAATGGATAAAAGATGGAACGGTAAGACCAGGTGAAAAAATTCCTTCTGAAAATGAATTGGTCCAATCATTTGGAGTGAGCCGTCATACGATTCGACAAGCTGTAGGAGAACTAGTGAACGAAGGTTATCTTTACCGTGAACAAGGCTCGGGCACGTATTGCTCCCCGGTCCTTCCGACCTCGGCTCCCCAGGCGATTGAACGTTTAGGCAACGGTAAAAACATCGGTGTCATCACGACCTACATGTCTGATTATATATTCCCGTCTATCATCCGGGGGATTGAATCTCACTTGGCTTCAAAAGGATATACATTGACCTTATCTTGCACGGATAACAACGTCGAGAAAGAACGGCAATGCCTCGAGATGATGTTAGATCGTCAAATTGATGGGTTGATCGTCGAGCCGACGAAGAGCAGTAGCTATAATCCGAACATCAAATATTATTTAGAACTCGAACAACAGCATACGCCTTATTTGATGATTAACCAATACTATTCGCAGTTGACACCCCCTTATTTGATCATGGATGACGAGAAGGGCGGGTTCTTGGCTGCCGAACATCTCATCAAACTTGGCCATGAGCGCATCATGGGACTTTTCAAAACAGATGACCTTCAAGGGGTCCATCGGATGCGCGGCTTTATACGCGCGTTCCGGGAATACAATCTCCCCCTAGAGCCAGAATTAATTATAACGTATACGACAGAAGAACTTGTGCCCTCTTTTTATGACGTGATTCATCAAGTTTTTGAGAACACGGACGAACGGCCGAGTGCAATCGTCTGTTATAACGACCAACTCGCCCTTAACGTGTTGGACCAGTTGAGAAATCTACGCCTCTCTGTCCCGCAAGACGTCTCACTCGTCGGATATGACGACTCGGTGCTTGCCGTCGCGACAGAGGTTAAACTGACTTCGATCATCCACCCGAAGCAAGAATTGGGTCGTGCCGCAGCCGAGTGGATTATCGCGGCCGTCGAGAAAAAAGAGATGCCACCGTCACATACGTATGAACCCGAATTGATCGTCCGCAACTCGACTGCACCCTATAACCGTCTCGAATCTAAATTAGGCTGATTCTCTGCTAACTTCTTGGAGGTCCTCATGAATTTAAAACATGAACACAACAAGCTATTCCAAGCGCTCGAATTTGTCACCAGCCTGGTGCAACTGAACGTGGTCTTCTTACTGAGCATTCTGCCTGTCATCACGTTGTTCCCGGCCTTGTACGCTTTACATGCCGTCACAAGGCAATGGTCGGTCAACCAAGATTACAGCGTGTTCCGCGCCTACTTCCGCTTCTTTAATGAAGGAGTGTGCCGTCATTATAAGCTCGGTATAGCCTGGACATTGTTTGTATTCGTCTTGTTGATCGACTTTTTACTCATTCGGCAAATCCATACAGGGCAGACGATTCTCTTCGCAGGTCTGTTCGTGATTGGATTTGTCTTCATCTCCCTGTCGTTATTCCTGTTTCCGATTTTGACGCACTACGAGATGAAGACGATGGATGCCTTGAAGTTGGCGTTATTCAGCATCATACGATACGGCTATATTGTCGCGCTCGCGCTCTTGTTGTTCACAGCACTCGGTATGCTCGCGTACCGGTCACCACTCTACTTGTTGTTCGGATTTTCGTTCATCGTTTTTCTAAAAACGAAACTATATCTCCACCAATTAAATCGTACTATAACGAATAATCATATCGATATCGACTCCACGTAATATTGATTTTTTCCATCTACTTTAACAAAGTAGATGGTTTTTTATTTGAGTCTAAGAAGAATAGTTTACTCATCTGTCAATTTCAATAAATATGACTAAATCACTTCTTTAGGTTGTTTAAGTTCTATTCAAAATGAATAATACAGTTCTTAGTTAGTGAGGAGGCAAAGCAATTGGGCTTTTCCGTTAATGACTTTATTAAGGATACTCCAGTTTTTGGTGACTTACATTATATTTTGCATTATGACAATGAATCAGAACGAAGAGACACTTTAGTCTTTTCGAAAACATAGTTCAGTCCTTCATTACTGAAAGAAGCTGATTTCATTAGACTACAACAAGCAACCCTTCGTATTCATAAGTAGGCTTTAGAAAAATGTGCTCCCTAATAAACTATGTATGTCTCTTCATTCCTTTATATGCTACTTATAGTTCCACACTTCAACATACTTGATCACCTCAAGTTGTTTCCTATCCAATTTTCCAACCGCTGTATAAGGCAACTCCTTCACAAACACGATTTCTCGTGGAAGCTGATAAGTTGTCAGTCGTTCGCGCAACCAGCTCACCAGTTCTTCTTCTGTCAATTTTTCATCATATAACTGTACGTATGCTTTCAAGATGTGACCGGCGTACACATCCTCTATCCCGACGACGGCGGCGTCCTCGACATTCGGATGGTCGCGCAAAACCGTCTCGACTTCCCCAGGATAAATATTGTTTCCTGCCGAGATGATCAAGTCGTCTGTTCGTCCACAAAAAAAATAATAGCCGTTCTCATCCCGGTATCCGACATCACCCGTTTGAATCCAGCGGTTCTTCCTGCTTTGCATGGACCACTTATTTCGTATGCAAAATTCCCCGATGGCCCCTGGCTCGACTTCCGCTCCATCTTTCACTACCTTTAAGTCCCCTCCCGGAATCCTTCTCCCGAGCGTGTTCGCATCATAATGTAAATCTTCTGGTGAGGCGATCAGATTCAAGCCCGCTTCCGACGTCCCATAGAGATTGTATAAGACGCTCCCCAACTCGTTATGGACTTCACGGACTAAAACGGGATGAAGCTTCGCACCACCGGACGCGATACAAGCGAGAGAATGAAGTGATGTTGGATCGTGTCGTAACATTTTGTGGATCATGAGCGGGACGACCGTGACTACTTCTACCTTGTGTCGCCGAATGAGGTCACAGGCTCTCTGCACATCAAAGCTCTCTTGAATGACGACCTGTTTCCCTAGCGCTAGAAAAGATAAAAGGATAGCGATACCGTAGCCATGGTAAATCGGGGTGGCAATATAGGCAGTGTTGAATGATGGCAACTGCAACCGATTCAATAAAGCCGTGAATGGAGCCAGAAAGTGAAAGAGGGATGGTTTGTGAATCACCTGTTTCGGTTTTCCGGTAGTGCCACCGGTCAACAGCACGATTTTCCCGCTCGAGGCGGCCGGAAGCTTTCCTTTTTTATGTCGCTTCGAATCCGATAAACTATTGATTGATACCTTTTCCTCATGATAGCTGACGAGTGTCGAACGTTCGTAAGACGAGTTTTCAATTAAGTCTTCGAACTCCTCATCGTAAATCAAAAGATCGAATGTTTGTTCTTCTACGAGCCGGTTGAACTGCAGTTGACTCATCGAACAATGGAGCATATAGATGTCTGCACCGAGTCGTGAGGCCGCAAACATCCCTTGTACGAAAGACGCGTGGTTCTTACAAAGAAACGCAACTTTTTGTCCCTTTTTAACCCCATACTGATTAGCGAAATGATAAGCGAGGTGTTCACAGCGTGACTTTAGCTCTTGATACGTCAATGTTTCTCGGCTATACACTAAAGCCGTTTTTGGACTCCCTGCTCTTTCAGTCAATGTAAAAAGAAGCATCAAGTTGATTCCGTTTTGACGGATTGCGACGAACAGACGGCCTAGGTTCGATGGTGATAGAAAATGGAGCTGCGACAAGACTTTCACTAACTTAACCATTCCCACTGTCACGCTCCTTTCTCTTAAGTAATGTAGGGACCATCCAGTCTATCGGTCTTCTGAAAACAAGAGACGCTACTTGACCGAGGAACAACCACCACGGCTTATATACTGGTCGTTTTGTATACAGGGCATGTCCAATCAGTTCCGCCACATGTACCGGTGACATGGCAGGAGAATGCTGATAAGCTAGCGTCGGTTTGATCATCGGTGTTTTTACTAGCGGTAGATATAGAACCGTCGTGGAAATATTTTTGATTGTGAGTTCCGGACCCGCAGAGCGAAACCACGTATCGAACGCGGCTTTTGATGCCTGATAGGCCGCCCAGTGAGGAAAAGGATGAAGTAACACATTGATGGTCGACACATTGACGATCTGCCCGTTCTTCTTTTCGAGCAACGGAATGAGCGATAGCATCAATTGTACCGGAGCAAAATAATTGATCGCCATCGTCCGAGTGAAGTCATGGTATCGATCGAGTGACTCAGTGATGGGACGATTGATGGAGATTCCAGCATTGCTGACGAAAACATCCAATCCTTCCGGTAGTTGATGGAGATACGCCAACAATCCATTCCGTTCCTCTTCAATTCGAAGATCTGCCGGGAACAAGGTCACCGTGGCTGACCCCTTCTCGATTTCAGACTTCATGACGTTCATGTCTGCTTCTCTACGGGCGACGAGAATCAGGTGCGCGGTTGTATCCGCTAGTAGATAAGCGAAAGCCTGCCCGATTCCTGAGCTCGCTCCAGTAATCAATATCGTTTTCCGTTCTAACGCTGATTTCATTTTCTGATAATCGAAGGAAGGAAATCGGAATAGGAGTCTCTCTAGTAACGTGTAGTCATACATATTGCCAGCACCTTTTATTTATATTCGTCTCTTCAAGCTAAAAAAACCTAGACAATCATTTGGCCATACATGACAAACAGCAGCGTCCACTTTAATTGAAAAGGACCTGCTGTTCAAACCTTCCGTTTATCTTTTATACACTCTTCCCATTCGCATATCGAGTGAAATTGTCGAGAATCGCCTGCCAGCCTTGTCGTTGCATTTCAACCGGATTCATCGACTCCGCATCAAACACCTCGACCACCTTCGTCTGATCCCCTTCAGAAGTAAATGAAATTCTGACTCTCCGTTCATCCTCAAGGCGATACTGAATGAGCTCATTTACTTCAACTTCCTCATATACCCCTTCAAAATCAAAGCCCATGCTCTGATCTTTTGCTTCCATCCGACTACGAAACTTCCCGCCGACCCGTAAGTCGTTCTCCGCCTCAATCGTATGCCAATCGTCAGACGCATGATTCCATTGTTTGATATGTTCAGGTTCTGTCCAGAATTTCCAGACTGTGTCGATTGGTGCATCGACGAGCGTTGATATCGTCACGACATTTGAATCCATGATTCGTTTCCCCTTTATTCTACAATTTTGATCAATCACGAATGCGCTGCCCGTCCTATATGACGAACGCAATATGAGATTACTTCCCTATCGATCACATCTTCTCCTGCTCTCATTTCAACGATTGAAAGATACTTAAAACAAAAACCTTGAATGGCACTCAAAATCGAGTTCATTCAAGGCTCTTTTCATTTCATAATTGAAGCTTAACTCTTGGCAATCCCAAGCATAAATCCAGCGACGACAATCAACCCGATTCCCATGAAAACAAAGACGCGTTCTTTTGTCGTCTTCTCTTCTTTCAAGAGATAGATCCCACCAAGTGTCGCCACGACGACGTTCAATTGGGATAAGGCGAACGAAGTTGCAATCCCCACTTCTCCGCTTGAAACGAAAAGTCCGAAGTTCCCGATTCCCCAGGCTATCCCCGCCAAGATGTTTTTGAATGTGCGAGGATCAAGTTTCTTGACGTCCTTTTCACGAAGACTGAACAGAAGTGCCGCGATGAACATCCCGACGGATTGTGGAAGAATCGCGGTGATTCCTTCTACTTCAAAATAGTTCGTCAAGACGGCATATGTGACGTAACCAATACTCGAAACGAATAGGACGAGTAAACCCTTTTTCAACGCACCGGCACTGTCCTGATCTTTCTTCTGTTGGTATGAAGTCATAGTCGCTCCGATGATAATCAAGACGAGCGCTGAAAACCCTAACCATAGCTCCGTCGATGTCTGCCAGTCCCCGAGTACGATGACCCCAAAGAGAGACGTCCCAACGAGTTGCATCCCCGTGCTGATTGGCATCGCTTTGGAGACGCTTAAGATTTGGAACGATTGGAACTGCAAATATTGACCGAGCGCCCAGAACGCCCCTGAGATAAATCCGGTCACGATGGCGAGTGTCGTGAACTCCGGTCGGAAGACGAGGGCAATCACTGTTGCCATGATCATCGCCCCGATGGTCGTTCCGATTAACTGCTGAATCGGTTTTCCTCCTACTTTCGACACGATGAGTGGAATACTTCCCCACATGAGTGCCGGTAAGAGTGCCAAAAGAATCATTTCCATGAAGCACACCTGCTTTCTTAATATAACGTCTAACATGAAATTCCCACGTCTCCAATTTTATAAACCTAAATTCAAAAAGGGAATTGCCATGTCGAATACTACGATGATATAATGATTTCGAACGGGGCATTAGCTCAGCTGGGAGAGCGCTACGCTGGCAGCGTAGAGGTCAGGGGTTCGAGCCCCCTATGCTCCATTAATTGGTCACATCTCGAATGAGGTGTGGCTTTTTTATTGGTATGGTGCGATTCAACCTCTTTCTGAACGGGTAATGATAGTTAGACTTTTTCATATAAGGGGGAATTTTGATGGAACGTACATCTGTAGAAGAAACATTGACGAGCGTGATCGAATGCATGCGCGCATGCAACCACTGCTTCTCAAAAAGTTTGCAAGAAGAGGATTTACACATGTTCACCGAATGCATCCGCCTGACTCGAGAATGCTCAGACATTTGTACTTTAGCTTTAAATGCCTTAGAAACAGATTCAGCCTTTTCAAAACCAATCGTTGCTTTATGCGCCCAAGTCTGTGATACGTGTGCGGTAGAATGCGGACGACATCAGCACGACCATTGTCAAGCCTGTGCCAAAGCATGTGAGCGTTGTGCGGAAGCTTGCCGAACACTTGTTGCCGCTTAAGCACGACATTCGTCTAACTTTCTGTTAGACTTTTTTTATTGCTTACGAAAGAAGGTAAACTATGAACCATACCATTCTCGCACTTGACGTGGAGACCGCTAACCGTGATAGTCGCAGCATCTGTTCTGTCGGATGGAGCATCCTTCAAAATGGTGATGTGGTCGAAACCGACCAGCGACTCGTCAATCCGGAGGAAGACTTTGATATGGGTAACATCCGCGTCCATGGCATTCGTCCGAGTGACGTGTGGTATGCACCGGCATTACCGGAAGTGCTTTCCTCTCTTTACCCGATTTTACGGGAAGTGGACCTCGTCATCGCACATAACGCTTCATTTGACATGGGTGCCTTGAGAAAGGCGATTGTGAAATATGATCTATTCGATTTCCCTACAATCGAGTACGGTTGCACCGTCAAACTGTCACGTAAACTGTATCCAGGACTCCCGAACCATAAGTTGAACACGATGGCAGAACACTTGAACGTGCCGTTTATTCATCATGATGCAGCTGAAGATGCTCGTGTATGCGCGCTACTCATGCGAGACATGATGCAAAAAACCGGCATCACAAACCCAAAAGAATTGCATCGCTATACGTCCGTAAAAACAGGAACGCTCGCATATTAAACCGGTCATGCAATCATGACCGGTCATTTTTTGAATATCCATCTTTTTTGAATATAATAACTGACGAAAAAGAGAAAGCTGTCGACGACCACTTTTAGGATGACCTCGCCTTGTCTGAGCAAGAGAAACAAGAGATAAACAAGGAGTGCTGAAAGGGCCATTTGAAGCACGACGAGACTAAAATATTTCGGAAGAGACCGCCGCGCCTTCGAATCGAAGACTACTTTTCGATTAACGAGATAATTGAAGAGAGAGGAAATGATTCGAGCGATGACCGTCGCGATGACGACGTGAGCCGTATCGAAGTATGGGGATAATAAATATATGAAGAGTGCATACATCCCTACGTCGACAAGGAACGAGGCGACAGAGGATAACGAATACATCAAAAACATCCGATAAATTAAAATCGAGTCGAGAATCGGTCTAAAATGGGATGAATCATTTTCATTCTCATATACGGTCTCGATGGTCGTTTGTTGAATCGGGACCTGCAATCGTTTCGTGAACGTGAGCATATTCATCTCGAACTCATATCGATTTCCAGGAATGTCAATCAGTTGTCGTGCATATCGCATCGGGATGGCTCGAAGTCCCGTCTGCGTGTCTTTTAACTTCAGCCCGCTCCCAATCAACATCACGAGCCGTGTCGCCTGATTGCCGAATCGGCTCCGGAACGGAATCGCATCTCCGCTAAAATCTCGACATCCCATGATGAGATGATGTGGTTTATTCAACCCTTCCTCATAGACGCTGACGACATCTTGCGGCAAGTGCTGCCCGTCGGCATCGACCGTGATGACCCCCGTTTTATCCGGATATGTGTCCACCACATACCGTAACCCCGTCTTGATTGCTGCTCCCTTCCCTTGATTCTGTTCGTGCGTTAACACTTGGTCGACAAATGATGCAATCTTATCAAATGTGCCTACCGACGATTCGTCACTACCGTCATTGACCACAATGATGTTCGAAAACCCACTCGCCCTCAACTTCTCCACGAGTGTGACAAGTGCCTCATCAGGGTTATAGGCCGGAATCAAAATCGAATACGCTTGGCGTGTTTCCACTTCATGCATCTGCATCGCCACCCCTCCTTCAATTCCTCTATACCCGAAGCAATGAATTCGCATTCCCAATAAAAAAAACATCAGCCCTAAGGCTGATGCAAGTACTCACCCGATAAAGATCAAGTAAGACGAAACGAAATAGACAACGACAACGAGTAACGAAGGAATCACATAACGTACCTTCGACGTGACATTTTGTCTTAGCACACTATACATGACGAGGATCGATAGGATGGTGATCCCGACCGCAGATACGAGGTGTGACGTCGAGACATCTGCGAGAATCGATCCATTCCGATAGAAGACATCTGACATGGCGATAATCAACATGTTGAAGATATTCGAGCCGAGAATCGAACCGAATGCCAAGTTGACATTACGTAGTTTGAGCGCCATGAACACAGCGACCGCTTCCGGGAGTGACGTCGATGCCGCAATCAAGAAGCTACCGACAAAACTAGAACCGAGTCCTGTGACAACGGCAATTTGATCACCTGTGATGGAAAGGGCTGTTCCTGCCGCCATGATTACGATTGCAGCGATGATGAATCCAAAGACCGCACGTTTCAGCGTGATCTCTTCATATTTACCGACGACCACTTCTTCTTCGACTTCATGCTCCGCGACCGGCTCTGTCGGTTGTTTCCCGATATAGTAGATTCCGATACCGTATAGAATCGCAATCAAGAGCGCGTCGACTCCGATTCCGATAAACGTCATATCGACGCGAACGATCAAAGCAATCAACGTCGTGACGGTCAAGAGTAACCCAAGTCCGGCCGTGTACAGGTGGTCCCGACTCGCATAGTTGAACAATTGCTTCTGTCGGAAGTATAGGTCGAACATCGCTAAGATAAAGATATTGAATAGGTTACTTCCGAGCATGTTTCCGATGGCGATGTCTGGGTTGTCAATCATGACAGCCGATATACTTGTTGTCACTTCCGGGAGCGAAGTCGCTCCTGCCAATAAAACCGTACCGACAAGCATCCCGCCCATTTTCGACTTTTCAGTCATGACGTCGGCGTACGTCGATAATTTGATTGCGGCATAGACGGTGATGGCCGCAGCCAGTAAGAAATAAACAAATACCATTTTTTCTCCTCCTTGGGTAAACAAAAAAGACCTTTTTATGGACGACAAAAACGCCCATAAAAAGGTCTTGCGGACTTGTAAAAGCTCGATGGACCGAGTGCGCACGCACTGTAATGACGACCCATCGACCACGATTGTGGTCGCTACTCCCCTTTTTATCTTCCCTTTGACTATAGCATGAAGAGAACTAGTTGACAATCGAGCGACGTATGAGTGCGAGAAGTTCTTGTGGCTCGAGAGCCGTCCGATATGCGAGTTCTTGCATCCCCGCGAGTTTCTCGGGTGACAATGGCGTGGTCCAACCCGCTTCGTGAAGTCGCTGTCGGAAGCACACAATCTCTACTTCATCAATCGTATCTCGCCTGACAATCTCCTTTAACTCATATGCCGTTTGACATAGTGGTGCCGATTCTTGCAACCATTCGTCTTCGACGAAATGGGTCAGCATCGATTCAAGGAGCCTTGCCACTTTTCGATCTTTTGAATTTTTCTCGCCGTAAAACAATAGATGGAGTTCTTGTTCATACAAACCGATTAGGTCTGTCGAACTCCGAAACGGTTCAAATGCTGATAGTAATTCATGATAATACCATGATTGGTCTCGCAGCGGTCGTTTAAAACGTTGCCACACCTTCATCCCTTCCATCTCAAGATCATAACGGATGGAACGGAGATTATGTAGCTTATCCGCCACGAGAAGTGCGACTTCATCAAATTGAAGTGATTTCACCTGCTGAAGTGTCAGTCGTTTCCGTTGTTCCCACGACTCGTCACGATTTTTTTCCGAGACCGCGAGAACGAGCCTGTGCACGTCAGATCCGAATTTTGATAAGATTTCTTGTGGGTCCGTCTTCGTGTCCTCAATCAAATCATGGAGCAACCCTGCCGCCACGACCACCGGTGCTTGATGATCGGACTCAAGAAGCATGGCGACCGAGAATGGGTGTGACAAAAATGGTATGGATGAACCTTTTCGGAACTGTCCTCCGTGACGAATAGACGAAAAACGTAACGCCTCTTCTACGAGCGGGTTCATGTCGCCATCCTCCTTCTTCCGGATAAAAACTCTCCTATTCATTACCCGGAATTAGGTACATATAACCTAAAAACATCCCGAATTTAGGTATATGGTCACATTATTCTTCATAAATCATTTTTTTCGTCATTCCTCCATCGACGACAAGATTATGCCCGTTCACAAAACTGTTCTGACGATCGATCAAGTATCTCACAGCGCGGACGATATCTTCTGGTTCACCGACCCGGCCTGATGGATGTTGTTCATGATCAATCTCACGTAACGACTCATCAGACGTATGAATCCATCCTGGACTGATCGCATTCACCGTCACAGGGCGGCCGCCTAATGAGATGGCAAGTGAATGGGTCAAGCCGACGATGCCTCCTTTAGATGCACCATATGCATCCCAATGCGGTTCGTTCTGGAAAGCACGTGTCGAGGCCATGTTAACGATTCTTCCATATGACTCATCTTGATTCAGTTGTAAAAAGTATTTCGCACAACTAAATGTCCCGACTAAATTGACATCGATGACTCGTTTGAACGTGTCAATCTCAAGCTCATCAATCGGCTTGACCAGCGAAGCGATCCCTCCGTTATTGATCAATACATGGGCTCGACCAAATTCGTTGTGAATATCGTCAAAGACACGCTTAAGTTCAGACGTGTCCCCAAGGTCCACTTGATAAAAGCGTAATCCTTTAATGTCCGGGTCATCTCCAATGTCTAGCCCGATCACTTCATACTGATTTACGAAAGCTTGAGCAATCGCATAACCAATTCCTTGACTAGCTCCTGTTACAATCATCACGTCTTTCATCATTCATCCCTCCTAAAAGACTGTATACCCAAATCTCGATTAGTCGGACCATAGTTTTCGATTCGAAGTCGTGATCACACTCGCTCCCGCATCAAGTGCCGCTTGGACTTCTTCTCGTGTTTCAATCAGCCCACCTGCGAAAACGGGTATTCCCGTCTCCTCCTTTACGCGTTGAATATACTTCGGCACAATACCTGGTAAGACTTCGATATAGTCCGGTTTCGAACGTTCAATGTGTTTGATACTTTTCTCTAATGAGGTGGAATCAATTAAAAATAGACGCTGTACAGTGACCACATCATTTTGCTTTGCTTTGACGATGACGTTTCCTTTCGTCGAGATGATGCCGAACGGTTTGAACGTCTGGCAGACATATTCTGTCGCATACTCGTCCGCCTTCATACCTTGAATCAAATCCATATGGATGAACACTTTTTTATCATGCTTCCCCAATAATCTGAAGATGGAGTCCAATCGGCTCATATGAATCTCTAATAACACCCCTAATTCGAAATCACTCGATAAAAACCGCTCCAAATCCCGCATGTCCCGTATCGCCGGTAAGATGGATTGACCATTGATCATCAACTATTCCCCCTGTCTCCTTCTCATTATGCAGATAGCCGATTTTATAAATCAAGGTTTACTCATTCAATATATCGGGAAAGTAAAATCAACTTGTGTAGAGGGGGATTTGAGTATGGTCAATGAAGTAACTGTAAAAGTCGAAACACCGACTCCAGAACAACATCAAGCGTTACGCGTGAAGGCGGGGATGCCACGACGTTCTGATCGAGGTACGGTGAAGGGGCTTCAAAATACACTGTATGGTATTTGTTTATACTTAAATGATGAGATTGTCGGAATGGGACGTGTCGTCGGTGACGGCGGGATGGTATTCCATTTAGTAGATATCGTCGTAGATCCGGAATGCCAGGGGCTTGGACTCGGAAAATTACTCATGGAGCATTTGATGGAATGGATCTTACAGGAAGCGGATGAAACGGCCATCATTAGTCTAATCGCAGACATACCAGCCGATGGGTTGTATCGACAGTTCGGTTTTGATTACTCACGACCTGAATCCGTTGGAATGGAGTATCAATGGAATCAAAGAGAAAGCTAATTGGGGTCATGAGCGGAGATGACGTATGGATGGATTAAATATCATCGTGTTGCTCGGGTTGGCGCTCACCCTCATCTCTGTCCTCAGTCTCCTGATTGAACGATTATTCTTCCCAAGTATTTTAGCGTTTATCGCAATCGGGGTCGGGGTCGGGTTTTTCTGGGATGGGAATGAAGTCTTTAAAGTTGCGGGAGAGATTGGAATCATTCTTTTGTTTTTCCTACTCGGTCTAAAGTTTCCACTACGTGAACTTTGGAAGCGCATGCAGAAAGTATGGAAGGCGGGAATACTCGATATCACTCTGTCATTCGGGGTATCGTTCGGGATTGCTTTAGCATTTGGTCTCGATTTCCCTCGCGCCTTTTTAATCGGGGCCGTCTTATATGCGACGAGCTCCTCCATCTCTGCGAAACTGCTTGAGCGACATTCCGAAAAACATGAAGATATTAAAGAGTTTGTGCTCGCATTACTCATCTTTGAGGATATTTTTGCCCCACTCCTCTTGACGGTTGCCCCTTTCATCATTCAAGAAGAACCGGTTGCGATGTCCGATATCGGCAAAGTGTTCGTAGGATTTCTTATATTTGGCGTACTCTTGTTCATTGGTTCGAGCTTCGTATCCAAGCAACAAAAATTTTCGAAGCACTTACTGCGACAAGATGATGCAAGTATCGGTCTTATTGGACTCATTCTCTTTTTCGCAGGAATCGGCATGGTGTTTGGATTATCTGAGATTTTAGGGGCATTTATCGCCGGGATCTTGCTCGCAGATATCCACGATGTGAGACCGCTAAAGCGTTTGACCGTACCCGTCCGAGATTTATTCTTGCCGATCTTTTTCATCTCGTTCGGTATCTCGATCAACCTCGAGAAAGGTGTCATCGTAAATGCGCTCTTCTTCGTATTGATTGTGTGGGGTGTATTATCCAAATGGATTGTCGGACGCGTCGGGGGCAGAATCTATGGCTTGACGCGTGTTCAAGCCAATGAAGCCGGGTTCTCACTCGCGCCACGTGGGGAGTACTCTATTTTATTCACCGCCCTTTCGAACGGGGCCATCAACTTGTTTGTCGGTCTCTATATTTTCGTGTCAGCCATTGTCGGAATCATTCTGTTCCGCTTCTCAGAGTACTTGGCAGAAAAAACGGAGAAAACCCTCACGAAAGTCTTACCTGACGAGAAAAAAGAAGAATGAATTGGCGGACCCATACGCTGGGTCCGCCTGTTTTGTGCGTTAGTCTTTTGCCCGTTTGTTGTGCCGCTTTTTACGCCAGACGATATAAATGATGACGCCGATGAACAGCAGCCCATAGATCGCGTAGGAATAGGCATCGAGGTATGAGAGGATATCTTGCCAGTTCTCGCCGACTTTCATCCCGATGAAGATGAGAATGGTATTCCATAAGGCTGTTCCAGCCGTACTGAGCAGTAGAAATTTCACGAATGGCATGTTTGACATCCCTGCAGGAATCGAGATTAGGCTTCGAACGACCGGCATCAAACGTCCAAAGAAGACCATCCAGCCCCCGTACCGGTCGAACCACGCATCCACTTTTTTTACATCATTCAGATCAAGTCGTAACCACTTCCCATATTTCTTCGTCCATTTTTCGATCTGCTCGACATCAAACAATAGTCCGAGGCCGTATAATAATACGGCTCCTAATATGGCTCCGACTGTCGATGCCACGATGACGAGCGTGATGGACAAGTTCGTCTTTACAGCAAAAAAACCACCAAAGAGTAAGACGACTTCAGAAGGGATCGGTGGAAACACATTTTCAATAAAAATCATGAATGCAATCCCTATGTAGCCGTACTGTTCAATCACAGAAATCATCCAGTCACTCATGTCTCTTCCTCCATTCTCCCCTCTATACCCGTCCATTTTGCTATATAATCGTAAGGACATGCTACACTCAAAGAAAGGAGCTGATTGAAATGGAAGAGACAGTACGGTGTCCTTGGTGCGGGACGGATCCACTTTACGTCCGTTACCATGACGAGGAATGGGGAAATCCCGTTCACGATGACCAAAAGCACTTTGAATGTCTGACACTCGAGAGTGCGCAAGCAGGACTCAGTTGGATCACCATCTTGAGAAAGCGTGAAAATTATCGATTGGCTTATGCCGACTTCGAAGTGCAGCGAGTTGCTAGCTTTACGGATGAGGATGTGGAGAGACTCCTAGCCGATAGCGGGATCGTGCGAAATCGACGAAAAATCGAGGCGTCGATCAATAATGCGAAGCAGTTCATCAAACTACAGGAAGAGTTTGGCTCATTTGATTCGTACATCTGGTCATTCGTCAACGATGCACCGATCCTGAATGCATGGAACCGTCTTGAAGATGTTCCTGCGACGACGGAACTTTCTGAACGATTGAGTAAAGATCTGAAACGACGCGGCTTTAAGTTTTTAGGACCGACAACGGTTTATGCCCATCTACAAGCGACGGGTCTTGTCAATGACCACCTCACCTCTTGCACGTTCCGATAACTTAAGACCAGCTCTCAAAAATATCTTTACATTTCCCCACTTGTTGTGACAATATTTTGACAAAGTGATACTTTATCACTGAAAGCGTATTCATATTTTTTATCTTTCGGGGGGATGTTGATGAACGGAATTTTAGTGTCCATTGTCGTGTACATGGCACTGATGGTCTTGCTTGGGATCATCGCGTATCGGAGAACAAGCAGTATCGGAGATTATATGTTAGGTGGTCGGGCGCTTGGTCCCGGGGTCGCCGCCTTATCTGCCGGTGCATCAGACATGAGTGGATGGCTCTTAATGGGATTGCCTGGTGCCATGTATGCGTCAGGGATTTCAAGTGGTTGGATTGTCATCGGGTTGACAATCGGCGCCTATTTGAACTGGTTATTGGTCGCACCGAGATTACGCATTTATTCATACATATCGGATGATGCGATCACAATCCCAGACTTCTTTGAGAAGCGATTTAAAGACACAAAAGGCGTGTTGCGCTCATTTTCAGCTGCCGTCACGTTAATCTTTTTCACACTGTATGCGACAAGCGGATTCGTCGCCGGCGGTCGCCTATTCAATGCCGTCTTCGACATTGAGTTTGTAACGGGAGTTGTCATTCTCGCTTCTATCATTATTTTGTACACATTTATCGGTGGATTTTTAGCAGTCAGCTGGACAGATTTTGTTCAAGGATTGATCATGCTGTTCGCCCTTATTTTTGTACCTGCCATCGCCATTATGGCAACTGATGGGGTATCAAACGCTTTAGACACGGTACGAAATATTGATGAAGCGTTACTTGACCCGTGGACAGGGCAATCACTCATCGGAATCATTTCGCTATTTGCGTGGGGACTTGGCTATTTCGGCCAACCACACATCATCGTCCGTTTTATGGCAATCGGAAAGCTCGAGGACATTAAGACGGCACGTCGAATCGGGATCTCATGGATGGTCTTCACCGTTGTCGGGGCGATGGCGACCGGATTGTTCGGTCTCGCCTATTACACACAACAAGGCCTCACCATCGATAATCCGGAGAACGTCTTTATCAACCTATCTGACTTATTATTCCCGGATTTGGTCACTGGTGTATTGTTGGCTGCTCTTCTCGCCGCCATCATGTCGACCATCTCCTCTCAATTGCTCGTCTCGTCGAGTGCCGCGACGACAGACTTTTATCAGAAGTTCTTCCGTAAGGAGGCGGGTGACCGTGAACTCGTCATGGTCGGTCGGATTACGGTCATTCTCGTATCCGTCATTTCAATCATTCTTGCACTCGATGCAGACGACACCATCTTAAACCTTGTCGGTTATGCTTGGGCAGGGTTTGGTTCATCATTTGGTCCGCTCATCTTGTTCAGTCTGTTTTGGAAACGAACGACGCGTCAAGGCGCGCTTGCTGGAATGTTGACTGGAGCCTTTGTCGTCATTCTATGGAAGAACTATGCCGCTTCTCTTTTCGGAACGTTTGGGACATTGTATGAAATGATTCCAGCATTCTTCCTGTCGGCACTTGCCATCTATATCGTGAGTTTGGTGACACCGCCACCAAATGAGGTCATTCAACGTGAGTTTGACCAAATGCAAGACATGGTCAAAGAACATATCAAATAATTCTCATGACAGGTCAAAAACGACCTGTCTTTATTTATTTAGGCAGGATTTTTCTTAATTATCGACGAATTTTAGGGTTATCGTACGAATCTGTCGTGAAAAGGAGAATCGGGATGAAACCAATCAAGATCGTCTCTCGTCTTACCTTCCTGTCTAGCTTTGTTTTATTAATTGCTTGTGGTACGACTCCGGTAACGAATCAAGAAATACCAGAAGAAGTCGAAGAACCGATTGTCGAGGTACCTGAAGAAATGCCGCCTGCCGAACCGGAACCGATTGTCACGACGGCCTCCCTCTATGCAATCGGCGACATCCTTCTACATGATTCGGTATACAACGCAGCTCGTACTGATGAAGGGTATGAATTTGATACTGCATTCGAACAGATCTCTCCAATATTGAGTCGCGCCGATCTATCAATCGCCAACCAAGAGAGCATGATTGGCGGGAGTGAAATCGGACTTTCGAGCTACCCGGCATTTAACAGTCCTTTTGAAATTGGAGATGCCTTACAACGGGCAGGAATCGATTTGGTCACGACAGCGAATAATCATACGCTCGACCGTGGCGTCCGAGCTATTGAAAATTCGATTGACCATTGGAACGCAATCGGAATGCCTTATACAGGCTCCTTCCTATCGGCTGAGGACAAAGCGAATATTCGTACGTTGACGGCCAACGATATTTCTTTTTCCTTCCTCGCATACACGTATGGGACGAATGGAGTCGTGCCGAAGCAGCCTTATCACGTAAATTATATCGACCTTGCACAGATGCAACCAGAGATCGAGAAGGCGGAACAGTCGACTGACATGACGGTCGTCTCCCTCCATTTCGGTACGGAATACGAGCCGTTACCGAATGAGAGTCAAACTGAGCTCGCCCAATCGTTAGCAGACCTCGGAGTCGACATCATCATCGGTCACCACCCTCACGTGCTGCAACCCCCGACCATGCTAGAAGGAGTTCATGGCAATCAAACATTTGTCATCTACTCGCTCGGTAATTTCCTTTCCGGACAACAAGGAGATGAACGAAACACGGGCGGCATCATCGGGATTGATGTGGTCAAGACAATCGAAGATGACCAATCGACTTTTGAATTGAAAAATCCGATGTTCTATCCAACCTTTACGCAAAAATCATCTGATGGACATTATGAGGTCGTCCCGTTAAAGGCTGCTCGTCCTGAACTTCTTTCCCCTGTTAGCAACCATATGTCGCAATGGTTACCCCAACTCAAAATCGAACAATGACGACCACGAAATCACTCGTGGTCTTTTTATTTTCAAAAAAGGGTTGCCACACGACATCTTATCCCTTACACTGAGTTGTATATTTATAAATAAAGATTAATAATTATTCATAAGGGGTGTTCATATTTTGAAACAGAAACTCGTATTGGCTTACTCAGGTGGTCTTGACACATCGGTTGCGATTAAATGGTTGGACGAACAAGGTTATGATGTGATTGCAGTCTGTTTGAACGTCGGGGAAGGAAAAGACTTAGAAAAGATCCAACAAAAAGCGATGAAAGTTGGAGCGAAAAAATCAATCGTCATCGATGCGGTCGACGAGTTCGTCAACGAGTTCGCTCGCTATTCGATGCAGGCCCATACATTATATGAAGGCGTATATCCACTCGTTTCGGCACTATCACGCCCCCTCATCTCGAAAAAATTGGTCGAGGTCGCACAGGCCGAAGGCGCCGTCGCCGTGGCTCATGGATGTACCGGGAAAGGAAATGACCAAGTACGTTTTGAAGTGTCCATTCATGCACTCGATCCTTCACTCGAAATCGTCGCACCGGTTCGGGAATGGAAATGGTCACGTGAGGAAGAAATCGCGTATGCGGCAAAACATCAAATTCCGATTCCAATCGTTCAAGAAGAGCCATTCTCAATCGATCAGAACATCTGGGGACGCGCCATCGAATGCGGGATTTTGGAAGATCCTTGGGCATCACCTCCGGCAAGCGCATATGAGTTAACAGCAGCACTGGAGGATACACCGCATGAACCGACTTTTCTTAAAATTGAATTCAAGAACGGAGTTCCGGTCGCTATTGACGGGAAGAGCCAATCGTTCACCGATATCTTAAAAGAGCTCAATATCGTCGCGGGTGCCCACGGCGTCGGGAAGATTGACCACATCGAGAACCGGGTCGTCGGTATCAAATCACGCGAGGTGTATGAGGCACCTGGCGCCATGACATTAATCACTGCACATAAAGCTCTTGAAGCCTTGACACTCGTTCGTGAAGTGGCGCATTTCAAACCGATTGTCGAACAAAAATTGACGGAAACGATCTACAACGGACTTTGGTATTCACCGCTCACAAAAGCACTTCTTGCCTTTATCGATGAGACACAAGCGACCGTCACAGGAACGGTTCGCATGAAACTGTTTAAAGGACAAGCCATCGTCGACGGACGGAAGTCGCCAATCTCGCTTTATGATGAGGAACTTGCGACCTATACGTCAGCAGATACGTTCGATCAGCAAGCAGCTGTCGGATTCATCAAGTTGTGGGGTTTGCCAACAAAAGTTCAATCAGAGGTGTTGATGGAAAAGGGAGCGTTCGTCAATGAGTAAATTATGGGGAGGCCGTTTCGAGAAGACGGCGAGCGATTGGGTCGATGCATTCGGTGCATCGATTGAATTTGATGCTCAACTCGTCCTTGAGGATTTAGAAGGTAGCATGGCTCACGTGACGATGTTAGGTGACCAGGGCATCCTCTTAAAGGAAGAAGTCACTCAAATCCTTGATGGATTACAACAACTTAAGCAAAAAGCACTCGCGGATGAATTGAAATTCGAGGTGTATCACGAAGATATCCATATGAACTTAGAAGCTCTGCTTCATGAAGCGATCGGACCGGTTGCAGGGAAGATGCATACGGCACGTAGCCGAAACGATCAAGTCGCGACGGACATGCATCTTTACTTGAAAGACCGTGTGAAAGAAGTGATTCAATTGATTGAATCACTTCAGCGTGAATTGCATGCTCACGCTTCAGAAAACGTAGAGACAATCATGCCTGGCTATACGCACCTCCAACGTGCACAACCGATCTCGCTGGCCCATCACTTACTCGCCTATTTCTGGATGCTAGAGCGTGATAAGGAGCGGTTTACGGACAGCTTGAAGCGGATTGATTGGTCTCCTCTTGGCGCAGGAGCCTTAGCCGGGACAACGTTTCCGATTGACCGTTCCCGTTCAGCTGAATTACTTGGATTCAATCGGGTTTACCCGAATAGCCTCGATGCCGTTAGCGATCGTGACTTCATACTCGAGTTTCTTTCAAATGCATCAATGCTTATGATGCACCTCTCCCGCTTCTGTGAAGAATTGATTCTTTGGGCAAGCGAAGAGTATCGCTTCATTACAGTGTCGGATACGTTCTCTACCGGTTCGAGCATGATGCCACAAAAGAAAAACCCTGACATGGCCGAACTCGTCCGTGGAAAATCGGGTCGAGTGATTGGAAACTTGATGGGCTTGTTGACGCTCATGAAAGGACTTCCACTCGCTTACAATAAAGATTTACAGGAAGATAAAGAAGGGATGTTCGATACGGTCAAGACCGTTCAAGGCTCGCTCAGTATCATGGCGGGGATGATGAATGAACTGACGTTCCACCCGGACGTCATGAAACAAGCGACCGAGCGCGATTTTTCTAATGCGACCGAACTCGCCGATTATTTGACCGCAAAAGGGTTACCGTTCCGTGAGGCACATGAGGTGACTGGAAAACTCGTCAAATATTGCGTGGATGAGCGATTGTATTTACGCGAGCTTCCAATCACGGTATTCCAAACGTACTCTGAATTGATTCAAGAGGATGTGTATCATGCCTTGACCCCTGAACAGGCAGTCGCACGTCGAAACAGTTACGGCGGAACAGGATTCGATGCCGTCCGTGAACAGTTGAAAGAAGCTTCGGCATGTATGAGCACGATGACCTATTCTTAATCATCTCGAACCCGTCACGTTAATCTGTGACGGGTCTATTTATTTATCCTGTTCATTCAGACGTTCAACGAAAGAAGGAAGACCTTTTTCTAGTAGAAGATCGAATACCTCCATCATCTCATCAATAGAATTTTCATTGACGTCTAATAGATATTGCAAGACGACCCCATCGACTGCCGCAATCAGCCATGAACTGAACGCATTGTTTAGACGAGTGTTTTCTAATCCGTACAAATGAATCAGGATTTGTTCGATTTGTTTTGTCCATTCTGTATATTTGTCTTTTAATTTCAGTTGTGCCTCCATGTTCCCCAGTAACACTTCATGAGCAAAATGATACTGCAAGCGGTTCTCTGCATCTTTATGAAACCGTTTCACTGTATTTCGTGCAATCTCTATTTTGATGCGTTCTTTAGAATACGAATCGCCCGTCATTTCTTTTGCGATTTGAGAGGAAACAGACAAGCTCTCATTCATTAAATCGTACAATAAATCCTCTTTATTTTTGTAATGATGATAGATGGCTCCTGTCGTCATATTCGCCTCGATTGCAATCGCTCTGACTGTTGCCCCGTTCACCCCACTTCGAATAATGACCGTTCTCGCTGCATCTAAAATTTTATTTTTACCGTCCACAGTTATTCTCCCCTTTCGAGTCCATTTTAGAATAACATAGCACTACCAATGCGAGTGCTCAGGACTAAATTTTGTGAAATAATTCACATTGACTAAACAGGGTTTCCAGCCTATACTAATAACATAACAAACGTTATGTTTGTTAAATTCAAATGAGAAGGTGAATGGAATGAACGTCTGGCCACATGCAATCTCGATGCCACTCTATTTAGGTTTATTATTAGGAATCATCGTTTTTTTCAGAAAGCACTATAAACTGTCCGCCTACTTTTGGCTCGCTTCGTTATTGACCATCCCACTATGGATGATGGGGAATGTTGATGGATGGTTTCGTTGGGCAAAAATTGTAAGCGTTATCATCCCAACTATTATCGTTGGTTTCTCTCGAATCGCCATTTACGAGAAAAAGAAAGGACGAATTTGGGACTTTTTAAAGCGTGACGAATTTTTATGGTTCTTCTACGCCATATTGTTTTTGAATATCGCAGAAGCCACGATTAAAGATGTGACACTCGGCAACTACTTTAATGCCGCCTGTGGATTTTTACTCTGTGTGACGATTCCTTTCGCAC
Organism: Exiguobacterium sp. S3; assembly: GCF_018617295.1. Taxonomy (GTDB): domain Bacteria; phylum Bacillota; class Bacilli; order Exiguobacteriales; family Exiguobacteriaceae; genus Exiguobacterium; species Exiguobacterium profundum. Next base: position 212,459 of record NZ_JACSJW010000001.1, read on the forward strand.
CGACTTTTTGGAAGTTTGCGAAAGAAGGATACGCCGATCTCGTAGCCTATACGACTGGGTCATGGAATTTTATATACACGTCATGGAACGCATGTTTCGTCTATGCAGAATCTCCAACTTATTTTGCCAGCTCGCTCTGCATCTTGCTTGCAGCAGAACTGTATCCGGTCATCAAAGGACGACCAGAGCTTTACATTACCGCTCGTATTTACACGCTTGCAGCCCATTTATTGATTCGCGCATGCTATGACATCTTCCCGCAAGTCATGAACTCTTCGACATGGTTCAACCCGGAAGTATTGAAATCATGGGGAATGATTAATTTTGTGATCATCGTCCCTTACGTCTTCTGGCATATGTGGCAACTTCATCACAATAAGGCCATCATCAGCTTCAAGAGAGCCAAAGTATCATGATGGAATCGAATATGTGAACGTATAATTTCGATTGCTCAATAGTGAACAAATAACAGTTGTAAGGAGGAGATTTGAGTGGGAATTCTGTATGAACGAATCGATCTCGTCGGATGGGGAATTGGGTTATTTGTCTTGTTTAGCTTGATGGCTTTCAATGAATTCAGTCGCACAACCAAGTGGGGAGGAATAACGTTATTCTTGATTGTACCGACTATACTGACCCTTTTCGTTTGGCCGACAACCGCAGCACCAGGGAACGAATATGGAACAGGTACATGGTTCAACTGGGTGAAAACATATTCTGCTCTCGCCGGCTGTCTCGGTTTCATGATTATTCGATATCGGCCCTCGCTATTACAAAAGAAATGGGTCTTATTCTTTCCACCGGGGATTTTGGCACTGAACATTTTAGAAGCCTGTATCCGAGACTTTCAAGTATACTTCTATAACGTTCCTGACGGCGCTTATATCGATCACCTTTGGGTCATGTCCGGACCTTGGAATCTAATGAACGGTTTTGCCGGATTATTGAACATCATCGCCATCTGCGGATGGGTTGGAATCAATATTTCGAAAGATCAATCAAAAGATATGATATGGCCCGACATGATTTGGCCATGGATCATCGCCTATGATTTATGGAATTTTGCTTACGTTTATAATTGTATCTCTGACCACTCGTTTTATGCGGGATTGATTCTGCTCCTTTCGTGTACCATTCCTTCTTTCTTTATTAAAAAAGGAGCTTGGTTGCAACATCGTGCCCACACGTTGGCTTTATGGATTATGTTCGTTATGACAGTTCCAGCGTTCGTCGACCGATTAGCTCCCGTACCGTCGACACATGACCCGAGAGCCTTCTTTATCGTCAGTCTGCTCTCCCTCTTATTCAACATGGCACTTGTCTCCTATCAATTTTATCGGATCCGTCAACGACATCTTCATCCACTCAAGGATGAGCTTTATGTTGAAACGAAGGCATATCAGACAGCTTTGAGTCAAAACGGGCTGTCTTGAAATAATTCTTGCTAACCCCTTCTCAACATGTTAACTTTTATATTGTTAACGTTAACTGAAAAGGGGTTTACATATGAAGATTCAAGATATGACTCAAATCGCCTTCGGCGCAGCACTCATCGCAAGTATCGGTTTCATCGAAATACCGATTGGACCCGTTCCGATCACCCTTCAAACACTCGCCATCATGACCATCGCCGGCATATTCGGTGCACGGAAAGGATTTTTGGCAGTCATCGTGTACCTCCTGCTCGGCTTGATCGGACTTCCAGTACTAAGTGGTCAAGGAGGTCTCGCACCATTTGTAGGACCAACTGTCGGATATTTAATCGCCTTTCCGATTGCAGCGCTCTTCATTGGCTGGTTCAGCGAACGCTACCGCTCCATTCCAGCATTGATTGGCTATAACTTATTATTCGGTCTAGGGCTCGTCTACTTACTCGGAAGTATCGGACTCGAGATCGTTCTCGGTATGTCGTTCATTGATGCGCTCAAAGTAAATATTCCATTTCTCTTTGGCGACGCATTGAAAGCAGTGCTCGCAGCCATATTAGCCGTGAAAATTTCTCAGAACGTTCAAGTCCGTCGTTCCCTCGCTTCGTAAAGGTTCGAACGTTTCACCCGTTTCCATCTGTGGAATAACTGTAGTATGGAAGGGGGTGTCCCGATGAGCGACTCGACGTTTAAAAAACGCTTACAGAAAGCGACCCACTTTTACCAACGCTCTGACAAAGGGCAGCGTCAAGGAATCGATAAGTCGTCTCATGAGAAACGTGACACAGATGCGTTTGAGCGAAGACTCCGTGAGGCTAAAGCGAAAGTTGGCGAGATTCAAGAAAACATTGACCATATTGCTAGACGTTAAAACCCCGTCCGAAGACGGGGTTTATTTTTTGCGTTGTCGAATGAGAAGCGTGACGATGAACAGAAGTGCTAATGTGACGAGAAGTGCAAGTGATGCCGTATTCCACCCAATCAAATTCAACCCTACACTGATGGCGACCGTGATATAAAATCCACCGAGCGCTTTTTTGACGTGCTGCGAGCTGAAACGTTGTAGCTGTTTCGCTCCAAAGGGTGACCCGATCATGGCGCCCGCAATCAGAGCAAGACCGTGCAGATAATTCGTTTCAGCACCCGCCACCGCGTAACTTATGACACCGGATACGACGATGAGAAGCGCTGCCGTAATACTCGTTCCGACCGCACGCTTCATCTCTGTGTTCAACAACTTGACCTGAAGAGGAGTCAAGACGAATCCACCGCTCACGCCCATCAACGAGGAGATGAACCCCGCGAACACACCGATGATCCCAAGGCGTGGTACAGAGTCCGTTCCGACGCTTCCTTCCACATGCTGTTTCGAACGAAAGAAAGAAACCGCAAAATATGTGAGTAATGCGATATAGACGAGTGAGATGATCAGTGTCGCCCCATCGACTCCTTCTAAATAAAAGACAAGCGGTGTGGCAATCCATGTCCCGACAATCCCGAACAAACCGATCCATAAGGCGTGCGACACGTTCACGTTACGCAAACGGATATGCGAGATCGTTCCTGCCGTCGTTGATCCGAGTGTCAACATGAGGCTAAGAGCAATCGCCGCACTCGCTTCATACCCGAAGACAAGGAGAAGTGGTGTCAGTAAGATGCCACCACCAATCCCAAAGAAACCGCTCAAGATTCCGATTAACGTTCCTAAAAGGAGAAACTGTAATACTTGTAAAACGTCCATGTTGTACCCTTCTTTCATTGGTCTCGTCTGCAATCATATCAAAAAGGGGCGTCGAATGCGCCCCTTTGCTTACAATGACCGTTCTAGAAACTCGAATATTTGTTGACGATATTCATTCTGGAATGACTGGTACGACCCGACATGACCTTCGTTATCAGTCACCCAAAGTTCGACGCGTTCTTGTGCTTCAGCCAATTTTTCACTTTCAGAAACAGGAATCGCATCATCGTCTTTACTGTGGATCAATAAGATAGGAGCCTCAATCAACTTGATATCCTGAATAGGAGATACGACGTCGGCATCGAGACCGGTGAACCAAGGGGTCACAGTCATGATGACGGGCGTGAACGGAACGTTCGGTAAGTCACTCCATACCGGAAGATTTGTCTCGAGATAATTTCGTAAATCACTAAACGGACTGTCGGCGATGACTGCAGCAACTTCGACATCATCAGCTGTAGAGAGTGCTGTCGCCGCTCCCATTGAAATCCCGTACAAGACAACCGGTCCTTTTGAACGACCTTTCGCATATTGGATGGCCGCTTTTAAATCGGATTGTTCTTTAGCGCCGACCGTGACTCGGTCACCCTCTGAAATCCCTGACCCGCGAAAATCGAACGTTAAAAATTGGTATCCTTGTTCATGAAATTCTGGAATCAACTCTTTCAACGGTAAATCTTCCTGTTCACGATTCTTCCCATATCCGTGGGCAAAGACGATGGTCGCACGCGGCGTAGGATGAGGAATCCACCATCCGTATAAGTCATATCCTTCCTCCGATTCGATTGTCACATTCTCATACTTCAAACCAAGTGATTTCGGGGTATATGTCAATGTTTCCCGCTCCGGTGACGTCAACTGATCCCCAATATGAGCCGAGATTCCTCCGATAGCCAAACCGGCAACGAGTAAAATGATGAGTACCGCAATACTCACTAGTTTCATCCAACGATTCATCCGTAACTTCCCCTCGATTCTATTTTCTCTATCTCAACCAGCTACGAAGCGCGATGAGCGCATGTTGGACTGGTTCCCATGTGCTAGACGGAATGAGATAACATGTCGCTTCATGGATAGAAAATGTTCGCACATCCTTTTGTTTGACGATGTTCTCGCCGATTGCGCCAAACGGATCGCTGTTCACATCGACATGTTCAAATGTACGCCACTTTCGCTCCCCTCGTTCTATAACGGCACAACCGAATGATTTGGTCGGGCCATCAATTCCGTACTCGGCATAATGCCAGAGTGTCGTCGCATCGAGCGGAGACCCAAGGTGAAGGATTCGTGCGTTTCGCTCAATCATTCGCTCGATAGGTGAACCTGGACCGAACCCGACATCGATAGTATGACCGGACACGATGGCTTCAGCATCATCGCCCCAGGCGGCAACGGACCACATCGGATGGGAACTACGATATACATTCGGATAGCTTCGGAACAGTTCCGGCACCCGTCCCATGCCACGTGTCGCTGTTTTATCAGCTTCGTACGGAGGCATCTCCGCGCGAATCGTCTGCCACCATTCCACGGGGACAGGTGGCGCTTCCCATTCAGCTGGGTCTGAATTGTCTCCGGTCTGGGTCGCCATCATAATCAACCCAGATGGACCGACCACTTCCTGAATCGCTTCAATGACAGTCTGCGCCCCTCCACATACCCAACCGAGTTTTGAGAGCGACGAATGGACAAACAACGCCTCTCCCGAGCGAACGCCGGCTTCTTTTAACTGTTCAATGAGACTCGACTTCGTCACCATCTGTTTCACAACCATCACTCCACAATCAGCTGGATCGACGACCCGCTTCTAGATTTTTTCACTTCAATCCGTGCATCGACACGGTCTTTCAATTCTTGGACATGACTGATGACGCCGACGAGCCGACCGGTCGCCTGTAAAGACATCAATAATTCAATCGCCTGGTCTAGAGATTCGGCATCGAGCGTACCGAATCCTTCATCGATGAGCATCGTTTCAAGACTGATGCCCCCACTCAACTGTTGAACGACTTCCGCAAGTCCAAGAGCGAGTGACAACGACGCCTTAAACCCTTCACCGCCAGATAAATTTTGTACACGACGCGATTGTCCGGTATAAGCATCAAAGACGAGAAGCTCAAGACCAGATTTGGCATTCCCTTTCGCCGTCTCGACTTTCCGCTCAAGCCGGAACTGACCGCTCGTCATCTGATCCAAATGAATGTTGGCCGCATGAAGGATCTGATCAAAAAAGGCGGTTTGAACATATGTCTCAAACGTCATTTTCTGTGGGTTGATTCCCTTCCCCGTATCCGCAATCAATTTGATTGTCTCTAATTTCTGCTCTTCTTGCGCCGTCTGTTCGCGAAGGGTATTCCATTCCGAGATGACGTGTCTATGTCGAGACAAGGCATCTTGGGCTGTGATCAGCTGTTTCGACGCCTGCTCACTGCATTCAGCCACTTCCTTCACTTTCATCTTCATCTCGTGCAGGTCTGGTCGCTCCTGATTCTTCAGTTTTTCTTCAATCATCTGTTTATGGTGTCGGAGTCGAACACCTTCTTCCTCCTCACGTTGCAACTGTTCACGAATCATTGTCCGCTTGTCGATTTGATTGGCGTATGATTCATAGCGTTCACGCGTCAGATGTGATGCTTCTAGCTGATTGACCCAGATGGTCTGCTGGGCATCATACTGCTTCGATGCTTCAGACAACTGTTCACGGATCAATGACAGTCGTTCTTCCTCTTTCCAAAGTGCTTTTTTCATCGTCTCAAACTCGTGGTCGTACGCCTCGACTTGTTTCATCAACATCGCGATGCGCTGCTCAAGGTCGGCTCGCTCGCGCTGCAACGCATCGAATGTCGTTTCTTCACTTTGGCCGAGTGCGTGGAGACTTTGTTGCGTCGCCTCAAGTTCGGATACGACACGCTCCCGCTCTTCGAACTGTTGACGTCGCTCTTGCTCTAACTGTCGGATTTCTGCTGACAGTTGGCGAAGTGTCCGTTCATTCTCTTGACGCATTCGTTCTTCCCGTTGCAATAGCTCTGCACGTGTTCGCCACTTATTGAGTTCTTCTGTGATATCGCCATTGAATTGAATGTCTTTGGAAGCTTGCTCTAGTTCTTGTCGGACTGCTTCAAGTTGTTGATGAAGCGAACGATAGTCCGCCCTCGCTTCGATTAAGCGTGTGGACAAATCATCAAGACGGGCCACGGCCGCATCCCGCTCCGCGATGTTCGTAGCGGTTTCTTCGTGTTGTGGGATATCATGATGACGAGAACCACATACCGGGCATGGCTCACCGTCTACAAGCGTCTCACTCAATTGTCTCGCTAGTAGTAACTGTTCTTGCTTTGTAAACGTGGCGACCACTTCTTGTTGGGTCACGTACTGTCGTTGAACGTCTTTGCCCGTTCGTTCACATTCGTCGAGTTGTTTTGATAACTCACTCGCTTTTGTTTCAAGAGAGGCCAGATGCACCAATCGGTCGACATGACGTTCGGCATCGACTGCTCGTTCGCTAGGTTCAGACTTTACGTTCTCGACCAATTGTCGTTCTTTTTCTTGAAGTTCTTGTAACCGAGATTCTTTTGAAAACGTGACCAATTCTTTTGCACGATTCATCAATCGGTCACGAAGGGTCACGAGTGTGGCGCGTTCCTTGATTCTTGGCATCATCTCATCGACAATCCGTAGTCGCTCTTTACGAGAGATCACTTCTTCTTTGTCCTTTTCAATCGTTGGTTGTTGCTCCACTAACTTCGATTGGGTGGATTGCAAGTGCTCTAATTTTGTCGAGGAGGTCTGTTCTTCCATCGTCAACCGACGCACGAGTTGCTCTAGTTCCTGTAACCGTTCAAAGACTGGACGAATGTTGGCTGCGACCTCTAAATTTGTTAGCAGTTCACGTGTCTTATTTCGAATCGACTCACCGTTTAAAAAGATTGCAAGTGCTCGATCGGTTTCTTCTCGCTCCTGAAATAGGGTGATGAGCGCTTTTGCTTTCTCAAGCGCTTCTCTTGCCTCTTCCAGTGCTGTCGCATACGTTTGTTTCTGGGCTAAGGCCGTTTCACACGTTGCAATCAGATGTTCTTCACGCTCATCGAGCCAACGTTGAATCTCGTCGATTGACTGGGTCGACACCTCTTCGATTGCTTCATCTTCGAGCTCTAATAACTTGAGTCGCGTCCGCTCGACCGCCCATTCCACTTGTTTGCGATAGGTACTATAGCGTTCGCCCCACTTTTCCTGGAACGTACGATATGCCTCTGTTTTGAAAATGGATTGGAGAATTTGTTGTTTTTCATTCGAGTTCGAATCAAGTAATTGTCTAAATTGGTTTTGAGGGAGCAACAAGATTTGACTGAACTGTTCATACGATAATTGTAAAATCGATTCGATTCGTTCTTGTACCTCGTTCACCTTCGTCGCCAGCGGCTTCCAACCGTCCTCCCATTCATAGAGGATGGCCTCGTGGGGAATTGGCGTCTTATTTTTCGGATGAGGTTGTTGCGGCTGTCTTACGATCCGATAGCGGTCACCTCGAATCGTGAACGAAAAATCTACTTCCGTCTTCAACTCAGGTTGTGCATACTGGCTTCTGAAGTCACTAGCATTTCGAAGCGACCCACTCGCCCGGCCATAAAGGGCGAACGTCATCGCATCAAAAATGGTCGTCTTCCCGGCGCCCGTCCGACCGCTGACGACAAACATCGAGCGACCAACCAACTGGGTGAAGTCAATCGTTTCACGTTCTGCATACGGTCCAAATGCTTGAATCATCAATTCAACCGGTCTCATTAGACATCACCTTCTTCTATCATTTGCTTCACGGCATCTGAGGCAGTGCGATCATGCACGGCCTCAAAAAATTGGAGATATACCTCTTCTACTGACTGTCTTTCGAGCGTCTCGCGTTCAAACGTGGATGTCTGCTCCTGGCGACGTAACAGTTCCAATTCAAGATGAAGGATATTCGGATAGACAGTCCGAAGTTTCGCCATCGGATCATGAAGCGCCGTATCATCGGTCAATACAATTTTAAGGTAATCATCTGTCTTTTCTTGCTGATAATAAGTTGGGGTAAGGAGTTCGTTCAATGTTCCGGTGAGTTGTCGCATATCCCGCTCTGGTGTCAAGGCACGGCGACGACGTGTCCATTGACCGTTCCATTCCAGAACGTCGACGGATTTTTCATGATTGACCTCGGAAAACGAATATTTCATGAGCGACCCACTATATGCAATTCTTTCTGATTGAATCGCATCACGATTATGTAAATGACCTAATGCCGTATACGAAAAAGGCTCATATAACCCTTTGGCGACCTGTCCTGCCGTGCCAACAGATAGTTGACGTTCTGAATCCGTCTCCAGTCCGCCCGCTACAAAACTGTGGCCAATCGTCACGGCATCTTTTTCGATCATACCGAAAGCTTCAATGACCGCCTCCAGTGCATCATGATGCGTTCGAATCGAGTCGATACCGAGGATATGCCGTACACGAGCCGGCTCAAGGAATGGAATCGGATAAAATGGGACTCCTGCTACATCAAGGGGACCAGATGTCGGGTCGAGCTTCCCGACGATGTGAAGTCCTACTTGTCTCAATAACTTCGAACTATATTCGAGACGTTCTGCCGAATCATGGTTTCCGGCGATGGCTACGACTGGTATTCCGCGGTTCAAGACGAGCTCTCGCCACATCTCATCGAGTAAATCGACCGCCTCGACGGGAGGGACGGCTCGGTCATATAAATCCCCTGCGATGATGACCGCATCGGGTCGTTCCTCATCTACGATTTGTAAAAAAGAATGGAATAAGATATTCCGTTGATCTTCTGTCATATGTCGACCGTGGACGATCTTACCTAGATGCCAATCGGCCGTGTGAATCCATTTCATCACGTATCACCTCTCTTTCCTATTCTAGCATGAGTCATTCGTATGATTCGACGTCTTGACACCCGTTTTTGAAACAGCGAAAGTAAGAGGAGAGGAGGACTTCCAAAATGAAATCATCAACATGGCAAACTTTTTTTCAATTATTCAAAATCGCGAATCCTCCGAAAAATCTATTTGTCGGAGCCATTCTGATCTCGCTCCTTCAAGCCGTCGCCTCACTGGCCATTCCGCTCATCTTGCAGCGTGTGGTCGACCGGTGGAGCAGCGACTTATTGACACCTGAATGGATCATCTATTTCGTCATCGCATTTTTGATTCAGGTCATCACGAGTGCCGTTTCGATTTATTGGTTACATATTGTGGGGCAACGGGTCGTTGCCAATTTACGCACGACCTTGTGGGACCATCTCGTCAAACTGCCGATTCCATTCTATGACGGCATCAAGTCGGGGGAACTGGTGTCTCGGTTGAACAATGATACGACGACGCTTCAACAGTTGTTATCCGAACAAAGTGTCAGGTTGTTGACCTCTCTCGTCTCGGTCATCGGCGCCGTCGCCATCTTGTTCACACTCGATTGGCAAATGACACTCGTCATCTTGTTCTCTGTTCCGACCACACTCATCATTGTCATACCGCTCGGAAGAAAGCTACGTATCATCGCAAAAGAGACACAACAAGAACTCGGAAGTCTTTCCGGCTTCTTCGCCGAACTGCTCGGTGAGATTCGACTTGTCAAATCACAAGCGACGGAACAGATGGAAGTGAGTACCGGCAAAGCAAAAATCGAGACACTTTTCGATTACGGGGTGAAAGAAGGACGAATTCAAGCGATCCTCATCCCCCTTCTCAATGTGACCTTGACCGGGATGTTAATTGCCATCCTCGGGTTTGGCGCATATCGCGTCTCGACCGGAGCTTTATCAACGGGCGAACTACTCGCCTTCATGCTCTATCTCTTCCAAATCATCACGCCCCTCATCACGATGAGTGAATTCTTGACGAGACTTCAAAAGGCGCGTGGAGCTACGGAACGGATTGCTGAATTGCTCGAAGTCAGTCCCGAACCATACAGCACACATGAAGAAACGATTCATCAGACAGCACTCTCATTCGAAGACGTTGCTTTTCATTATGGCACTGAACCCGTCATCCAAGGATTGACACTTCAAGTTTCACCAGGGGCGACAACCGCCATCGTAGGACGTAGTGGTGCCGGGAAAACGACACTTTTCTCACTTGTCGAACAGTTCTACACACCGACGGCAGGGACGATTCGATATGGAAATCGAGAGATTCAAACATACGGGCGTGACACATGGCGTCAAATCATCGGGTATGTCGCTCAAGATTCACCCGTCCTTTCGGGATCTGTACGGACAAACATTGTGTACGGACTTCGACATGAAGCGAGCGATGATGAAATCAAAGAAGCCTGTGAGATGGCCAACGCATGGTCGTTTATTGAAACGATGCCAGAACAGCTCGATACGGAGATTGGTGAGCGAGGTATCCGTTTGTCTGGTGGGCAGCGCCAACGACTTGCTATCGCGCGAGCATTGTTACGAAATCCACAGATTTTATTGCTCGACGAGGCAACATCAAGTCTAGATTCTGAATCAGAACGCGTGGTCCAAGAAGCGTTAGACCGCCTGATGGTCGGACGAACGACACTTGTGATTGCCCATCGACTCTCGACTGTCAGACATGCTGACCAGATTGTCGTCTTAGAAGACGGACAAATCAGCGGAATCGGGAAACATGAGCAACTTTTAACAGAGAACGCACTATATCAACGACTCGTTTCACAACAATTATTAGGGGGACAAGCCACATGAAAACAATCGGATTTATCGGGCTCGGGGTCATGGGCCAATCGATGGTACGTAATTTGATGAAACACGGATTTGAAGTACAAGCATATACAAGAACGAAAGAGAAAGCAGCCGCATTGTTAGAGGAAGGTGTGACATGGTGTGATGCGGTACAGGACGTTTGCCGAGACGCCGATGCCGTCATCACTATCGTCGGCTATCCGTCCGATGTCGAATCCATCTATTTTGGTGAAGGAAACATTCTTGATTCGGCAGAACCAGGTACATTATTAATCGACATGACGACGTCCTCACCGAAACTGGCTGAACGAATTGCCGAGACAGCCATTGAGCGGAGTCTCCTCCCACTTGACGCACCAGTCACAGGAGGCGATGTCGGCGCCAAAAATGGAACGCTTTCGATTTTAGTCGGTGGGGGTGAATTCGCCTTCAATAAAGCGAAGCCTTTATTTGAAGCGATGGGACAATCGATAGAACGAATGGGATACGCAGGAAGCGGTCAATATGCGAAACTTGCCAATCAAATCGCCATTGCCGGAATCATGATGGGGAATGCCGAAATGTTAGCGTTCAGTAAACGAGCTGGAATTGACCCAGAGGCACTCGTTCGTACGATTCGTGGTGGGGCAGCAGGTAGCTGGACGCTTGAAAACTTGGTTCCACGCATGATTGTCGAAGATTATGCACCTGGCTTCTTCATCAAACACTTTATCAAAGACATGACACTCGCTATCGAGAGCGCACACGAGCTAGAAGTGACATTACCAGGTCTCGAGCTCGCACATCGCCTCTATTCAATTCTTGAAAAGAATGGATACGGAGAGAATGGCACGCAAGCACTGATCGAGTATTATCTTCATCAAGACGTTTGAAACCGGATGTTTGTGGAATTAGTAGGAGTGAAGGAGGCGATTTTCGTGCCATGGAATATGAAAGACTATCCAGAATCACTGAAAAACTTCGATCCACTTGTAAAAAAGAAAGCCATTGATATCGCGAACGCATTACTTGCGCAAGGCTACTCTGAGACGAAAGCGATCCCCATTGCCACCGAGCAAGCAAAAAAGTGGCATGCGGATGCGTCGGAAGAGGAAAAACAAGATTTTGAAGACGCCCCAAACCCCAAAAAGTCAGATCAGCACGGAACATAAAACAACCGGTCGGGTTATCCGACCGGTTGTTTTGCTTGATAGGAGGCATTTAACTCTAAATAGAGTCCAGAAATCGCCGTTTGAAGATATGGTGTGACAAAGATATAAGCTAAGCCTCCAGTAAGAAGGACGAGCGCATACCATCCGATAAAACTCGCATAGAGCTTTAACATCGTCTGTTTGTGCCCTTTCATCATTTGGCGGCTTTTTCGCATCGCCTTGAATGCAGATAGGTCCGGCTCATCTCGCATGATAAATGGCGCGATGCGATACGTCAAATAGAACCAGACACCAGGTACAATCAGGAAAAGCATCAGAACGTTTAGACCTAAATAGAATACCGCATAATAGACCACGGCACGTGAATAGTCTTTAAGTGACCCGAACGATTCAATCAACAATCCGAACGTTGGCTTTTCATCTTTCGCCACCTGGAGAAACACCCAATTTTTCCCGAGCTCGATAGGTGCGAGCAGAACCGTCGCCCCGTAAAGAAGCGCCACCGATGTCAAAAGAACTTCGGGGTCGTTCGCCGAGAGATCAAGTCGGGTCGTGATCATCGCTTGAATGACCATGACAGTTAAGACGACGAGTAATGATATGCCCCACTTCCCTGATAGCATGCGTAGCGCATATTGTTTGTAAACGGAAGATTGCATGAATTCACCTACATTTATTGTTTTCTCTCATTATAGCAAAAAAACAGTCTTCCGACTGTTTTCCGCATTGGCTCATCCAAGAAGTTGTTTGAACTTCACTTCATCGAGCTGTCCATTCGTTCGTACGCCATTTCCTATGTGTACCATCGCTACGTCAAGACGTTCTCGAAGAATCGGTAACGTTTCCACCGTGATCCCTGCACCAGGTAAAAGTGTCATCTCGGCCTGTTCCTTCAAAGCTATCAAGGTTTCGATTCCTTCTAGTACAGTTTTGGCACCGCCTGAAGTAAGGAGAATATCTACTTCCGGATATTCATTCAACACATCCATCGCTTCAAAGACATCACGTGATGCATCAAAAGCACGGTGGAACGTGAGCGTCATTTCCCCTTTGTGCTTGATCACTTCTCCTAAGATCCGCTCGTCAATCGCGCCATCCTGTGTCAATGCACCGAATACGATTCCATCGACACCTAGCTCACGGCATAGACCGATATCCGCAAGCATAGTCTCGACATCATCCTCATTGAAATGGAACGAATGTGTATGGGGTCTTATCATCACATGCACCGGAATCGACACATGTTCGACCACATTTCGAATCGTTCCAAAACTTGGTGTGATGCCCCCGTTTTCCATATCCGCAATCAGTTCGAGTCGTTTCGCACCGAGTTGCTCAGCCTGAATAGCTTCCGTTAGTGTAGTGACAATCACTTCTACATTCATTAAATCGCTCCCTTCACGGTGCGAACTTCCAGTCCACACCATGTTCGGCTAAGACGCCTTTGAAATCTTGAGGCTCAGGAAAATCAGAGATAATCGCCGTCACCTTCGAAAAATCACAGACGCGATACCGTTTTTGTTGATTTAGTTGGGTATGGTCCGTCAGTAAGAACGTCTCGCGACTTTGTGACATCACCGACTGGGTGATACTGGCGAGGCCGAAAGCATCACATGTTAAACCTAGTGATGCGTCGACCCCTTCGACGGACAAAATGGCAAGGTCGAACATGTATGTCTGTAGTTGCGCCAGGACCTGCTCACCTGTCGTCACGAGATGTTTCGGGTCGATTGTACCACCTAATAGCTGAATTTCGCCACCAAGCACACCTTTCGCCCGCTGTTCAAACAACGCCTTCGCCACCGTCAACGATGGCGTCACGACCGTCACATTGCGACCACGTAACCGAGAAGCCACTTGCTCTGCCGCGACCCCGTGTCCGATATATAATAATGTATCATCTGGAATCAACTGAAATGCGGTATAGGCGATCCGACGAATTCCATCCATGTTTGCAATCACGATAGGCTGAAAGGACATGCTCTGATGAAGGACCGCTCCCCCGTATACACGTTTGATTCGATGTTCTTTTTCTAATTCTTCTAAATAACGGCGAATCGATTCCCCCGATACGTTCAAACGCTCGATCAACTCGCTTGTTTTTACTTTGCCTTCTCGTTCGATCCATTCTACAATTTTCTGTTTACGCTCTTCGCCGATTAAAGACACGTCCCTGCCTCCTCCACAATAATCTTTCCTTTTCTAGTGTAACGAACGCATGTAAATTTAACGTAAATTGAAAGTAAAGAACGAGCAAATCCAACATGTTTTTGTTTCTTTTTTGTGTAAATCAACGACAATACACAAAAAAAGGCACGCCCTTCACGGACGTACCTGCATGAGTCATGATTTCGGCTTGTGTTGAAACAGCGGAACTTTTGGTTCTTTTCCAGCACGTATACGTTGCCAATTGGTACGATGCTTAATAATAATGAACAATGCGAGTGGCACGATGACGATCAGGGGTAACCAATCTTTCGTCACGATGCTATAAGTCGTTGCCGTCACAAGTCCTACCACGGCGGCAGCCATCGAGGAGAGGGATACCATGCGCGAGGTGAGGAGAGTCACGATGAATATACCGACGACGACAAAGAAGAACCATGGGAAGGCTGCCAACAAAACACCACCGCTCGTCGCAACCGATTTTCCACCTTTGAATTTCGCAAAGACAGGATAAGAGTGTCCAATCACTGCCGGAATCCCGGCAAGAAGCAGGCTCATCTCGCTTCCGAACAGTAGAGGCAGCAATGCAGCGACAAGACCTTTCCCCATGTCACCGAGTAAGACGAGGATTCCTGCCTTCTTTCCTAATACACGAAACGTGTTCGTCGTTCCCAGATTGCCGCTCCCATGTTCTCGAACGTCTACGCGATAGCCGAGCTTGCCGATGATGAGGGCAAACGGAATGGCACCAAGTAAATAACTTAAAATAATAATCATGATTTCTGTCACATATGGCATCGCAATTCCCCTTATTTCACAAATTCCGCAATATAGCGATCATATGGCTGATTCAATGCATGTACCTGTTTCGCATGCTCAATACCGATATAGCGTAAGTGCCATGGTTCGTACATATATCCGGTTTCTTCCTCAAAGGCTTTTTGGTAACGGATGATAAATCCATACTCGTGAGCATGATTTGCCAGCCATTTTCCTTCAACCGTTTCACCGAGACTTTGAGTCAGTTGATAGTTGACCGAGGCGCTCGATACGTCAATCGCAAGTCCTGTTTGATGTTCAGAATGACCTGGTGGTGCGGAATATTTCATGGCTTGCTCTTTGCCATCTCGTTCGACATAAGCATTGAAGAGATTGACTTGATAGGCGTATGAACGGAACGCACTCGTCCCTTTCAAATCAATTCCTGCTGCTTTTGCACCTTTCATTAGACCTTCAATCGCCTGAGCAGCTTCTTTACGTAACATTCGACGTTCACCGACTGTCGAGTCGACAAAATCAATGTTCGCCTCTACCAAATCACTCGGCTGGTAGTCGGCGGGTAATGCAATTTTCTTGTTTACAAGAATCAATTCATCTAATTCCAAATTGGCCACACCATCCGTTTCAATCGGTTGACTAGGTGCCACAGGTTCTTCCTCTACTGGTTCGGTCGGCTGTTCAGACTCGTCCGACGTCTCCTCCTCAGAAGGTGACTCGGTGACTGTCTCATCTTCACGATCCGAAGTCGGTTCATTTGGTTCTGTCTCTGGTTCATCTACTGTTGATGACTGTGTTGTTGGTTCTTTCGGTTCAACTTGCTCGTTTGTCGTACAACCGGCTAACATGAACGTCAAGGCGCCGCAAACCATCAAAATCGATGGATAACGCATGCGATCTTCCCCTTTCTAGATAACAAAAAGTACCGTCAAGATATGATACCACACTGACGGTACGAAGACAGAAGATTCTTAAACAGGGTTCATGACGTTCAAATACATTTCATGCCATTTCGGGAACTCTCGATCAAGTCGAATCGGTTTGAAGTCGCCTCGTTTGACGACGACATGCGTTGTAGTGGCTGTGCCAACAAGTTCTCCATGTTGATTCGTCAACTCATAGCCGTAAATCGTTCTGATTTTTGAATATTGATCGACCCATACACGAACATGAACCGTATCACCATACGTCACGCTACGCTTATAGTCCATGGATACATTTGTCACAGGAGAGACAAATCCCGCTTCTTCCATATCTTTATACTCGACACCTAGTTGTCGTAACAATTCCGTGCGCGCAATCTCTAAATAAACTAAATAATTGGCATGATAGACGATGCCCATCATGTCCGTCTCTTGATACCTTACTGGGATTTGAACCGTGTGCATTGAATCATCCTTCTTTCCTAAGAAAAGTATATTATAACTTACTCTTAATATCTACTACTAATAATTGCTGGAGTGACACATTCTCATCCTCCGTCGACACTAAACGATAGGACTGACGAGCAATCGATTCATCGATAACAGATAGAGCGGTGCGCGCGTTCGCATGTTTGATGTCATGTAAGCGAGTAGCTAATGCTTCAAGCGCATTTCCCTCCATCACATATCCGAACTGACTTGCATAATTTTTCGCGATGTCCACTAACTGTTCTTGAGTATAGTCATCAAAATGAATCGTCCGTTTCATTCGGCTACTAAGACCAGGGTTGGATTCAATTAATCGGCGCATCGGACCTTCGTAACCGGCAAGGACGACGACAAGATTCTCGCCATGTTTCGGCATTTCGTCAACGAGTGTATCGATTGCCTCCCGGCCATAGTCGTTCGCCCCGCCGTTCAAACTATAGGCCTCGTCAATTAGTAAGACGCCGCCAAGTGCGTCACGGATCGCCGCTTTCGTTTTTTGAGCTGTCTGTCCCACATAGCCACTAACTAAATCTGCACGACTGACGACATTGACATGGCCTCGCTTCAAATAACCTGTCCGTTTCAACATCTGTGCATACAGATAGGCAAATGTCGTTTTACCGGTACCGCTGTTTCCGGTAAGTGTCACATGGAGCTGGACCGGCGCCGTCTTCAAACCGAGCGCTTTTCGTTTCTTCTGTATCTTGATGAGCGCTTCAATTTCAGCCAGTTGTGCTTTTGCATCTTCCATGCCGACAAGGTCATCTAACGATGTCGGACTCGATTCATCATCTGGCTGATCAAAGTCTTCTTCAGTCAAGAGCGCCATTTCGTCTAGCGGAGCATCTGCACCGAATCGGGAACCCTTCTTAAACATCGCATCAAGTAAAATGTTATGGACAGTCCGGGCATTTCCGAACGTCGAGTCGACCCGTTCTCTGTCGATTCGAGCAAGAAGTGATCGTTTCGCCTCTTCCGTCAGCACGTAATTGTTTTCTTGTGCCACTTTCTCACCGATGGCGACCAGTTCTTCGTCACGGTAGTTCGGTAACTCGTAGTGATTCGACTCAGGGAATCGTGAACGTAAACCGGGGTTCGCCAAGAGGAAATGACGCATTTCTTCTGGATAGCCAGCTAGAATGACGACGAACTTGCCAGCATATTCGCCACTCGTCATCGCGGCGACGAGTGTATCGATGGCCGCTTGTCCGTAATCACTGCCACTCGCATCCTGACGCTTCAATGCGTATGCTTCATCGATGAATAAGACACCACCTTCTGCCTCTTTCACCTTGTTCATTACCTGCTCTTCCGTTTGCCCAACATAGGCACCGACAAGGCTCGAACGGTCAGCCTCGACAAGGTCCGGGCGTCCTAATAAGCCGAGTTCAAAGTAAATCTCGGCCATGAGTCTTGCTAATGTCGTCTTCCCGGTTCCTGGATTCCCTGTAAAGACGAGATGAAGGGATGGTTGATGTTTTGAAGAAAAACCGGCCTTTTCTCGTTCTTTTTGGAAAAGGAGGAAGCGATACCACGCTTTTACACGCGCTTTGATGTCATCGAGCCCAATCATGTCTTCAAGTGATTCAATCGCACTTGAACGTGCCTCGGTCGGACGGTCTGGTAGTAGCTCACAAATCGTGTGTAGCCGTTCTTTCACAAGGGCAACGCGCTCCCCGAATCGATGAAACGCTTCACGACTGAAATAGTTCCCTTGCATCGATGCGAGCAAGGAGGCGGTATCATCTTCAAGAGATGCGACCTCTTGCATCGCTTCGATGATCGCTTCAAACAGGTTTTCCAATTGTCCGCGCCATTCAGAATCACGTAAATCAGACTTCGCAGTCTCCACCTCATCATGGAGTTGGTCAAGTTGATCGAGCAACGCTGACGTTTTTGACTCGTACTCTGTTAAGATTTGAACCTTCATCGAGGCGTAATCGGCCTCTCGTAAGGTTGGCCAGTCGATTTGAAGCGCCTGTTTCGAACGACGCAACTGCTCATTCAGTTGAAACAGACGAAGCTCTGGAGGAAGTGCGTTCATCGCCTCCAACTCTTTTACCCAGCGGTTGAGTAACGGGTCCATCGTTTCCTTTTGTTTGAGCCGATGTGTTGCGAGCAGCCGCAAGGAACGAATTAATTCTTCTTGGTGCTGAGTCGCACGAGACCAATGTGCGTAAGATAACAAAGCCGCCTCGTTTACTTTTTCTCCAGCTTCCCAGTTCGTCAAGTCCGTTTGAACTTGTTCCACTTGAATTTGTTTCATCTTGTTCTCCCTTTCAGACGACAAGGGAGCCGACATCATGTCTGCTCCCCATCGGATTATCTTGATTCAAACGATGTCATCCGAATCGAATGGAATAACTTCCCGTTATTCCGCGATTCTGCCGCGAGCAAGATTCGTTCATGCGCATCGACATAATATGTGACAGTCTCTTTATTTTCTTCTTCACTAAAAATCGATGGATAGTTTTCAATCCACTCTTCCGGAACGGTCTCAGCCGATTCTGATTTCACATACGCTTGCGCGGTACGTCCGACCAAATCGGTTTCGCCTTCACTTGAACCGAGCGTCCCGTCATCGAGCCATTTACGAATCTGTTCGTTCGTTGCACGTGACAAGAATGGATGAGGTGCGACTGCTCCGGAGTTCGTCTCCTGTCGAAGAACTTCTTCCCCGTCCGGATTGAACTCTAAGTAGGTCTCTCCATCCCATTCAGCTTTCGCGCCAACATTTGGACCCGTCACGACTTCAGATACAAAATGTCCGTCCTCATCATACGTGACAAGATACTCTCGTTCTTCGAGCTCTTCGCCTTCTTTTGGAAGTTTGCGTTCTTGATATCCGATCACGACATTCGAGTAGAATGGTTCGACTTGCTCCTCCTCTTCCCCGCTCAAATCCATGAGCACATAGAAGTTATATGCGAGTAATGCCCCGACAATGAGGATGCCGGCCAATATCACCCAGCTCAACCGTTTTTTTATCTGTTGTTTCATAGCCTATCCTCCTCGTTTCTTCACTTACTATCCTACACTAGCGAGAAGGACAAGCAAAATATTTTTGACCGAAAAAGGGCCTCATCTGAGACCCTTTCGAATTAACCTAGTTCATCTTCATCTTTCTTTTGCATCTCTAGCCATTTATCTCGTTCATCCGGTTCGTCGGTAAGATCCTTGAATAAGGCAATCATCATAAAGATGAGCACGAAGATGAATGGGAAGGCTGCGAGAATCGCAACAGCTTGTAGAGCATCTAATCCACCAGCATACAACAATACGGCTGCGATTGACGATTGGATGATTCCCCAAGTCATTTTAATCCGCATCGGCGGGACGAGCTTCCCGTTCGATGTAAGCATACCGAGGACGTATGTCGCAGAGTCGGCCGATGTAATAAAGAATGTCGAAATCAAGAAGATGGCGATTACACTGAGAAGCGTCCCAAAACCACCGAACGTTTCAAACAGTGCGAACAGCCCGACTTCAGTACCGATTTCGTTTACTTGATCAATCAAGCTATATCCTCCGAACAAATCAGCCCAGATGGCCGAACCGCCGAAGACGGAGAACCATAATAATCCGAATGATGTCGGGACAAGTAAGATTCCGATGATAAATTCCCGAATCGTACGCCCTTTCGATACACGTGCGATAAACGTTCCGACGAATGGTGACCAAGAAATCCACCAAGCCCAGTAGAAGATGGTCCAACCGTTCACCCATTCACGTTCAACGGGTTCAAATGCGGCTGTACGGAAACTCATGCTCGGGAGCTGCTGCAAATAAGTTCCGACTGTTTGTGTGAACAAGTCGAAAATGAAAGCTGTCGGTCCCGCAAACATCGTCGCTACAAGTAGGACAATTGCCAAGAATATATTCGTATTACTTAAGATTCGAATTCCTTTGTCAAGACCTGTCGAAGCACTGATCATGTAGAGCACCGTTACGACGGCAATGATGATCAACTGTGTCACGAAAGCGTTCGGTACCCCAGGGATGAGGTAATGAAGGCCACCGGCAATTTGCTGAGCACCAAAACCAAGTGAAGTCGCTACCCCGAATGCAGTCGCAATGACCGCAAGGATATCGACCGTTTGCTTCACGGGTTGTTCGTAGCGGTTATGGACGAGCGAACCGATTGTCTCCCCAATCGTCGCGGGACGACCTTTTCTAAACGTCGAATATGCGATGGCGAGCGCAATCATTGCGTAAATCGCCCATGGATGGAGGCCCCAATGGAAAAATGCATAACGCATAGCAGTCCGTGCATCTCCTTCAGGTGTAGGGGAAGCGAATGGTGGTGAGTGGAAGTGGAGCAACGGTTCAGCCGCTCCCCAGAAGATGAGTCCAATTCCCATCCCGGCACTGAATAACATGGCAAACCATGATAAATAACTAAATTCTGGACGATCTGTATCCTTTCCAAGTCGAATCGAACCATATCTTGAAAAGATTAAAAAGATGGCAACCAGTAAAAACCCGGTGGCGCTCAAGAGATAGAACCAACCCATCCCGTTTGAGAGCCAGCCTTGTAACGTACTCGTCACGTTTAATAGACTGGCATTCCCTAATAAACTCTCGGGGAAAAGTCCCCAAATCGTAAATAAGCCAGTTATGATTGCAGATACGACGAATACGGTCGTCACACGGCTTTTTCGTTCCATAAAATCACTCCTATTTAATTTTCTATTTTCATATACGTTTTCCACCCTAACATACTTTTGAAACAAGTCACAACCCTATGTGTACATAAATGTGTTATTTACCGTCCAATAGATAGGTGTCTTGTCATCAAGTTGTTTCTTTGGGCTCCAGTGAAACAATCAATGTTTCATCGACCACATAGTAAGGTCTTTTTGGCAACGTTTTTAAATAACCCCCCTCTCGTAAACGGGTCAAATCGAGTTGAAGCGCGTTCTGAAATTTTTGTAACGGTAATTTCTTCTCCTGGTCCATATACAGATCGAGTGCCCGTTGCACTTGATCCATTTCATAAATGACGTCGCGTTCATCTTCCGGTACGATATGAAACGTCTCTTTTGACATGAAGAAACGTTGTTTCGGGATTCCCGAAAGGTGATGTTTCAAGCGTTTGGTGTCGATTTCTTGCGAGTCATCCAGTAGGACGGTGCGATTCACACCTTTTGGCAGTGTCTGTTCATATTCGTGAATCGCCTGACGCAATTCTGAAAGGGTGATATCAATTTCTCGATCCTGTTCCACCTCTTTTTGTTGCGTCAATCGTTTCCACCAACTCTTTCCGAGCTTCTCTTCTTTATCCATAAGCGCACCCCTCCCTGTCTTCCTGTTCCCGAATCTTTTAAAACTTTCACCTTAAAATTGCATATTCATGAAAAAAACCTTCCTTTTTTCAAAGGAAGGTCATGGACTAGCACTTATTTCAATTTGTTACGGAGAACCATTTGCAGGATTCCACCGTGACGGTAGTAATCAATTTCAACTTCAGAGTCGAAACGAGCGATGACTTTGAACTCTGTCACCGTTCCGTTTTCATGTGTCGCTTTTGCGTGCAAGATATCGCGCGGACGTACAGACTCATCGACTTGAATATCAATTGCTTCTTCACCAGTCAATCCGAGTGATTCAGCCGATTCCCCGTCTAAGAACTGAAGCGGGAGCACACCCATCATGACAAGGTTCGAACGGTGAATCCGCTCGAAACTTTGTGCGATGACCGCACGGATTCCAAGAAGATTCGTCCCTTTCGCTGCCCAGTCACGAGATGATCCCATTCCGTAATCATTTCCTGCAAGGACAACAAGACCTGTTCCCTGTTCCTTGTACTTCATAGCCGCATCATACATTGGCATGATTTCACCAGTTGGCCAGTACGTCGTAAAGCCACCTTCAGTTCCTGGAGCAACTTGGTTGCGGATACGAATGTTTGCGAACGTACCACGCATCATGACTTCATGGTTACCACGGCGAGAACCATATGAGTTGAAGTCGATTGGCTCTACCCCTTTAGAAAGGAGGTATTGACCGGCTGGTGTCGTCTTCGAGAATGATCCAGCTGGCGAGATGTGGTCGGTCGTAACCGAATCCGCAAACTTCCCGATGACACGTAAGCCATTCAATGCATGAACCTCGCCCGCTTCTGGTTCGAGTTGTTCGAAGAACGGTGGGTTTTGGATGTATGTCGACTCATCTGAGAAGTCATACAAGTTTCCTTCCGGAACATCGAGTGCGTTCCAACGCTCGTTACCAGTGAAGACCGTTTCGTACTCTTTACGGAATGCTTCTGGTGATACCACGTCTTGGACAACCATCTTGATTTCATCGTTTGATGGCCAGATGTCTTTGAAGTATACTTCATTTCCATCTTTGTCCGTACCGAACGAATCATTCATGATGTCGAAGTTGACTGACCCGGCAAGAGCGTAAGCGACGACAAGCGGTGGTGATGCCAAGAAGTTTGCCTTCACGAGCGGGTGAACGCGTCCTTCAAAGTTACGGTTACCAGAGAGGACTGACGACACGAGCAAATCGTTTTCTGTGATCGTTTCTTCGACTTCACGGTCAAGCGGACCAGAGTTTCCGATACATGTCGTACAGCCATATCCGACCGTGTTGAAGCCAAGTTCGTCCAAGTAAGAAGTCAAACCAGCCTTATCCAAGTAGTCCGTTACGACTTTCGAACCTGGTGCGAGTGATGTCTTCACGTATTTCGGAACGGTTAAGCCACGTTCAACGGCTTTCTTCGCAACGAGTCCTGCACCGACCATGACGTATGGGTTCGATGTGTTCGTACAGCTTGTGATGGCTGCAATCGCAACATCTCCCGTACTCATGTCGACGGCGCCGTCCTCGTACTTGACTGTCGCCGTTTTGTCTAGTTCAGAACGGTCAAGTCCGAAGCCACTGTTTCCTGCAGGAGCACTCAAGCTATCGATGAACGATGTTTGAACGTCTGAGAGGTTGATTCGGTCTTGTGGACGTTTCGGACCCGCAAGTGAAGGCTGGACTTTCGACAAGTCGAGTGTCAACACTTTTGTGAACGTTGGATCAGCTTGATCTGGTGTATAGAAGAGATCATTCGCTTTAGAGTATTCTTCGACGAGTGAAATCAACTCTTCGGAGCGACCAGTCGTACGCATGTAGTTCAATGTTTCCGTATCGACCGGGAAGAATCCACATGTCGCACCATATTCAGGCGCCATGTTTGCAATCGTCGCACGGTCTGAAAGTGGCATCGTGTGGAGCGACGGTCCGAAGAATTCAACGAATTTCCCGACAACTTTTTCATGACGGAGCATCTCTGTCACGACGAGCGCCACATCTGTCGCTGTCACACCAGGGTTTACTTCACCGATGATTTTGACACCGACGACGTCTGGCACTGGGAAGTATGATGGTTGACCGAGCATACTTGCTTCCGCCTCGATTCCTCCGACACCCCAGCCAAGAACACCGAGTCCGTTGATCATCGTTGTGTGCGAATCCGTTCCGACGAGTGAATCTGGATAAGCAACTGTACCTTCTGCATCATTCTTCTCGAGGACGACAGATGCCAAGTACTCCAAGTTTACTTGGTGAACAATCCCCGTTGCAGGTGGTACGGCACGATAGTTGTCAAATGCCGTCTGAGCCCAACGTAAGAACTTATAGCGTTCTTCGTTACGTTCAAATTCGATGTCCATGTTTTTCATCAATGCGCCAGCGAAACCATATGCATCTACTTGAACTGAGTGGTCGACGACGAGATCGACAGGAATTTCTGGGTTGATTTTGTTTGGGTCTCCACCGAGGTCTGCCATCGCTTTACGAAGTGAAGCAAGGTCTACGACCGTCGGTACACCCGTGAAGTCTTGAAGTACGACACGTGCCGGTTTGAACGGTACGTCAATGTCTTTCGAGACGTCGGCAGTACCCCATTTTGCCAAGTTCTCGACATGTTCTTTCGTGATGGCACGCCCGTCTTGTTGACGGAGAACCGATTCAAGAAGAACGCGAATCGAATACGGAAGACGGCTGATGTCCGTCAATCCTTCTTCTTCCAATTTTTTCAAACGATAAAAATCATACGATTGCCCGTTCGCTTCGAACTTTGTCCGAGATGCGAAGGCGTCTAAAACATTCGTCTGTTCCATTGCAATTTCCCCCTTTTTGAAAGCGCCGACCACACGACAATGCGTAATCGCTTACTTTTCACATATTTATCATAATACAAGTATAGCGTGACGTAAAATACATTCCGTCACAAATTAGTCATAAGTAAAACTTATCAAAACTAAAATGACTTACTTCACAACAAAAAAACACCTCAGAAACGAGGTGTTTACATCTTATTCTTCCGTACCGATCTCTTCGTTGACGTCAAGTGCCTCAACAAGCGTCAAGTCATCTGCGTGACGCTCAGCGAACCGTTCATATGTGAACTCGTTCGCGAACAGGAAGACCGGACGTTCCCAACGGTCTGTAACGAGCATGTTCCGTGAATCTTGGAACGGTTTCAATGCCTTCAACTCTTTGTCTTTGACCCAACGAGCAACGCTATATGAGACTGGTTCCATTCGAATATCGACGCCATATTCATTGTTTAAACGATATTCGAATACCTCGAATTGAAGTTGTCCGACCGCGCCGAGATAAATCTCGTTATATTCGTTGCGATACACTTGAATCGCCCCTTCTTGCGCAAGCTGTTCTACCCCTTTATGGAAGTGTTTCGACTTGAGCGAGTTGACCGGCGAAACGCGCATGAACAATTCCGGTGGAAAAGTTGGCAGCGCCTCAAACGCAATCTTCTGCTTCGATGTGGTGATGGTATCTCCAATTTGATACGTCCCAGAATCATAGATCCCGATGACATCACCAGCAAACGCTTGGTCGACTGTTTCTCGATCATTCGCCATCAATTGTGTCGATTGGCTCAATTTTATCTTTTTCCCAGTACGAGTGAGCGTCACATCCATCCCACGCTCAAACACACCTGAACAGATGCGTACAAAGGCGATGCGGTCGCGGTGTGCCGGATTCATGTTCGCCTGAATCTTGAAGACGAATCCACTGAAGTCTTCTGATGTTGGATTGATTGGACCGACGTTCGACTTACGTGCCTCAGGAGCCGGAGACATCTCTAAATAGTGATTCAAGAACGCAGTCACCCCAAAGTCGACGAGCGCTGTTCCGAAAAATACCGGTGTCAATTTACCGCTCTGGATCGCCTCGACATTAATCTCGTTCCCCGCTCCATCGAGAAGGTCGATCTCATCGCGGAGGTTCGTCAAGTTCTCTTCCGACAAATGATCGGAGAGAATCGGATCGTTCACTCCGTCCTCACCCAGGTGAAGTGTCGACTTCTCCCCACGGAACAAGTGGACCTCATTTTTCATTCGGTCGTAGACACCTTCAAACTGCATTCCACTTCCGATTGGCCATGTAATCGCGACAGAAGGCATGCCTAACACTTCTTCGAGCTCTTCCATCAATTCAAGCGGATCTTTTGCCTGACGATCCAACTTGTTCATAAATGTGAAGATTGGAATCCCACGCATCCGACAAACTTGGAATAGTTTTTTCGTCTGTGTTTCAATCCCTTTCGCAGCATCAATGACCATGACCGCGCTATCGACTGATGTCAACACGCGATACGTGTCTTCACCGAAGTCGTTGTGTCCTGGTGTATCCATGATCGATACAACCTTGTCTTGATAGATGAATTGCATGACAGACGATGTGACCGAGATCCCACGTTGTTTCTCGATTTCCATCCAGTCAGATTTTGCGTGTTTTGAGTTTTTGCGCGCCTTGACCGTACCTGCCTCGCGAATCGCACCACCGTGCAAAAGTAATTTTTCTGTTAATGTTGTTTTCCCCGCATCCGGGTGAGAGATAATGCCGAATATCCGACGTCTCTCGACTTCCTGTTTCAATTGGCTCATATAGGATAGACCTTTCCTTTCTCGTCTCAGTTCATGCTTATTCTCGTAGCAACGCTATCTATTCTAACGAAATCAATTCGGTTCGTCTATCCTAATGGGACGTACGCCTTTTGCAAATAGATTCTTTTTTGTATACTAACGATGAAAGCAAGTGAATGTATAGAACGGGGGAAAGACGATGCCAGAAAACTTGATGATGTATTTCATTGTATTCTGGGGATTCGTCATGATTGGACTCATGACGATTGGCGGGTACTTCATGTTTCGTAAGTTTTTAAAACGAATGCCAAAAGAAGATGGACGTTCCCTACTTGACATCGAAGATGATTATATAGAAAGAACGCGTCATCTCTGGACTCCGGAGACGCGGACGCTATTAGATCGTCTCGTCACACCGGTACCCGAGTTGTTCCGCGACGTGGCGATCCGAAAAATCGCAGGTAAAATCGGTCAATTCGCGCTTGAATCGCGTGCAAAAAAAATGACGACCGAACTTGTGGTAAAGGGTTACATCGCCGCAACGCCGAAGCGCGATCACAAGTTCTTAAAGAAAGCGCTAACCGAAGAACAGATTGATTGGACGCCATACGAACACTATTTTCAGCAGTAGACTCTATCTCATTCAGATAGAGTTTTTTATTTGTCGAATTGTGCGATTCGCCTAATGGGTCAAAAGTACCTTTTCTCGAGCTTTATATTACATCGAAATAACGTTCACGAATTAGACAATATTGAAAACGCTTACAGTAAATTGGTATGACCAATATTAATATAACGTCTTTCATTTCGACACGAAAAAAAGGAATGACTGAATTGTTTTTCACAACGCATAATGGATTTATCTTACAGTCAAGGAGGGTCTATTATGCATGATGTGACACAAGTTTCACAAACGACAAGCCATCAATCTGCCCACATGATTACCGAACATGAGACATTTCATCGGTTAATGCAGGAAAAAAATCGCTTCATCGTTCCAGCTATCATCTCCTCACTCATCTTTTATTTCACACTCCCGATTCTGACGAGCTATACGACGATCTTGAATACACCACTCATCGGGGACATCACTTGGGCTTGGGCGTTCGCCTTTTCCCAGTTCATTATGACTTGGACACTTTGTGTACTTTATAGTCGACGTGCCCGTCGCTTTGACGCACTCGTCGAACGATTGAAAGACGAGGTGAGATCATGAATTGGACCGCGATCGCCCTCTTTATCGCCATTGTCGGACTCACGCTAGTGATTACATACTTTGCAGCAAGAAAAACAAAAACTGCCAGCGATTTTTATACGGCAGATGGTGGATTGACCGGATTTCAAAACGGTCTTGCCATTGCAGGCGACTATATGTCTGCCGCATCGTTTCTCGGAATTGCAGGTATGATTGCGCTTGCGGGATTCGATGGGTTTTTCTATTCAATCGGTTTCCTCGTTGCCTATCTCGTTGTCCTCTATCTCGTCGCCGAACCATTGCGAAATCTTGGGAAATATACGATGGCAGACATGATTGCGGCACGTTTTAACAAGCCTCGCGTACGTGGTGTCGCAGCGATGAATGCGATTGTTATCTCCATCTTTTACATGATTGCGCAACTCGTCGGAGCGGGTGCTTTGATTGAACTGTTACTCGGAATCCCTTATACGACAAGTGTCGTCGTCGTCGGAATCTTAATGACAGTCTACGTCGTTTTCGGTGGCATGACGGCCACTTCTTGGGTACAAATCACAAAAGCCGTACTTCTGATGATTGGGACGGCAATCATTTCATTTCTCGTGTTCGCTCGTTTTGATTTCTCCGTCACGACGATGTTTAATGAAGTCAGTAAAGCGACCCCACTCGGAAGTGACTTCTTGAACCCTGGGAACAAGTTCAAGCTACCGCTCGATACCATTTCATTAAACATGGCGCTCGTGCTCGGTACGGCAGGGCTCCCTCATATTCTGATTCGCTTCTTCACCGTCAAAGATGCACCGAC
Source organism: Exiguobacterium sp. S3 (assembly GCF_018617295.1). Lineage (GTDB taxonomy): Bacteria > Bacillota > Bacilli > Exiguobacteriales > Exiguobacteriaceae > Exiguobacterium > Exiguobacterium profundum. The sequence goes on from NZ_JACSJW010000001.1 coordinate 240,740, forward strand.
TGCTCGGCAATCCGTCGTCTATGCGACATGGATCATCGGTGCATTTTATATCTTGACCATTTTCCTAGGTTTCGGTGCCGCAGCATTCGTCGGACGTGATGCCATTCTCGCCGCAAACCCTGCCGGCAACATGGCGGCCCCTCTTCTCGCGCAAGTGCTCGGTGGTGACCTCTTGTTCGCTTTCGTTGCCGCAATCGCGTTCGCGACAATTCTTGCCGTTGTCGCTGGACTCGTACTGTCAGCTGCTTCCGCCTTCGCCCATGACTTCTACGGACATATCATTCGTAAAGGGGAAGCGACAGAAACTGAACAAGTGAAAGCCGCGCGAATCGCTTCAGTTGCGGTCGCACTCGTCTCAATGGGACTAGCCTTTTTCGCCCAGTCGATGAACGTTGCATTTCTTGTCTCGCTCGCTTTCGCCGTTGCGGCGAGTGCGAACTTACCTGTCATCCTCTTTACGATTTTCTGGAGACGCTTCAATACAGGTGGCGCCATTTGGGGAATGGTCGTCGGCTTGTTCTCCTCACTGATTCTAGTCGCACTCAGTCCGAACCTGTGGGCTCCGGACGGTTCGGCCATCTTTCTCGGTGAAGCCCTTTTCCCGCTATCCAATCCCGGGATTGTATCAATCCCCCTTGGTTTCATCGCTGCCGTGATTGGTACACTGGTCACGAAATCAGATGAAGTTGCTGGTAACTATGAACGCGTACTTGTCAAGGCGAACACCGGAATCGACGCGGAGACAGAAGTCGCCGCTACGAAAGCAGATTAAATAAAAATGGAGTGGCTCAACGCCACTCCATTTTTACGTGATTGCGATTCGTTTATATTTTTGATACATGGCGATTCGCCACGGGACAATCATCCCCCAAGCAATCAAATAGAACAATCCGCCTGTAGAGAATAGATCGACCTCATGACCGACCCAAACCTTCATTGCTGTACGGATGGCAAGGAGTGCGAACACGACCACAAAAAATGCTTTCGATCGTGAGAGATACACTTCGCCGTCCCGTTTTTCAAAATTGGATGTCTTAATCAAAAACAGACTGAAGATGAGTCCGACCGCAAGGGCCTCAGCCACTTCGACCCATGATAAGCGAAACGCGGGAATCAAAAACTGAATCATCCCGGTCGTCATCGCAAGTGGTGGAATTAAAATTTTCTTCGCATTCGTCGGCTTTGCCGATGCTTTTACACGAACAAAGCTCGCTACGATACCCATTAACAACGCGACGAGAGTCGACCCCCATAACATTGACATCTCGGTCAACCCCTTAAAATCCGGTGAATCCGACAAGCTCGCTCATCCATGCAGCGAACCGATTCATTCCGTCAAAATATAATAGTACGCCGAACGCCATCATCAAATAGCCTCCGACTTTTGCTACTTTTGCACTGTTGCGTGCTAAGTACTTGATCTTGCCAACGAATGCGACCATTACCAAAAATGGAATTGCAAATCCGATGACATACGCCAACATATAGCCGAGTCCTTGACTCGGGTTCGTGGCGGCTAGTGCGATCACACCAGCTAAAATTGGACCTGTGCACGGTGTCCAGCCTGCCGCAAATCCAATACCAATTAAAACGGTTCCAAAATAACCGCTCTTTCGTTCGCCGATATCCATTTTCTTTTCACGCATCATAAATTGCGGTTGCCATAAGCCCGCCAAAAAGACGCCGAACACGAAAATCAAAATGGCGCCGAACATGCGTAGACTGTCCTTATATTGGATGAAGACGTCTGCAATCAATGAAGTCGACAATCCTAGTACGAGAAAGACAATCGAAAAACCGAATAAGAACGAAAATGTGTGGAACCAAGCTGTACGCTGTTTTAATCCTTCATTTTTTAACTCAGATACGGAAACCCCAGTAATATACGAGAGAAAGACCGGATACAACGGGAGCGTACATGGTGACAAGAACGATAAGACGCCCGCCCCAAATGCGAGCCATAATGTGACTTCCATGACGATTTCCACCTTTCACGACCATTATAGCGAAAACCTATTTAAATTGCTCGAATCTTTTCTTTCAAACCGCAACATCATTTTGTAATTTTTGAAATGGAAATGAAACTTGTCATCTGTAAACGGAGGTGCTAAGATTTGGATATTCCAGTTCACAAAATTCTAATTTACATGATGGGGGAACGAACGTGGCAGTCACCGCAGCAGATACACTACACCAGGCCATTGAACAAAAACGTGATGAACTGTATAAAATCGCGTCAAAGCATTCTTGGAACTCACCCGAAGTCATTTCAGTAAGCCAAGAACTTGACTCTTTAATCACTCGTCATGTCCTATCAAAGCATAATAAAGAGAAACTTCATTCTTGAAACTTGACAGCTCGTCACCTTGTGTGGCGAGCTTTTTCCATGGAAAAAAGGACACCTGAATAGGTATCCTTTCCAAATCAAGACATCAGACGTTGTCCGGATTGCAGTTCATACATCTTTTTGTACAGTCCGTCTTGTTTCAATAACTGTTGATGATTGCCGCGTTCCACGATTTCACCACGATGCAAGACCAAAATTAAATCTGCATCTTGAATCGTCGACAGGCGGTGGGCGATTGCGATTGTCGTCCGACCACGACGCATCCGATCGAGCGCGGTTTGTACACGCTCCTCTGTTTCGGTATCGATCGAGCTCGTCGCTTCATCGAGAATAAGCACTTTTGGATTACGTGCGACCGTACGGGCAAATGCGAGCAATTGACGCTCCCCGCTTGAGAACGTCGCTCCACGCTCTCCGACGACATGGCCATAGCCAGCGTCCAACTTTTCAATGAATGTATGCGCTTGGACGAATTCAGCAGCTTCACGCGCGCGCTCAGAATCGATGACTGGATTGAACAGCTTCAAATTCTCTTCGATTGTTCCCGTAAATAAGAATGGGTCTTGTAGGACAAGCCCGACTTGTTGACGAAGCTCTTGCTCCTCGAACTGTTCGAGCGGTTGCCCATCAATCGTGATGCGACCTGATTCATATGGATAAAAACGTGTCAACAAATTGATGATTGAACTCTTACCGCTCCCAGTATGACCAACGAGCGCAACCGTCTCACCTGGTTTAGCAACGAAAGAAATCTGTTTCAACACGTCAACTTCTCCGTCGTAACTGAATGTCACATTTTCGAACCGAACTTCCCCATCAGTGATTCGTGCTTCACCAGGCATCTGTTTACCTGGAGCCGGTTCATCCGTATCTAAAATTTTGAAGACACGGTCGGCCGATACGACGGCTTGTTGAAATTCGCTTAATCGTTGCATGATATCAAGCACGGGACGGAAAATACGTTCAATATAGCTGATGAAAGCATACACGACCCCTACTTGAACTTGTTCACTCATCGAGAGTACCCCGTAATAACCGAGCAGACCGATGATGGAGAAGGCGAGAAGCAATTCGATAATCGGGCGGAGTAACATGCTATCGAGTTTTAAGTTCCGATATCGTGCCTCCTGATGCGCTTCGTTCGTCTCTTCGAACTGACGAATGAGACGCTCTTCTTGACGAAATTGTTGAATGATGCCCATCCCATTGATGGATTCGTTCAACTGGGCGTTGAGTTGTGACAACAAATCCCGCACTTGCGCGAAATATTTCGTCGAGAAACGACGATACGCCCAAATGATAAGCCAGAAGAGAGGCAACAAGATGAGTCCCATCGTTGCGAGCGGGGGCTCCAAGATGTAGAGGAAGATATACGTCCCAATCAACTGAACGGCAGACTGAACGAACGTACTCATCACCCCGACATAGAGCTCTTTTACGGCCTCCGTATCATTCGTGATACGCGATACAAGGACTCCCGCTGGTGTGCGGTCAAAGTAGGCAAGTCGCATCCCCATAACGTGACGGAAGATGTCCATCCGAATGTTTTGCACAATTTTTAAGGCGATTTTTTGAAAAGATATGGATTGCAGATAGTCAAATACAATCGCCGACAAATGAAGCACCATATAGACAGCAAAAAGAGCGATGACCCAGTTCGTCGGGTAGACACCTGGTGTGACGAATTCATCGATAAACACTTTGATTAGAAACGGCCCTGCCAACTTTGCACCTGTCGCAATCAAGAGAAATACGAAGGCAACACTTAGCGGTTTTCCGTACCGTTTCGCGTAACTGAGCAGGCGCTTGATGACTTGCCATTCTTGGACATCATGTTTCATCGTGTCCCCCCCCTTCTACAATCGCTTCAAGTTGCTGACGATCATATGTCTCACGATACCAGCCCGTCTCTTGAAGCAATGCCTCATGGCGACCTCGTTGAATGATGTTTCCGTCCTCAATCACGAGAATCTCGTCAGCGTGTTCTACAGCCGAAAGACGATGTGCGACAATGACGCGCGCCTGATCTGGATTACCGACTCGAAAATGCTCGATAATCGACTCTTCCGTTTTCGCATCGACCGCAGATAGGGCATCATCTAATATCAATACATCCGCCGCTGTCATGAGCGCCCGCGCGATGGAAATCCGTTGTTTTTGTCCTCCTGATAATGTGACTCCACGTTCACCGACGAGTGTCGCATATCCTTCCGGAAGACGGACAATATCTTCATGCACCTCAGCAACCTTAGCTGCTTCGATGATTTCATCCATGCTCGCTTCAGGCCTTCCGAACGCGATATTGTTCGCAATCGAATCCGAGAACAAGAAATGATCTTGTGGAACGACCGCAATTTTATCCATCAGAAGTGATTTTTTCACTTGGCGGATGTTGATCCCACCGATTTTAATCTTTCCATCTTTCACATCATACTCACGCGTCAATAGACGGACAATCGTCGTCTTCCCTGCACCTGTTCTGCCGACAATCCCGATTGTTTTTCCACGTTCAATCCGAAAATGGACATTGTGGAGCACAACGGTCTCATCATAGGCGAAGTTTCGAATATCGACCTCCACCTCTGAATGAGAAAGGGTCGTCGCAGCCATGCGGTCGTCTTGAATCTCAGGTTTGACGGCGAGCATTCGCTCAATTCGGTCGTAAGACGCGCGTCCACGCTCCACGATATTGAACAACCATCCAAAGGCTAACATCGGCCATGTCAACAGTGCCAAATAAGCTGTGAAGCTGACAATCTGTCCAATCGTCAATTCGCCTTGTTCAATCAAGAAGGCTCCATACCCGACCGAAAGGATATAAGACAATCCGACAATTCCGAAGATGGTCGGGTCGTATAAGGCATCAATCTTCGCGACTCGTACGTTTTTCGCCATGACTTCACTCGATAAGTTCTCAAACGATTCCACATCCCGATCGACTTCCCCCGTCGACTTTAAGACACGGACGCCACTGACGCTTTCCTGCACTTTGTCATTCAATTCTGAAAATGCCGCTTGGGCGACCCCGAATCGGCTATGTAACATCTTTCCATATCGCGTTGTCAAAGCGACCATGATTGGTAACGGTAGTAAGGCGACGAGCGTCAATTTCCAGCTGATTGTTGTAATCATCGTGATGATGACGAACGTCCCAAGTGTCACGCTATCGACGAGTGTTAAAATCCCCGCACCGGCCGTCATCGATACGGCTTGTACATCATTTGTCGCATGGGCCATCAAATCACCGACCCGTGACTTTTTATAAAATCGCTGATCAAGATCTGTGAAATGCCGATATAGTTGGCTACGAAGCATTCTTCCTAGACGAATCGATGCGCCGAAGATAAAATAGCGCCAAAAGAAGCGGGCGACATAATTTCCAATCCCAACAGCAGCAAGTCCCCCTAATAACAGCCAGAGTGTGTCAGACGAAAGCGAACCACGGTTAATCTCATCGACAATCCGTCCGATGATGCGTGGTGGAATCAGTTCTAGACCAGCCACGAAGATCAGTAAGACGATGCCGAGCGCGTACGTCTTCCACTCAAGACGCAAAAACCAAGATAATTGTTTGAATACACGAATGTGAAACGCCCCCCTTTGTCTTTATATGAAGATTATTCATTAATCGTAGCGAAAGTTTGTTCGATTGTCTAACAAAAAGAGGAAACAAAAAAGCACTTCGGGAACCGAAGTGCTTTCGTGATTGATTATGATTTCTTTTCGTTTTTCATCTGCACGTTCATGGCGCGCATCACTTGGTTGACTTTCTTCTGTGATGGCTTTTGACCCATCTGCATCATCAACGTACGAATCATATCTTCATTGATTGGCGGGTTCTGTTCAAGGTAGTTCATCATGTATTTACGCGCGATAAAGAATCCAATCGCGATACCCCCGATGAGTGCTGCCACGACAAGAAGAATCCAGAATAATGTACTCAAGGCTTTACCTCCTCTACCATATGAAACATCGTTTTTTACTATACACTAAATTGAACAACTTCGCTAGTCGTCCAGAAAAAAAGTGACGGCCAAACGATTGGCCGTCACAACAATCTAACTAGAGATTAAAGTGATTTTACTGCATTGACGACGTTGTCGACTGACATGCCGTATTCTTTCATGAGGAGGTCACCAGGTGCAGATGCTCCGAACTTGTCGATTCCGAGTACCTTACCACCGAATCCTACATATTTGTACCATCCAAGTGTCGCACCCGCTTCAAGTGATACACGTTTCGTGACTGAAGATGGAAGGACAGATTCTTTGTACTCTGCAGATTGCGCTTCGAAGAGTTCCCATGATGGCATCGAGACGACTGCCGCTTTCACGCCTTCTGACGCGAGCTGTTCACGCGCTTCAACGAGAACGTGTACTTCAGAACCTGTACCGAGCAAGAGAACGTCTGCATCTTTCGATTCACCTGCAACGACGTAAGCTCCTTTTGCTGCCGTTTCAATAGATGTACCTTCGAGTTCTGGTAACGCTTGACGAGTCAAGACGAGAAGTGAAGGAGTCGTTTTCGATGTCACCGCTTGTTTCCAAGCTGCAATCGTTTCTTTGCCGTCAGCAGGACGAAGAACAGAGAGGTTCGGCATCGCGCGGAAGCTCATCAAATGTTCGACCGGCTCGTGCGTTGGACCATCTTCACCGACTGCGATTGAGTCGTGCGTCAAGATGAACGTCGATGGAAGTCCCATAAGTGCTGCGAGACGGACTGCAGGACGGAGGTAATCCGAGAAGACGAAGAACGTCGCACCGTAAGGAAGAACACCACCGTGAAGGGCCATACCGTTCACAGCTGCCGCCATCGCGAACTCACGAACACCGAACCAGATGTTACGACCAGCTGGGTCTTCATCGAAGTCTACCGCACCTTTGATCATCGAGTTGTTCGATCCAGCAAGGTCAGCCGAACCACCAAAGAGTGTCGGTACTGCTTTTGCGATTGCGTTCAACACTTCACCGCTCGTTTGACGTGTTGCTTTTTTCGAACCGATTTCGAAAGTCGGCAACTCGCTATCCCAACCTTCAGGAAGGTCATTGTTCATTGCGCGCTCGAACTGTGCTCCGAGCTCAGGGTGTGCCGCTTTATACGCTTCAACGAGTTCGTTCCAGTCTGACTCATATTTCGCGCCAGGCTCGACAACTTTCTCGTTGAATAAGTCATATACTTCGTTTGGAACGTAGAATGACTCGCCTTCCCATTTGTAGAACTGTTTCGTCAATTCGATTTCAGCGTCTCCAAGTGGCGCACCGTGTGATGCCGATTTACCCGACTTGTTCGGTGAACCGAATCCGATGACCGTCTTGACTTCGATCAATGTCGGCTTCGACGTCTCTGCTTTCGCAGCATCGATCGCTTTTGCGATTGAATCGATGTCCGTTCCGTCTTCGACACGAATGACTTGCCATCCGTAAGCGTTGAAACGGTCTTCTACGCTTTCAGAGAACGACTTATGAAGGTCGCCATCGAGAGAGATATCGTTTGAATCGTAAAGAACGACGAGTTTACCGAGCTTCAAGTGACCTGCGAGGGAAGCCGCCTCCGCAGATACACCTTCCATCAAGTCTCCGTCACCGCAAATGCCGAACGTGTAGTGGTCAACGACGTTGAACTCGTCGCGGTTGTAAGTCGCTTCTAAGTGTTTCTCTGCCATGGCCATCCCGACAGCCATCGCAATCCCTTGTCCAAGTGGGCCCGTTGTCGCATCTACCCCAGCCGTGTGGCGGTACTCAGGGTGACCAGGTGTCTTCGAGTCCATTTGACGGAATGATTTCAAATCGTCCATCGACAAATCATAGCCAGACAAGTGAAGGAGCGAATACAAGAGCATCGATCCATGACCCGCTGAGAGCACGAAACGGTCACGGTTGAACCAGTTCGGGTTTTTCGGGTTGTGACGCATTTTATCTGTCCAAAGTGTAAACGCCATCGGGGCAGCGCCCATTGGCATCCCTGGGTGACCAGAGTTCGCTTTTTGGACTGCATCAATTGAGAGCGTCCGAATCGAGTTAATCGCTAATAATTCTTTAGTAGTTGTTTCCACTAATTTCATCCTCTCTGTGTTAAGAAGGTTTTCTACCCGTCATATTTTATCATACTCAATCGTGTGTCACAACTAATTAATTAGTATAACACATTTGATGAAATCGTTTCCTTCTATTGCATGAAATAGCATGTAATCCGTTCGTCTGATGCGTGTTCGTGTATAACAAAAATGCACATCCTATGCGAAATAGGATGTGCATTCGGTATCACTCACCGCGATAGCGTTTTTGATCTTCTTTCAACTTCTCTGGTGTAACGTCATTTCCATCTGGATCGACGACTTTCATACCCATCATTTGTGATTTGAACGATTGACGAAACGCCTTCAAATATTCTTGACGCAAGTCTTGTTGCTCGTTCATTTCTTCTTGAGACAGTCCTTCTGTCTTCGCTTTGTTGGCGAGGAAATTGATTCGCTCCAATTGTCCTGGTGCTAACATATGACTCGCCCCCTCTCTAGTGAATTTGTTCTTATACTTTACAAAATCAGAGAGGAAGAATCAAGTTTCAGCAACCGACTGGTGCTCAAGATATCGTCGATTGACCGTTGCCTTCGAGACCTCATAACCAAATCCACGTAGCGTCGCCGCAATCTCAGCGAACGTCAAGCCACGTTCACGCAATTGGATAATCTCTTCGATTGGCACTTCAATTCGATGTCGCCCACCTTGATCATGATTTTGAATGTTGCGCTGTGGGTTAAATCCGTTGGCGACCGCACGACGCATCCCACGCGAGATTTTCGCATTGTGAATTTTTCGTTGATATTCTTCGACAACACTGACAATCTCCAATACCATCTTCTCTGCATCGGAAACGACATAGTCCGACGTAGACTGCATCGTCAGCAATCGCACGTCATGCTTCATTAAAGTATGCAAGATCGCAATCTTAGCATTCCCTCGTCCTAAGCGACTGTCGTCCGTGACGAGCACGGCATCGAGCTGAGAAGTGGATACATGGTCCAGTAAATCAAGTAGCCCTTGTCGATTGACTTCATAACCGCTCTCTTGCTCTGTGATGACATCTATGACGTCGGCCCCTAATCCCGAAGCCAGCTGCTGTAATTCTTCGACTTGCCGACTGAGTGATGTCTCTTGGGTAGACTTGTTCGTCGATACCCGGCAATAGATGACGACCCGCATCGCACCACTCCCTTTCATTGCATTCATTTGTTACGATACACAGTTTAAGATTGATTCGCAATGAAGAACGATCACTCAGCGGCATACCATTTCATTTTTCGTTCGTTATGCTCTTCACGCTCTGCCATGATCTGTGCTTCGAGTGATTCTGCTTCGACGTACGCAACCTCTTCTTCGATTGTCCGCTCTGACGTGACGACCGGATCGACAACTTTTGGTTCCCCTCGCATTTCACCAGCCAAATAAAAAGCGAACATCCCGACTAAGAGCATCCCGACTAAAATGATTCCGTTGAGTGTATCTTTCATGATTACATTGCCTCCTGTATAAGAATATATGTTCGTTAGAACGTTTGTTCGTTTATCTGTTCTCATCATAAAACAAGAACCCGTGTTCGGTCAACACAAAAAAACGAACGAATGTTTGTACGCTCATGTGTTCTTGTGTTACACTAGACACATAAAGAATAGGATGCGATTGCAGGTTATTCGATTATATCGAGGTGAACATAATGAAAAAAATGTCAGCGCGACAACAGCAGATTCTTGATTTCATCAAAGACGAAGTACGGGCAAAAGGTTATCCGCCTTCTGTTCGTGAAATTGGAGAAGCCGTCGGTCTTGCATCTAGTTCGACCGTACACGGTCATCTAGATCGTTTAGAGAAGCGTGGATTGATTCGTCGAGATAAGACGAAGCCTCGCGCGATTGAAATTTTGACTGAAGATATGCCGACAATAGAAGAGCAAGAGTCCGTCATGTACGTACCGGTCATCGGGAAGGTCACTGCCGGGACACCGATCACCGCCATCGAGAACGTGGAAGAGCACTTCCCTCTTCCAGCACATATCGTCGGGTCAGATAATGTATATATGTTGTCTGTCTCTGGGGATTCGATGATCAATGCAGGAATTTTAGACGGAGACCGGGTGCTCGTCCGCCAGCAGAGCACGGCCGACAATGGAGAGATTGTCGTCGCCATGACGGAAGAAGGCGAAGCGACCGTGAAGCGAATTTACAAAGAAGCTTCGAAGGTCCGCCTTCAACCGGAGAACGACGAGTTAGAAGCGATGTATTTTGACAACGTCTCGATTTTAGGGAAGGTTATCGGTGTATACCGGACGATTCATTAATGGCTAGTGGCAAGACCCATACCCGTACGAATCTCGTGGCAACCGGAGCACTCGCGGTTGCCACGCCTTTTCTTGAAATCGATGTTCCGTTCTCATTGATCATCGGTGCCATCATCGGTACACTCTGGCTCTCCCCGGACCTCGATTTGAAATCAGACGCCTATTATCGATGGGGACCTCTCAAACTGATTTGGCTCCCTTACGTAAAGCTCATGCCGCACCGTTCGCTCTTCTCGCACTTACCTGCTTTGAGTGATATGATTCGGATTGCATATATCGGGTTCCCACTCGTGCTGCTTCTGCCCTTCACGGCTTACGAAGAGGAAATACGCTCATGGGTGGACATTCATGGCATGTCCTTCTTTTTAGGGCTCGTGTTTGCGACGACACTGCATACGACGCTCGACTATACTTCAACGTTTTTCAAAAAAGCGTTTTAACCAACAAAGGACCACCTTCGTGAAGTACAGAAGGTGGTCCTTTGTTTTAATTGGAATGATAACGTGTTATAGGGTATCCATTTTATGAATGAAATGCTTAAACTAATACGACCCGATCTTTCCTGCACGCAAATTATCGAGATGAGTTGGAAGAAATCCGATATTGTCAAACTATGAAGGAGGAGAATTTGATGGTAAAAGCATTAAATGAGCTGATGGACTTTATCGAACAGCACTTAACGGAAGAACTATTAGATTCAGAAATCACAAAAATCACCGGACTATCTGCTCACCATTTTAAGAGGATGTTTTCGTATATGTCAGGAATGACACTTCACACTTATATACGAAATCGACGGTTTTCTATCGCAAATGAAAAATTGGTTCATGGTTCAAGCGTAACAGAAATCGCATATCTCTATGGATATCAATCGGTCGAAGGGTTTTCCAGAGCGTTTCGAGATTGGTCTGGTCATTTGCCTTCTGAAGTCATGAAGAATCACATTCAAAAGTCGTTCCCTCGCTTCACGTTTTATATCGATATAAAAGGAGGAACATCAATGGAGTTCAAGTTAGAAGAGAAAGAAGCTTTTCAAATCGTTGGAGTTTCAAAGCGTGTCCCTATTCAATTCGAGGGAGTCAACGAAGAAATCATGGAACTAGCGAAGTCGATTACGGAAGAGCAACGGGCTCACATGCATGAATTGGGCAATTTATATCCGCATCGTGCCTTGAACGCATCGTTTAATTTTGATGACGGTCACTTAGAAGAAGAAGGTTATTTGACACATATGATCGGTTTCGCCACGACAAGAGAAATTAAGTATGACGATCTCGAAGTGATTTCAATCCCAAAAAGTTTATGGGCAATCTTCCCGAACACTGGACCATTCCCAAACACTCTACAAGAGACGATGGCAAGAACCTATGCAGAATGGTTACCTTCTTCGGGATACGCACTTCAAGACTTGCCAAGCATTTCATTTAGTAAAATAGAAACAGGATATGACAACGTATATAGCGAGGTTTGGGTCCCTGTGAAGGTTAGAGAAGAGCCGGAATCATAAAGATATCTCCGCTATTATGATTTATCAAAAAGAGTATGGAGCATCCCAAATTGAGGGATGCTCCATACTCTTTAATATATCTCTTCTATTTAGTAGAGCGTCATGTACTGATCGCGTTCCCACTCTGTTACTTGCATACGGAACATATCCCACTCGATTTCTTTCAACTCGAGGAAGTGTTCGCCGATATGCTCACCAAGTGAGTCCATCACAACTTTGTCCGCACGAAGGACTTCGAGTGCGTCGAAGAGTGTCGCTGGGAGATCGTCGATTCCGTTTGCTACACGCTCTGGCTTGTCCATCACGTAGATGTTGCTATCGATTGGTTTAGGTGCATTCAAATCTTTTTCGATCCCGTCAAGACCTGAAGCCAAGAGGGCAGCAAGTGCAAGGTACGGGTTCGCCGCTGGGTCAACCGAACGTACTTCGATACGAGTCGAGAGACCACGTGCCGCTGGTACACGTACGAGTGGCGAACGGTTACGTGCGCTCCATGCAACATAGCAAGGTGCTTCGTAGCCTGGTACGAGACGCTTGTATGAGTTGACAGTCGGGTTACATACTGCCGTGAAGGCACGAGCGTGCTCCAAGATACCGGCTGTGAACGCGCGAGCTGTGTCTGAAAGTTCCATGTCGCCGTTTGGATCGTAGAAGACGTTTGTGTCGCCTTTGAAGAGTGACATGTTCGCATGCATCCCTGAACCGTTTACCCCGAAGAGCGGTTTCGGCATGAATGTCGCGTGAAGACCATACTTCGCTGCGATCGTCTTAACGACGAGTTTGAACGTTTGGATGTTATCTGCCGTCGTGACAGCATCTGCGTATTTGAAATCGATTTCGTGTTGTCCTGGTGCTACTTCGTGGTGTGATGCTTCGATTTCAAAGCCCATGTTTTCAAGTTCGATGACGATCTCTTTACGGCAGTTCTCACCGAGGTCAACTGGTGCCAAGTCGAAGTATCCACCTTGGTCGTTGAGTTCAAGAGTCGGACGACCTGATGCGTCTTTTTTGAACAAGAAGAACTCTGGCTCTGGTCCAACGTTGAACGCTGTGAAACCAAGTTTTTGCATCTTCTCAAGGTTACGCTTGAGTGTACCGCGCGGGTCACCGCTGAATGGTGTACCGTCTGGGTTATAAATATCGCAAATTAAGCGAGCAACTTTTCCGCTGCCATCTGTCCACGGGAAGACAACCCACGTGTTGAGGTCTGGATACAAGTACATGTCTGATTCCTCGATGCGGACGAATCCTTCGATTGACGATCCGTCAAACATCATCTTGTTATCAAGTGCTTTGTCCAATTGGCTGATCGGCACCTCGACGTTTTTGATTGTTCCGAGGATGTCCGTGAATTGAAGACGAATAAAGCGTACGTCTTCCTCTTGTGCGATGCGTTTAATGTCTTCTTTTGTGAACGTTTTTCTGGCCATGGTAAAATGTCCCCTCTCACATTGCGTAATGGTTGATGTGTGCGGCGTTATCGATAGAAACGTGAAAGCTCACCTTGAATGAGCGATGTTTTATTGAAACGACCGGCTTCTTGAAGCTGTGTTTTCAACAAATGATGTAACTCTTTTTCCGAAACCTTCGGTGCTTCACTGACCGGTGCGGCCGGAGCAGATGCTTCCGCTTCTTTTTCACCTTCTTGCTCTAACATGTGGCGAATCGCCGCCAAGTTAAAGCCTTGATCAATGTAATCCTTGATTGCGAGTAGACGTTCGACATCATTAAAGGAATAAAGTCGTCGTTTCGATTCCGTCCGACTAGGCGAAATCAGACCCTGTTCTTCGTAATACCGAATCTGTCTACCTGTCAGTTGCGTCAAATCTTGGACGATTCCAATCGGAAACAACGGGTTGGAGCGACGAAATTGATCGGCCATCCTTACCCCTCCTTTTCTGTCTCACAATGTGAGAATAATATATGACAACAATCCTGTCAATAGATGTTAAGAAAGTTAACATGACAGATTAGTTACAAATGTGTCGGCTGATTTTGGTCATTGAATTCGACCAATCCTTTACCGTGTAATTGGCTCAACGCCAACATGAGCGCGACTTTTACGTGAGCATACGTCAGACCACCTTGAACGTACGCCGTGTACGGTGCCCGAAGCGGACCATCGGCAGACAGCTCGATGGAAGAACCCTGAATGAACGTCCCAGCTGCCATGATGACGTCATCTTCATAACCCGGCATATAGGCCGGCACCGGTAACGCATGGGCATTGACCGGCGATGCCATTTGGATGCTCTGACAAAACGCAATCATCTTGTCGCGGTCACGGAACGTCACCGACTGAATCAAGTCCGTTCGTAGAGTCGTATAGTGAGGATCTGTCTCGAATCCGATCAAAGACAATAGACTTGCCGTCAAATGGGCCCCTTTTAATGCCTGTGCGACTGTATGAGGTGCCATATAGAAGCCTTGATACATCTCTTGAAGCGAGTAGAGTGATGGTCCGGCTTCGCTTCCGATACCTGGAGTCGTCATACGGAACGAACACCGTTCAATTAACTCTTTCGTACCAGCGATATAACCGCCCGTCTTCGCCAATCCACCGCCTGGGTTTTTGATGAGAGAACCAGCCATCAAGTCAGCCCCGACGTGCGTCGGTTCGATCGTCTCGACAAACTCACCGTAACAATTGTCCACGAACACATACACATGCGGATGTTCCGCTTTAATCCGTTCGATGGCCACTTTGATTTCATCGACTGGAATACTGCGACGGTTCGCATACCCTTTCGATCGCTGAATCCCAACGAGTTTCGTCTCAGGACGAATCCGTTCGAGGACGCGGTCGATGTCAATTTCACGTTCCTCTTTTAATTCGACAGTATCGTAATGGACACCGAGTTCTTTTAACGAACCGCGACCATCGCCACGGATGCCGACAATCTCCTCAAGCGTGTCATAAGGCTTCCCAGTGATATAGAGTAGCTCATCACCTGGTAGAAGGACACCAAACAAGGCAATCCCGATTGCATGGGTACCGGAGATGATTTGTGGTCGGCATAGCGCGAGCTCGGCTCCAAACACATCCGCATAAATCGACTCGAGGGTGTCTCGACCGATATCGTCATATCCATATCCCGTCGTCGGATTAAAATGAAAATCCGACACTTTATGCTTTTTAAACGATTCTAGGACGCGATACTGGTTGAATTCGGCCGTCTCGTCAATCCTTTCGAAAAACGGTTTGACCCGTGCCTCCGCTTTTTTTACGAACGGCGCGAGCGCATCATAATGTTCAATCTTTTCTTGCCACATACTTACACCTCAAATTGTTTTAGCGTCGCATATAGACGCGTGTCTTCTCTCATATAACCTACTAATTCGACAGAACCGTCATCTAAAAAGCTCTCTTCAAGACGATACATCGCCTCTTTGGCCGGGTGGTAGTGTTCAAACGCCGTCACCGGGAGAATGACATGGACTTTTGTCAAAATGTCCGCAATCTTATCCTCGAGAGCACCTGTCAACGTCACGATATCTTCCGAGGCGATTGCCGAGATCAATAACGGTCCGCCGACGAAGTCTTCCGTGAGACGGTCTTTCTTATTATATACCTCGAGCTGAGGCACCTCACTCGCACCGAGTTCCTCTAATACCGCATTCGTCGTATCGATTTGATTCAGATAATGTGGGTTCGATGCATCGATGACATGAAGGATCAAGTCGGCACCGACAACTTCTTCTAATGTCGAACGAAACGCGGCAACGAGTTTCGTCGGCAAGTCACGGATGAATCCGACCGTATCTGTGATCAGTACTTTCCCACCTCGCGGAAGTTCGAGCTCGCGCGTCAACGGGTCGAGCGTCGCAAACAATTCATCCTGCTCGTACGTGTCGGCATCGGTCAATCGGTTAAAGATTGTCGACTTCCCAGCATTCGTATACCCGACGAGCGCGACTTGGAATACCCTGTTTTCTTTTCGGCGTTCTCGGTAACGTCCACGGTGTGCGACTGTCCCCTCGAGCTGTTTCGTGATTTCATCGATGCGGCGCTTGATGTGACGACGATCCGATTCAAGTTTCGTCTCACCAGGACCACGCGTCCCGATTCCACCACCGAGTCGCGAAAGCTGTGTGCCTTGACCGATGAGACGCGGCAGCAAATAGTTCATCTGCGCGAGTTCGACCTGCAATTTCCCTTCGCGCGATTGCGCACGGCTCGCAAAGATGTCCAAGATGAGCTGTGTGCGGTCAATCAACTTCATCTCATCTGGATCGTTCAAGGCGATGCGAATGTTTTTCGACTGTGCCGGTGTCAATTCGGCGTTGAAAATCAATAAGTCCGGCTCGAACTGTTCGACGAGCATCGCGAGTTCCTCGATTTTCCCTTTCCCGATAAAGGTACGACGGTCGATTTGTTGACGCTTTTGGTCGAGTCTGGCAACGACTTCGCCTTGCGCTGTGTCCACGAGTTCAACGAGCTCGCCCATCGACTGTTCATATGTCCAATCATCGGTGTCAGGCAACTGACAACCGACGATGACAACTTTTTCACGTTCAATCATGTAATCCCTCATTCCATAAAGTCTCACCTTTCATCTTACCACGAATCAGCGTATAGAGAACGTCCGTTTGTGGTAGGATAAAGGAAGAAGGAGGCTCGACCATGACGAAACGAAGAAAAGACTACCCGCTCCCGGAATTTATTGAAACGTACCTCTATCATCTCGGCGCCAGCGGTCGTCAACCCTCGACGCTTAAGCGATATCGCTACGACTTGATCGACGTGCATAAATACTTTCACGACCACAATGTCGAACTGAACGAACCGACGGACTGGTTAGACGTTCCGCTCGAATCGTGGAAGACATTCGTGAATGACTTCTTAATCGAAGAGAAGCACTATCAACAGGCGACCGTCGCAAGAATCGTCACGGTCATCAATAGCCTGACCCAATTTTTAAATCCGCTTCGTAAGAAGATGCTTGCCTATTCCCAACCGGCACATACGTTGACAGTCGACCAAGTCGCACTCGAATCTGAATTCGACCGACTCGTTCAAACGATTCGTTCGACGAAAGGACTGAGTGAGAATCAGCTCCAAGCTCATCCTTATCTCGTCAATCGGAACGAACTGATTGTGACGCTTTTCTATAAATATGGATTGCGTGTCCATCACATCATTCGTTTGCGAATGAGCGACTTGCATCTGGCCGATCACACCTTCGACGTGTATGATCGTCTCGGAAACCGTTTCACGTTGAAGCTGTCACAAGAAGATCAATCGTTGCTCATGAATTACCTAGCTGATATCCCGACCCCGGTACGACCACGTTGGTATTCAGAAGACCCGGCCTTCGTCTCATTCGATTTTGCCCGGATGACGTTCCGCTGGGTGTATACGAAGAATCAACCGAAGCAATTGACGATCGTCATGATTACGAAAATGATGCGGCAGTTGAACGAACGAAGTGGCCTCGCGCGCTCCGTCACGCCATCGATGCTTCGAAACGCCCATGTGTTGAAGACATATGCTGGCGATATGACACCATCCGAGCGGATGAATATCACCTGTATGCATAAGGAATCTTCCCTCCGCCGGTATGAACAGGCGTATGAAGAGTTTGGAACTGAATTATTTGAGTCAGACGAAAGACCCGCCCTCTCGTGAAGGGCGGGTCTTGGTCTGTACGATTTCAGGTTATCTAATGGTACAAAGACAACTTGATCCTTACCATCTATAGTCAATCGATTTCTAACCTTGAGGTTTATATAACTTCTCGACACTCATCAATGTATTGTTCTCAAAAGTCGCCTTATAGATATCCGGCATGTCGAGTTCTTTCCAAAATTCATATCCATATCGCACATCAAAATAATTCAACATGAGAACCATAATATTTCCATGTGTGCCGAGCACCACTTTTTTCCCTTCGTATGTACGGAGCAGTGATATGAGAGCCTCTACCCCTCTAGATTGGGCCTGATCGTTCGACTCTCCCCCTTCCCATGCGAACGCAGGATTTTTCCAAACGGTCTCCATCGCGCTTGTAAAGTCTTTAGCTGGTTCTGAAGTCAAGGTTCGCTCTCTCAAATCATCCGACACTACAACGTCCTGTCCAAGATAATCCGCGATGCCTTTTACGGTTTGAACGGCTCGTTTGTATGGACTCGAAGTCACGATATCGATCCCCTCATCGATTAGAAGGTTTGTAATTTCAGCAACATCATGCATTCCTTTCTCAGATAACGGTCTGGCGAATTCGTCTGGTGTATAGGTAGAATGTGCATGTCTGACAAAATATATGGTTGTCATTCAGTAGTCCCCTTTTATAATGTCTCGTCGTTGTTTACATACGATGTCCAGCCTCATCATAAGCTTTAGAATGATGGTTTAGCTGCAAAAATTCATGTTTCAACAACCCGTAGACGACATGATCGACGTAACGGTCATACAGCCACTCCGCATCTCGAATGACCCCTTCTTCCTTAAAGCCGAATCGTTCCGGAAGTGCCCGACTCTTCACATTCTCTGTCGCGACTCGGATCTCAATTTTATTTAGTTTCAAATCTTGAAACCCATACTCGATGATGGTCTCGAGCGCTTGACTCATGATGCCTTTCCCTTGAAACTCTTGTCCGAGCCAGTATCCGATTGTGCCACATTGAATACCACGATCGATTTCGTTAAATCCAATTGTTCCGGCCAGTGCTCCTTTATACATCAAAGCGAACGATTTTGGGCGCCCGCCCGTTTCAATCAACCCTTTGATTCGTCCCTCTATGTTCTGCTTCGAGTCTTCCACCGTCTCAATATAGTCGAGCCAGCCAAGCCACTCTCGCAAATAAGGCTTCGATGCAATCGTCAGCTTAAATAACTCGTCCGCATCGTCTGTATTGAACATTCTCAGTGTGACATCGTCATTTAGTTTATATTCAAGCATATAGTCCCATCCTTATCATTCATTATTTTTTCAATTCACTTTCGTAAAGTAAACCACGTAATTGCTTTTTACCCACTACCATCAAAGCTTGTTGAATCATTCCATCCTCTTACTATGACAATTTCACCCATATGACAAGTTTACAGAATTAATCAAATTTTGTATAATTATTTTTATATCATTTTATGAAGAGGTGAAAATGTGTAAAAACGATTCGTCCAACCTACCAAATTGAATAGATTCGGAGGAGATTTGTGATGAAATCGTTTTACACACTGCTCGTTAGCCAATGGCTCGTAAACATTGGCGATGTCCTATACATCGTCGCGCTCATTGCCTTGCTGTATCAACAAACTGGGTCCGCTCTCATGGCGGCCAGTTTCCCGATTGCCGTGACTGCCGGTATGACGCTCAGCGGACTCTTTTTCGCCCGCATCCTCAGTCACTACTCGCTCGGGAAAACGCTCGTCCTGTCACAACTGATGAAGACGATCACCCTTGTTCTCGTTCTCTTCACGGATTCGATTCTTGTTCTCGGACTCGTCATGTGGATTGCATTTCTCGATGGATTCGCACGTCCGATTCAAGCCTCGTTCATCCCAAGTTTGGCGACGAATCGTCAACAAGCGAACAGCCTAGTTCAAGGTTCCAATCAGTTCATCCAACTCGCGATGTGGCCGCTCGGGACGATGCTCGTCTCTCTCTCGTCTAGCGCCTTTGCATTAATCGTTTCACTCGTTCTCTTCAGCCTTTCAACGGTTGTGACGATTTACTTCTATCAATCGCTTACGGAAGACATCGTCGATGATGGAACGGAGGAATCGATTACCTTACGCGATAGTCTTACTTATGTAAGAACGTCACCATTCGCTCATCGTGTGACTTGGTTTGTGACGTATGAATCATTTGTCAGCACGCTTTGGATTTCAGCGTTGCTTCTCGTCTATCTCGAGCGACATCTGCAAGTCGATACAGGCTGGTGGGGAACGCTTAACGCATCATTTTTGATTAGTATGATCGCGGCGAGTGCTTATCTTTATCGGTCTCGTCGAGCACCCTCGCTACCGTCGACTGCCGTCTTATCCATTGTTGCCGCTCTGTTGTTCGGCGTGACCGAGCATCTCGCGTTTGCGATTTTGGCGTTAGTGATTCAAGGGGCAGCCACACAAATGCGGATCATCCAGGCGAATACCGTCATTCAAGAACAGATCCCGACTGCGCGACTTCCCTATGTATATAGTGTGCAACAAACGGGATACGCCCTCGCATTCAGTGTAGGGAGTTTGCTGTTCGGTCTTCTTGCGGATGGACTACCAATTGATTCGGTTTACCTTCTCGGAGCACTTTTGACTCTTCCGTTGATTTGGATCGGACGATTGACTGAACAGTCTATGTTGACCGTATCATCTGTATAAACAAGAGGCGCCTTCTCTAAGAAAGGGCGCCTTATTTAAATGATTTTCTAACTGGTAGATTCTCCATTCTCACAATTGAAAAGACAACCTGTAGCGATTCATATCGTATACTAAAAGAAACAAATGATCGGAGTGATTTCCATGTCGAAACTTTCACAGGAAGAAACCATCGAGTTACTAAATACCTTAGAGTCTCGTTTCACTGAAAACGTTGAACTTCATTCTGACGTCGTCTGGTCAGACATATTGGAGCGAATTCAAATTGATCAGGATAAGTTGACCACCCTCGCATTGATGGAAGAGACCGGCGGAGAACCAGACGTGATTCGTCTCCCTAACGGAGACCTCGCTTTTTGCGACTGTTCAGTTGAGAGTCCGAGTGGTCGACGAAGTCTCTGTTATGACGAACCAGCTCTTGAGGCACGTAAAAAGAATAAGCCTGCCGGAAGCGCGGTCGCCCTATCTGAACAGATGGGCATAACCCTTCTCGATGAAGAAACATACCGACACTTACAAACGCTCGGTGCATTCGATTTGAAGACGTCAAGTTGGATTCAGACACCGGACACCATTCGTCAAAAAGGTGGCGCCCTGTTCTGCGACCGTCGCTATGATCACATCTTCGTCTACCACAATGGTGCAGATTCTTATTATGCCGCTCGAGGATTTAGAGGAATAATCATGATTTAAGCAAGGCATTGCGCCTTGCTTCTTTTTTATTGCAATAACCAACTAAAGACTTTCGGAATATATGATGAAAAATAAGCTGACAGGAATCACTGCGAAAAGCCTTAATATCCACGTATATTTACCCTTGAACTTTCTGAAGTAGAACAGCAACGCACCAAACGCAATCGCATTTGCTGTCAAATTCGGTTCTTCTATACCGTTCTCAATCCATTGAAAAAAATCTTCCATCCAGGAAAGGGTTCGAGGGCGAACGACTCGTTGAAACTCGGTGTAAGGTTGTATTTCAGCCTCACAAACCAGGCTCCTATATAGACAAAGATGAATAAGAGCGCGTAACACATCAGTACAACGTTCCACAATTTCCCTTTCCAACTCTCAATCCGAAAGTACAAGACGCCAATCAAAATCAGGACACTAAATATCACATTTATTATGAATGGTGGTGAAATCGTCAGGATCGAAAACGTCTCTCGATCTAACACCATCCCCACTTGAAAGATCCCTTGCTGAAACATAGCCTTTCCTCATTTCTGAGATGTACTAATTCAATCAAATACGGTAATTGAAATATTAAGAATTACGCTATATTTCGATTTACTTCATCCATACCCTATTTGAATATACTCGATTTCATATACAAATCCACCAAAAAACTGCAGACAGATCGTCTGCAGTTCTCATTTATGCTTGTAGTGTCACATTCAACTCTTCCGCGACCGTTTTAAACGCTTCGAGTGCCCGTTCGAGGTCATCTCGTGTATGTTCCGCTGTGACGATGGTCCGGATACGGGCTTTCCCGCGTTCGACCGTCGGGAAAGCGATACTCTGTGCGAATACACCATGCTCTTTCAACTTGTCAGAGAATGTATGCGCAAGCGTCTCTTCGCCGAGCATGACCGGTGTGATCGGTGTCGTCGCATGTCCGATATCGAAACCAAGGTCACGTAAACCGTTTTTGAAGAACTCGGTGTTCGCCCATAGCTTGTCGAACAGTTCTTCTTCCTCTTTCATCACACGGATCGCTTCACGGTTCGCCGCCACGACTGCCGGTGGATGTGATGTCGAGAAGAGGAACGGGCGACCTTTGTGGATCAAGTAATCCCGAATATCTTGTGAACAGGCGACATAGCCACCGAGGACACCGATCGCTTTTGAGAGCGTCCCGACCTGAAGCGCGACACGACCGTCCAAACCGAAGTGGTTGACCGTTCCGCGACCGTTCTTCCCGAGAACGCCAGATGCGTGAGCATCATCGACCATGACCGCAGCGTCATACTTCTCGGCGAGTTCGACGATGGCCGGAAGCGGTGCGATGTTCCCGTCCATCGAGAATACACCGTCCGTCACGACAAGACGTGTGCGATAATCTTGTGTCTCTTTCAACGCCTTCTCCAAGTCTTCGAGGTCGACGTGTTTATAGATACGTCGAGCCGCTTTCGTGAGGCGAATCCCATCGATGATTGACGCATGGTTGAGGGCGTCACTGATGACGACATCCTCCGGTCCAAGCAGTGCAGACAATACCCCGAGGTTCGTCGCGAATCCTGATTGGAAGACGAGTGAGGCCTCCGTATGTTTGAACTCCGCGAGTTCGCGCTCAAATGCTTCATGCATCTCGAACGTTCCGGCAATCGTACGGACTGATCCCGTTCCTGCGCCGTATTGCTCGACCGCTTCAATGGCTGCCTGTTTCAAGCGCGGGTGGTTCGCAAGTCCGAGATAGTTATTTGACGACAGTTGGACGAGTGACTTTCCATCGATTGTCACTTCATTCCCTTGTGCTGATTCGAGTGGGACGAGCTTACGGAACGTCCCTTGTTCTTTCATCTCGTTGATTGCTTCTGTAATATGTTCAAATGCCATGTTGTTTCCCCCTTTATGGTATTAAGACGACCTTCCCACATTTCCCTGCCCGCATGAGTTCGAATCCTTTTTCGAACTCCTCGAGCTTGAAGACGTGTGTGATGATCGGTTCGACGTTCAGCTGACCCGTCGCGAGCATCGTCGAGACCTGGCCCCACGTCTCATACATCTTACGTCCTGTGATCCCTTGGACGCGGACCCCTTTAAAGACGACGTCCCGTGTGAGATCGATGGCGACCGGACGGGCCGGGAGTGACAAGACGTTGACGTCCCCGCCTGCCGTGACCATCTTAAACGCTTGATCGATGGCAATCGGAT
Organism: Exiguobacterium sp. S3; assembly: GCF_018617295.1. Lineage (GTDB taxonomy): Bacteria > Bacillota > Bacilli > Exiguobacteriales > Exiguobacteriaceae > Exiguobacterium > Exiguobacterium profundum. Next base: position 264,113 of record NZ_JACSJW010000001.1, read on the forward strand.
GACCGCTCATCTCGCAGACGACATCGATTCCGTCCCCATCGGTCTCACGTTCAATCAATTCGAGCGGATTCTCCTCTAAACTGTTGATGACGACATCGGCCCCCATCTTTTCGGCAAGTTGTAAGCGATATGGATTGACGTCAATCGCATAGACACGACTCGCCCCTGCTGCTTTGGCGACACCGACCGCCATGAGTCCGATTGGGCCACAACCGACGATGGCGACCGATTTAGCTGACACATCACTCGCCAACACCGTGTGCACCGCATTCCCGAGCGGTTCTTGAATCGATGCCAGTTTCGCTGGCATCGACTCCGGGTTCACCCATAAGTTCTCTTCGGGCATGACGACGTATTCTGCGAAGCAGCCTTGCGTGTCCACCCCGATGATTTTTGTGTTCTTACAGATGTGGTACTGCCCGCGCAAACATTGTTTACACTGATGACAGACGATATGCGTTTCAGCAGACACCGTCTGTCCGACTTTGATCCGCTTCGTCCCTTCTCCGAGCGCCACGACTTCCCCCGAAAATTCATGACCGAATACGTATGGTGGTTTGACGCGGCTCTGTGACCATTCATCCCACTCATAGATGTGGACATCGGTCCCGCAAATCGATGTCGCTTTGACTTGAATGAGTACTTCTCCAGGTCCTGGTGTCGGAACTGGTACGTCGACCAGTTTTGCCCCAAACCCGGCCGTGTGTTTTTGAATCGCTTTCATTACTGGTGTCGTTGATTCCGTCTCTTTAGTTGACACAAGTTGTTCCATTGAAAACGTCCCCCTCTTGTCTCTAATGATCGAACGATACGTTCTTTATCATCTTGTCATAAAATGACGAAACTGAGAAGATAGAACGTCCGATTTACACAAAAAAAGAGGAGCCATCCGCGCCGATGGCTCCTCTTCACAAGAATAGGACCTATGTCCCGACCGCTCATCGCGGCTCAATGATGAGCTTGATGGCAGTACGTTCCTCTCCGTCAATCATAATATCAGTAAAGGCCGGAATGCAAATCAAATCGAGACCGCTTGGCGCGACGAAGCCTCGGGCAATCGCGACGGCTTTGATGGACTGATTCAGTGCCCCTGCCCCGATCGCCTGTATCTCACACGTTCCTTTTTCACGTAGCACACCCGCTAAAGCACCCGCAACGGAGTTAGGGTTCGATTTTGCCGAAACTTTGAGTACGTCCATTCTTGTTTCCCCCTCGGGTAGGTTGTTCAATCAAACCAGACGGTCTGATCATCTAGGTGTATTCGTTCGATTTTTGTCGCTCGTTTCGTCTGATCATCGATTGTAATGAAAACTCCATTAAGTTGTTCCCGTCCCTCGGCAACTTCAAACCGAACTGGGAGTTGTGTCATAAATTTTTTTAAAACAGTCGACGCATCCATTCCGAGTACCCCGTCTAGTGGACCGGTCATGCCGACGTCGGTAATGTAGGCCGTGCCGTTCGATAGGACACGCTCGTCCGCTGTCTGCACGTGTGTATGTGTCCCGACAACGGCTTGAGCGCGACCGTCGAGATGATAGCCCATAGCGATTTTCTCGCTTGTCGCCTCAGCATGGACATCCACAAAAATCGCATCGACCTCATCGCGCACTTCTTCGACGAGACGGTCGACGGTACGGAACGGACAGTCAAGCGACGGCAAGAAGACATTTCCCATGACATTGATCACGGCCAATTTCTTCCCATTTTGTTTCAACTTCATCATGCCAACCCCAGGTGTCCCGTCCGGATAGTTGGCCGGACGGACGATCCGGTCGGCGTCGTCGATCCAATCAAAGATGTCACGGTTGTCCCACGTGTGGTTTCCCATCGTTACCCCATGAAAGCCGAGCTCCAAAAACTGTTGGTAAATCTTTTTCGTAAGACCACGTCCATTTGCTGCATTCTCACCGTTGACGAGCATGAACGTCGGGTTGTATTTGTCTTTCAAGCGTCCGATTTGTTTCGTCAATATATCACGACCTGGTTTCCCGACCACATCACCGATAAATAAAATTTTCATATAAAGTCCTCCCTCAAACAGAAAAAGCGGAGAAATTCTCCGCTTCGTTTACTTCGCATAATCGACGGAACGTGTTTCACGAATGACCGTCACTTTGATTTGTCCAGGATAATCGAGTTCGTCCTCGATTCGCTTACAAATATCACGTGCCATCTTACCGGCGACGACATCGTCAACGACATCAGGGCGAACGATAATCCGAACTTCACGTCCTGCTTGAATCGCATACGATTTCTCGACACCTTCGAACGACTCACAGATTGATTCGAGTCGCTCAAGACGACGGATGTAGCTTTCAAGTGTCTCTTGGCGAGCTCCAGGACGCGCTGCTGACAAGGCATCAGCCGCTGCCACAAGTACAGCAATCGTCGATGTCGCCTCGACGTCCCCGTGGTGGGAAGCGATCGAATTGATGACGACCGGATGTTCTTTGTATTTCGTCGCGAGTTCTACACCGATTTCAACGTGACTACCTTCGACTTCGTGGTCGATTGCTTTGCCGATATCGTGTAAGAGTCCTGCCCGTTTCGCGAGCGTGACATCTTCACCAAGTTCGGCTGCCATCATCCCGGCAAGATGTGCCACCTCAACCGAGTGAGACAAGACGTTCTGACCATAACTCGTACGATAACGCATGCGACCGAGCGTCTTGACAAGGTCTGGATGGAGTCCGTGAATTCCGGCTTCAAACGTAGCTTCCTCCCCGTATTCACGAATGCGTTCATCCACTTCACGGCGAGACTTCTCTACCATTTCTTCAATTCGAGCGGGGTGAATCCGACCGTCTTGAACGAGTTTTTCAAGCGTCATCTTCGCGATTTCACGACGAACCGGGTCGAACCCTGACAAGATGACGGCTTCTGGTGTGTCATCGATGATGAGGTCAATCCCAGTCAACGTTTCGAGCGTCCGGATGTTACGTCCTTCGCGCCCGATGATACGACCCTTCATCTCATCACTCGGTAAGTTGACAACGGATACCGTCGTCTCGGCGACATGTTCAGCTGCATATCGTTGCATCGTGAGAGATAAGAGGTGTTTCGCTTTTTTATCCGCTTCTTGTTTTGCTTTTTGCTCGATTTCTTTTTGAAGGAGAGCAGCATCGTGAAGCGCTTCCTGCTTCGCTTCGTCCATGATGATGGTACGTGCTTCATCTTTCGAGAGGGATGCCACGCGTACAAGTTCTCGGCGTGCCTCTTCGTATAACTCCTCCACTTTGCTTTCGAGCATTTCTGCTTCACGCTTGCGTTTTTCGAGTCCTCGTTCCTGTTCATCTAGCGAGTCTTCTTTCCGCTCGAGCATGTCTGCTTTGCGGTCAAGAAGCTCTTCCTTTTGAACGAGGCGATTCTCTTTCACTTTCTGTTCTTCGCGACGTTCACGCAATTCTTGTTCCGTCTCATTACGAAGTTGAATCATCTCTTCTTTTACTTCAAGCCGTGCTTCTTTTTGCATCGCTTCCGATTGTTGTTTTGCTTGCTCTACAATCTTAGTCGCTTCCGTCTCGGCACCTTGAATCTTCGCTTCGGCGATCGATTTACGCACAAAAAAACCTGCAACAAAAGCTATCGGCAAAAGGAGGATCAGAATAAGCCAGTATAGCCATTCCATCATGTTCACCTCCCTTTCGCAAGGTTATTTTATTTTTTTAATAAGTGAGATACACGGGCAAGCCCGCGCATAACTTTATTGTACTTATTTAATAGGGAGAATGCAATGCACGGACAGGATAGAACTACCAATTGCCTAAAAAATTATACTAAAAAAATCTCACTCGAAAGAATTCGAGTGAGACGATGTGCTTATTCGTCATCGAGAAGTGAGAGGACTTCGTCGTCTTCGCCTTCGACCGTGACCGTTTTTTCTCCATTCAATCCGTAGTGATCTCGAATCTGTTGTTCGACCTCAGCTGCGATTGCTGGATTTTCTTTCATGTATTGCTTGGCGTTTTCACGGCCTTGACCAAGACGTTCTTCATTGAACGAGTACCAAGCTCCGCTCTTTTGAACGATGTCGAGGTCTGCACCGATATCGATGAGTTCCCCTTCACGCGAGATCCCCTCACCATACATAATATCAACTTCCGCTGTTTTGAACGGAGGTGCAATCTTGTTTTTTACAATCTTGATCTTCGTACGGTTCCCGACCATATCTTGACCTTGTTTGAGCGTCTCCGCACGACGAACTTCAAGACGTACAGAAGAGTAGAATTTCAAGGCACGGCCCCCTGGAGTCGTTTCCGGGTTACCGAACATGATCCCGATCTTCTCACGGATTTGGTTGATGAAGATGACAATCGTTTTCGACTTGTTCGTCGCACCAGACAACTTACGAAGTGCTTGAGACATCAAACGAGCTTGAAGACCGACGTGCGAGTCTCCCATTTCCCCTTCGATTTCGGCTTTCGGTACGAGTGCCGCAACCGAGTCGACGACGAGGATATCAACTGCTCCCGAGCGAACGAGCGCTTCAGCGATTTCGAGCGCTTGCTCCCCAGTATCCGGCTGTGAAAGGAGCAACTCATCGATGTTGACCCCAAGATTTTTAGCATACTTCGGATCGAGTGCGTGCTCGGCATCAACGAATGCTGCTTGACCGCCACGCTTTTGGACTTCTGCAATCGCATGAAGGGCAACCGTCGTCTTACCTGAAGATTCTGGTCCGTATACTTCGATGACACGACCGCGTGGATATCCACCCGCACCGAGCGCGACGTCGAGGGCGATTGACCCTGAAGGGATGACTGATACTTGTTGGTCTGTATTTTCACCAAGGCGCATGATCGAGCCTTTACCGAATTGTTTTTCAATCTGGCGTAATGCCATTTCTAACGCTTGTTTACGATCACTCATAGATAAATGAGCCTCCTTTAATTGATACTCTTATTATACGTGAACACTGTACGATACACAAGTTTTTTACGAACATTTATTCGCCTTTTTTGATTCGTTGAATGAGGGCCCATAATCCGTCCTTCGCGGCTCGCATGCGGATGATATTCCGTTCTTGATGGGGATACGTCCGCTCGATGACCTCTATTCCGTTTGGTGTCTTCACTCCGATATAGACCGTACCGATCGGACGACCCGAATTCGATGTCGGTCCTGCCTCTCCCGTGAAAGAGAGGGCATAGTCGGCATGGGTGGTCTTTGACAATCCGTCCACCATCTCATAGGCAACTTCTTTTGAGACGACTGAGTGCTGTTCAATTGTATCAAGCGAGACCCCTAAATACCTATTTTTTAGCTCATCCGAATAGGTCACGACTCCACCTAGAAAGACGACTGAAGCGCCAGGTGTTGATGTAACCATCGATTGTACCTCACCGCCGGTCAACGACTCAGCAACAGCGAATGTTCGATTCAATCTAGACAATGATTGGACAAGGTGTGATGCAATCGTCTCATCGTCAGAGCCAAAGTAGTACGAACCGACCCGTTTCAGGATTTCAGTCTTCACTTCTTCAATCATCTGACGCGCGGTCACCTCGTCCGTCGCTCGGGCACTGATCCGAAGTCTTGCCTCTCCCGTCTCGGCGTAGGGGGCAACGGTCGGATTCGAACCATCCAATAAGTCCTTCACGGCATCATCGAGAGCGGATTCTCCAATCTCATAAAACCGTAATGATTCTGAGACGAGCGTCGCTCCTGATAGTTTCTTAGGAAACGCCGCCTCGACCAATGCTTTCATCTCACGTGGCACACCCGGTAAAAGCAACCACGTCGTATCTCCGGCAATCCACATGCCCGGGGCAAGCCCGACCGGATTTGGTAATACGTCTGCTCCGCTGAGCACGTCGGCTTGGCGAGCGTCCCCATCGTTCATCAATCGATTTCGTGACACGAGGAAACGTTGAATCGTCTCATACGCTTCCTCATCCCGAACGATCGGACGTTCGAGTAAGTCGGAAAGGACCGCCTTTGTGACATCATCCGCCGTCGGACCGAGTCCACCCGTGACGATGACAAAGTCGGAACGACGACGGGCGATTTCAAACGTCTCTCGCATTCGTACCGCGTTATCCCCGACAACTTGATGATACAAGACCGGCACACCGTACTTCGACAGTTGTTCTGATATGTAACTCGCATTCGTATTGACGATTTCCCCTAAGAGCAACTCGCTTCCTACCGCAATGATTTCGGCTCGTTTCATCTCATTTCCTCCTCAACTTCAAAAAAAAGACGAGCTAGATCAACCAACTCGTCTTTGTCGACTTACATCGACTTCACAATAATCTTATAGTTTTGTGCGAAATATTCGGCACCTGAGTAAATTGTAAGTACGAGCGCCAACCACATCGCCCATTCGCCAAACGGGATCCCGACATAGCTAAAGATCGGGTTACCGAACAGTAAGAAGATGATGGCAAAGAGCTGCACCCACGTCTTCGCTTTTCCAGATTTCCCGGCCGCGACGACAATCCCTTCATCGGCAGCGACGAGACGTAAGCCTGTAACCGCAAATTCACGTGATAGAATCACGACGACGACCCACGCCGCGACGAGATCCATCTCAACGAGCAACACAAGGGCCGCCGTGACGAGCAGTTTATCTGCGAGCGGGTCCATAAATTTACCAAAGTTCGTGACTAAGTTATGCTTACGGGCCAAATGTCCGTCTAACCAGTCTGTAATGGCCGCAATCGTAAAAATCACACCAGCGATAAATTGGTGCATCGGGATATCAGCGCCTAAAAAAGCGATGTTTCCCCAATCAAAATCAACAGCGAGTAAGACGACGAATACGGGGATCAAGACCACGCGTAGCATCGTCAATCGGTTAGGTAGGTTCATATAGAACGCCTCCTCTTAGAAGGAGAGTCGACTTATTCGGCGTCGACTCTCTTTACAAAAATATTTTGTGTGACCGGAGACTCTTGAAGCACGAGCTCACGACCGTTGACGACGATTTTCTCAACGCCTGCGATGAGTCCGATTCGAATACGCAATGTGTCCGTCTCGGCATCTTCAATGACAATCGGATTCTGTTTCGACTGGTTCGGATATTCCGGTGCGAGAAAGGCTCCTTCTAACGACGTATCACGAACACCCACGTAAGAGGCAGGTGACTCCTTCACATAAATCTCGGTCGACAGTTTCTCGTTCGTCGCGAGTTCATAAGTGATATCTGCCCCATTCGACTCCTTCACCGCAATCGGACCAGATTCCGCTGGCGGTTCTTCTTCGGTCGGCTCCTCTTCAGTCGGTTCCTCCTCGACCGGTTCATCAGCCGGGACATCCTCATTCTGGTCGACTGTGACACCAGAACTTGGCGGTTCGGCAGGACTTGCATCCTGACCACCGAAGTCGATGCTTCTCACTGCGAAATAAATCGCGGTGATGAGCAAGAAGACCGTGAGAACGAGGAGAACTTTTGGAACCCATCTCGAGACCCGACTTGTCGACTCGGAAGCCTTCGAATACGTTTTCTTCCGAGAGAGTTGAACAGACGGCTGTGCCTCGATGACCGGTAAATCTTTTGCATATGTCTCGTATAATTCATCCACATCTAGGCCGAGCGACTCCGCATACGTCTTAATGAACGCCCGTGCATAAAAAGAGCCAGGGAGATTTTTGTAATCACCTTCCTCGATTGCGATGATATAGCGCTTTTGAATCTTCGTCGTCTGCTGGATTTGGTCGAGCGTCAATCCGCTCTCCTCACGCTTTTGTTTCAAAAAAGTCCCTAGTTCTGTCACAGGGGTCCACACCTTCCATTCACATAATTATTCAAACCATTCTGACTCACGATGCGTTTCTTGTGGGATGATGATCGTCTCATCCGGATTGTTTCTCAATTCAATAATATAATCAAAGTCTTCATACACGCAATCGGTGTTTCGGACGTACAGGTCAGGGTGTTCGATGACTTTCACGGCCGGCAACCGCATGACTTCACGAATGAGCTGGCGATGTCGTTCATCCATCGTTCGGGTAGAGACGGCACCATCGATTATGTATACGTGATCGCCTTCCCGTTCCTCTTCAAATAATGAGGTCCGAACGGTCTGTTTCATCAGTGTCGAGGAAAGAAACAACCATCGTTTGTTCGCACACACACTCGCTGCTACGATGGACTCCGTCTTTCCGACGCGTGGATTTCCACGAACACCGATTAACAAATGGCGTTCTTCCTTCATCAGTTCCGCAACGAAATCGACGAGAATGCCCAAATCTTCACGGACGAAGCGAAACGTTTTTTTGTCATCACTATCATGGTCGATATAACGACCGTGACGGATTGCAATCCGGTCTCGTAACTTCGGACGGCGCAACTTGATGACGGCAATAGCTTCCATCCGCTTTAAAATATGCTCGAGTCGATGCACATGATCGGCGGCAGGTGCTTTGAGCAACATTCCCCGTCGCTGCAAATCGACCCCATTGATGGTGACGATGGAGATTTGAAGCATCCCCATGAGAGATGCGATGTCTCCGAGGATACCCGGTCGATTCTGACACAATTCATATTCGAGATACCACTCTTCGAATTTATGTTCCATCCCCAACCATCCTTTCGAGCGAGTTCGCTACCTTGCCTATTTTAAATTATTTTAGAAGAATTGAAAAGAACAGGTTTATTTACATGGATCGGATCATTGCCAACCGCCGTCGACGCGTATCACCGTGCCCGTCATATACGAGGCGTCCGGTGAGCACAAGAAACGGATCGTGTTGGCCACGTCCTCTGCCGCACCGAGACGTCCAAGTGGAATGTCATCGATCACGGATTGTTTCGACTCTTCTACCGTATCATTCATTGGCGTATCAATCCACCCCGGGGTCACCGCATTGACTCGAACATTGAACGGTCCGGCTTCTCGTGCGAACGCCTTGACGAAGCCGAGCTGTGCCGCTTTGACGGTTGAATAAAACACCTCAGCCGCCGCACCGACCTCTCCCCATACACTCGAGACAATCACGATATCCACGTGATGATCGTAAGGCTTCCTTGCAACGACGGACTGGATGAGTCGGATCATTGCCCGAACATGTACATCGTACAGCCGGTCGAGCTCATCCATCGACTGGTCGACGACGAGACCATGGAGCGCATGTCCGGCCACATATACAATTCGGTCGATGTCCAGCATATCCTGCACCCACGACTCAACAGCGTCACGGTCTGTTAGGTCACAAGGGAGAATTTCTGCCGAAAGATTCTCTTCATCTATCAAATGACGGAGTTTTTCACTACTCTCGTTCGCATGCAAAATCAGTTCATCTTCACGAAAAGCGAGCGAGACGGCACGTCCGATGGTACCGCTCGCTCCAACAATCAATGTCTTCATCGTTTTTTGACGATGCATACCGTTCGTTGTTCATGGCGGAACAAGCGCTCGTATGCTTCGTATAGTTCGTCGAGTGTGATGGCATCAATCAAAGTCGGGATTTCAAACAAATTCCCATCATTGAGTGCATATCGAGAGAACTGATTTGCGATGAATTCCGGTGAGTTCAATGCTTTCAAGAACTGTCCTTGCATCATGCGTTTCTTCCGGTCGAGCGTCTCTTGACTCAACTGAAGTGGACGTTCTAACGCCTCCGTCACACGGTCGACAAACGCATCTACTTCCGACGTCTCCATCGACAAGGCGGCAAAGGCAAACGTTTCCTCTGACGTATAGTCAAACGAGAAGGCATCGTCAATCAATCCTTCAGCATAAAGTTCTGTATAAAGAGGAGCTGTCGTGTCGAAGAGCGCATGCATGAGCAATTCTACTGTCAATTCTTGCTTCAGACCTGCTTCCCCAGCTTGTGGTACATCCTTATACCCAATCATGACTTTCGGTACAGAGACGTCCATCTCGATGACCCGTTCTGACAGACGAACCGTGGTCGGTTCATATACTGTCTCACGAGCACTCAATCGTGGTGTCTCAAAAGATTTACCTGCTTGGTTATCTCGAATCAAGGCAAGCATCTCATCCGGTTCGATGTTCCCGACGACGAACAATGCCATGTTGCTCGGATGATAGAACGCTTGATGACAGGTGTACAAGTCTTCCGCCGTGATCTTTGAAATCGATTCGATTGTACCTGCGATATCAATCTTGACGGGATGTGTCTCGTACATCGCCTCAATTAAACCAAAATACAAGCGCCATCCCGGATTGTCTTGATACATTTGAATTTCTTGACCGATGATGCCTTTCTCTTTCTCGACCGACTCTTTCGTAAAATAAGGAGTCTGGACGAAATCAAGTAGCGTTTGTACGTTTTCCGAAATCTTGGACGTGGCACCGAACAAATAAGCCGTCCGTGTGAAGGAAGTGAAAGCGTTCGCTGACGCTCCTTGACGACCGAATTGTTGGAAGACGTCACCATCTTCTTTCTCGAACATCTTATGTTCTAAGAAATGTGCGATACCATCGGGAACCTCGATCCAGTCTTCTAGTTTGAAGCGTCGGTCAATCGATCCATATTTAGTCGTGAACGTCGCGAATGTTTTTTCATATCCAGTCTTTTTCAACAAGTAAACGGAGAGGCCATTGTCGAGAACGTGATGATGTAACGTCTCTCCGACGTTAGGAAAGTCTAATTTCATGCTTCTCCTCCTTTCAAGCAATAAACCGCTTCGAGTTCCATTTCTTTCGCAAGCGCAACGACATGATCTCGTGTCGTGTTTTCAATGATTGCCATCTCTTCGTCTAACGAGAACGGACGAACGTCTGCTCCACTCATCCAAGCAATCAATTGACGTGGACTGTCTCCAAGTTGTCGACGTTGATGGAACAACAACTCTTTCGTCTGTTGCAACGTCTCATCCTCAAACTCGCCCGCTTGTAAAGCGTTCAATTGCTCTTCGATGATCTGTTCGGTTTTTTGCTGGTTCGACGCATCGATGCCGGCATAGACGAACAACTTCCGACTGAGGGAACTATATTGTGAAGCGGCATAGTACGCCAGGCTCTCTTTTTCACGCACGTTCATGAACAGTTTCGAGTGAGGGAATCCTCCGAACAATCCATTCACGACTTGCATACGAATCGCCGCTTCCGTTCTTGGGTCGACATTGAGTGAATAAGCGAGATGGAGCTTGCTTTGTTTAATGTCTTGGTGTTCTTCCAAACGCTTGAACTCTCCTCGACTCGCTTCTGGTAACAGGCGTGGTCGACGTGTCCCAAGGGATTCCAATGGATTGAAAGCCTGTTCGACTTGCTCACGATTGACATCCCCGACAACATAGATGTCCACACGGTCATGTTGAATCATCGATTGATATGCCTCATACAATGATTTCGGTGTGACATGGTCGAGTTGCTCAAGCGTACCGAGTGACGGAATCGCAAGTTCTCCTCCGAGCATTTCTTGTAGACGCTGTTGGGCGAAACGCATTTTGTCATCATAGACCGATTCGATACGCTGACGTTGCAATCGACGTTCCTGCTCGACGATGAGTGGCTGGAACGCCCCATCGTATGCGTTCGGACGAAGGAGAACGTCTTCGAGTAACTCGATTGCCTGACTCAATACGTCTTCTCCGACAAGATGATCGTTGACGACTTCGAGTTGGAATTGGATGACGTGCTCCTTTCCGATCTTAGATGCACCAGCATATAAGTTTGTGTCATACAACTCCTCTAGCGGTGTGTGAAATAACTCAATAGATGGATACGTTGCCGTCGATTTCTCCATAATGAACGGGAGCAATGCCCGATCTGCGACCGTCTCCGTCGATAATGGAGCGGCGAATGACACGAGACAAGTCGTCGTTTTAAATTTTTTGGTCGGATAGACCGAGTAGTGCAATTGATGTTGGAACTGTTCGATTCCTTTCATCTGCCGATCACTCCTTTTTTCGTTTTGGTTGAAACACGGCAGCGCCGCGCGCATATTCTTGATCCGGCACCCCTGCCACGACGTTCGCGTAACGGGCAACCGTAAATAAATAATCACTCAAGCGGTTAAAGTAAGGCAATTGCCGGTCTGCGACTCCGAGAGCCGCTAAGTCACGCTCGACCCGTCGACAGACGGCACGAGCCACATGTAAGCTAGCTGCGGCAACGCTGCCGCCCGGAAGGATGAAGCGCACAAGTTCCGGACAGGACTCCTCCCACTCATCCATCCATCGTTCTAGTTCCGTCACGATTGACAAATCGACCATTTTTGGCGGTGCCTCAGCATACATCAGCTCCGATCCGAGGTCGAACAAGTCGTGCTGAATCTTCGTCAGCTGTATTCGGAGCGTCTCATCCTCTTGATGCGCGATGGCGAGTCCAATCTGACTATTCAACTCATCGAGATGACCCATCGCTTCAATCTGAGGATGGGATTTCTCGACACGACTACCGATTAATGATGTTTCACCCTTGTCGCCCGTTCGTGTATAACGTTTCATTCGACTCCCCCCTTAAAATGCCACAAATGGTGACTCAAGCGAGTCACCATTACGAGTTGTGTGGTTGTTCAAATGGTAAGTAAATCTCGAAGGTGGTTCCGACCCCGAGTGTACTCGATACGCTCACTTTTCCGTGATGGGCATCGACCACATTCTTCACGATCGCGAGTCCGATGCCTGTCCCTGTCTTCGAACCACTGGTCCGGGCTTTATCGGCTTTATAGAATCGCTCGAAAACGAACGGCAAATCCTCTTTTGGAATTCCATGACCTGTATCCGTCAACTGAATCCGTAGCCCGTCCGTCTCTTCTGTGGCCTCAATCCGAATTTCTCCAGAATCGGTATGCGCGATAGCATTGCCAATCAAGTTGGTGAACACTTGCTCGAGACGATCGCCATCCGCCTCGATGAGACGGTGCGGGGCGTCGGTCTGTAAACGAATCTCTTTTTCAGATGCCATCTGATTGAACTTTCGCATGACTCGGGGCAAGAAATCACCGATATCAAACGAAGTGAAATGCATCGTCTCTTTACCCGATTCGATGCGTGCCAAATCCAACAAATCATTGACGAGTCTTGCCAAGCGGAGCGATTCATCATAGATGATGGAGGCGAACTCTTTCGTCGCCTCGTCACTCTCAGTGATGCCATCGATGATTGCCTCTGAATACCCTTGAAGCGTCACGAGCGGTGTCCGGAGTTCATGGCTAATGTTCGCCACAAAATCGGTCCGCATCTTATCGAGTCGATGACTTTCTGACGTATCCCGGATGACAACGACAGCACCCTCGAAATCGTCTTCTCCGACTAGTGGTGTGACTGTCAGTGTATAGTACCGCTCATCCTGTTTCACTTCGATCGTCTTTTCAGACGTCCCCTCCATCACTTCCTCATAAAGAGACAATACGACTTCATGTGGTTGCCCATCTTGAAGTAATGGACTCGCTTGCGGGTTCGTGACAATCACGTTCGCATGACGATCGAGTGTAATGACACCGTCTGCCATCGAACGAAGAATCGACGCAAGTTGCAGCCGTTCCCGGTCAAGGGCATTCACATACTTCGAAAGCTGACTGCTCATTGCGTTGAAAGAAGCAGCGAGTTCTCCAATCTCATCCCGTGTCTTCGTCTCCAAACGCAAATCAAATTGCCCCTCTCCCGTCTTATTGACTGCATCCCGCATCGCTCGGAGCGGTGCCGTGATTCGTGTCGACAAGAAGAAAGCGAAGACGGTCGTGACGATGATGGCCGAAGCGACGGTCCAAAGAATGATGGTCCGTGCTCCCGCGTTCGCACTCGAGATCGCATCGAGCGGTTCGAGCAGGTAGAGCGTATACTGTCCTGTCGATAAGGAGAAGGTCGTCCGATACGCTAGTGCGGCCTGGTCGTCAAAAGATGAGAAATTCCCGATGGCCGTCTCACCGACCGCCTGATAGGTTTCCCAATCCTGTCGTTCAAGTTCCACCATCAAACCATTCACTTGATTTCCAAAATTCGATCGGGTCGTCCCGTTCTCTAAGATATAGTTAGCCCCGTACACTTCGATGATTTGATCAATCGTCTGGGACGTGTCACCTTCATTCAACAAAACCGATTGGACCTGTCCACCGAGCTTGGCAAGATGGCCTCGTTCCTGGTCGATATGAAAGGAATTAAAAAATTCAAGCATCAACACCGAGACGATGAATAAGATGACACTGACCAAAACGAGAATCGTCAGCCACAGTTTCGTGACGATGCTGTTTCGACGAATCATCATTCACTGGCAGCTTCGAACTTGTACCCGACACCCCATACGGTCGTGATCATATGCGCCGCGTCCGGTGAGACACGATTCAATTTCTCACGAAGACGTTTCACATGCGTATCGACGGTCCGAAGGTCTCCGAAAAATTCGTAGTTCCATACTTCTTTTAACAACTGCTCTCGTGAAAAGACTTTATCCACCTGTTTTGCGAGGAAGAACAATAACTCATATTCTTTTGGTGTGAGGGCGATTTCCTCGCCGTCCACCGTGACCCGGTGTGCATCATTATCGATTGTCAGATGTGGGAAGACGATCAAATCCTTCGACTTCTCACTCGTGTGCATGAACTTCGTCGAACCAGAGCGGCGAAGCAATGCTTTGACGCGGAGCACGACTTCACGCGGACTGAACGGCTTGACGATATAATCATCCGCCCCGACTTCGAATCCTTGGACACGGTCGATTTCTTCACCTTTCGCCGTGAGCATGATGACCGGAGTCGCTTTCGTCTTCCGGAGTTCTGTACATACTTCAACCCCATCCATCTTTGGCATCATCAAATCAAGCAAGATCACGTCGTATTCGTTATCAAGAGCAAGCGCGAGCGCCTCTTCGCCATTGACCGCTTCTTCAATCACATACTGTTCACGTTCTAAGTACATTTTCAAAAGTCGGCGAATTCTCTCCTCGTCGTCGACTACTAAAATCTTCGTTTTCTCAGCCATACCTGAAACCCTCCTAAGACCCATTACGAGTTGTAGCGAATGTTGCACAATTGTGAACATTCCACTCTCTGCCATAACTATACCACTCTATTATTTCGCTTCACAACGATGATTTGATGGACCAAATGAAAAAGAAGTCACAATTGTGACTTCTTTTATGTCAGGCATACGAATGCAGACCGGCAATGACCAGGTTGACGAAGACGAGGTTGAACATGATGATGGCAAATCCACCGACACATAACCAGGCCGCTTTCGTTCCTGTCCAGCCACGCTGAATGCGCATATGCAAGTAGTAAATATAGATCAGCATCGTGATGAGGGCCCAAACTTCTTTCGGGTCCCATCCCCAGAAACGGTTCCAGGCAATCTGTGCCCAAATCATCGCAAAGATCAGACCACCAAGGATAAAGACCGGTAATCCAATCGCGACCGAGCGATAGCTGATTTCATCAGCAAGGTCGAGATCGACTTTTTTTGCAAGGGGTTGGAGCGCTTCAGCGACGCGTTTACGCAAGATGACAAAGCGGAGCAACACATAGATTACAATTCCGCCGATGACCGACCAGATGAGCGTGTTCAACTTGAGTGTATTGATCCAGTTCGGGAGCTCGAGTGACAAGCCACTCGCGCCAGACACGAGTTGTGCCCCTTCTGGGACGAACAAGATCGGCATGAAATATTCATACGTCTCCGCTTGACCGCGGTCGTTCGTGAACTCGACGACACCTCCGGCACCAATCCCCTTGAATAACATCGAGACGATGATGAAGCCGAGCGTGCACATGAGGACAAACATCGTCACTTCGAGCCACGTCCGTGACTTAGACTGTTCTTTCATCGATGTTTCGTTCAATAAGAAAATGAGGCCCGATGCAAAACTAATGGCCAAAATCCCTTGTCCGAGCGCAGCCGTCGTAACGTGAATTTTCAGCCATACACTGTTGAGTGCCGGGATGAGCGGTGCGACCTCACTCGAGAACATTGAAGCGAAGGCGATGACGAGTAACGCCACCGGCATCGCGAACAAGCCGAGCACATCATTTTTATAAATTCCATATACGACGAGGAACCCAAGTACCATCATCATACCGAAGAACGTCGTATATTCGTACAAGTTTGATACCGGCGCATAGCCGACACCTGCCCAGCGCATAAAGAAATATGTCATTTGAGCGACAAAGCCGATGATTGCCAAGATAAAGGCGTATTTCCCATAGGCAACACGGTTGACGTTTCGATCTTTACGCATACCACTGACGGCAATCGTAAAGAGAACCGTCGAGATTGCGTACAGGAAGAACGCGATAAACAGCATTCGGCTGCTCCATTCAATCCATTCCATCAAGATTCCCCTCTTTCATCTGTTGACTCGTTCTCCGACTTCTCTGTGAATCTCGCCTGGTCTTCCCACATCGGTAAGCCAGTTTGTTCTAATAGCGGCGACACTTCACGACGGAGCGAGGACGGGTTTTTATTCGTAAAACCGGCGACAAGCACGCCCTCTTCATGACGACGGATCCAAACGCGACGGTGTGGCCAGTACATGCCCATCGCAATACCGATCATAAAGATCGTGGCACCGACGATCAAAATCGGATAGGTGGAGTCACTCTTCACACGTAAACCACTCGTGCTCGCCATCTCTGTACCTGCAAACTGGACATCGTAGCGGTTCTCTTCATCAGCGACATTCAGACGAATGCCGATTAAATTCGACTCCGTTTCTCCTTCAGGTGATTCAACGTTGAAGAAGAAGGCAGGATTCAGTGCACGTGGTGATTTCGTATTCGGTTGTCCATCTTTCACTTCAAAGTCTGGATACAAATCTTTCAACGTGACGGTGACCCCATCGAGCTCATAAGACTTTTCCGGATTCTCCAAATCAACTTTGAACGGACCATATTCGTCGCCGGTTTCTTTATCTGCCAACATGAACGACATCGATAAGAACTCTGGACGACTTGAATATTGTTCCTGATACACTTCAAATTTATCGAACTTAAACGGGTGGTTGACTTTCGTCGAACCGACATCGACTTGCTCGAGTTGCGGCGATCCGTCCTCGTTCGTTCCCGTCTTTTTGAATAACGTCAACTCTGTCTCATAATTTTTAGGAACGGCTCCTGCTTTTTCAATGGCGGCCGCGAACTTCGCGTCCTCTTCATTGTTCTCAGGGTCGTACATTTCAAGAATGAACTGGTCGTTCCGTAAGTAGTACTCGCCGTCAGTCGCCTCTAGCGACACCGTTTCGCCTTCACGCACCCATTCGAGCGTATCCGTATGGAATGCAGGGAACACTCGCAGCATCGCCCCTAGGAAGAAGATGACAAGTCCGAGGTGGTTGACGTACGGACCCCAACGACCAAACCGGTGTTTCTCTGCTAACAGGGCATCGCCGTCCCGTTTGACGGTATATCGTTTCTTTTTAAGTGCGACTGCGATCTCGTCAATTTGAGCCTCCGTCCCATCACCTTGTCCGAAGAGACGTTGCCCCTTCATAAAACGTTCTGTCCGTCTGACCGGTTGTTTTTTAAGCGCCTTATAGAGCGGAACCCCACGGTCAATCGACACGACGACGAGTGAGAGCGTCAACATGACAATCAGACCGATGTACCACCACGATGTGTATAGGTTATGGAATCCGAGGGCGTAATAAATAGAACCCGGTGTTCCATACTCCTCCATATAATATTGTTCAGGCGGTAATTGTTGTGGGATGTACATCTCTTGAGGAAAGATTGTTCCGATTGCCGAACCGACAATAATCAATGCAATTAACCACAACCCCACTTTGACCGATGCAAAGAAGTTCCACACACGGTCAATGATCGATTTCGGACGACGCTTCGACCGTAAATCAGCGCCTTCGTATTTCATATCTAGCATCTGTGCGTCCCCCGTTCGCTTACAATGACTTCTCGGCTAGCTCCATCAATTTCTCTTTCGTGAGTTCACCTTCATACTTTTCAATTACGTTCCCTTCACCATCGATGACGAATGTGACGGGTAGGTTATAAATGCCATACGCTCCTTCGACTTCGCTCTGGGTATCCATCAAAATCGGATAGTCGAGTCCGACACCAAGGTCGTTGATGAAATTATCGACACGAAGCGGTGTCTCTCCGACGTTCACGGCCCAAAAATCGACACCCATGTCTTGAAGTGTCGCATAGTTTTCTTGTACGACCGGCATCTCTTTCTTACACGGTTCACAGAACGTACCCCAGAAGTTCAAGAGCATCCCTTTCCCTTCGTAGTTGTCTCGCTCATACAAGGTCGAACCGTCGAGTGTGACGAGCTTGAAGTTCGGTGCCTCGTCGCCCGCCTCGATGCGTCCATCGTTACCCGCTTGGTCGAATGTTTGCATGATCGTAACCGCTCCCGCGAAGAGAACGACCGTCATGATCATCATCCGCCAAAATGACCTCTTTTTCTTTTTTGCGACCGCTTGTTCCATCCGGTCGTCTTTTTGTTGATCTTTTGTCATCGTTTTCACACCATCCTTCAGTTGCTATTGTACTGAAAAAACATTAAAAACGCACATTAACAGACTTTTTTCATTTTTTTGTCACACAATCTACACAATCAAAAAAATCATCCTATTTCAGGACGATTTTTTGTTGTTATTTTTTCTTCTTTTTGCCTCGTGGTTTCGGTGGAACGGTAGGGTTCGCAAGTTCCCGAAGCTTACTGATTTCTTTGTGTGAAAGTTCACGCCAGTCGCCCGTGTTCAGACCGTCGAGCGTCAAGAAACCGAACTGTTCACGCTTCAGTTTGATGACCTCTGAACCAATGGCTTCCACCATCCGACGGATTTGACGATTGTGACCTTCCGAGATGACGATTTCGAGGATGGCTGTGTTCTTCTTCTGGTCTACAGACTTCATCTTCACTTTCGCACTTCCCGTTTTGAATCCGTCATCGAGTTCGACACCAGACTCAAGCTGTTTGATGGCCAAGTAAGATGGGATATTCTTCACTTTTGCCACATAGCGCTTTTGAATTTTATATTTCGGGTGTGTCATCATGTTCGAGAACTCGCCATCGTTCGTCAAGATGATGAGCCCCGTCGTGTTGTAGTCAAGACGACCGACCGGGAATACCCGTGCTCCTGGTGGGACGAGGTCTGTGATGACTTTACGACCTTTGTCGTCATCGACCGTCGATACGTAGCCACTCGGTTTATAAAGCAAATAGTAGACGTGCTCTTCTTGTTCGATTTTGACGCCATCGACTTCAATCTCTGACTTCGGTCCAACTTTCGTCCCGAGTTCACGGACGACTTTTCCGTTCACGCGGACGCGACCATCCAAAATCATTTCTTCCGCTTTCCGACGCGAGGCGACCCCCGCTTGTGCGATTACTTTTTGCAAACGTTCCATATGATTAATCCTTCTCCAATCTCTCTTCTTGCTTCGGTGATTCCTGACCGAAGAACAAATCGCCTTCGTCTGTCAGTTCATCCTCAAATGTTAATGGTGGCAATTCTTCGAGCGAGTTGAACCCGAAATGGTCGAGGAAGTGCTCTGTCGTACGATACAGCTTGGCACGACCAATCGTCTTCGCACGACCAGCCGATTCGATCAATCCTTTCGATAACAACGTATGGATGACCCGTTCGACTTTGACTCCGCGAATCTCTTCGATATCCGCTCGTGTGACCGGCTGTTTGTAGGCGATGATAACTAGCGTCTCCATCGCTGCACGTGAGAGCGCCTGCTCAGCCATCGTCCCGACATATTTTTGAATGTACGGAGAGACGTCCGGAACGGTCACGAGCTTGTAGACACCTGCCGATTCCATGAGCTGAAACGGTCGATTCGATGACTTGAACGATGTCTCTAGCTTACTGAGCTGTTCTCGTGCCGCAGCTTCTGAGATATCGAGCGTCTCGGCAAGCGCTCGTACTTCCATCCCTTCATCACCGACGACGAACAGCAATCCTTCAATAATCGTCTCATAAGACAGCAACCGCTTCATCCCCTTTCTTTGATGATTCAATGAATGAGATTTGAATATCTTGGTCTAGTTGTTTTGTTACGACGACCCGTAGCTTGATCAGCTCAAGAAGCGCCATAAACGTCACGACGAGATCTGAGACGTTCGGTTGCTCGACAAAAAAGGCGAAAAACGATGTTTGTCTCGTCGACGATACGTGTTCATGAAGACGCGTCATCTGTTCTTCAAGCGTACGCTCTTCCCGCTTGATCGTCTTTTTGCGTCGTTCTTTCCAACGTTTCCGTTCAATCATCTTCGAATAGGCGTGCAATAGATCGGAGAAGTTGAGTGGACCGTCATACTTAGACACCTCTTCAGACATATACGTCGTCAAATCTTCACCCGGTCGCGTATACAATTCAAGACGGTGTTCTTCTTGTTCACGCATGAAGACGACCGCTTCTTTATATGCTTTGTATTCAATCAATTGACGAATGAGACCTTCACGCGTCGGTTCCTCACTGAAGTCTGGAACCTCTTCATCCTCGACCTGAACAGGCGGTAACAATTGCTTGCTCTTCAATTGGAGCAACGTCGCCGCCATGACCAAGTATTCACTGGCCACATCGAGTTCAAATTTTTGCATCGTGCGAATATAGCCGACATACTGGTCAGTGACTTCTGCCACGGAAATGTCGACGATATCAATCTCCATTTTTCCAATCAAATGGAGCAACAGGTCGAGTGGACCTTCGAACGTATCAATTTTAACGTTATAGGCTTCCATAGAGACACCTGCCATTTTACATTTTTGCGCTTTAGTATAACATGTTTTATAACACCGTGGACACGAAAGGAGAAAATTGATTCATGACCCCTTTTATTCATTATACGTTGCTTTTTGAATGTCATGCCGATTATTTCGAATGTCATGAGGTATTAGAAGAGGCGTGGCAGGCAGACGGACGCCGTCACCACGGCTATGCGGCACTCATCCAATACGCCGTCATCCACTATCATTTACGACGAGACAATCTCATCGGCGCGAAAAAGAGCTTGCGACTCTTACGTCGAAAGATTGACATCGCTTCTCCCTATTTGAATGAACTCGGTCTAGATGTCGACTCCTTCATCGCACAACTCGAGGAATGGCCGCTTCGCGCGACGATTCCATTGCAATCAGATGTCCGTGAGACGGTCGAATCCCTAAAATCGACGTTTCCATCGACGGACCTAGCGTTCGAGCAATTGGTCCACAAGCATCTGCACCGTGACCGGAGTGAGGTCATCACGGAACGGGAGTTGGCACTTTTAAAAAGGCAACGTGCCAGAAGTTGACGTCAAGATTCAAGAAGTCTCCTTTTCATGATCAATGATGATTTTTTAACTTCTTAAACGCCATCACCCAACTCTCGAGATCGCTCCGATCATGTAAATATTCAGAAGGGGTTTCAAGTAAATCCATGCCAACTATCGTTTGTAAGCAGGACCAAACCACCTCGTCAGAAGCTGTCCAATCAAATCCATCTATATTTTCATACTGTTCCATCCACTGATGTGCCCAATCAGAGATTTCTTCTCGCGTTCGTTCTTGCCTGAGCACTTGCTCCATTCGATTGATCAGTTCATCAATTGTTACTCGATTCATGAATCCACCTCATTTAAAGGGTTTGTGATTTACTCCATGCAATATGCAAAACCCCCGCAGTCCAAGATTGCGGGGGTTTTTGTCATCAGACGACTAATTGATTCCATTTATCCAATAAATCGCCCGTCTTGCCTGTACCGGTTAGCGTCAAATCAAGTGGAAGGACGTTTCTTACCTCGTCTAGAAGCTCGTAAGAACGTTTCTCGCCACGGAATGATGGCGACAAGGCGATATGGTCGATGACCATTGTCGTTTCTTGTTGCTCCATACCAATGATACCAACGAAGTCTTCACCGACTTTCCACAAATAGAGGAACTTCGACTCCTCCTCGTCATACGATCGGACGAGTTCAAGCAAGCTTAGCGGAGATTTGTCACTGCATGAGAATGCGAGTAGACCCATCGCCGTCTTTTCATAAGAACGTTTATATTTGACCAGCATCGCTGGGTTCACCACCTTTTGTCATTCAAGTTTCACGACGTGAACACGTGAGAGACATGGTTCATTGTGCCATACCCTTCAGGCAAAAATCAATTCTCGTCCCAAACCTTCACTTCTGCCATCTTCGTACCTTGACGAAGTTTGACGGCATGCTCAAGACCAGATGTCACTTTACCGAATACCGTATGGACACCATCCAAATGCGGTTGTGGCTCATGGACGATGAAGAACTGTGAAGACCCTGTGTCACGACCTGCGTGGGCCATTGAGAGTGAACCCGCTTCGTGTTTGTGTGGGAACGATGTCGATGTCTCACAAGGAATCGTATAGCCTGCGCCACCCATTCCAGTTCCTTGTGGGCAACCACCTTGGCTGACGAAACCAGGGATGACACGGTGGAACGTCAATCCGTTGTAAAACCCGCTGTTCGCAAGTTTTTCGAAGTTTTCGACCGTGATTGGTGCTTCACCGTGGAATAAATCAAATTCAATCATTTCGCCATTTTCAAGTTTCATAGAACCTTTTTTCATGTTTCAAGCAACCCCTTTTTCATAATATGTATCCTGCTGTTTGACACTCACATTACCCATCTTATCAAAAAAACACGTCTGTCTCCACTTTTTTGTGGAAACAGACGTTCTGCCTTATTGAATCACCGCGTGAACGAGTGGACGGGCCTCTGGTTTCGTTGCACCGATCGTATACGCATGGTCTAAACGCTCGATGGCTGAAGACATGTCTTCGATGTTCGAACGGAGTACCGCGATCACATCGCCTACCTCGACACGGTCGCCGACTTTTTTCTCAAGCGTGATGCCTGCCGCAAAGTCGATTTTGTCTTCTTTTGTCGCGCGTCCTGCACCGAGAAGCATCGCCGCAACACCTACTTCGTCTGCGATGATCGACTCGACATAACCTGCTTCTTTTGCGACGAATGTCGTCTCATATGAAGCTTGTGGTAATTTCGTCACATCATCGACGAGTGATGCGTCGCCACCTTGTGCTTCGACGAACTTGCGGAACACCTCGAGGGCGTGTCCATCTGCAATGCGCTTCTCAAGATCGGCATATGCTTCTTCAAACGTTGGATAGAATTCACCGAGGACAGCCATATGTCCAGCGATCGTGAGAGCGATTGTTTTCAAATCTTCGACTTCTTTACCTGAAAGGACTTCAATCGCTTCTTTCACTTCGTTCGCGTTCCCGATTTCAAAGCCGAGCGGTTGGTCCATGTCTGTGATGACCGCGACCGTCTTACGTCCGACGTTTTTCCCGATTGCGACCATTTCTTCCGCGAGGGCTTTCGCATCATCAAACGATTTCATGAACGCGCCAGAACCTGTCTTGACGTCAAGAACGATACTGTCCGCGCCTGCTGCAATCTTCTTCGACATGATTGAACTTGCGATGAGCGGGATCGATTCGACCGTAGCCGTAACGTCGCGGAGCGCATACAAGCGCTTATCGGCAGGCGTCAAGTTCCCTGTCTGACCGATGATCGACATTTTGATATCATTTACTTGTTTCGTGAATTGTTCTTCCGTCAATTCAACGTTGAACCCCGGGAATGATTCGAGCTTATCAATCGTACCACCCGTGTGACCGAGACCACGACCGCTCATCTTCGCAACGGGGATGCCGATTGAAGCAACGAGTGGTGCCACGATCAAGCTGATTTTGTCCCCTACGCCGCCCGTCGAGTGCTTGTCAACTTTTTTCCCTTCGATGTTGGAAAGGTCAATCGTATCACCAGACTTCACCATTTCCATCGTCAATGCAGCCGTCTCGTTTTCAGTCATCCCATTGAAGTAGATGGCCATCGATAAGGCTGACATCTGATAGTCAGGGATTGATTCGTTCGTGAAACCTTCGACAACGAAGCGAATCTCCTCTTCGTTCAATTCTCCACCGTTACGTTTCTTTAAAATCAAATCGACCATACGCATAACTGTCGTCCTCCTAAAATTAAGTTACTTACATGCTTTTAATCGTGCCACGTACGAGAGAGAGGAAGTCTTGACGAACGCGCTCTGTCGTTTCGATGACTTCTTCATGGTTGAGTGGTTGATCTAAGATGCCTGCTGCCATGTTCGAGACACACGAGATCCCTAGGACACGCATATCCGAATGACGCGCGACAATGACTTCTGGAACGGTCGACATACCAACGACGTCGCCACCGAGAAGACGGGCCATTTTGACTTCAGCTGGTGTTTCGTACGTAGGACCTGTGTTACCGAAGTAAACCCCTTTTTGTACAGAAAGTCCAAGGTCTGAAGCGACACGTTCTGTCAATTTCACGAGCTCTTTATCGTACGCTTCTGACATGTCAGGGAAACGAGTCCCGAATTCACTCGCATTCTTCCCGATGAGCGGGCTCGTACCAAAGAAGTTGATATGATCTGTGATGATCATCAAGTCGCCTGGGTTGAATGACTCGTTACATGCTCCTGCCGCGTTTGTGACGATAAGAGTCTCGACACCGATCAATTTGAGGACACGAACCGGGAACGTCACTTGTTCCATCGAGTATCCTTCATAGAAGTGGAACCGCCCTTGCATGGCGACGACTCGTTTTCCTTCAAGTTCACCGAACACGAGTTGACCCGCATGTCCTTCGACAGTCGATACCGGGAAGTGTGGAATCTCCTCATAAGGAATCGCTACCGGGTTCTCAATCTCGTCCGCGAGGACTCCAAGTCCCGACCCTAGAATGAGTCCGATTTCTGGTGTACTGCCCATACGCTCCTGCAAAAACGCTTTTGTTTCGTTCCAATTTACCATGAATATTGCCTCCTCAAATTTCGTTTAAGAAACTCTTTCCGTTTGATGGTGCCGCGACGTCAAAGTTGTCAGCGACGGTCGCACCGATATCTGCGAACGTACCACGAATGCCTAAATCAACCGCTTTCGCTCCGTTGTGATGAACGATGAGCGGAACGTATTCACGCGTGTGATCTGTACCGGCATGAACAGGGTCATTTCCGTGGTCAGCCGTGATGATGAGCAAGTCATCTTCACGAAGGCGCTCCATCACTTCCGGTAAGCGAGCGTCATACTCTTCAAGCGCGACCGCATAGCCTTCCGGGTCACGACGATGACCGAATAATGCGTCGAAGTCAACTAAATTCAAGAAGCAGAGCCCTTCGAAGTCTTCCTCGAGCGACTCGACCAATTTGTCCATGCCATCCATGTTCGATTTCGTGCGGACCGCTTTTGTCACACCTTCACCATCGTAAATATCGCTGATTTTCCCTAATGCGATGACGTCTTTCCCAGCTTCCTCGAGCGTGTTCATGACGGTCTTGCCGAATGGTTTCAAGGCGTAATCGTGACGGTTTGCCGTACGGACCCATGCTCCTGGTGTCCCGATGAACGGGCGAGCGATGATTCGTCCGAGCATGTATGGATCTTCACGTGTGATTTCACGAGCGTATTCGCAGATTCGGTACAACTCATCAACCGGCACGATGTCCTCGTGTGCTGCGATTTGAAGGACTGAGTCGGCTGATGTATAGACAATCAGAGCGCCAGTCTCGACATGTTCTTCACCGAGTTCGTCCAAAATTTCTGTTCCTGACGCCGGTTTGTTTCCGATGATTTTACGTCCGCTGAACTCTTCGAGGCGGTGAATCAAGTCATCAGGGAACTCCTCGAATACACGGAATGGTGTATCGATATGAAGACCCATGATTTCCCAATGTCCTGTCATCGTATCCTTACCAGCTGAGATTTCTTCCATGCGACCATACGCACTCGGTGCATCCGATGCATCGATGCCTTGAATCGGCTTGATGTTCGAAAGTCCAAGTTTACCCATGTTCGGCATGTTCAATCCGTTATGTTCACGCGCGATATGCCCGAGCGTGTCGGCCCCTTTGTCACCGAACTGTTCAGCATCTGGTGCTTCACCGATACCGACCGAGTCCATGACGACTAAGAAAATACGTTTAAACTTCTTCACAAAAAATTCCTCCTTTTCGGTGTCTAGGCACGAGGGTGATGCTTACGATACACATCATGCAATCGTGATTTGTTGACGTGTGTATATACTTGCGTCGTCGCTAAATCCGCATGACCGAGCATCTGTTGAATGGCGCGTAAATCCGCACCGTTCTCGAGAAGGTGTGTCGCAAAAGAATGACGGAGTACGTGCGGTGTGATTTCTTTGTCAATTCCAGCAAGTTTGGCTCGTCGTTTGATCATCTTCCAAAATCCTTGGCGACTGAGCCGTCCTCCTCTGCCGTTTAAAAAGAGCGCTTCGGTCTCTCTGCCGCCAAGTCCGTTACGAGCTTGTTGGATGTAACGCTCGACAAAACTTTGGGCAACCGAGGATACCGGAATGATTCGTGCGCGCTCGCCTTTCCCTTCACATTGTAAATACCCCAATTCGAACTGCAAATCATCCAAATCCAAACCTAAAAGTTCACTGACCCGCATCCCTGTCCCGTAAAGCAATTCAAGCATGGCTCGGTCTCGTAACGAGAGCGGGTCCGACGTCGGGACGCTGTCCAACAGACGTTCAACTTCCGCTTGTGACCATGTATCCGGAAGTTGCTTTTCTGCTTTTGGAGATTCTAGGTAAAGAGACGGATCGGTCGTCGTGACTCCGGTCATTTTGAGATGATGATGAAACATCCGGATCGAACTGACAGCTCGTCTTAATGAGGACGAGGCACGCCCCGCCTGTGACAGTTCTTCGATATGTTTGACGATATGCGAACGTGTCACTTCATTCCACTCTTCTACCCCAAGTTGGGTCAAGGTCGATGCGTACTGCGTCAAATCGCTCGCATACGCCTGTCTCGTATTCGCGGACATCCGCTTTTCAACTGTCATGTATTGAAGAAATGACTCGATATGCGAACGCATCATACCCTCCTCCTTCCTTGTTTCACCTGAATACGCTTACAGCATATCACTTATGTAAACTGTTGTGAAGATGTCTGACCTCATTTTTTATTCACTTTTTTGTGAACGTTTACGTGATAAAAATACATCTCAGAATTCTTATTTTTCTGGCATCTTCAAATGAGAAACGTTATACTACAAATAACTTATTAAAATATTTTAAAAAGTGGATAGGAGTTGAATCGTGATGAAAGATCCGCAACATGAATTACTAGTCGACATCCGAAAGCAAATTGCCCTACACAACGTTTCGACAATTTCCGAGTTGAGTAAGGCCACACACGTTTCATTCCCTACCGTTAAGAAGATGATTGATGACATGATTGAACACGGTGAAGTCATCGAACACGGTCAACTTGCCCCAAGAGGAGGAAGACCCGCAAAAAGTTATAAATTCAATCCAACATTCCGATGTTGCCTGACCCTATATATCGAAGCGAGCGAGATTCACTATCGCTTGATTGACTGTCAAACTCAGAATGTTGAAGAAGGTGTAACTTTAGTCTCAGGCACGCATTTAGAGACGTTAGGCAAACTCGTCGATACATTCGATGAGCACACAATAAAAATCGGTGCCATCTCTGTCGGCGTCGCCGCTGCAGTCGATACGGGTCGAATTGTTTTCGCCCCAGAATATCCATCACTGGCGCATTTAGATTTGAAGAACTGGTTGATGGAACGAACTGGACTTCCGGTCGTCATTGAAAATGATATGAATGCCGCCGTCTATGGATTTTCCATACGAGATGAGACCACAACACATCAGTCCATCGTCTATCTCGGCCTCGGAAAGAATGGTCCAGGTGCTGGTATCTTGCTCGATGGACATGTCGCTCGCGGACAATCCGGGTTTAGTGGTGAAGTTTCATTTCTTCCGCTTTATGATGATGCAACTTTCTTTGACCGCATAAAAAACAAGCCTTATGGACCACATGTTCTGAAAAAAGAAGAAATCGATGCATTAGGACGGCTCGTCGCTACATTTGCTGCGACACTAAACCCACACACATTCATCTTTTCAGACGTCGACCTCATTACTGACGATCTGTCTCACATCGACCGCGCATGCGAACGATATCTTCCCTCTCGTCACCTTCCTCGTCTACGGATTGGGGAATGGGAAGAGGATTACTTTTCCGGACTGGCTCGCCTCGGCATTGAATTGATGCTCGAAACGATTCCGCGAGGTGACGTATGACGATTGTTTTGTTGGCCGTGATCTATCTCGCATTTATCAGCCTTGGTCTTCCGGATGCCCTCATCGGTGTCGGGTGGCCACTTATGCATCAAGAATTCTCCGCACCCGTATCGATGGTCGGATGGATTTTTATGACGATTGCTGGTGGAACGATTCTTTCGAGTCTACTGAGCGGTAAACTATTGAAACATTTTGACACGAAACAAGTCACGTTCGGTTCGACATTACTCACAGCGCTCTGTCTGTTCGGATTCTACTCTGCTCCTTCAATCGGTTGGCTATTCGTATTCGCCATCCCGCTCGGTCTAGGTGCCGGTGCCGTCGATGCCGCTCTGAATCATTACGTTGCCGAACATTACGAAGCACATCATATGAACTGGCTACACTGCTTTTGGGGAATCGGCGCGACCGGGGGACCACTCGTCATGGCGGGTGTATTAACAGAGGATGGATGGCGTGACGGCTATTTGATTATCGCCGCCGTTCAGTTCAGTTTAGCTCTCGTATTGTGGTTGTCTTTCCCACTTTGGAAACAGAAAGAGGATTCCACTGCACATCCTCAAGAAACAGCCGTCACGACACTCGATCGCAAGCTACCGACCGGAGTGTCCTATGCATTGGCCACATTTCTACTTTACTGCGGGGTTGAAGCGTTGATTGGGTTATGGACGAGCAGTTATCTTGTGCAGATGAAACAGTTTTCCATTGCGACGGCTGCGGCATGGGTGTCCATCTACTACGGTAGTATCACAATTGGACGGTTTGTGAGCGGATTCCTCTCGTTCCGTTTCACGAACAAACAGATGATCCGGATGAGACAAATACTCGCCCTTGTCGGAAGCATCCTCTTCTTCATCCCAATCTCCGCGACGATGCTCGTCGGCTTGATGCTGATTGGCTTCGGATTGGCTCCGATTTATCCAAGTATGCTTCACGATACGCCGAATCGGTTTGGCTCGGCACAATCGAAACGTTTGATGGGGTTTCAAATGGCATTCGCCTACTCAGGGAGTACGTTTCTCCCCCCGTTATTCGGATTAATCGTGTCTATGACGTCACTCCGTTTTTTACCGTTTGTGGTCATCCTGATCATGACCGGGATGCTCTTCAATACAGAACGGTTGAATCAAATGATTAGACGAACATCAGAGGAGGATTCTATATGAGAATTGAACATGTCGCCCTTTGGGTAAACGATATCGAAAACATGCGCAGGTTTTACGAAGTCTATTTTGATGCACAGTCAAATGATAAATATGAAAACGAGAAGAAACAGTTTGAATCGTACTTTTTAACGTTTCGAGGTTCACGTTGCCGACTCGAACTGATGAGACGACCTCACCTTAAAGAACATCCGAAAGAATCGGCCGGGTATGCACATCTCGCCTTTTCACTCGGAAGTAAACACGCGGTAGATGCCTTGACGGAACGCTTTCAACTTGATGGATACACACACGTTGACGGTCCACGGACGACCGGTGATGGTTATTACGAAAGCGTCATCCTTGATCCGGAAGGCAACATCATCGAATTGACAATCTAAACAGAAGGAGACAACACACATGATCCAGGCAATTTTACTTGATTTAGACGGAACGCTGTTAAATGACGAGAAAATCATCACGGAACAGACGAAGCGCACGCTACTTGCATTGCAAGAGCAAGGTGTCAAAGTGGTGCTTGCGTCAGGACGTCCAAAGCGAGGGATGATTCGCTATGCACAAGAGTTGAAATTGAACGAGTTCGGCGGGTTGATTGTCTCTTCTAATGGAGCATGTGTCACGGACGCTTCTACAGGCGACACGCTTTTTGAACAAGCAATGCAAATCGAGGATGTTCGCTCAATCTTAAAGCACTTAGAGCACTACGAGGTCATCCCAATGATTAACGATGATACGTATATGTATGTGCGCGACGTTTTCGAGGGACAACTTGAAGTGAATGGAAAATTGATTAACATCATCGAATATGAATCGAGAGGCGGTCAGTTCCAATTGCGAGAAGAACCGAACTTAATCGAGATTATCGACTTCCCCGTCCATAAGATTCTCGTTGCTGGCGAGCCTTCATACTTACGAGAGAATGCAACTGCATTAGCTGGCCCTTTCACAGGTCGGGTCACGAGTATGTTCACAGCGGCGATGTATTATGAATTCACCGATTTCGGCATTGATAAGGCGAAGGCGCTGCGTCACGTCTTCGAGGAGTTGTGTATCGATCGTGACCACGTCATCGCTTTCGGAGATGGTCATAACGACCGTTCAATCATTGAATACGCAGGAATTGGGATTGCCATGGGAAATGCCGTCGATGCATTGATCGACATTGCGAGTGAGGTCACGACATCAAACAACGACGATGGGATCTCGAAGATTCTTGAGCGATATATCACACATTGAAAAAGGACAGATGACCTGTTGGGGTCGTCTGTCCTTTCTGCATTAACCGTTGATGACTGCTTTATGACCTTCGAGTGTGACGCCTTTTGCTTGGCATACTTTACAGATACCGTGAAACGTCAAGCGATGGTCTTTAATCAAAAATTCGTATTTACTCTCGACTTTTTTCTCAACATCGACGAGCAAGTCTTCCATGATTTCCTCGACCGAGCCGCATTCGACACAGACGAGATGGTGGTGCGAATGGTTCGCCCCTTCTGGACGTAAGTCAAAGCGTGCAACTCCGTCACCGAAGTTGACTTTATCGACCACGCCGAGCTCTGTCAATAATTCTAATGTGCGATAAACCGTTGCGAGTCCAATTTCTGGTGCGATGCTTTTCACGAGCATGAAGACGTTCTCCGCACTTAAATGGTCACTCTCATTCTCAAGTAAGATACGTACCGTCGATTCACGTTGTGGTGTTAATTTATATCCTTTGGCGCTCAATTGCTGTTTAATTCGTTCAATTCGCGTTTCCATAAGGCGCCCCCTCTTTACATAGTTCACTACTGAAAGCATACCGAAGTTTTACTCAATTTTCAATTTAAAATCATTACTATGTAAGTTTATCATATAAGTACTTAGATTAGAATTATTTCAATCTAGACAATTGCCACCATTGGATTGCCATAATTGTCTTGGCGTCGGTAATGATGCCTCGGTCCAGTAAATCGACGGCTTCATCAAATGAGTATCGTTTCACATTTAAAAATTCATCTTCGTCTAAATTCATCTCACCGGCAGATAACCCTTTTGCGACATATACATCGACCCGCTCACTGCAGAACCCAGGTGCCCCGTAGAAAGAAAAAATCTTTTCAAACGATTCCGCCGTGTAGCCCGTCTCCTCTTCGAGCTCGCGCTCGGCACTCGCCATCGGCTCTTCGCCTTTTTCCAACTTACCGGCTGGAATCTCAAGCGACATCGATTCAAACGCTTTTCGGTACTGCTCCACCATGACGATGTTGTCCGATTCATCAATGACGAGTACAGCGACGGCTCCGTTATGATAGACGAGTTCACGTACAGACGTGTTTCCGTTCGGAAGGGAAACGACATGCTTTTCCACATCGAAGATTTTGCCTTGATAAATGACTTCCCGCTCAATCGTTTTTTCTTCCATATGATTACTCCTCACTTTTCGATATACTCTGATTATGAGTCAAACCTACATTTCGAACAAGGAGGAATCCAAATGAGTGAACTCGGACTCGGAACGATGACGATTTTGAAACATGGGGAGAAAGAGGCAAAGAATATCCTGGAAACGGCCATTCAATCGGGGATTCGCCATATCGATACGGCAGACGTCTATGAACGACAAGCTGTCGAGCGTGTGATTGGGGAAACGTTGGGTCAAGAGCGACAACACTTATTTTTGGCGAGTAAAGGTGGCAACGAATTGACTGAGGAGGGCATGCGTTGGAATCCTGATCCGTCCTATTTAGAGGAAGCATTGCACGGATCGCTCGAGCGATTGAAAACCGATTACCTGGATTTATATTATATACATGGCGGCACGCTCGAGGATGACCTCGACGCAACGATTGAATGGGCACAAAAACAAAAACGAGATGGTCTAATCCGACAAATCGGACTCTCGTCGATTCGTCCGAACGTCATCAACCATTGGGTCAAATCCGGTGCCCTCGATGTTCTCATGACACCGTATTCCCTACTCGACCGCCGGGCAGAGACGCTCAACATTTCAATCCCCATCGTCGGTCGAGGGGTTCTTGCCAAAGGCCTATTAACGGATGAATGGGAGACTCGTCTCGGAGATAAGGGATTTGAGACGTGGCGAAAAGAGGAACTCGCAAGTGAATTGGCGATGATGCCGACACCGATTCAAGCCTATGCACTCGAAGCTGCAAAACGGTTCTGTGACGTCGTCTTACCAGGCGCCTCTTCAGTCAAGCAATTGAACGAAACGATTCGTTCATTTGAGACCAAAACCGATGATGAAGTGCTTGATCGCTTACTCGCTCGTTTACCGGTTCACCCATACACAAAACACGTGACCTGATCCGCTCAGGTCACGTGTTTTTCGTTGCGTGCTTGAATCTGTTCGATCGCCCAATCCGCCCATCCGGCATAGTTCTCCATCATTCGGATCGCATACTCGCTCGTCAGCAAATAGCCAAGTGTATCCTCGTCCGATTGATGTTCTTCTTGAAACATACGAATCTGTTGTGCGACCTGCTCATGGTGTGCCTTTGTCTCTTCGATATATCGGACCGCTTCTTCAACCGGCAACAATTGGAGCAGACTGACACGCAGGAGGTTTTCATCCTTCATTTTCGGTTGGAACGACGTTGGTTGACGTAACCAATTGATTAACTCTTCTCGTCCTCGATCCGTGATGGAGTATATTTTTTTGTCTGGCAACTCTTGTTGAGAGACATGTTCCGCCGAAACGAGTGCCTCTTCTTCCATCTTTAACAGTTCCCGATAAATCTGTGTATGATGGGCGTTCCAAAAATGAATCATCTGCGCCTTGAACGTCGCGTTCAAGGCGTACCCGGTCGCAGGCTGATGGGTCAATAACCCGAGCAATGCGTGACGTAACGCCATATCCATCACCTTTTCCTTCTCATGCTATTTTTAATAGTGTATCACATTCTCAAATGGTTTCGAGAATGCCAATCTGTTGACGACCCGTTAAAAACCCGACAAAATAGATAGAAGAAAGGAGAGTTGTCTA
Source organism: Exiguobacterium sp. S3 (assembly GCF_018617295.1). GTDB lineage: Bacteria > Bacillota > Bacilli > Exiguobacteriales > Exiguobacteriaceae > Exiguobacterium > Exiguobacterium profundum. The sequence goes on from NZ_JACSJW010000001.1 coordinate 297,231, forward strand.
TGCAACCGATTCATTCATCACAACAATTTGACGAAGCCACAAAAGATCATGGAATGGTGGTCTTCACTACATCATGGTGCCCGGACTGTAAACGTCTGGACATGTATGTCGATGAGCTTGTCAAAGACTATCCACAATTTAACTGGCACGTCGTCGACCGCGACGAACTCCCAGAGCTATCTGATGCACAAGAAGTTCGCGGCATCCCTTCACTTCTTTACTATAAAGACGGGGTAAAACAAGAACACCTCCACTCGGCGAACGCCAAGACGGAGATGCAAATCCGTTCTTTCCTCGATACGATCCAAGCATGACCTGATTCCTGCAGCCCATTCGACTGCAGGATTTTTTTGTACACACCTCTGTCATCCTCGATTATACTGTAAGAAATAACCAAATGAGAAAGGGAAACAATCATGACGTTTACACGCCTTTTCACTCCACTCTGTTTTACCATATTGATGTTGGTCGGCTGCATACAACCATCCACGTCACCATCCATGCCGTCTGATGACGAGACGGCTATCATAAAAAGTGCTGTTACCTATCTACAAAATAAGAATTGGCTACCAACCGATGAAAACGGGAAACAGGCTACGATTCAATCCATTACAGTCGATGATCGTTATGACTTAGTCGATGATCGGTTTGAAGGAACACGTGCCTGGCTCGTCACGTTCCCCCCTGATCCACAGCGTACGGTCGAGATTCCACAAGTACTCGTTGAATCGGAATCGAACGACGTGATTGGTCATCTTTTAAGCGAATAACGTGAACCTCCGACTACTTGTAATGCCGAACATACCGCGAGTCAATCCACCGCTTCATATAATATGGAATCCGACCATGCCATGTAAACTTTCCATATGTTAGCAAGGCGCGCCCTGGTGTCGTCAGTAAGATATTCATCGATTGACGTCTCCGAAATGGTCGACTTGTTTCCTCTAGTAACCGTTTGCCGACATAGCGCCCTGACCTAACAGCATCGACGCCTCCATTTAAGGAGGATGCCATATCTCCTGTTACATATATATTTGTAAAATGATGATGACGTAAATATTTGTCTACCTCTATAAAACTCTCAGGTTTTGCAAGCCCTGATTCAGTCCACCATTCCACGGGAACAACCCCCGTCGCATCCAATAAAAGCCCTTCCGATGTGTCTGCATGAAACGCCTGTTTGACGACCATGATCCCTGTTCTGACCAACAATCGCTCGATGTGCTTTCTAGTATGGACCGAGACGTCTGGTAATATCTCTTTTGCATACAGTGACACATTTTTTGTTCGAGCACACGTGAACGCCAATTCTACGCCGGCCTTCCCGCCTCCGACGATGGTCACTTGTGAACTCGATTCGATTTGGTCGAGTAAAGCTTGTGACATCGGTTTAAGTGGCGTGCCGATTCCCCGACTTTTCGCACCGGTGGCTAAAACGAGTTGATCGTATTCAAACATTCCGTTTTCTGTTTGAACCGTCTGCTGAATCGGGTCAATCGAGAGCACCCGCTTTGCGACCGGCTCTAGTTGAGGTGATCGGACCGTAGCTGAATCCATGAGCCCGGCAATCACTTGTGGAAACGCACCTGTATAAATCGTCTGGCAGTCTCCAATGAAGCGAACATCATAATGTTTGCATATCTCCTCAATACGATCGAGAATTTCTAGCTGTCCGTGTCCAAGTCCGGCCAACACCAACTTCGGTTTCATCGCAAAATCCTCCGCGCCTCAATGAATCGTTGTGTGATTGTCATGACTTCAAGCAATAAAAAGATAAGAGCAATCCCGCCGACCCAGTTCGGGAAGAGAATCATCAACGTGAACAAAATGAAGCACTCTGTTCGCTCGATAATTCCTGGCTGATAGTAAAACGTCTTCTCTGAGCGCTTTGAACTACTCGCACCGACAGCTAGGAACAGTGTCATGGCGATCACAAATGAAGCAATCAGAATGAGAAAAATAGGCATATATTCCGGGTAACGAAGGGCAAGGGCAATCACGACCGACAATTCGACGAATCGGTCCAAGACGAGGTCAAGCACCGTTCCAAACCCACTCGTTTTCGACTTTCGAGCCATCGTCCCATCTAAAACATCAAACAAGCCAGATAGCCACAGTAAGATGACGGCAGTCCAGTGCATATCATTATAGATAAAGATTCCGGTCGAGATTCCGATGATTCCTCCAAGTACTGTCACTTCGTTCGGCGTGAAATTCCATTTGAGCAACCGATTCGCTCCACGCTCGATGACCGGTTGAACGTAACGACTTCCGTATGTATCGAGCATACTATTCCTCCTTTCGTTTAATTCGATAAATCATTCCAGTTTGGTACGTTTCACACGTCGGTAACATGACGGATCGTCCATCCTTGAACTGATATTCCCCGAAACATTGACCGAATCGATAAATTTTCTTCATCAACTGAACCGACACACCAGTCGCTTCGGATACCTCCACCTCAGACAACGGTCGCAGTTCTCCATCGAGCATGACAAAGTCACCGAATCCAGGGGCCGTATCGTATAACTCCGCAACCGTCCCCGTACGTGTCACCTTGCCTTCATCAATCAGCGTCACCTGGTCTGCCATGAGCATCGCTTCTTCCCGATCATGAGTGACCAATACCGCCGTCAAGTTGAGTTCTTTCACTAAGTCCCGGATAAAACGCTGCAAGTCGAGCTTGAGTTTGGGATCAAGGTTTGTAAAGGGTTCATCTAATAACAGTAGTTCTGGTTCAGCAGCTAAAGCTCGGGCAAGACTGACCCGTTGTTGTTCGCCACCAGACAGTTCGTGTATCTCGGCATCATATCGGTCACCGAGTTGAACGACTCGTAGCCAATGTTCGGCTTGCTTACGAGAACGCTCTCGAGTCACGAGCGTGACATTCTCTCCGACTGTCAAATGTGGGAACAATAAAGCCGTTTGCGATAGCATCGTCACGCGCCGTTTATGCGCAGGGATAGGGATTAAAGAACGGTGATTCCATTTCACGTCGCCGCTGTCAGTCGACTCAAGACCTGCGATGATTCGTAGAATCGTCGATTTCCCTGAACCACTCACACCGACGATTGCGTGAATGTCGTGAGGTTTAACCTCGAAGTCGACACCATTTAGTATTTGTTTCGTTCCAAATTGTTTATATAGATTTTGTACATTCAAACTCATTGAAGACGTCCTTTCAGCATACGCACCATATACCGATCCCATCCTGAGAGCAGGAAATAGAGGAGAACGGGGAATAGGATGAGCATCCATGTGTTCGAGAGAGCTAGACCACGATTGTTTCCCGCATAAGATTGATACAATTCTGTCGTCACGGTCGGAATCAATCCCGCACCAATCAACTGGATCAGCGCAAATTGACTGAGCAAAATGACGGTCGTGAACAACGCGATGGTCCGCATCAATCTAGAAAAGAGCGGATACAGCACGTACATGACTCGCCGTCTCGATGGCAGAATCCGAGCTTGTTCCAAAAGTGGTCGACCGATGACCGCCATTCCGTTGTAGGCGAGGCGGATTGAATAGGGAATCGTCACGACGAGCAGAGCAAGGGTGACGCCGACATACGTCCCAATCAGACCGGCTTCCGCCAAGATCAGATAGAGGCCAAACAATGTGGCCAGCATCGGAATGAACAATGGTAAAAAGACGAGCCATTCGATGACATGTTTCCATCTAGAATCTGTCCACAATAGCCACCAGGCACACATCATCGAGAGCCACACATTGATCCCAGATAAAATCACAATCAATCCTATCGTATGAACGATTGCCATGTTGTTCTCGATTTCAAATGTCGGGACTACGAAAAAGAGGCTGATAAACGGTATGAACGTCAAACAGATGAGAAGCCCTTGTCGAATCATCGTCTCACCCCACGTTCAATTCGTCGTCGTATGGATGCGGTCAATACGTAAGATAGGAATACGCCGATTCCGACAAGACATGTCCAGACGAGGGCGACCGCATAAGGCTCTGTCGCCTCTAAATAGAGTCCAGTCGACAGTCGTTCATACGCGAGGACACCGATAAGTTTCGGGTAAGTCACGCCGAGCAATGCCGGGACCTCGTATGCGAACGAGATAAAGGCGATTAAAATCCATGCCGAATCGAGTAATGGTTTCATCAGAAACGGCAACTCCCCATGTTTGAATTGGTCAAACGGAGAGAGTTGGAGCGTCTTCGCCATCTCGACGTAACCCCGATTCAATTGCTCATATGTCCCGAGGATCATTAAAAAGACGAACGGTGTCTCCTTCCATATATAGGTCAGGATGACCGTGACATAGTTTCGTTCGTTCGCCTCAATCCATCCGATGCCGTTCATTCCGGTGAACAATAACCAAAACAGGTATGCAGCGGCAATGTGAGGGACAAACATCGGAAGTCGGAGTACAGATGATAGGAAACGCCAACCTTTTTGGACGACCGTTCTTGCAAGCCACGTCCCGATTACAAGCGATAGACCGGTCGATACGCTGACGACATAAATCGTCGTGACGAAACTATCGCGCCACGTCTCATTTGTTAAAAGCGAGCCCCAATCCGTTCCCATTGACTCTATGGCGAGAAAGACGAGAGCAGTGAGAGGAAGAAGCGACACCATGATCGTCACTGCGACACTACTTCGCAACACGTGGCCACTCCTCGCGGACGGTGTCAATCACGTTCGGTCCATAATCCGGAATCGAACGTTCGAGCAACTGCTCCGAATCTGGGTACGTGACACCCTCCCCTAATTCTTCAAACGCTCGTTGGTCATTCACGTCAAGCTTCGTTAAGTCGAGTGATGTGCCGTCTCCCCAATATTCTGGTCCTTGTTTGACAAGCTGTGCTTCAGGAGACAACAGTTCTTGAAGAAGGACTAACGCCCCATCTGGATTCGGGGCATTGAATGGGACTGCTAAAAAGTGTGTCGAGGCAATGGAGTGATCGAGGACGAGCGCGCGTGTCTCTTTCGGGAAAATCCCTTCCGTCACCTCCGCCTCGGCTCGACGTTCGTTGAATCCCATCGTCATCCAAACTTCTCCCGATGCATAGAGCTGATCGAGTTGTTCGAGCGTCTTTGGATACGTTTGTCCGTCTTTCCACAAATTCGGAGACCACGCTTTCAAGTCATCCCAGAACGAATCCTCAATGGTCGCTTTTTGGTCCAACTCGTCACCGTATCGTTCATACAATAGATGGCGGACGAAGGCATTCCCGGTGAAATCTGTGACTTCAGGATACGTGAATCGACCTGGATTGTCTTCAGTCCAGCGACGTAATTCTTCAAACGATTGCGGAGGATTGTCCACTTTCGAAGCATCGTAATGCATGATGAATTGTACATTCCCCCATGCGAGCTCCAAGTCCTCTGTCGGGGTGCCAGCATCTGATTGCTGGGCCGTTTCGTTTAATAACTCGGCGTTCGGGACACGTTCCATCAGTCCGTCTCGAAGAAGACCAGCCTCTTTCGCATTTCGGAAATTATCGCCATTGATCCAGACGGCATCAATCGTCCCGACTTGTCTGTCCGCTTTTTTATCGAGTGATAATTGTCGAATGAATTCTGCCGTATCCATTGCGACACGGTTCAATTCGACATTGTAAGATTCCTCGAGGCGAGGTGCCACGTAGTCATCGATGTAGCTGTTGATGCCCTCGTCCCCACCCCACATATATAGGTTGACGGTCGACCCTTCTGCCGTCGTCGCTGCTTTTTCAAACGAGTCCGAAAACTCAACTGCCTGTTCACTCCCACACGCTGCCACGAATGTTAGCATGACAGTTGCGAGCAGTACTCTCCATTTCCTCATCATAATCCCCCTTTTTACTTTTTCTCAAATCCCCGTTTTGCGAGCATTTCGAACATGGTTGGACAGATTGCATACACATTCGCCCCTACGTTCATCCACCACGGCGCATTGATTTCACGTTTTCGCTTACGACTTCCTCTGACAATCGCATCAGCCAATTGTTTCGGGTCAAGCATGATCCTTTGAACACTTTCAGCATATGTACCACTTTTATCAGCTCGATTAAAGAACGGCGTTGCAATCGGTCCTGGATTGACCGTCATGACGTGAATGCCACGGGGCTTCAACTCTAGCCTGAGCGCGTTCGAAAACTGTAAAAGTGCCGCCTTTGACCCTGCGTAGACGGCTGACTTAGGTGTCGGTACTTTCGCAGCCTGTGAACAGATGTTGACAATGATACCCTCTCGCTCCATCACGCGGGCGACATCTCGCGATAACAGCATCGGTGCGAGAGCGTTCACACGCATCGTTTCTTCTATCACATCCGTCGACTGATCGGTCACAAAATCAAATTCGGCCATGCCTGCATTGTTGACCCATACGTCAAATTTCCCGAACCGTTCGCTCACATCATGAACGAGAGCCGTTGACTTTGCGACATCCGCGCACATCCAATCCCCTTCACATGTTGCGGCAATCTTTTTTAACCGTTCTTCATTTCTTCCAATCAACAATACGTTGTATCCATATTCATAAAAAGAATGCGCCAATGCGGCACCGAGCCCGCTTGACGCACCAGTAATGACTACTCTTTTCACGACATCACTTCTTTCTTCGTATAAATCCATTTTTGATCATCTCGACGTCTCTCGATGTCGCCACGTTCCTCGAGTAAACTGAGTCGTGCAAACACTTCACTGAAGACGAGCGGCATCCCACGTCGCATCTTTCGTCCATATAACTTCATTGACCAATCAAAAACGCTAAGTCCATCTTCCCATTCGGCAAGCAATTGTTCACTGCGCTCATACCGTTGGCGAATTCGACTCTCGATTAAATCATTCGGATGGTGAATCGGTTCACCGTGTCCACTGACGACGAGCTTTAAATCAATCCCACGTAATTTTTTAAGCGAATCGATATAGAGAATGACGGGTGATGCAAATCCTTCGTCATCATACGGCTGTTCGATGAGCGGATTTGGTTCGACCTTGTCGATGAGGTGATCTCCGGCAATCAAGACTCCTCCGGGACCAATCAACCCGAGCTGGTCACTGGCGTGTCCAGGTAAATGGATTGTCTGCCACGCCCCATCCGAGGTCAATGCTTGCCCGTCCCCGAACGTCATCGTGACAGTCGTCGGACCAATCCAGCGAAGCGCTTCGCGATAGTCTGGTAATTTTTCCACGAGGGGAGCCGGGGCCCCGAAAGAGATGGCCAATTCATGTAAAAAGTGATTGCCACGCTTCAAAAAGTTTGGGGTTTGCTCTAAGTATCGAACGAGCTTTTCATGCCCGTACACGGGGATGGACGCGTCGCGAAGACGCCATGCTTGTCCGGCATGATCAGCATGATGATGTGTCAAAAATAAAAAGTCGATATCTGCCAACGAGAGTTCAAGCTCTTCAAGTTGACGGTTCAACGAGGTCCACGCCTCTTCTGTGTCTGGTCCACAATCGACCATGAAGAAGCGGTTCATATGTTCAACGATATATACGTTCACGTTCCCGACTTCGAACGGTGTCGGGATATCGAGTCTTGCCAGTTGGCTAGAAATCCAGTCCGCCATGTCATCACCACCCCTTCTTCCTGTCTTTCTCCATTATACCCGTCTGAAAGATGCGTTTTCAATCAAACAAAAAAGAGGGAGATGTCTCTCCCTCATGAATGATTCATATTATAGGTTGATGACCGTCACTTTATCACGTGTCATCGTCTCAAGGCTACGTCCGATTCCTTGAACGCCGAGTCCCGATTGCTTGACACCGATGAATGGGAAGTGGTCTGGACCGCGTTCTGTCCGTCCGTTCACTTGGACCGTACCGACTTCTAACTTATCAGCGACCGTGAAGGCGCTATTGACGTTTTGTGTGAAGACGCTCGCCTGAAGACCAAACTCCGATTCATTCGTGAGTGCGATCATCTCGTCGAGTGATTTCACACGGATGACCGGGAGGACCGGTCCGAACGGTTCTTCCCATGCGACACGCATATCTGTCGTCACATGATCAAGCAATGTCGGGTGAAGCAAGTTCCCTTCACGCTTATTACCGTAAACGACCGTTGCCTTTTTATTGACGGCGTCGTCAATCAAACCCTGTACATAATCCGTCGTCTTCGCATCAACTAAAGGAACGATGAAGCTGTTCTCTTCCGGTGAACCGACTGAAAGTTTTGCGACACGTTCTTTCAACATATCGACGAGCTCATCCGCTTGATTTTCAAGGACGAAGACGCGCTTGATTGCTGTACAACGTTGACCTGAATATGAGAACGCTCCGCTGACAATTTGGTCAGCTGCTAACGTCAAGTCTGCATCCTCTAAAACGAGGGCCGGGTCTTTCCCGCCGAGTTCGAGTACGACCGGTACCATCGACGCTTGTTGTGACAAATGTTGACCCGTACCCGTTCCACCTGTGAACGTGATCATGTCAATCCCTGGGTGTGATGTCAAGTAGTCACCGATGACCGAACCGCGACCTGTCACGAGGTTCAACAGACCTTTTGGAAGACCGGCATCGTGAAGAGCCTCGACCATCTTGATCCCACTGATTGCACCTTGCGTCGCTGGTTTGAAGACTACCGCATTTCCTGTGACGAGCGCCGGCGCAATCTTAGCAGCTGCCAAGTTTACCGGGTAGTTGAACGGTGAAATCGCGAGGATGACACCTAGCGCTTCTTTCTTGATAATGGCCATCTTGTTTTTCGAGCCACCTGGGAATGAATCGCCTTGCATGAAGCCGCCATTGAAGCGAATTCCTTCTTCTGCCGTATAACGAATGATTTCCGCCGTCCGTACGACTTCCTTCTTCGCGTCGTTCAAGTTTTTCCCGACTTCTCGCATGATGATTTGACCAATCTCATCCACGCGTTCTTCGAGTTTTTCTGCCCATGCATACAATAATTCAGCGCGCTTGTTGACCGGAAGCGCCGCCCATTCTTGTTGTGCACGTTTTGCGCCATGGATGGCTTCATCGACTTCATCGCGTGACATCGCTTGAACGCGACCTACGACTTCGTCTTTATATGGTGAAACGAGTTCAATCGTTTCGTTGCTTGAAGATTCCTGCCATTGACCATTCAATAAATATGGATATGTGTTCATACTCATCATCTCTATCTGCCTCCTGAGTAAGCTGTAATATCTCGTTGCCAACCCCATTGTATGCAGATTTTTTTGCATTGGACAACTATAACGATTCAGTTTATGAGATGTAAACGGTTACTATGAAACTTTTTGTGAATTCTGATGAGAGTTGACACTATTTTTACTGTAGATTTATCGATTGGATACCGATAGTAAAGATGAGAGTACGTGAAATAGGAGGGACTACCATTGAGCACTGATCATAATATTTTACTTGAAGCAGGAACGAACGAACTTGAAATCGTCATTTTCCAAGCTGGACCGTTCTTGTTCGGCATCAATGTCATGAAAGTACGTGAAATTATCACGATGCTTCCATTGACGCCACTCCCAGGTACGCCTGAAGCCATCATGGGATTAATCGAGCTGCGCGGTGAAGTCATGACCGTCATCGACCTTCCGATGGTCATCAGCCATCCGCGTGAAGTCGGAAGTGATGATCGTTTGATTGTCTGTGAGTTCAACGGTGAGAAGTCGGTTCTTCGTGTCGACCAGGTAACCGAGATCAAACGCATCTCTTGGGAACAAATTGATACCCCATCCGATCTCGCACGTGGTGTTCAAGGCATTACAAACGGTGTCGTCAAAACAGGTGACCAGATGATCATCTTGCTCGATTATGAGCGAATCGCGCTCGAGTTGTCACGTAAGGACATCATGGCTCGCGAATCTGTAAAGCGACTCGGCGCTCGTGAGCGCTCGAACAAAAACATTTGGCTAGCTGAAGATTCAGAAATGCTCCGCACATTGATCCTCGACACGTTGGATGACGCGGGGTACTTCAATACGACTGTCTTCAATAACGGGAAAGAGGCACTCGATGCGTTTGAACAAGAAGGTGCCGAGTGTGACCTCCTCATCACCGACATTGAGATGCCACAGATGGATGGACTTCATTTGACGAAGCGTCTTCGTGAGATGGACCAATACGCAACACTTCCAATCATCATCTTCTCGTCACTCATTTCAGATGACTTGAAACATAAAGGGGAAGCCGTCGGTGCGAACGCTCAAATCACGAAACCAGAAATCGGAATGTTGATTGCGACGCTCGATGAATTTGTAGGATAATAAAAAAGTTTGCGACTTCTCCGTCGCAAACTTTTTTATGTGAATTGTTCAAAATGCGTATTCCATTCGGTTAAAAATCGCTTACTATGCGATTCGATGGTTGCCAATGTTTCGGTCGCTCCATCTAGATGTGCATTTTCTCCAGCCACTTCAAGGTCGTGGAAAAGAAGCGCCGTCTGTTCTAGACCAACTGAATAGGAGGCCCCTTTCAATAAATGGGCGAGTTGTTCGACGCGAGAATAATCTTTCGACTCGACTGCCGATTGAAGTTCAGGATACTTCGCCTCGAACTGCTGGATATATGTGGTTGCAATTTTATTTAAGAACTCAATGTTTCCGTTTGCGATTTGGTGAAGCTCTGCTAGTTTTTCTTCATTGAACAGAGCGTCTTCGGGCATTCTAGTCAATATAACCCCTCCTCAATAAACGATATTCCAATCGTTCCCTCTCACTGTAACACGTTTTCGAGAGAAAACAAAAAAACTCCTGCTTTGGATTGCACTCTTCATTTTGGCTACCTATAATAAGATTGAGTTAAGGTAGGAGGAAGATGCATGCTGACGATTTACCGTACTGACGCATCAGGCCATGTGGATGAAATCGAAGACTTTGATAAAGGAAGCTGGATCCAACTCGTGAACCCGACAAAAGATGAGGCCGATCAAGTCATCGAGGCGTCCGGCATTCCAGAAGACTTTGTATATGACCCACTTGATATCGAAGAGAAACCACGTTTTGAAAAAGATGATGAAGGACTTCTCATGATCATCGACGTTCCGTATGTGGAGGAAGATGATACAGGTCGCACGTATAATACGATCCCGCTCGGTATCATCGTGACCGGACGACATTTCATTACCGTCTGCTCGCGAGATCTCGACGTGTTGAATTTGTTCGCTAACGGGAAGGCAAGACTGTTCCGAACAAACTATCGTAGTCGCTTCGTCTTTCAGATTTTACATCGTGTGAGCATGACGTATTTGCGCTTCTTGCGTCAAATCGACCGAAGAATGGACGAACTCGAGCAAGAGTTGCAGCGTTCCATGCGAAACCAAGAGATTTTCCAGTTGATGAACCTTCAAAAATCTCTCGTCTACTTCATGACTTCGTTAAAAGCGAATGATAGCGTCTTGGACCGAATCGTCAAGACACCGAGTTTGGAGAAGCATGAAGAGGACGAAGAACTACTCGAAGACGTTTTTGTCGAACACCGACAAGCGATGGAAATGGCATCGATTTATAACGACATCATCAGCATCAAGATGGAGGCATTCGGATCCATCATTTCAAACAATGTTAACTTCGTCATGAAATTCTTGGCATCCATCACGATTGTACTCAGCATCCCGACAATGATATCTGGAATTTTTGGGATGAACGTTCAAGTTCCATGGGAAGGACAACCGTTCGGATTCATCATGGCCATCACGATGATGATTGGATTTTCCGGTCTCGCCTTCTATATCCTTTGGCGAAAGCGATATTTCTAGCAAAAAAGAGCCTGACGCACGTTGCGTCAGGCTCTTTTCATGTGATTTTGACCGTGACGAGACATAGGTCGTCTTCAATTTCAATCTTTGGCACAAGCTGTTCAGCGACGTGACGACTATAGTCAAGACCATATGTGGAAACGTCCTTTTCTAGCCATCGAATCCCATCATCGATATCTTTGCTGTAACACTCCATGAGTCCATCCGTATACATATGAAGCGTCATATTCGGTGTGATGTCAATCTCTTTGGATTCATAATTCGGTTCCTCGAACATACCGACTGGTACCCCTGTCGTCTCAAGACGACAGTTTCCTTCTTCTGACGTCACGATGACAGGCGGATGACCCGCATTCACATATTCGATTCGACGTTTTGTCGTGTCGATGTAGCAATAGACCGCCGTGAAGTAGCTGTGCATATCGTCACCCGAGAAGAGGAACGTCATCTGACGGTTCAACTCCGTCATGACGTCTACCGGATATTGCACGTTCCCGACAAGCCCCGGTAGGATTGAACGGATTCCCATCGTGATGAGCGCCGATGAGACCCCATGTCCCATGACATCAAAGATGATGACCCCGTATCGGTCCGGTGCGACCTGAAACCACGCGTACATGTCTCCGGCTAGTTTTTTAGAAGGCAGATAGAGCGCACGAACATCAATCTCTTCATTACTGATTGGTGGAGTAAGCGCACTCTGTTGAATCTTTTGGGCAAGGTCCAAATCATACTGAAGACGGGCCTCATAAATTTTCCGTTCATCAACAGCTGCCTTATAACGGAGGGCAGAACGGATTCGTGCGAGTAATTCTGTTATTTTGATTGGTTTGGTCGTGTAATCTGACGCCTCCGCATCGAGTCCCTCGGCAATCTGCTTCTCTTCCGTTCGTCCGGAAACCATGATGACCGGCAACTCTTCAAAGTCAGCCATCTGCCGAATCCGTTTGCACGTCTCGATTCCTGAAATCCCAGGCATTTCGACATCCAACAGGACAAGATCATACAGCGATGCGGCTTGTGGGGCCATCAGTAAATCGAGCGCTTCTTCCCCACTCGAGACCGATACCGTCTCATAGTCGTGCTGGTGAAGCAGTTGCTCAAGTACGAGCGTATTGACCGGTTCATCATCCACAATCAAAATCGCCATGACTATCCCTTCCTTCTCTACGTAGTAATCTATATCGTATTGTACCATATCTTTTCACTCGCACACGACATAACCGTCTATTCATTCTAGTTGAAGAACCTGTCCACTGTTTGGCATACTGAAGAGAGAAAGTGAGGGGTTCATATGGCCTGGATATTCGCCGTAAGCGGTTTAATTATTTTACTCGTCCTCATCGCATCCATCGTCGTCATCCAAAAAGGATACGCCTATAAAGACAATAAAGACGACATCGTGCTCGACTATGACGAAATCAATCGTCGCATTGAAGATGACAAGAAGAGAGAAAAGACTGACCAGACAGAAGGGCCGCTCTAATGCGCGACCCTTTTTTATTTGAATTCAAATCGAAGTATACCTTTTTCTAAATACAATGAGGCATTGAATGTCTTGTCTCCCTTTTTGAACGTATGGACGTTCGACTGCCCGCCATTGATCATTTGCTTCAACTCATCTTTGACGAGTCCGACGCCAAGCACTTGTTTGGAGACGGTGAAGCGACATCCTTCCCGATAACCGCTGCACCCGATGAACTTTGGATGTTCGACAAGCCCTTTCCCACAATTCGGACAGACACCAAATGATGCCTTCGGTCGAGTCGTTCCTTTCTTGCCATAACGTTTCGCCTCAATCGTATAGCCCTCTGGATTAGCCGCCTCTACTCGCGATTTCGCTTCTTCGACCAAATGAACGGACATCTTCTTCGCTTGTTCAATGAATTCGGCAGCGGATGCCGATGCTTGACCGATCTCATGGAGTCGCTTCTCCCATTTCGCCGTCATGGCGGGTGATGCCAAAATACTATCTCCGAGGACATCAATCAACAGGCGACCCTTGTCTGTTGGAACAAGCTCTTTTTTCTGAAGTTGGACATAGCCTCGCTTCTTCAATCCATCGATGATGTTGGCACGTGTAGCCTCAGTCCCAAGACCCTCTACTTCTTTCATGATATGAATCAGCTCTTCGTCATCGAGTTGTTTCCCGGCGACTTTCATCGCCATAATGAGCGCGCCCTCCGTATATCGCTTCGGTGGCTCTGTCTGTTTCGACAACACTTCAACTTTCTTCTCTTTTAATTCTTCACCGACCATCATCGCAGGAAGCTCGACATCTTTTGATTTCATCTCAACGACTTGTCGATAGCCAGGACTCACAACGACGGTTCCTTTTGCTCGATACAAGTCGCTTCCATCAATCAAATCAACCGTTGTCTTCTCGAGCATCGCTGCGGGTGCAAAGGCCGCAAGGAAGCGTCGATTGATCAAATCATACAGTTTCGCATCATCCCCACCGAGTCGAGTGATGTCACCACATGCCTCCGTCGGGATGATTGCGTAGTGGTCACTGACTTTCTTGGCATTGACATAGCGTCGATTTTTCGACGGGTCCTCAGTCAAAAGGTCACGAAGTCCGGCATAGGCTTCGGACTTTAGCAGTCTTGCCTTTGTCTGTGGAAATAGCGTTGCCTCATCTGGTGTGACAAATCCCGAATCGGTCCGAGGGTAACTAATCCACCCTTTCGTATATAACTTTTGAGCGATATCAAGTGTCTTTTTCGCTCCGAATCCGAAGCGTTTCCCTGCCTCCGCTTGTAATCCGGATAGACTGAACCAAAATGGCGGTTGCTCAATTTTTTCTTCTTTGTCGATTGTCTTCACAATCGCAGTTCCAGATGCGCGTTTGACGACCGCATCAGCTTCCTCACGCGTTTTGAGCTTTGTTGTCTTTCCAAACGTGTACTTCGCTTTGAACGTGCCTCGACCTTTTGCAAGTGTCGCCTCGACTTCGAAGTATGGTTCTGGCACGAATTGTTTGATTTCTCGTTCGCGATTGACGATTAAGGCAAGAGTCGGGGTTTGCACACGACCGAGCGAGAATACGTCTTCAATCCCAATCGTCTTCAACAACGTCGTATAGGCACGAGACGCATTCATCCCAACGAGCCAGTCCGCACAGGCGCGGCTCATCGCCTCATGGTAGTATGGAATCGTCTGTTCACCTGGCAACAGTTGCGAGAATCCACGATCGACTGCTTGCTCCGTCAAACTCGAGATCCATAGTCGAGCAAGCGGTTTTTTGTTACCTGCGAGTCGGAGGATCAGACGAACGATTGCTTCCCCTTCCCTTTCGGCATCCGATGCGATGATGACATCAGTAATCGAGCGATCATGGAGCCATTTTTTGATGGCATAGAACGGTTTCGACTTCCCTTTTGAAATACGATAATCAAATCGTTCTGGGACAATCGGAAGTGAATCGTACTTCCACGACTTCCATTCCGGTCGATAGTGCGACGGTTCTTGAAGTTCACAAAGGTGACCGACCGCCCATACAACAATCGCCCCTTCCGGGAAACGGGAACAAGGTGAGATTTCAATCTCGTCTTTTCGCTTTTTTGATGGGTAGGGAGCAGCCAACTTTTGAGCTTGTGATGGCTTTTCCGCAATGATTAGTCTCATAAGAACTCCTTACTTTGCCTCCTACATAATGGCAAGACGTACATGATTAGCTAGCTTCTACTATGTATTTTACTATATCAAGTCAAAGATGGACACATCGAGAGGGGAGCATTTGTTTGCTATTTTTGAATCGTGTCTTGCCTCGTGGCTGTTTTCCGATATTATTAACAGAGAAGTACAACTGTGAAGGAGTGTCGCCATGTCTTATCTCATCTTGTTCGCTGCTGTCTTTTTCTTATCGACGAGTGTCCTCTTCGTCAAATGGACGTCGGCACCTGCCGAGACTGCCGCATTTTACCGTATGCTGTTCACGTGTCTCATGTTGTTACCGTTTGTCGATTTCAAATCACTCATCACCACGCGCCTCATGACTCGCTACGCTCTACTCCTTAGCGGAACGCTACTGGCGTTTCACTTTTGGCTTTGGTTTTTGTCACTCGATTACACGACGGTTGCCAGCTCCACACTATTTGTCACATCGAGTCCAATTTTTGTGTTGATCGGGAATGCACTCATCTTTAAAAAGAATCCGACTCGAAAAGGACTTGCCTTCGCGCTCGTCGCTGTCCTTGGGGGCATGCTCGTTGCTGCAGGGGACGTTCAACTCGGCCGTGAAGCCCTCTTCGGAGACCTACTCGCCTTGATTGCCGCCCTATTGATTGCAGGGTATTGGCTCGTTGGACAGCATGTACGAGCTTCGATGAACACGAATACATATTCTTTTAGCGTATATCTCGTTGCGACGGTCGTGCTTTGCTTCATGTTGCTCGTTCGCGGCACGACATTCACTGCCTTTGAATCCATCAACTGGTGGTACTTCCTCGCGCTCGCTTTCTTCCCGACAATCCTCGGGCACAACCTGTTCAACTATGCGCTTGCCCGTGTCAGTGCGACCGTCGTCAGTATCACGATTCTTGGAGAGGCGTTGTGGGGAATGCTGTTTGGATACGCCTTCTTCGGAGAGCGACTTGGACCGTTCCAATGGATTGGAGCCGTCGTCCTCCTCGGTGGGATATACTTGTTCCTAAAAGAAGACGCCCGCTCGACACGAGCGGACGCTTGATTATAAGTTTGTCGCATTTGGATTTACATCATGTGCTTCTTTATCTTCTTCTGAAGGACGGAACAATAATTTACGGTCCCAGAATGCCAAAGCAACAGCCGTCAAAAATGTCATCGCATCAGCGATTGGGAATGCCAACCATACGCCGAACACTCCGAGGAACGACGGGAGAATAAAGACGAGCGGAATCGTGTAGAGCGTCTGACGTGAAAGGGACAAGAACATAGCGACGCGTGCTTTCCCGAGGGACTGATAGATTCCATTGACGAGCATCTGAACACTCGGAAGGAAGGAAACGGCGAACAAAATGTGAATCGCCGTCACACCGCCAGCAATGAGCGCCTCATCCGTCGAGAACCAGCCCATGAGTGTTTGCGGGAATAGCTGCAGAATCAACCAAATGATGACAGCAATCGCAATCCCGGCCCGCATCGCCGTCCAAATGGTTTCACGCATTCGGTCGAATCGCTCTGCACCGTAGTTATATCCAACGATTGGTTGCATCCCTTGGACGATTCCCATGATTGGCATACCAACGAGCGCCATGAACTTGTTGATAATGGCGAAAATGGCCAATTCTTCGGTCCCGCCGTACGTACCGAGCATCACGTTGACACCAACAAATAAAATGGATTGGGACACCATCATGATGAACGAAGACGAACCGATTGCCATGATTTCTTTTATCTCATCGAATCGAATCCGGAACTGACGCCACTTGAAGCGCAGTTCCGTTTTTGGTTTTCGGGCGAAGAAGAAGCGCAGCATCAATACGGAACCGATGACTTGGGCGAGTGCCGTAGAAGTCGCTGCCCCGTACATGCCCCAGTCGAACGTGAAAATGAAGAGCGGGGTCGTCACGAGGTTGACGAGAACGGTCGTCAGCATGACCTTCATTTGATAAGGTGCCTGTCCTTCAGCACGAACCATCGCACTCGAAGCGAGTGTGAACATGAAGAATGGTGAACTGATCAAGACAACTGATAAGTACTGTCGGCTGAGATCCATGATTTCGGTCGTCGCACCGAACACTTTCAAAATTTCATCTAACATAAAGAAAGCAGAACTGACCGCAAGTGCCGCAAACAGACCGACGAGGATAAGTACGTTCAAGAATGTAACGGCTGCACCGGCATCGTCACCGCGTCCAAGCTTCCTCGAACTGATAGACGCCCCACCTAGACCAACGGCACTCGACACGGCCATTAAAATCATCTGAATCGGAAACGCAATCCCGATGGCAGCGACTGCCGATGCACCGATCCCTCGGGCGACAAAAATCGTATCAATGATATTGTAGAGCGCCGTCACGAGCATCCCAATCATCGCCGGAAGCGATAACTTGAAGAGGAGTCTGCCGATGGGCTCAGTCCGTAATTGCTCCGTATTTTGGTTCATTCTTCCATCCCTCCGTCTCTACTTCTTAGGGTAGCAGGATTGAACGGAACGGGCGACTATGTTGGCTCGGTGGATGTGTCAAACGAGCGAACGAGCACGCACACCTTTTCGCTTACGCATAATGTAATCGGTTGCGACCGGCCGATCCACTTTTACACGAATTGTCATCATCGCTTGGTTAGCAGACTCGAGGAGGTGACCGTCCACATCCTCCATCGTATCAATGACTTGTGAAAAACGAACAAATCCGGGTCCGAAAAATTCAACCTCTTCACCGATTGAAAAGTGATTCCGCTGTTCGAGCGTTGCCATACCCGTCAAAGGGTCGTATGAGATGACACGAGCCGCAAACGTAAATTGCGGAATCGAACGAGGTTTCCCGAACAATTGCTCTTTTTCAGTCGGGATCCCGTAATAGAACCCGGTCGCGAGTTCACGTTGGGCCGCTTTCCAAATTTCTTCTTCCCATGCAGGGTCGAAGACGAAATGCTCTGGGTCTTCACAGTACGCATCAATCACTTGACGATAGACGTTACACACCGTCGCGACGTAATGAATCGATTTCATTCGTCCCTCTATCTTCAAACTATCGACTCCTGCCTCCACCAAGTCAGGAATGTGGCGGACCATCGATAAATCAACTGAACTCATCGAGAACGGCTCTTCGTCACGCGCTTCCATCTCTTCTGTTAGAAGATCACCTTCTTCAAAGAAACCATATTTCCAGCGGCATGATTGGGCACATCCCCCACGGTTGGCATCTCGTAATGTCATGTGATTTGATAACGTGCATCGACCGGAATACGAGATACACATCGCCCCATGGACGAACGTCTCAATTTCGACATCGACTTCCTGTTTCATTTTAATGATTTCATCCATCGATACCTCACGAGCCAAGACGATTCGTTCGAGTCCTTCTTCCTTCCAGAAACGAAGGGTCTCGTAGTTTGTCGCCGAAGCTTGGGTCGACAAATGGACGGGCAACCCTTCTGCTTCCGTAAGACAAGTTTCAATCATCGCTGGATCCGAGACGATGACTGCATCGATTCCGATATCTCGAAGTGTTCGGAAGAAGTCACCTGCCCCCTCGATATCGCCTTCATGCGTCACCATGTTCGCAGCGACGTATACTTTCGCGCCGTACGCATGTGCGAAGGCTACCCCCTCACGCATCTCGTCATAACTGAAATTACCGGCACGTGAACGTAACCCGAACTGCTGTCCGCCGATATAGACCGCATCGGCACCATAATGGATGGCCATCTTTAATTTTTCTAAGTTTCCTGCTGGCGCTAATAATTCTGGACGTCGTTTCATCTTGATCCCTCACTTAATCTCTTCTGGTTTTCGCAACCACAGTCCCGTACCGAGACGGAACGTTTCCGGTTGAAGCTCGTGAAGACGATGTTCCATCTCTACACGATCAAATCGACCGTTCAACAAATTCGTCCGGGCATAAGTAAACAACTGAACGATTTCAACAAACTGGTCCCCGGCGTGCCATCCGTCTAGCTTCCACGTGTGAAGTCCATTTTTGACTAACGTCGGAAGCTGACCCATGAGCGTCAAATCCTCAGAGAAAATATGGGTGCCGTTCTCGTCCTCATAGATGGGATAACGACTGGTCGTATCTGCCGGTTCGCTCATATAAAATTCGCGTTGTTTTGCTTCTTCAACCGGTCTTCCGAGTTCATTAAAGTAATTCGTCACGAGTGGGCGTTTAGAGTGATGGATGCATGTCGGACCATATACTTGCACTTCAACAGGAAGTCCGATTTGCTGCTGGATCAAGACGAGTTCTTCGATTGTCACTTCGCGGGCGACGACCGCTCCAATCGCTTCGCGTTTCCCCCAAAATTGGATCTGTTTGGCGGATGTGACGAGCGTTTGGGCATCATACCAATACGGAATCTTGGCCTGTCGAATCAAGCGAATGGCGCCGGGGTCTCCAGCGGTGACATCATCGACTCCTATCGTTTTCAGCGTTTGCAAATAATCTTTTAACTCTTCAATGTGGTCATTGTGCATCAGGTTGTTGATGGCTACCGTCACTTCTTTCCCATACCGATGGGCAAGTTGTGTGACTTCTCTCACAGCATCGATTGTCCAGTCACCTTTTTGTCTCAACCCAAACCTTGAATTTCCGATATATAGTCGGTCCGCGCCGGCTTTGATTAACGCTTCTGCCTGATCAACGCTTTGCGCCGTAGTGACGAGCTGAATCATCATATTTGTTCTACTCCCTACTTTGTGAGTCTAATCACATTTTCTTGCTATACTTTAGCATATGTTTCAATGTGCGAACGGAGCAGGATTTTAACAACTCGTGAAGAATTCAGTAACAATGTATGACTTTTCATCAAAGGAGTGGATCATGTTGTCAAAGACAGCTTTAATCACCGGCGCCTCGATGGGCATCGGTCTAGACTTGGCCGTACTCGCCGCTCGCGACGGCTACGACTGTATTTTAGTATCTCGGAACGAACCACGATTGCATGAACTAAAAAAAGTACTTGAGACACGTTATCGCATCAACGTACATGTCTTTGCTCTAGATTTGGCAAAACATGGCGCAGCAGTCCGATTGACGACGATGATTGCCGAAGCTGGCCTCACTGTCGACTTTTTAATTAACAATGCCGGGTTTGGCACGTCCGGCGCGTTCGCCGACCTTGATGCTGAGACGGAAGCCGACGAGGTCCGATTGAACGTCAATACGTTGACCGAACTGACGAAAGCCTATTTGCCTGGCATGCTCGAACGTGACCACGGATATGTGTTGAACGTTGCATCCGTCGCTGCCTTCCAACCTGGTCCATATATGGCCGTCTATTACGCGACGAAAGCCTATGTCCTCTCATTCACTGAAGCGATTCATGCCGAGGTGAAAGGTAGTGGCGTGCATGTGAGTGTGTTATGCCCTGGCCCGACGGATACGAACTTCTTTAATCGTGCCGGGAGTGAATTGTCATTCTCGAAAATGCCATCTCATCTCGTCGCCTTCTTCGGATACAAAGGGGTGATGAATAACAAGCGTGTGGTCATCCCTGGACTCTCTAATCAGTTATTGGTCGGGGTCGCCAAATTGATGCCACGAGCTCTCAGTCTCGAAGTATTACGTCGCGTCCAAAAACCGGCTGATGGAACACCTGCTGAATCGACTACATGAAAAAGGAGCGACCGCATCGGGTCGCTCCTTTTATGGTTCAGAGTGTAAGCGAGAGACGTTCACAAGCCGGTGTAGAAATACACCTGCCGGAATCATAGTCATCAGCGCTGTAGCGATGACGACTCCCCACGCCATGACGGCATCGAGCGTCAGGTCTCCTGACGTGAGCTGGTCCATGATGCTCAGTTGTTCCACGGAAAGCACAATCATGAGTGCTGGCCACACGCTCGCCGCAAGGATGCTGATCATGGCAAAACGGGCTCTCGTGTAACGTTTTGCCAATAGAATCAGGTTTAACAAGATAAACAATAGTCCTACGAGTAGAAACATGCCGACTTCTGTGAGATTGATATATGCACCCATCCGTCGTTCACCTCACTCAAAATGATATGACTATTGTATGTTTACCCGAGCTGACGAAGGAATATGCGCTCGAACAAGGGACGGATTAAAAAGAGGAAAACGACATTCGATAGCCCATGTGCCAAGTCAAACGGGACGCTGAGTAGAAGTAGCTTCCAATAATCAGCTCCAATCACTTCGAAGAACGCTAGATTGGTCGTCCATCCATATATAAATCCGGACAAAAAACCAAACAGAAGAAAAAGGATGTTCGACTTCATCCATAACGGTCTAAAACTGCTGACGAGCGTTACGATAAGGAGCCAGCCTAAAAATTGATAGAAGACGAACGGTCCGATCCCGAGCAACAGACCTGACAAGATGGGTACGAAGAGCGCAAGGACCGCCGCAGCATTCAATCCAATACATAGTGCCGTCAGCATCAAAATGGCTGTCGTCGGTTGTACGTTCGGAATCGTCATGAAAAGCCAGCGACCGATGACTGCGAGTGCCAAGAGCTGCACGAGCGGTTGAACCGGGAGATCGGATTTCTCAAATCGATACAGGACCAGGATGGCAATCAGAATGGCGAGGACGTATGTGACCATAGCGTACTCCGTTCTTGAAAGAGTGACCGTTCTCCTTGAAAGACCACGCGACCACTCGCAAGGTAAATCACGTCCGTCGCTTGGTCGACTAACGCCAAATCATGTGTCGCACAAAGCACACGTGCTGATTCGGACTTTTTCAAGAGCGCTTCAAGGAACGCCGTACGTTCCCCATTCGTTAAATCCACCGTCGGTTCATCGAGCAAAAGGACGCTTGCCGAGTCGTTCAGGACGGCTTGTAGTTGAGCGATCCTCCGGTTCGATTCTTGCGGAAACGGACCGTATTCCGTTTCGGCAGGAAGATAAGCAGCTCGCTCCCCCCGCTTCACCCGTCCACGAAGAGGGCGTCTGCTCCTTGCTAAAAGTTCGAGCAACGTCGATTTTCCACTTCCGTTCGTCCCAATACAGACGGTGAGGCCCGGTTCATTCATTTGGACCGTCACTTCTTCAATGGCATAAGTCGCCTGAAGCGGATGACGATAGGATACATCGGTCGCTTCAATTCTTGGTATCGTCTCCGATTGTCGGAAAGTGATTTTCATGTCTTCAGACGATTCTTGCGCCCGTTCCGTATAACCAATCCGAACACCGAGACCGGAAGTACGACGAAGTAGCATCTCTAGATGTTCTCTACGGAATTGATCGAGGTAGCGGAACGGTTCGATAAGTACAATTGCTTCGGGCTGATCTAATAGAGCATAAGCGACTTGTACAATCTGTTGCTCACCGCTTGAACAGGCGTCAAACGCTTTTGGATACAGGGCATCGATTTGTAAGAGTGAGGCGAGTTCCGCCCCCCGAAGCGAATCAACACGGGATAATAAATGACCAACTTTTCCTGAGAATGGTTGATTCATTCTGATGACTCGAGGACGATACCGCTCGATATATGCCTCGAGCGACCCGTCAACGGTAGAAAGCCATTGCATCACGAACACCTCCTTTTGTGACGTATGGATAGATGAGCCATGGGATGATGGTCCACTCGAGTGATACGTAGCCAATCAAGCCAATCATAAAGAGTTGGAGAACATCCTCAAATCGGAAGCGACGCATCGGCTCGACCGCAAATCGTGGCTCATGCCTTTGGCTATTAATGCCAATCTCGATTGCTTCTTGCCAGGCTCCTTTCGGGTGACTTCTGAGCGACTGACGTACCGCTCGTTCCATCGAAGGAATAAGTGCCCACGCCCCGTACAAGAGGGAAGTTGAACGGGGCCATTTATAGAGAAGTGGGAGCAATCGTTCCAATCGAACAATCCGAGAAATCCAAAGCATGCCAAGTAAGAAAGTAGCCAACTTCAATAGCTGACGCCATATGTAAGTGAGCGATAACTCCCATCCGAACAATGCAGGGAAGACCGAGACAACAGCAAACGCAATCAATACGATGAGCATCGTCCATGGAAACCGACGTTCAAGCATGAGCAAAAGGACAAGGCCGATGACAAATACTGTGACATCATAGATATACGTCAGAATGAATAGATGACTAAATAGAAAGAAAAGGAGCGTGACAGGATGTCGCCGCTCCCAATCTGCCTCATTCGAAGAAAGCAATCGCATCTTCTTCAAACCGCCACTGAATGACATCCCTCGATTCTACTTCTTTAGCACCGGCCCCTTCATCTCCGGGCGCGCCATTAAAAGCAAATACCCAGCCTGACGATTGTCCTTCAGATTTTTCTTCGATGCCTTCGATTGCCGTCACGTACGACATGTCTCCGCTTCCTGTCACTTCGAGGTCAAGCCCTGTCGCTTTCAATGCGTCGAGCACGGTCGCATCCTCTTCCAAACAGACGCTCTTCTCTTGATAGAGTGTCTCTTCCGTCGCCGCATTGTATACGGAAATGGTCGGACTTACATCGCACGCCTCTTGTTGGGCTTCTTCTCCGCCACATCCGACAAGAAGTGCGGTCGTTAATAGTGAAATACTCAAATACGGTTTGATCATTCTGTCAAATCCTCTCGTTGATGTATCGAATAATTATATAGTATCGCAAAACGTTCGCCTGAACTTCGTCCTTCCCGTGTCAGTCCGACGAGTTGGATGCTGTTTGCGAGGACTGGTTCGCGCTGGAGCCAGAACTTGACCAGTTCATTGTCCCGATTGATCATGAGCATCGATTCGTTTTCGAACGTGTACATGTCATACAGCCCATCATAGGAAAGTTGTAACACTGGGGCAGAAACGACGTCAGTATATTCATCCCATGAAGGACCTCGTAACGTCGACAGCATGTGGTCGAATTCGACAAGCTTTTCAAAAAAGGCCTGTCCAGATTCTTTACGCAGTTCATCGACTTGTTCATACGAAAGTTGTCCTGAGCCGTATGTTACACGGATCTGTTGGAACGATTCGGCTCGTTCCACCATGAGTAAGTACTCAATGGATTGAACGTTCCCTTCTCGGTCGATCTGTAGTTTCCCACGATCTAATTTAATCGATTCACTATTGATTCGTTGTAACAATTTTTCGGTCATGTCATCAAACGATTCATCCGTGACCGAAACGGCGCCGATTTGTTGCGATTCGGAACGAAACCCGGATTGATCGAATAACGGGACAAAAAGCAAGACAAGAAAAAAGAAGAACCCTAACAGTGCCCCATACCATTTATACCGGCTGTTCTGTTTCGGAAAGAACAAAAAAGACAATAGAAAGCCAATCGGAATGTGAAAACCGCCGATGGGGAAAGACACGATTCCAAGCAGTGAATAAAATAAGAACTTTGGAAAAAAGTTCGCTTCCGACTCTTTTAATTGATTCAATCGAATCCCTAATAGAACGCTGATTACTAAAAAGGCTGCCCATACATAGAGTTGAATGGTCACATCACTCCCCCACTGTATATTCTAAAAAGTCCGTCGCAACGAGACTCGATGGAAAATCCGACACAACTTCTTGAACAAATTCTTCCTCTCGTCCGACATAGCGTGCTGAGATGTGTGTCACAATCAGCTTGCCGACGGCGCACGCATTCGCTAGAGCGGTCGCTTCACGTGTCGTCGAGTGACCATACTTCCGAGCGAGCTCTTGTTCCGCCTCCATAAACGTCGCCTCGTGAACGAGGAGGTCTGCTCCATCCGCCAACTTCTGCGCGTTCTCACACGGGATTGTATCTCCTAAAATCGCTACGATTTTTCCCGGAATCGGTTCAGTGACGTATTCTTTAGAGTCATACCATTTTCCTTCAAATTCAAATCGGTCTGATTCTTTGATGGTTCGATAAATCGGTCCACTTGGAATACCGAGTTCTCTTACAAGATCGACGCGTAGCATGCCCGGTTTTTCTGGACCATCGATTCGGAAACCGAATGAAGGGAACCGATGCTCTAATTTTCGCACAGTGACGAGATGGTCGTCTTGTATGAATGTGTCCCCGTCCGAGTACTCGATCACGGTCAGCTCGTATCCTAGATGTGAGCCTGTGACACGCAAAGTAGCTTCAAGCCATTTTTTCAATCCTTTTGGTCCATAGACGGTCAAGGGGGCGGTTCCATCGAGTGCCGAACGAGTCGATAAGAATCCAGGCAATCCGAATACATGGTCACCATGAAGATGCGTCACCCATACCGCTGTCACTTTTCTCGGTTTGATTTTCGTATAGAGCATTTGGTGTTGCGTGCCCTCGCCACAATCAATCAGCCAGGTCACGTTCGATAAATCGAGAGCTAGCCCCGATACGTTGCGCTGTTTCGAAGGCATCCCCGACCCAGTTCCTAAAAACTGTAACTTCATAAATATTTAATTCCTTTCTTCAAGCCGTTCCATGCTATACTTGACGTAATCGCTGAAAAGGATGTGATTTGTGATGACCAAGGCAGAACAACCCGAATCGATTTATGAGACGATTCGAGAACGCGCAGCTTTGATGAATCGCTTGCACCAACAGGAACAAGGCACCTCTATCCGCATTCACGACATAGCGATCGAACTTCATTGCACAGACGAGTTGATTTTAGAATCACTGGAGTTCGCAGCATAACGAGTACGAACACATACGAAGAGCCGACGAATGGTCGGCTCTTTTTTATTGCTTAGGTGATGCGACTTCTTCAACGATTGTCACGACATATTCGACGAGTTTATACAACTCTTCAAGTGGCATCCGTTCGTTCGTCGTATGAATCTCTTCATAGCCTACAGCCAAGTTGACTGTCGGGATTCCGCCACCTGCGATCACGTTGGCATCCGACCCTCCACCTGAATGGAGGATTCGTGTCGGGCGTCCGATTGTCTGGGCCGCACGTTTCGCAACTTCAACGACTTCGTCGCCTTCTTCAAATTTGAATCCAGGATACATGATGTCGATGTCCACTTCGGCACGACCACCGAACGACTCAGCGACCTCGATGTACGCTTGTTTCATCGTTTCCGCCTGTTTCTCCATCTTCTCATGGATGAGGGAACGGGCCTCAGCAAGAACTTCGACATAGTCACACACGATGTTTGTCGCGCGACCCCCTTCGAAACGTCCGATGTTGGCTGTCGTCTCTTCATCGATACGACCGAGCGGCATCTTCGCGATGGCTTTCGCTGCGATTTGAATCGCCGAGATTCCTTTTTCAGGTGCGACACCAGCATGAGCCGTCTTCCCGTAAATCTTCGCGTTCACTTTTGCTTGAGTCGGAGCGGCGACAATGATGTCTCCAACTGGTCCATCCGAATCAAGGGCAAAACCGAACTTCGCATCGATTTTCGATAAATCCAATACTTTCGCACCGACGAGACCTGATTCTTCCCCGACCGTGATCACGAACTGGATTTGACCATGTGGAATTTGTTTTTCTTTCAATACACGCACGAGTTCGATCATCGCAGTGAGGCCGGTCTTGTCGTCTGCTCCGAGAATCGTCGTACCATCCGTGACGACATATCCGTCTTTGATGCTCGTCTTGATTCCTTTACCTGGAGTGACCGTATCCATGTGAGCCGTAAAGTAAATCGGATCAACATTTTCTTTCGTTGCAGGCAACGTGATGATCAAGTTGTTACCAGAGTGTGCCGTCTTCGTTGATGCGTCGTCCTCGTAGACGTCGCAGCCAAGCTCTGTGAATACACCTTTCAAATGTTCACAGATGACCGCTTCTTCCTTCGTTTCTGAATCGATGCCGACCAATCCTAAAAATGTGTCGAGCACGCGTGTCTCGTTTACCATAAACAACATCCCTCCATCCAAACATTTCTTGACCATTATATCAAACTCCCCTGGATTGCACGAATCTTTTCCATTCTGTACAATGATGGCAAACACGTATATGGAGGCAGACCATGAAGAAAAAACAGAAAAGACGACAACGCATCATTCAAATCGGCGTCGTCGTCATCGTCTCAATCTTTTTAATCAGCACGTTTCTCTCGAGCATGACCATGTTCTTTTAAGAGCAAGATGTATCGCTCTTTCAAGATCAAGTAACTTTTTACATCTGATAAAATATTTAATAAGGATGAGCGTACCTCGAATTCCTCACGCGTCGTGGGGAGAGGTACGTTTTTTCGATAATGCTCAATCATCTCTTCTAGCTCCTGTAAAAAGACAGAGGCATCGGCCTGCTCGTTCACATGGTCCCCGACTCGACGTAAAAACGTCGCGACCGGTTTCGCTTCATTGACGACCATCGTGATTTCTCTGGCGTTATCAGCGACTCGTTTGAGAATATCATACTGTCGTTCACGCATTCGGAAATATAGATAGTCCATGTCCTCGTTTCGCTTTCCGATTGAGTTCCCCATACGGCGAAGAGCCAAATCTTTCCCCTCTTTCAGATAGTCCCGCGTCTTGATGAGCATCATCGAGTGATTGTTATAGACGCCCGTCTCGACACATGCCGCAACGTCATAAAACAGAACAGCAAGCGAACGGTCGATATTCTCTTTAATCCGTTCAATCTCACGGTCAAGCGTCGGCATATACATGTTGACGACGAGCCCGACACCGACACCGATTGCAATGAGCAATAGCTCATTGATAAATAACTCGAGTGAAAACTGTGCTTCGGTGTAGAGGTGGGTCAAGATGACGACACTTGTAATGAGCCCATCTTGCAGTTTCAATTGTTGTACGAGTGGAATGAAAATGACAAAATAAAGTGTGAGCGTCACCGGTGAATAGCCGAGTAGCGTGAACATCGCCGCACCCATTCCGATGGCGAGAAGACTTGCCATGACTCGTTCATAGGAGGCGCGAATCGATTTTTTACGCGTCTCTTGAATACTTAAAATGGCGATAATGGCTGCAAATACAAAATAATCGAGATGAATTGTTTCGGAAATGAGCATCGCGATACCTGCTGCGACCGCGGTCTTTAACGTCCGCGTTCCAATTTTCATACTAATTTCCCCCTTCTCCATCAAATTGTTGACTAAATCAACTCGTTTGGCAATTCAAAAGTTTGGAAGTGATTTGATTGAAACGAAAGAAAAGACTTAAGGTTTGGCCGATGATTGCGACACTTAGTCTCGCCATCGCAGCCTTTTTATGGATTCAATCTTCCCGTGAAGACACCTATACCGTCGAAACGGTGACGAATGGCGACCGTGTCACGAGGTCGTTCGAATCTCTCGCAGAAGCAAAACGATACATGACGGCCGGTAAGAACCGGACATTGTTCTCCCCCTCTGGAGAAGTACTCGATTTTACAGGTACCGGAGTCGTCGTCACTCCGAGTGATGCTATCACAAACTTATATAAAGATGCATCATTTAAAACACGACAATCCTATGTCGCTGGTGGCACGAGACTTCAACTAATTGAACGCGGAGACGATCATCTTAAAGTACGTATCTCCGGGGCGGATGTGTATGTCAAACCGGATCAAATGGCGTTATTTCCTGAAGCAGTTGTGAAGAGACGTGGATTTTACGAGATTCGAGAAGGTGACGTCTACCATACGGTGGAAGCGAACGCCAATCTCGCCGGTACGTTCCTTGTAGGTCCGACAGAAAAAAACTCGGATGACCGTTTTTACACAGAACGTGTCCAAGACGTCTTCGATTCTCCTTATCAATTTGCATCGATTCGCACGTCATCCCCATATTCGGCTGACGAGTTTGATCAATATTTAAAATCCATCGATTCACCACTCGCTGGGGAAGGCAAGTCCTTTAAACGGGCAGAAGATACGTATAACATCAATGCCTTATTCCTGCTGGCGGTTGCCGGGCATGAGTCCCGATTTGGAACGTCCGATATCGCTCGAGACAAGCGGAACCTATTTGGGTTCCGCGCGACAGATGACGACCCGAGCGGGAATGCGACATCCTTTAAAACAATTGACGCCAGCGTACAAGCTGCTGCTGAATTGTTTGCGACTAAATATGTCACAGGGCCGTACGCTCGTGGCGATTATCCCGGGAACAAGCAGGAAGGCATCAATATCTTCTATGCATCCGATCCATACTGGGGCGAGAAAGTTGCTGGTACAATGTACACGATTGACCGTGAACTCGGTTTGAAGTACTTGAAAAAAATTCAATGAAAAGCAGCCCGGCTTATACGAGTCGGGCTGCTTGACGTCTGTATACGTTTCAGGACGAAGAAATGATTCAACATGAATCAATATCTTATTAGAGGATTTTCGCATCGCAAGACGAATACTATAAATGAACGACCATTCATTTCTGAGGGGGAATTAAGATGAAAACGATTTGGATTACCGGGGGATCGTCCGGCATGGGGAAAGCGATGGCATTAAAATTTAAACAGGAAGGATGGAACGTCGCTATCAGCGGTCGAAACGAGGAACGACTACTAGAAGCGATGAACGAATTGAATTCAATCGACGCGGGTCAGGCGATGAGTGTGCAACATGACGTTCGTGACTATGAAGGATGCGCGAAAGCACTGGCTGACATCGTATCCGCTTATGGACCTGTACACGCACTCGTCAACAATGCTGCCGGGAATTTTGTGTGTCCGACCCTTGATTTATCTCCTAATGGTTGGGCAAGTGTCATCGACATCGTCTTGAACGGGACATTCAACTGCACCCATGTTCTCGGGAAACATTGGGAAGCAGATGAAATCCGTGGCGGCTCCATCATTAATATGGTCGCCTCATATGCATGGCAGGCAGGACCTGGTGTCGCACCGAGTGCGGCAGCGAAAGCAGGCGTCTTGAACTTGACGCGAACGCTCGCAGTTGAATGGGGCTATCAATTCGGCGCTCGCGTCAATGCCATCAGTCCCGGACCGATTGAACGGACCGGCGGTGCTGAAAAGCTCGTATCCCATGTGAAGGAAGTGGAGCGCATTCGCCGTAACGTCCCGCTCGGACGTTTTGGGACACCTGAAGAAATCGCGGACCTCGCTTACTGGATGGCATCAGACGAAATGCGCTATTTGAACGGAGATTGTATTTCATTAGACGGTGGACATTGGCTCAACAAACATCCATTCTAACCTAGAAAAAGGGACGACCGAAATCAATCGGTCGTCCCTTTCATGTATCCATCCCGTCCCATTCTTCATGAAACTGGTTGTAGAACCTTTCCATGAAGACATGACGTGAATGTGCCAAGCGTTTCGCTTCTTTCGTATGCATCATCGACGCTAACTTCAATAACTTATCTTGAAAATGTTGAATCGCACTATCCTCTGACAAATCAAGAGGTGTACCGCGAGAACCCGCGAATTGGAACGTTCGCGCAATACCGATGGCCCCAATCGCATCAAGGCGGTCGGCATCTTGTAGGATTTCACTTTCCCGAGTCGTTGGTGTCATGCCTTTTGAAAAAGAAACCTCATCAATCAACGCTTCCACGAAACTCGCTCGCTCCTCTGTGATGTCAAGAGAAGCCAAATGTTGTTTGACGAGCCCTTTTGGACGACCGAGCTTATGGTCTTCGACGTCATGTAAATAAGCGGCTAGCAGAAGTCCCGTTCGATCGACCGGTTCATTTTCCATCAAGCGCTTTACGAGTCGAACGACCCGCTCGATGTGGGCAATATCATGACCCGTCTGATCATTTGCATGAATCGTTTCGACGAACTTTCTCGTCGCTTGTATCACGTCCACACTCAAATCTCGATCGTCGTATTCGGTTCAATCAAGAGACCTCGACGGTGCAATTGGTCACAAAATGCCTGAGCATCTTGTTTAATCGGCGGGAACGTATCAAAGTGAATCGGAACGACACGTTTCGCTTGTAGCCACTGCGCCGCATCTAATGCGTCTGTCGGTCCCATCGTGAAGTTGTCTCCGATCGGAAGGAAAGCGACATCGATTTCAAAACGTTCTCCGTACATCTTCATATCTGAGAAGAGACTCGTGTCTCCAGCGTGGTAGACCGTCAGTTCGTTCGTCTCGATGATGAATCCGGCAGGCATCCCCATATAGACCGGTGTATCCCCCATGTCAAAGCTCGAACTGTGGAACGCTTGCGTCATCGTGACGCGTCCGAACGGAAAGGCATGACCTCCCCCGATGTTCATCCCGTGAACAGAGAAGCCTTTTTTCTCGTAATACGTTGCGAGTTCATGTGTCGCCACAATCGTCGCACCCGACGATTTCGCAATCAATTCGACATCCTCGATATGATCGAAATGAGCATGTGTGAGCAACAAATAGTCTGGGCGTAGCGTGGATGGATCCACGTCTGTATGCGGGTTGCTCGTCAAAAACGGATCAATCAACACATTTACACCATCAATTTCAAACCCTACCGTCGCATGTCCGTAGTACGTGATGTTCATTTGCTTTCATCCTTCCCATGTGAAATCAGATTACAACACTTTCTCCAAGAAACGTTTCGCCCGGTCTGTTTGCGGGTTTAATAACAGGTCAGCCGGTTTTCCTTCTTCCATCAGGATGCCTTCGTCGAGGAAGAGGACACGGTCTGCCACTTCACGGGCAAAGCCCATCTCGTGTGTGACGACGACCATCGTCATTCCCGTTTCGGCCAATCCTTTCATAACATCAAGTACTTCATTGACCATCTCCGGGTCAAGTGCCGATGTCGGTTCATCGAATAACATGACGTTCGGTTCCATCGCCAAGGCACGCGCAATGGCGACACGTTGTTTTTGTCCACCTGAAAGTTGGCTCGGATAGGCGTCGATTTTCTCAGAGAGGCCGACACGTTCCAGTAATTTCTTCGCACGTTCTAGCGCTTCCGTCTTGCTGACTTTCAAGACGTTGATCGGTGCATACGTCAAATTGTCCAATACGCTCATATGAGGGAACAAGTTGAACTGTTGGAATACCATCCCAATGTTTTGACGCGCCTTCGCGACGTTCGCTCCTTTTTTCGTGAGCTCGAATCCGTCGACACTGACCGTACCGCTCGTTGGAATCTCAAGCATGTTCAAGCAGCGTAGAAATGTCGATTTACCAGACCCGGACGGTCCGATGACAGCAACCACTTCACCACGCTCGATCGTCGTCGTGATTCCTTTTAACACTTCTAAGTCACCAAATTGTTTGTGTAGGTCTTTTACTTCGATCATCTTCCATCACTCTTTCTTAACCGTTTTTCTAGACGTTGTCCAAGATACGTCAAGATCATCACTATCGTAAAGTATATCACACCGGCGAAAAGAAGCGGTTCGAAGTAGATTGCCTTCTGCCCACCGACGATTTGCGCACGACGCATGATATCGAGCACCCCGACCGTCGAGACGAGGGCAGACTCTTTCGTTAATGTGATCATCTCGTTCACAAGAGCAGGCAAGATGTTCTTGAACGCCTGTGGCAAGATGATGGAACGTAACTGTTTGACATACGGGACACCAAGAGCATCCGAAGCCTCCCACTGTCCTTTATCTACTGCTTGGATACCCGCTCGAATAATCTCTGAAATATACGCCCCAGAGTTGAGCGAGAAGGCGATGACCGCTGACTGGTACGGTGTCGTGATATATCCCGTCAGTTGCGGCAATCCGAAGTGGATGATGGCGAGTTGCAAAATGAGTGGTGTCCCACGGAACACCGCCGTATAAGCATGTCCGATAAAGTTAATCAGACGATTTGGGACAATTTTTAATGTAGCGACAACAATCCCAAGTGAGATCCCAATCAATGCCGAGACGATCACCACTTGGAACATGACTGGAATCCCCTCAAGTATATAAGGGATCGAATCATAAATCCGGCTAAAATCCATAGTGAGTTCCTCCTAAAAAAGGGCTGACCGATTCATCTTCAGTCAGCCTCGTACGAATCATTATTCGGCTGGCGCAGCCTCTTCTTCAAACCACTTCTGTGCTAACTCTTCGATTTCTCCACTGTCGATCATCTTCTTCAATTCTTCATTGAATTGATCGCGGAGATCATCATCTTTACGGAAGGCAGCAGCAGAACCTGCTTCTTCTTCGTCCACAATTTCAAATGTCGTCAATTCACTATCTTGCTCGAGGTATTTTTTCGCTACCGTATCTTCGATGACCATCGCGTCAATACGTCCTGTCTTGATTTCTTGAATGATCTCAGGAATCTTGTTCAATGAAACAATCTCAGCATCTGTGATTTGATCTTGTGCAATCCCTTCTTGAATCGAACCGAGCTGGACTCCGATCTTTTTCCCTTTCAAGTCTTCAAGTGATTGAAGCGAATCATCTTTTGACAAGATCAAGTTCACCGCTGTGAAATAAATATCTGAGAAATCGGCATTTTCTTTACGCTCTTCTGTCGGAGTCATCCCCGCCATGACGAAGTCGACTCGACCTGCATTGAGGGCTCCAAGTAAGCTTCCGAAATCCATATCTTCAATTTTCAATTCATATCCCATGTTCTCTGCCACTTTTTTGGCGATATCGATATCAAATCCGACAATCTCGTCACCATTCGCTGTATCGACGAACTCATATGGGAAGTAATCGGCACTTGTACCCATGACGATGACTTTGTCATCCTCACCATCGGTCGATGTCGATCCTCCTTCGTTCACGTCTGCCCCACACGCGACTGAGAACGCGGCCAGTCCTGCTAAACATAATGCTAGAAAACCTTTTTTCATCTTCATCTCCCTTTCGTAGTTGAATGATAATTATCAGAACTTTTAAAAAAATTATGACATATGTGTGAACGTAGCTCAACTGTTCTATGACACATCAGTTGTCCGACTTGTGTCTTCAACCACTATATACACATAATTATTACTTGTAAAGTATATTCATGCAAATTATACAAAAAAGAAGGTCACATTCGCTCGAAAGCGAAATATGTGACCGTTCCATTGTCGCGTGACCCATACGGTTGCACCTGTTTGACCGAAGTCATCGGGATGGCACTATACACATGTGGATAACGTTCTCCATCCTCATCCAACTCATAATGTAGCAGCTGACCAAGTCGGTTGACGTGTAACGATACGAGAACGACTGCTTCACCCGAATACGACTTTTTGACGACCTTTCCAATCTGTTGCGGCGTACAACATTTAATCGTCCCTTCCGATTGAAGTGACGGCTCATTGATCTCACCGCGTGACAGGGCAATCATATACTCTGCCTCCGTCATGATTTTGATGACTGGTTCCATATACCCTGCCCCTTTTCACAAAAGCGCAAAGGCAGTGCCTTTGCGCCGATGCTTGATTATGCGAAGTAGATGTCGAACAATGTTTGCAATTGGTCGACGAGCTCTTCAGCAGTCGATGACTCGATTTCACTACGCTCTACCATCGTCACGATGTTGCCATCTTCAAGAAGTGCGATTGACGGTGAAGACGGTGCATATCCTTCAAAATACTCACGTGCACGATCTGTCGCTTCACGGTCTTGACCAGCAAACACGGTCACGAAATGGTCAGGCTTCACACCTTCCATCTTGTTGACGTATGCGGCAGCTGGACGAGCAATCCCGCCTGCACACCCACAAACCGAGTTGACGAGGACGAGTGTCTTCCCTTCTTTTTTCAGTGCTCCGTCTACTTCTTCCGGTGTCGTGAGCTCTGTGTATCCTGCAGCACGTACTTCGTTACGCGCTTGTTCGACTACATCTTGAAAATATAATTGAAAATCCATGTTGTTTCCCCTTTCGACATTTCGTCTGTACTCCCTTATTTTACGTCTTGTTCTACCTTGAGGACAAGTCTATCGCTCAATTCACGTTCTAAGAACGGGTCTGCCCCTAACATCTGTTTGAAAGCAAGGTAACGTGCCTTCGTCTCTGCGCTCGCCTGACGGTTCGTCAAGTAGGCACGAATCATGATATTTTTCGGCGTATGCTCGAGGTCGATGAATTCGAGCAGCTGGGCATCATACCCGACAAGTCCAAGCAGTTCAGCCCGAATGGAATCGGTCGCGAGTGAGGCGAACCGTTCTTTGATCAAGCCATGTTGGAGCATCACGTCTAAATTCGACGCTTGAATTTGACGATTCAATTCCTTTTGACAACACGGAACGCTTAAGATGACTTTCGCGCCCCAGCGGACGGCACGTGCCAACGCCATGTCTGTCGCCACATCACATGCATGAAGGGTCACGACCATATCAACAACTGTTTCCCCTTCATATTCATTAATGTCTCCGACTAAAAATTCGAGCCGTTCATATCCTAAGTCTTTCGCAATCGATGCACACTCTTCAATGACCTCTTTCTTCAAATCGAGCCCTGTGATATGGACGTCATATCCTTTCATCTCATGAAGGAAATGATAGAGCGCGAACGTCAAATACGACTTCCCTGACCCGAAATCCAAGATTCGAACGGTACGGTCTGCCGGCAAGTATTTCAGTGAATCCTCAATGAACTCGAGGAAACGATTGATCTGTTTGAACTTGTCATACTTTTGACGCTTCACTTTTCCGTCCGTTGACTGAATGCCGAGTCGAATGAGAAACGGAACTGGCTCGTCGAGTGGAAGCACGTACTGTTTTTCCCGATTGTGGCTCAGTTGAACTTCTTTTTGAGCCGTCTGCTTTTCTTTCAATGTCACTTTGAACTTTTTCGATAATTGGAACTGGAGGTCGGAATCTTTTAACTGAAACTGTCCTTGTCGGAATGTTTCGAGAAGCTCATTCACTTCTGTGACGGCCTCATCTGGTGTCAAGTTTTTATGGTTCATCACCCGCTCATACTGATACTCGAACTGGATATGATACGCATTTCGTAGCATGACCGGTTTCAATTTGACACGTCTGAGATCGCTAGATTTTTGACGGGGTTGACTGATGGTCGCCGACACGAGATGATTTGATTGTAAGACGTCTGCGAGACGCTCTTGTAACGCTTTATATTCCACTGGATTCAATCCTTTTTTAGAAATTTTGAAACATATCGTTTCACCTGTCCGTACATACTATTACACGAAGACGACGTTACGTCAAAGGAGGATACACATATGTTTAAAAAGATTTTATCATCAATCGGAATCGGTGCCGCAAAAGTCGACACACGCTTGAATGAGAGCCACTGTTCACCCGGTGGAGAACTCACTGGAGTCGTCCATATCGAAGGCGGTTCGGTCGAACAATCCGTCGACAGCATCTATCTCTTCTTCAATACGTTGTATAAACATGAGGTGAACGATAAGTCGACATACTCGACGTTCACGATTGAAAAAATCTTATTGAATGAAGCACCGTTTATGATTGGTCCCGGAGAAGTGAAAGAAATTCCGTTCACAGTCAACGTCCCGTTCAATACGCCACTCTCTGTGAGCCAATCGAAATCATGGATTGAAACGGGCCTTGATATCGCCCAAGCCGTCGATCCAAAAGATGAAGATGCGATCACCGTACAACCGAATGCAGTTCAACAAGTCATATTAGATGCGATGGACGAGCTCGGATTCCGTTTGAAGAAAGCCGACACGGAGATGCTCCCGGCACGTCATCGTTCGGGACGTCTTCCGATTGCCCAAGAACTCGAGTATT
The DNA here is from genome assembly GCF_018617295.1 of Exiguobacterium sp. S3. GTDB lineage: Bacteria > Bacillota > Bacilli > Exiguobacteriales > Exiguobacteriaceae > Exiguobacterium > Exiguobacterium profundum. The sequence goes on from NZ_JACSJW010000001.1 coordinate 333,935, forward strand.
CAGCGAACGGTTCGCGATTCGGTCGCCAGTTAGACGAGGTAGAAGTTGTGATTCTACAAGACGAGGATGCCATCGAATTGCTCATTCAAGTCGACCGCAGTGTCCACGACCTCGGAAGTCTCTTTGCTGACTTGACGGGAACAGACGAGTCGACTCATCGTGTACGCTATGACGCCGCACGTTTATCAGTAGCTGAAGTTCGTCGCGACATCGAATCGATGATTGAACAATCGATTTAAGGAAATCACCGACACGCCATTTCTATGAATGGCGTGTTTTTCTGAGGTATTGAATTTAAGCATCCATTTTTTTACAATGAACATATGGAATCAACCCTTTTCTGGAGGTGACTACATCTTGTTTGCTTTAGTAATGATTGGGAGTCTTGGTCTTGCAACGCTTGCCTTACCGATTCTAGAGACCAGTCTTTCTGAGTCACTCGCCTATTTCACCCTTGGTGGAATCGAAGTGCTGATTGGTTTGATTGCCATATATCTCATGCGCAATCCGTCGACAAACGCCTTATCCTTCATGAAGTTCATGCCCTATCTTGTAATATTGATTCATTTCCCTACCTCACTCCTTTTGCTTTGGATTTCTTCGGTCAGACATGATGGGGTTTCTGCATTTTCATTAAACTATATTTTTATATACTGGATGTTCCTTCTCGTGTTCGTCGTAGTCAGCAGATTGACGTACCGTGTCCATCAACGACGATTCGAAGGTGCATGATTAGAAAGGATGATTCTACATTGGATCTACTTCAAGTTCTTTACGACCGAGCAATTCCACTCACACTATTCACGACGCTCGGCCTATTCAGTCTCATGTTTGCGTTCGCACTATATAAATCCAAACCACGACTCTCCAAAGGACTCGTCAGAATGGGCATGTCTTTCTCATTCCTTCTCTTACTGATCTCAGCCGTAAGCTTCGTTTTCACGGTATTCGTTGGCTATAACTCATAAGAAATGGAGGCACCCTACTGGGGCGCCTCCATTTCTTAATCAATATACGGTATATGTGTTCGGGTCAATCGACTCGAGTGAGTGCTTGATCGCTTGTAAGAACTGACCTGCGACGAGACCGTCAAGGACACGATGGTCGACAGACATACAAAGGTTGACCATATCGCGTGCCGCGAACATCCCGTTCATCCAGACCGGACGCTTCACAATCGACTCGACCGATAGGATTGCCGCTTGTGGGTAATTCAAGATTGGCGCTGATTGGATCGAACCAAACGCACCTGTGTTGTTGATGGTGAATGTCCCACCACGCATTTCTTCAGCCTTCAAGCGGTTCTCACGCGCTCGCGTTGCCACGTCTTGAAGGGAAACGGCTAGTCCTTTAATATTCTTCTCATCCGCTTGGCGAATGACCGGAACGTATAGGGCGTCGTTTGCCGCGACGGCTACCGAGAGATGGATGTCTTGGTGAACTTTGATGTGATCGCCTGCCCACTCCGAATTCATCATCGGATACTTCTTCAATGCTTCGATGGCTGCCTTCATGAAGAATGGCATGAACGTCAATTTGACGCCTTCCCGTTTCATGAACTCATCTTTTAACTTTGCACGGGCTTCGACGAGGTTCGTCACATCCACTTCAATCATGAGCCATGCGTGTGGAGCCTCGTGTTTCGAGCGGACCATATTGTTCGCAATCGCTTGACGTACCCCGGCTGTCGGAATCGATTCATAACGGCCAGATGAAGTCGATGATGATGCGACCGGTTGTGACGGTTCAACGACAGGACGTGGTGCCTCAGTCGGAACGTCCAACTTCGTCTGTACCATCGTCTCTTGGACAGGCGCTTGTGTCGCTTTCTCAGAAGTCGATGCCGGACGTCCTTCTGATAAGTAACGAAGAATATCTTTCCGCGTGATCCGACCGCCTAGACCGCTTCCGCTCAGTTCATTCAAATCGATATCGTTCTCATTGGCGAGTCGGATGACGGCAGGAGAGTATCGACCGTTTCCACTTTGTTTTTTCGGTGCAGTGGCGACAGCTTGCTTAGAGACGGATTCTGCAGGTGCCGTTTCTGCAATCGGTTCTGTCTTCGTCTCAACTGCAGCTTCCTCCGCGCTCTCGACTTCCATCGTCAATACCGGTGTCCCGACGCTGACGGTCTCCCCTTCTGGAATGAGAAACTCTTTGACGACTCCTGCGCTAGTCGCCGGAATCTCTGCCGTCACTTTGTCCGTCATGACTTCCGCGAGTGGTTCATATTCTTCCACACGGTCTCCCGGTTTGACGAGATAGGTCGTGATTGTTCCTTCTGTCACACTCTCCCCAAGTTGGGGCATAGTAATCGTTTGTTCCATGGAGATGCCTCCTTAAAACGCCGCGAGCTGACGCGCCCGCTCGGCAATTTTTTCTGGGGATACGATAAAGAATTTTTCCATCGGTGGTGCATACGGCATTGCCGGCACATCGGGGCCAGCCAAACGCTCAATCGGCGCATCGAGTTCGAAGAGCGCCTTCTCCGCGATAATCGCCGCCACTTCTCCGATGATGCTTCCTTCTTTGTTGTCCTCTGTCACGAGTAGCACTTTACCTGTCTTCTTGACCGATTCGATGATCGCTTCTTGGTCGAGCGGGTAGACGGTACGAAGATCGAGGATGTGCGTGCTGACCCCTTCTTCTTCGAGCGTTTTCGCAGCCTCTTGTGCCATATGCACGCAAAGACCGTACGTGATGATCGTGATATCGTCACCTTCCCGTTTAACCGCAGCCTTACCGATTTCAACCGTATATTCGTCCGTCGGCAAGTCTGCCTTCAAAAGACGATAGGCGCGCTTATGTTCAAAGAAAAGAACAGGGTCGTTCGAACGGATTGCTGCTTTCAACAACCCCTTCGCATCGACTGGGTCTGATGGAATGACGACTTTCAGACCTGGCGTCGAACTGAACATCGCCTCGACCGATTGCGAGTGATAGAGTGCCCCGTGAATGCCCCCACCGAAAGGAGCTCGGATGACCATCGGACACGTCCAATCGTTGTTTGAACGGTACCGAATTTTTGCCGCTTCTGAAACGATTTGGTTCACTGCTGGCATGATAAAGTCTGCGAATTGCATTTCTGCGATCGGTCGCATGCCGTACATGGCAGCTCCGACCCCGACTCCGGCAATCGCACTCTCAGCGAGCGGTGCGTCGATGACACGATCCTCTCCATACTTTTCAATCAATCCCTGAGTGGCTCGGAATACACCACCACGAACGCCGACGTCTTCCCCGACGACGAAGACGTTTTCGTCGCGCTCCATTTCTTCATGAATCGCTTCATTGATCGCTTCGATAAACGTTTTCATCATTTTTCCTCCTCATAGACGTAATCTAGTGCAGATTCAGGCGATGCATACGGTGCTTTGTCCGCATATGTCGTCGCTTCATTCACTTCAGCATCGATTTGTGCATCGATTTCAGCAAGTGTATCCGCCGTTGCGATTCCGTCGTTCACAAGTCGTTGACGGAACAATTGAATACCATCCCGCTCTTTTAACCCAGCCAATTCTTCAGCTGAACGGTACGCTTTGTCATCGTCATCCGATGAGTGTGGCACGAGACGTTCAACTTCTGCTTCGATTAATGTCGGTCCTTCTCCGCGAAGTGCACGTTCACGCGCTTCCTTCACGACCGCATAGACGGCGATCGGGTCTGTCCCGTCGACTGTCACACCTGGCATGCCGTAACCTTTTGCACGGTCTGATACGCGCTCACATGCCAACTGTTTCGTAAGCGGAACCGAAATCGCATACTTGTTGTTCTCACAGAACAAGATGACCGGCAACTTGTGGACACCTGCAAAGTTTGCGCCTTCATGGAAGTCTCCTTGGTTCGAAGACCCTTCTCCGAACGAAACGAACGTGACGAGTTCTTCTTTTTTCATCTTCGCCGCAAGTGCGATCCCGACTGCATGAGGGACTTGTGTCGTGACCGGAGACGAACCCGTTACGATGCGATGCTCTTTCGAACCGAAGTGACCAGGCATCTGACGACCACCTGAGTTTGGATCTTCCGCTTTCGCGAATGCCGATAACATTAAATCTCTTGATGTTTGACCGAAGTGAAGGACGACCGCCACATCACGATAGTAAGGCAAGACGTAGTCGATTCCTTTCTCGAGTGCGAACGCCGCACCGACTTGCGCCGCTTCTTGTCCTTGACATGAGACGACGAATGGGATTTTCCCGGCGCGGTTCAACTTCCACATCCGTTCATCGATTTTGCGGGCACGTACCATCGTTTCGTACATCGCCAATAAATCTTGTTTCGTTAAACCAAGCTCTTCATATGAGTTTACAGTCATCTGTTCCATCCTTGTTCCTCCTTAGGCGTGAATCGGTAATCCATCGACGGCAAGAGCCGCTTCTTGGAAGGCTTCGCTCAGTGCAGGATGCGGGTGCACAAGTTGTCCCATCTCCCAAGCCGTCGCGTTCAAGACGAGCGCGAGTCCACCTTCTGTGATGAGTTCGGTCGCTTTCGGTCCGACGATATGAACACCGAGAAGGTCGTCTGTTTCTTTGTCCGAAACGAGTTTGACGAATCCGTCGGCTTGTCCTTCAATCCGCGCTTTCCCGAGTCCGTTGAATCGATACGTCCCCGTCTTCACATCATGTCCGGCATCTTTTGCCGCTTCTTCTGTCAAGCCGACCGAAGCGACTTCAGGGACACTGTATACACAGCGTGGAATGAGCGCATAATCGAGCGGTGTCGGCTCAAGACCAAGAATCGTCTCGACCGCTTTCACACCTTCTGCCGACGCGACGTGGGCGAGTTGTAACTTCCCGATGCAATCCCCGATTGCGAAGATATGACGTTCTTTCGTCCGATACTGACTATCGACTTGAATGATGCCGTTCTCTACGACGATAGAAGTGTTTTGAAGTCCTAAGTCTTCCGTGTTGGCAACTCGGCCAACCGAGACGAGGACACAGTCTACTTGTAACATCTCTTCCCCGACAGCAATCTCCACTGCATTTTCCTGAATCAATGTTCGTTCAGCGTCGACCGTCACGCTCTTCTTCACACGGACGCCACGCTTCTTCAATAGACGCTCCACTTCACGGGAGACTGCCTTATCCTCGAGTGGGAGTAATCGATCGCCTACTTCGATCAACGTCACGTTCACATCTAAATCGACGAGCATGGACGCCCATTCCACTCCGATGACCCCGCCACCGACAATCGCAATCGATTCAGGAAGCGTTTCAAAATTGAGGAGGTCGTCTGAATTCAAAATCCGCTTGTGATCGAACGGCAATCCAGGAAGTTCACGAGGAATCGACCCTGTCGCGATAATCAATTGATTCGGCAAGATCAGTTCTGATTCACCGCTTTCATCCTCAACGGATACAGTCCCTGGTTGAGGTGAGAAGATGCTTGGTCCAAGGATCGAGGCTTTTCCGCGAAACACTTCGATTTTCCCTTGTTTCATCAAATGCTCGATTCCCTTTTCAAGACCAGCCACAAGATCACGTTTATACGTTTGAGCGCGTTCCATATTGAACGTCACATCTCCCGTCTCCACGCCATACGTCGCACTTTGCTTCGCCGTTTGATAAACATGTGCAGCTTTTAAAAGTGCCTTCGTCGGGATGCAACCTCTATGTAAGCAGGTGCCGCCTAACTTTCTCGCCTCGACGATTGCGACAGATTTCCCTGCCTGGGCCGCCTTGATTGCAGCCACATATCCTCCTGGTCCTCCACCGATGACGACAACATCAAATTCTCGTGCCATGTGTATCCCCCTCATAAACTCGTGCGGTCTCTTCCTTCTCGATGACGCGAAGTGCACCTTCAGCCAACGCTTTAAGCTCATCTTCACCCGGATATACGTGTACCGGCGCGAGATAAGTGACACGCTCCTTGATTTTTTCAGTCAGCCACTCGGAATATGCAATCCCGCCCGTCAGTAAGATGGCATCCACACGACCGCATAATGTCGCGCCGTGTTTTGAAATCTCTTGAGCGACACGATAAGCCATCGTCTCATACAACAGTCTCGCCTCATCATCACCTGATTCCACCCGCTGCTCAATCTCAATGGCATCGAACGTACCGAGATGAGCAAATAGGCCGCCCTGACCGACAATTTTCTTTTTCATTTCCGATTCTTTATACCTGGTACTATAACATAGTTCTATTACCTGTCCAACAGGAATCGAACCTGCCCGCTCCGGCGCGAGCGGTCCATCTCCGTCGAGACCATTATTCACGTCGATGACTCGACCTGCCGCATGGGCACCGACTGTGATTCCCCCACCAAGATGCGCAACGATAAGATTCATCTCATTGTAATCGCTTCCATTTTCAGCCGCGAATCGTTTCGCGACAGCCTTTTGATTGAGGGCATGGAAAATGCTACGACGATTGATTTCTGGCATGCCGGTCTTTCGGGCCAACTCGTCCATCTCATCGACGACGACCGGATCCACTATGAAACTAGGAATCCCTTCAGCCCCACCGATTTTCGAAGCGATCAGACCACCGAGATTCGATGCATGCATCCCGAAACGTCCGCTCGTCAAATCTTCACGCATGAGTTCATTGACCGTATACGTTCCAGACGTCATCGGTGCAAGCAAGCCACCACGACCGACGATCGCGGTCAAATCATTGACCGCGATGCCCGTCTCTTCTAACAAGGCGCGTACTTCTTGCTCACGATGAGGCAACTGCTCTGGAAGTGTGAGACCCGTCACATCGATTGAATGTCGGACCGTACGTGTCATCACTTCTTCCTTCCCATCAAACAATCCAACTTTCGTCGAGGTTGACCCTGGGTTGATTGCAAGAATTAGCCGTTTTGTCATCTTAGCGTCTCCCTAGGATGCTTTTTTCAACTTTAAGGAACTGACTGCGTGAACGCGACATCATGTGAATCCGCTCTTCCGCCATCTTATCGGCCGCAACGTGCGTTGGCACACCATCACGTTCTGCGATCTCAAAGACGCGCATCATGTTGTCATAGATGAGTTCGACTTTCTTCATTGCCCGTTCACGGTTGTAGCCTTCAAGTTCGTCCGCGACGTTGATGACACCACCTGCATTAATGACGAAGTCTGGTGCATATAGAATTCCATTTTCGTCGAGCACGTCTCCGTGACGATCTTCTGCTAATTGGTTATTGGCAGCGCCTGCGACGATTTGTGCTTTCAATTGTGGAATTGTTTTGTCGTTGATGACAGCACCGAGAGCGCATGGAGCGAAAATGTCACATTCGACCGCGTAAATCTCATCCGGCTTGACGACCGTCGCACCAAAGTCTGCTTCGGCACGTTTGAGTGCTTCCTCGTTAATGTCGGTCACAATCAAATGAGCACCCTCTTCGTGGAGGTGGCGACATAAGTTGTAGGCCACGTTACCAACACCTTGTACAGCAACGGTCTTCCCTGCGAGCGAGTCTGTCCCAAATTTCCATTTCGCAGCAGCCTTCATTCCACGATACACACCATATGCCGTGACCGGTGAAGGGTTACCACTTGAACCGAATGCAGGACTGACGCCCGTGACGTAATCCGTTTCCATGTGAATGAAGTCCATGTCGGCAACTGTAGTATTCACATCTTCAGCCGTGATGTAACGACCACTGAGGGATTGAACGTATCGTCCGAACGCACGGAAGAGCGCCTCTGATTTATCTGTCTTCGCATTTCCGATGATGACGGCTTTCCCGCCCCCAAGGTTGAGACCCGCTGCAGCATTTTTATATGTCATTCCTTTTGCGAGACGCAACACATCCGTGAGTGCTTCTTGTTCTGATTCATAGTTCCACATACGGAGTCCACCGAGAGCTGGCCCGAGCGTCGTGTCATGGATGGCGATGATCGCCTTTAGTCCAGACGCTTGATCTTGGCAAAATACGATTTGCTCATAGTCCTCAGATTGTAAGACATCAAAAATACGAAAGCGTGGCTCTGTGTTTGTTTCCATCATGATTAATTCCTCCTGTTAAGTACGATTAATGTTTAGCATGTAACAAAGCGAATGCGAGGGAATATAGCTTCGCTTCGGCAGTATCGGCACGACTTGTCAATACAACAGGGGCAGATGCGCCGACGACAATCGCCGCTACGCTCGCCTCTGCGAAATACATGATTGATTTATAAAGGACGTTGCCGACCTCTATGTAAGGTACGACTAATAAATCGGCTTGACCGGCAACTTCACTGTTGATTCCTTTTTGCTTTGCTGCGACCATGTCGACAGCGTTGTCGAGCGCGAGCGGTCCATCTACGACACAGCCCTTTATTTGTCCACGTCGATTCATTTGGCTAAGTAGTGCCGCGTCGAGAGTCGCATTCATTTGTGGATTGACTACCTCGACTGCTCCAATGGCTGCGACTTTCGGCGATTCGTAACCGATGTCATGCATCGCTTCTACCGCATTGTGAATAATTTCGACCTTCTCTTCGAGTGTTGGTGCGATATGAATCGCCGCATCCGTCACTCCAATCAACTTTTCACGATTCGGAATTTGGAATAGTGCGATGTGGCTGAGCGTCCGCTTCGTACGGAGTCCAGCTTCACGATTAAGGACGGCTTTCATAAATGTCGATGTCGACACCATCCCCTTCATGAGGACGTCCGCCTCTTTATTTTTCACAGCTAATGCGGCACGTCGCGCAATCTCAACGTCACCTTTCGCATGTAAAATATCGACGGCTGACTCATCGATTCCATGCTGTTCACATAACTTTCGGATCTCTCGAGCTTCACCGAACAAAATGAAGCGTGACAGTCCATGATCCGTAGCGAGTTTTACGGCCCGGATGACTTCTTCGTCCGCTGCCCCCGCAATGGACACGGTACAGCCTTCTAACTCTTTTGCGTTCGTCAGCATCCGTTCAAAATTCATCATTGTCCCCCCTTGCTCTCTACACTATATCATAAGCAAGTTTGTTTCCTAAATTGTAAGCGCTTTATAATGCGGATGACCATGCAAATTAATGCTTACCATGCAGTAATATTCATGCAAATTATTGCGTGGTTCCGAGTTTATTGTATAATGTTCGGATCGAAATCTTTAATCGGCGGGCCGCTTCTGATTTGTTGCCGCCTGCCTCTTCAATTGTTCGTTCAATCAAATCGCGTTCATATTTTGCAACGGCCTCGTGAAACGTTCCAGATTCGACTACTTTTTGACTCGTGGAACGATTGGATAACTGCAGGTGATGTGGGGCAATCCACTGTTCTGAACTTGCCATATAAATCATCGCTCGCCCAATCACATTCTCAAGTTCTCGCACATTCCCTTTCCAATGTTGGCTCTTCAGTAATGATAAGGCATCTTCGTCAACGCCGCGTACACTACGACCGTACTCTTGATTCAGTTTACGGATTATCCGTTCACATAGTGCCTCGAGTTCATTTAATCGCTCACGTAATGGTGGGATATGGATCGGCATCCGATTGATTCGGTAATACAAATCTTCCCGGAATGTTCCGTCTGCTACCTTTTGTTCAAGATCGGCATTCGTTGCGGCAATGATCCGGACATCGATTGGGATTGCCGTCGTCCCTCCGACTCGGACAATTTCATTTTCTTGGAGGACACGTAAGAGCTTCACTTGGACATCAAGGGGGAGCTCCCCGATTTCGTCTAGAAAGAGTGATCCGCCATCCGCTTCTTCGAAATAACCGGTTTTCCCGCCTCGTTTAGCCCCACTGAAGGCTCCATCTTCATAACCGAATAGCTCACTTTCAAGAAGGGTAGGTGAAATCGCCGCACAGTTCACGCGAATGAACTTTTTATATTTTCGAGGAGATTCCCCGTGAATGGCATGGGCGAACAGTTCTTTTCCTGTTCCCGATTCTCCGCGAATCAATACCGTCACGGGGGTCACAGCGGCAAGTTTCGCCTGCTCGATGACAAATCGCATGGCGTCACTCGTCGCAATGATATCGGCAAACTGATATTTGGCTTCTAGATTCCGGATGCGTGTCTTTGCCTCCTGCAATTCATCACGTAGGGCACGAATCTGAGATACGTCACGGATGACCCCAACCGAGCCTCGCAACTTTCCTTCGACGATGATCGGTTCTGCATTCACAAGAATATCTCGTCTCGTCGCCCCAATTTGCATCCGAATGTCCCGAACGCCTTGCCCGGTCGATAGTACTTTCAAATGGACGCTTTCCTGCATCCCGATATCTGCCGTCGCTGGTTTGTCGACCACATCTTCTTTTTTGAATCCGGTCAACCGTGTATAAGACGGATTGATCAAAATCGTGTTACCGTGATGATCTGCGACCGATATGGCCTCACTCGTACATTCAATGATGGCCTCAAGCATTTGTTGATTCTGTTTCAATCGTTCAACCACAATCCGAATAAATTCCCCTGGTAAGACGACCGCATCTTTGAAATGATCCTTTAATTGTTCAAACGTTTGATATTTCCCCGTCGTTTCGATGACAAAATCTAGTGTCGCATCCGCATACTGTTTCCAATCGTCCGCCACAGATATGCCATAACTTTTAGCAAGGGCTATTCCTTCAGCAGATGCATCAGAATCTACGACCGCTACAATCGTCGCAAGCGGCGAATCCATCAGCATATGAAGGACTTCGGTCCCCCCTTTTCCTGCCCCCACAATCATCAATCGTTTATTCATACATATTCCCCCATCATCATTCTTCTCTTTTTCATGCTACTGAATCCGCACCTGATTCGCAAGCTGCCCAAAAATAGACCGTGTCGAACAGATCGATTTCTGTTAAAATAATGTATGGTAAAGGAGGAGATTGCATGCGTTTTATCGCGCTTCTAATCTTAATCGTCCCTGGGTTATTAGGTGTTTACGGAATCAAATTGCTACGTGATAGCTTCTTTTTGAAGACGAGCGCACCGTTTTCATGGTTCGATTCACTCGCTGCCGCCTCCATGTTGCAGGGGACCTTTGGGCTTCTGCTCGCCATGGGCGGGATCGGATTTGTAGCCGGCTATATTTTTAACCGCGACAAAAAAACAGGAAAAGTACAACGCCTCGACTCATAAGCACACAAAAAAAGGTTCCCTAACTTGACTTCATTTCAAGTGCGGAACCTTTTATTCATATTGAATTGTGATCACTACGGATGATCTCCTTTCAAACTACGTTACTTACTTTGACATGAAATCCAACGTCTTCTTAATGAAGAAGTATGAAAGAACTTTAGTAACTGCCGTCTTGCGTGAACGGAATCTTACCATTCGAGTTACTAACTGATTTACTTATCGGATCATGTCGAACCATCCATCGTGAAGTCGAACGCTTGCCATAAACTGTTCAACGGTTGACAACACTCCTTTTGGTCAACTGAACGATTGTTTTTTCCTATATCAACCCCTAGCTTCGAGTTGATGATAGAATCGCCTCGCGAATGAGCGACTGTCGCGACCTCACGTCGGGACATTAACGACTTGAGGTGTCGTTCCCACCTCTGAGCTATAATCGGATAGCGAACCGAGATGATTTGGTTTCTTCAAACGTTGCTCCGGAACAAGTTTGAAAAGCGTTCATCTGACGCTTGTCCAAGTAACTTGGTACATCTTTATTATAACAAAGGCCCATCATTTTGCAAGCGCTTTCTTTCATAAAGTAAATAAATCTTAAAGTAATTGTTTCATCAAAAAAGACTAAGTCCCATCACGACTTAGTCCTCATGAAATGATTCAATTATTCTTAAACGATACATACGTGACGAAGTACGAGATAAACTCCGAGTTTTTCGGGCTTCGCTCACGCTCCGGTCGCCCTTCGAACATCTCATGATCGCGCATGCCGTTCTCCCATGCCGTCTTGATTGCATGACGCATTGCTCGTTCTACACGAGAAGATGTCGTCTCATGCTCTTTTGCGACCATCGGATATAATTCTTTCGTGATGAGACCGAGCAAATCTTGCCGTTCTCGCACGTAAATGACAGCTTGACGGATATACTTGAACCCTTTGATTCGCGGAGAGATTCCGAGTTGCTGAAGCAAGAGTGAGATTTCAATTTCTTCTGGCGTCATTCCGTCGAATTCTCGATTTGTTCCTTCTGACAATTCACGAATTTTCGTTAATAACTGTTGAATATTGAACGGTTTGACGAGAAAATAAGAGGCCCCGAGTTGCACGGCCTGTTTCGTCACTTCATCTTTTCCAAACGCGCTCAACATGATCACTTCCGGTTTGTCATCACCTAATTCTTCATTTAGGCGTTGCAATACTCCGATTCCATCCAAATGCGGCATGATAATATCGAGTAAGAGTACATCCGGTTGGTGTGTCTTGACGACATCCAAGCATGTTTCTCCATCGTGTGCCGTACCTACGACACGAAGATCAGGCTCAGATTCTAGTTGTCGGCTCAACAAATCGACGATTTCTCGATTGTCGTCCGCAATACATAATGTAATCACTTATGACACTCCTTTGATGAACTTCTGTTTTACTTGTTGTGACATCTCAAGTAATTCTTCGACGTGTTGCTTCGTCAAGTCTGTCATTTGAGCGCCAGCAATCATGCGACCCAATTCGTCGATTCGACTTTCACGGTCGAGGGACGTCACATTTGTTTTAGTCCGTTCATTCGTTTCGGTTTTAGTAATGTAAAGATGTTGGTCTGCCATCGCAGCAACTTGTGCCAAGTGCGTGATACAGAGGACTTGAGAGCCGACAGAAAGTCGGAAGATTTTTTCACCCATCGCCTGCGCGACACGTCCAGAGACCCCTGTGTCGACCTCGTCAAAAATAATGGAGGCCACTCCGACCGTTCTTGAGAAGATTGATTTGAGTGCGAGCATGACACGGGAAAGCTCTCCTCCTGAAGCGACTTTTGCGAGTGGTTTGAACGGTTCTCCAACGTTCGTCATCATGTAAAACTCTACGTCATCTAAACCATCTTGTTTAAGCGATGTAGTTTTAAAACGGACCTCGAACGCTGTTTTTTCCATATATAGTTCTTTCAACTCTCGATGAATCGCATGCTGAAGCGACTCCGCAGCCATCTTACGCGCTGAAGACAGTCTCTTGCCAGCTTCTCTTGCAATTTGCTCTAATCGAATGAGTTCATCTGAGAGCGTTTGTAAATGCTCTTCCCGGTTCGTCATCGACTTCAATTCATCCGACACTTGTTCGCCATAGGTGATGACTTCTTCGATGGTCGTCCCATACTTTCGTTTCAATTGCTGGAAAAGAGCCAATCGTGACTCAATCTCATCCAATCGAATCGGGTCAAATTCGAGCGAATCTAACTGGTCCCGGAGTTGAAACTTTGCATCCTCCAACAAATAATAAGCGTTAGAGATTGTCTCCGATACAGATGTCAAAGACGAAGAGAGCTGTGACGCCTCTTCCATCTCGCGCATCGCCACTCCGATTTGATCGAGTCCATTTGACTCCTCGGCAACCGCCTCATACGAGAGACGAATGTGTTGATGAATGCGTTCAAAGTTGGCCAATTCATCCCGTTCTTCTGTCAACGCCTGTTCTTCCCCAACTTTTAATTCAGCCGCTTCGATTTCTTTCGTTTGAAACGACAAAAGATCCATTCGTTGAGCAAGCTCCTGCTCACTTTGACTAAGACGCTTCAATTCATCGGCGACTTGTTTCCAGGCCGCAAATGCCGTTTGATATTCCTCGACTAACGGACTGATTTCTTTTTCGGCGAAATGGTCTAATATGCCAAGGTGAAATTCCGCATCCATTAAATGTTGATGTTCATGTTGACCGTGAATATCGACCAGGAGCCGTCCGAACTCCCGTAACGTCGAGAGCGGCATCATTTTCCCGTTCACACGGCAGACGCTCTTCCCGCTACTATGTAGGTCTCGACGTAAGATGACTGTCCCATCTTCAACATCGATGCCATATTGTTCGGCCGCTTCGATGACCGGGTGATCCGGTTCAATCATAAACAGACCTTCGATTTCAGCTTTATCTTGACCATATCGCACGAACTCACTTGAGCCACGTCCTCCAACAAGCAATCCAATCGCATCCAACAAGATCGATTTACCGGCACCTGTCTCACCTGTGAGCACAGTCATACCTCGATTAAACGGAATGTTTAATTCGTCAATAATCGCAAACTGTTTGATTGATAGTTCTGCTAACATACGTACGTTCACCTCATAACATTCCGAGTAGTCGATCGATGATTTGCTTCGCTTTCTCTTCATCACGTGCAATCATTAAAATCGTATCATCTCCACACACCGTTCCAATCAATTCATCCCAAGATAAATGATCGATCAAGACACCGATTGCATCAGCATTCCCCGGAAGCACTTTCATGACGACCAAATTTTGAGCAGAATCGACCGAGACGAAACTGTCACTAAGGATTCGCTTCATTTTACCGTATGGATTAAAACGTTGATCCGCAGGCAAGCTATATTTATACCGTCCATCGTTCAATGGGACTTTGACCAGATGTAACTCTTTAATATCCCTAGACACGGTTGCCTGTGTGACCGGATACCCCGAGCGACGTAGCTCATCCACTAACTCATCTTGCGTCTCGATTTCTCGATTCGTCACGATGTCTCGAATTTTAATCAATCGCTGTCCTTTGTTCATAAGCGCTGACACCTCATTTTTCGTTTCACATACACATTATCATTCTAAAGTATTGTCGAAAAAAGGTCTAGCATTCCAGGTGGGATTTCCACCATTCCCCATCTAGTAGACGAGTAAAGGAAAAAGCTACAGACGACGAGGTCTGTAGCATCATTTTATCCCTTAAGTTTGGCATGGGCCGCGTTTACGACCTCTTCGACTTGTAGCGATGGCGAGACGCCACCTACTCCTGTGTACCGAGCGAAGAGAAGAAACTCGATGTTCCCATCCCCTCCAGTGATCGGAGAGTAATCCAAAGCTTCGACAAAGAAGCCTTCCGATGCGAAGTATCGGACCATATCGCTTGCGACTCGTTCATGGACGTTACGGTCCCGAACAATTCCTTTTTTCCCGACATCGGCCTTCCCTGCTTCAAATTGAGGTTTGACGAGCGCCATGACGACACCGTCTTGCTTCAAAATTTGTTTCAACGGTGGCACCATCAGACGAAGCGAGATAAAAGAGACGTCAATCGTTGCGAAATCTGGTTTAATCGGGAACTGATCGGCCGTCGCGTGGCGGAAGTTCATCCGCTCCATGACGACGACGCGATCATCGCTCCGTAGTTTCCAGGCAAGCTGATTATAGCCGACATCGACCGCGTACATTTGAGTCGCGCCGTTTTGAAGCGCACAGTCCGTGAACCCACCCGTCGATGAGCCGATGTCGATTCCGACTCGTCCAAAGACATCGAGCGGGAAGACGTGGAGCGCTTTCTCGAGCTTCAAGCCGCCACGTCCAACATAAGGAAGAACTTGACCCTTCACTTCGAGAGGGATATCATCAAACACTTTATCGCCCGCCTTGTCTAGACGTTCTGTCCCACTATAGACGAGACCGGCCATGACCGACCGTTTTGCCTTTTCCCGTGTTTCAGCAAGTCCACGTTCGACGAGCAATACATCTAATCTAGTTTTCTTTCTTTTTTCCATAATCCCTCACACATTCTGTCGATTTGTCTCCATGACGAACCGTTCAATCGATTCCGCCATTTGGGCAGGTCGCAGTCCAATCTCTTCTAGGAGCTGGTTGACACCGCCATGCTCGATATATCGATCCGGAATACCGAGACGTTGAATCCGTGGAAACGCTCCGGCTTCATTCGCGTGTTCAAGCACGCTACTTCCAAAGCCACCGGCGAGAGCAGCCTCTTCTAATGTCACGAGCGGAATCCCCTCTGCATAAAGTGAAGTCAGCATCGCATCATCGAGCGGCTTGATGCTACGACAGTTAATGACGCGCACACTGAGCTTACCTTCTAATAGTGCTCGGACTTCGAGGGCGTCTTGCACTTGGGGACCGAACGTCAAGATAGCGACATCTGTCCCTTCTGCCTCGACTTCCCAATCATCGAGTGAAATTTCTTGAAGCGTCTCACTCATCGGAACACCGATCCCTTCACCACGCGGGAAACGAATCGCAATCGGTCCACCATCGTAACGGAGTGCAGAATAGACGAGTTGTTGTAATTCTTCTTCATCTTTCGCCATCAAAATTCGAATGTTTGGCACGTGACGCATGAAGGCGATATCGAACACACCTTGGTGCGTCTCTCCATCCGCTCCGACAAGTCCAGATCGGTCAATCGTGAACACGACGTTCAAGTTTTGACGACAAATGTCATGGACCAGTTGATCGTACGCGCGTTGGAAGAAGGTCGAATAAATCGAGACGACCGGTTTCAACCCTTGCGTCGCCTGTCCCCCAGCGAGGGTGACCGCATGTTGCTCGGCAATTCCGACATCAAACATACGCTCCGGGAATTTCTTCGTAAAGCAATCGAGTTTCGAACCGACACTCATCGCTGGTGTGATCAACGTCACCCGTTCGTCTGACTCCGCCACTTTCGTGATCGTCTCCGCGACGACTTTCGAATAGCTCGGTCCTTTCGGTTTGCCTTTGATGACTTCACCGGATTCAATTTTATAAGGTCCAAGACCGTGCCATGTTCCGACACCGTCCAATTCAGCCGGACGATATCCCTTCCCTTTTTTCGTAATGACGTGGACGAGAACCGGACCGTCGATTTTCTTCGCGTACTCAAGCGTTTCGAGCAAGTCTTTCAAATCATGCCCATCTGTAGGTCCAAAGTAAGTGAAGCCAAGTTCTTCAAAGAACGTTCCCGGAATGAGAGCAGATTTTAAGAGGTCCTTCACCCGTTCCCCGCTCCGTTCAAGTGAACTCCCGACGAGCGGGATGTGTTTGATGAGTGACTCCATTTCTTCTCGAGCATGCTTCAACTTGCGCGATGCCCGGATACGACCAAGCATATTATGCATCGCTCCTACGTTCGGCGCAATCGACATCTCGTTATCATTTAGAATGACAATCACGTTCTGTTTCTCGGCACCGATGTGATTGAGGGCTTCAAGTGCCATCCCCCCAGTCAAAGCACCGTCCCCGATGATGGCGATGGCACGATCGTTGGCGCGCCCTTTCAATTCATTCGCAATCGCAATCCCCATGGCTGCAGAGAGGGAAGTCGAACTGTGCCCTGTTTCCCACACATCATGCTCGCTCTCACAACGTTTCGGGAAACCACATAACCCATTGTATTGTCGGAGAGTATCAAACTGGTTCGTACGTCCTGTCAAAATTTTATGAACGTATGCTTGATGACCGACGTCCCATACGAGTTGGTCTTTCGGACTGTCAAATACACGGTGCAAGGCAAGCGTCAACTCTACAACTCCCAAGTTTGGCGCCAAATGCCCTCCCGTCACTGCCAATTTTTCAATCAAGAATCGTCTAATGTCTGAACCGAGCGATTCGAGCTCTGATACAGACATCCGTTTCAGGAACGACGGGTCTTGAATGGATGTCAAGTCCATAATGACCATCCTTTCTCCTCACATTTTACTGATTCGTACCTTACATTTTACAAGAATGTGACGGCATATGCCACACATTCCCCAAAACAAAGGTGACACGATGTGCTCATCGTGTCACCGAGGTCAATGATTTCGTTTCACTACAAATGATAGCATCTCAAGAAGCAACGGCGCTGGAACTGAAAGTGATTCAATTGCAGCGTGTGCCGCTCCCACTTCTTGCTCAAGAGCTTGCTTCGCTCCCTCTATGCCGAGAAGCTTCGGATAAGTCGTCTTGTCATTCAATTCATCTGAGCCGACGCGTTTTCCGATTGTTTGTTCATCTCCGACGACATCGAGGATATCGTCTTGAATCTGAAAAGCGATGCCAAGATGACGTCCGAACTGTTTGAGGTGCATCCGATCTTCCACCGATGCCCCTGCCAAAATCGCACCGGCTTCAAGTGCATAGACGAGTAGCGCACCTGTCTTCCGTTCATGAATGGATTGGAGCTCTTCAAGTGTGACGTCGTTCCGCTTTTCAGCCAGCATATCATCCAACTGCCCACCGACCATACCTGAGCTACCGGCCGCCAATCCGAAAATACGAATAATCTCGACGACATCTAGCGCAGGGAGTGGTATCTGTGTGAGAATACGGAATGCGTCCGTCAATAAGGCGTCCCCAGCCAAAATAGCGGTCGCTTCATCAAACTGACGATGATTGGTCGGTCGTCCACGACGAAGATCGTCATCATCCATGGCCGGCAAATCATCATGGATGAGTGAGTATGTATGAACCATCTCTAAACTCGCCGCCACCTCTCGTCCTCGCTCGAGTGACATGCTATACGTTTCAAGGACGGCATAGACGAGAGCAGGACGAATGCGTTTCCCGCCAGCCTCTAAAGAATACGTCATTGCGTCTCGTAATCGTTTCGGCATCTCACTCGACTCAATGAGTTCCTGCATCGCCAGTTCGACGGTCCGTTTCCACTTGTTCAAGTCATCGGTACGGTTCATGCGGATCCTCCCTTTTCACGAAGCGTCCCATCAAGTTCTAAAATTTCATCCATTTTTTTCTCGGCGGCAGAGAGTTTTGTCTGGCACAATGCAGACAAGCGGACACCTTCCTCATATAGGGTCATCGCTTCCTCTAATGGGACATCACCGCTCTCGAGTTGCGCGACGATCTGTTCGAGGCGCTCGAGCGCCGCCTCAAATGTCTGTTCTTTCTTCGTCACCGACAATCCTCTCCTTCACCTCAGCGATTGCATGACCATCCCGAAAACGAATCGAGACATCACCATCGCGTAATTGTTTCACGTTCTGCACATAGATCCCATCTTGTTCGATGAACGTATATCCACGTGACAAGACGGCGAGTGGACTGACTGCATGCAATCGTCCAACCTGTTGTGCAAATTGAAGCGTTGCTTGTTCTAATGGCTTCGTTCGACGGAGTCGCTCGACCATATGATTGACTTCTTCCCCTTGCTTGGACAACGTTTTTGAAAATCGTTTTACATCTAGCTGCTGTGACAACTGACGGAGCTGATGAGTGGCTTGGGTGAGATGTCGCCTCATCCCTTGCTCGAGACGGATTTCCGACTGGGCGAATCGTTCCCGTTTC
The DNA here is from genome assembly GCF_018617295.1 of Exiguobacterium sp. S3. Lineage (GTDB taxonomy): Bacteria > Bacillota > Bacilli > Exiguobacteriales > Exiguobacteriaceae > Exiguobacterium > Exiguobacterium profundum. Next base: position 352,975 of record NZ_JACSJW010000001.1, read on the forward strand.
TGAGATATCGTGTACCTCGGTGATTTTAATCCATAGCTATTGATCATCCGTTCCACACGGGTTCGCGAATCATCCAATTGGTCTTTGACGGCTTTGTGCAGATGGTTATCCAAACGTTCTACATCTTTTCGCTGCGCATCAATCATCGCGGTAGCAAGTTCAGCCGCCGCTGTCGGAGTCGCAGCCCGAACATCGGCAACGAAATCCGAAAGCGTAAAGTCTGTCTCGTGACCGACAGCAGAAATGATGGGAATCGTGGACGCATAGATTGCCTCCACCACAACATCTTCATTAAATGCCCAAAGCTCCTCAATAGAACCACCACCGCGACCGACAATGAGTACATCACAATCGGTGCGGTCGTTCATCCAGCGAATGGCAGAAGCAACTTGTGGAGCCGCCATTTCGCCCTGTACAGCAACAGGGGCGAACGTAATCGCCACATGTGGTGCACGACGTCGAAGTGTGGTTGCGATATCGTGTAGCGCCGCACCTTTTGGAGACGTCACGATTCCAACGCGTTCTGGAAACGTCGGGAGCGGGTGCTTCCGCTCCTCGTCAAACCATCCCATCTCCTCTAATTCACGCTTTCTCGCCTCATATCGCTCAAACAATAGACCGATTCCGTCTTGTCGCATCAATTCGACATATAGTTGGACATCTCCCGTAGCCTCATACATCGTCACCTTTGAGACGGCGATGACTTTCATTCCATCTTTCGGTTCGAATTGAAGTTGTTTGGCATCGCGAGAAAACATGACAGCTTTCATCCGAGACGCGTCATCTTTCAACGTGAAATAACAATGACCGGATGAATAACGTTTGAAATTTGAGATTTCACCGATGACCGCGACTTGTCGAAGCAATACATCATCATCAAGTTGTCGCTTCACATATCGAACAACTTCAGAAACCGGAAGTGGATTAGCCACGTGATGCAACCTCGACCGTATTATGCATGAGCATCGTGATGGTCATCGGACCGACACCACCCGGAACAGGGGTGATGGCACTCGCCTTCTCCTTAACAGCTTCATAGTCCACGTCACCGACTAGACGACCTTCGACCCGATTGACTCCGACATCGATGACAAGCGCGCCAGGTTTGACCATGTCTGCTGTGACTAAACCAGCGCGTCCGACAGCGACAATCAAAATGTCCGCTTGGCGTGTCATCTCACCGAGGTCAGCTGTTTTTGAATGACAATATGTGACCGTTGCTGATTCATTCAAGAACAACATGCCTACCGGTTTACCGACAATCTGACTACGACCGACGACGACAACGTGCTTTCCGGCGATCTCGGTCTGTGTTTTTGCGAGATGCAAGATGCCGTGCGGCGTGCACGGGAGTAGCGTATCAAGTCCGAGCATCATCTTCCCAACATTCTCAGGATGAAAGCCATCGACGTCCTTTTCTGGGGAGATGCGCATGATGACTCGTGATTCGTCGATGTGTTTCGGCAGAGGGAGTTGCACGAGAATCCCGTGAACTTCTTCATCCGCATTCATCAAGTCAATCAAGTCAAGCAATTCCTTCTCGCTAATCGTCTCATCAAAACGGAGGACTTGTGAATCGATTCCGATTTCTTCTGCCGCCCGTTCCTTCCCGCGTACATAGCTATGACTTGCTGGGTCATCCCCAATCAACACGACTTTCAGTTTCGGTACGATGCCACGTGCGCGAAGTGCTGCCACACGTTCTTTTAACGTTTCTCGATATGATGCTGCCACTTGTTTCCCGTCGATCACTACTGCCATCTCTCTCATCCCCCGTTGTCTTTAGGTTTTTCTGTAGTTGGTCTGGTGTCTTATCTCTATTTTTTTAGTCTTCTTTAATGATGTTACCGAGTACGCCATTCACGAGTTTGCCGGCTTCTTCGTCCGCGAACGATTTCGCGAGTTCGACCGCTTCGTTGATGGTGACGTTTTCTGGAATCGTCTCGACGTATAACAATTCGAACGTTGCCATTCGAAGAATCGTACGCTCGACGTTTCCGAGGCGATCTAACCGCCAGTTTTTCAAGTTTTCAACTAGTAACGCATCGATATCTTCAATATGTTCTAGCGTCCCTGTGACGAGTTGTTCGTAAAACGGATCAGACTCTTCTCCATCCAATGCGAACTCGATTGCTTCGTCCACCTCTAATTTAGATACTTCGATTTGAAAAAGCGTTTGAATCGCTTTCTCTCGTGCTTCATGACGTTTCATTCAGTTACTCTCCTTTTACATGCTTTCATTGTGATAGTTTAGCATAAAGCACTCATAAATTCAGTACAAAAAACCAGGAAACCGAAATAATGTTCGGGCTTCCTGGTTCACGTTATTTTGCCAATGACATTTCTTTTTCAACGAATTTCGTATCGAACGTACCGATGCGGAACTGCTCATGTGCCATGACTTGTTGATGAAACGGAATCGTCGTTTTAATTCCCGAAACCGTAAACTCATCCAAAGCACGCAACATTTTCAGAATGGCCTCATCACGCGTTGGTGCATGAACAATCAACTTCGCTACCATCGAGTCATAGAACGGCGGGATCATCGCTCCTGCATAGAGTCCGCTATCGACACGGACACCCATACCGCCTGGAACGATATATTGGTCAATCTTCCCTGCCATCGGACGGAAGTCCATAAATGGGTCCTCCGCGTTGATTCGACATTCGATGGAATGTCCTGAGAACGTAATGTCCTCTTGTGAGATGGCAAGCGGATGTCCGAGCGCCACTTCAAGCTGCGCTTGAACGAGATCGAATCCTGTGATCATCTCGGTGACGGGATGCTCGACTTGGATCCGGGTATTCATCTCCATGAAATAAAACTCGTTTGATTCTGGAACGTAAATGAACTCGATTGTTCCCGCTCCCGAGTACTGAATGGCTTTTGCCGCTTTGACGGCAGCATCCCCCATCAATTGACGTGTCGTTGCATCAATCGCAGGTGACGGCGCCTCTTCAACTAGTTTTTGCATGCGACGTTGGATTGTACAATCACGTTCACCTAAGTGAATGACGTTACCGAATTGGTCGGCAAGAACCTGCACTTCGACGTGACGGAACGACTCGATGAACTTTTCGAGATACACGTCACCATTCCCGAACGCCTGCTTCGCTTCTTTACGTGTCGCGACCAATCCTGAAACGAGTTCGTCCTCGTCTCGAGCGACGCGAATGCCACGTCCTCCACCGCCGGCTGTCGCCTTGATGATGACCGGATAACCCATCTCACGCGCGAGTTCCATCGCTTCTTCGTCTGTGACGACACCACTTGAACCTGGAACGACAGGAACCCCTGACTCGATCATCGTTCGTTTGGCTTCATCCTTGATTCCCATTTTGCGAATCGCATAGCTGCTTGGGCCGACAAATTGAATTCCACACGCCTCGCACATCTCAGCGAACTCGGCATTTTCAGCCAAAAAGCCGTAACCCGGATGTACCATCGTCGCATCCACGGCGCAGGCGACTGATAAAATATTTGGGATATTCAAATAGGAGTCTTTCGATGGATTCGGACCGATGCAATAAGCCTCGTCAGCCAGATGAACATGTAACGCTTCACGATCTGCCTCAGAGAAGACAGCGACCGTCGGAATATTCAACTCTTTTGCTGCACGTATGATTCGAACCGCGATTTCCCCGCGGTTAGCAATTAATAATTTCATAACGACCTCACTTCACGCTGAAGAGCGGTTGACCGAATTCGACGAGATCGCCATCGGCGACTAACACCTCTACGATTTCGCCACTGATTTCCGCTTCGACATCGTTAAACAGTTTCATCGCCTCTAGAATACAAACGATTTGTCCTGACTCGACACGGTCGCCGACGTTCACGAACGCTTCTTTATCCGGGGCCGGACGTGAATAGAACGTTCCAACCATCGGCGAGGTGATAGTACGATAAGACGCCTTTTCTTGCGTCGGTTCTTCTGTTTGTTCATTTACTTGAGGAGCAGGCGCAGGCGGTGCGAATGCTTGTGTCTGCATGATAGGCGCGCTCACTGTTTGTTGCGCTTCTTTCTTTAATGACAGTTTGAAATCAGATGTTTCAAGCTCCATTTCATGGACTGATGATTGGTCCAATAATTGAATAAGCTCTTTAATTTGATCGATTTGCATCTTTCTTACCCCCTGTTTATACCTGGTACTAATCTCTCCTTCACTATAACTGGTCAGACCAATGAATGCAACGAGAAAAAAAGAGCGCCCATTCATTCGAATGAGCACTCGTAAGGATTAACCGTTATAACGACCCATGAACTCTCCAGTACGTGTATCGACTGTCACTTTTTCACCTGGTTCGATGAAAAGTGGCACTTGAATGACATGTCCTGTTTCCACTGTCGCGTTTTTCTTCACGTTCGATGCCGTGTCACCTTTTACGCCTGGGTCTGCTTCGACGATTGTCAAGACAACGCTCGTTGGAAGCTCGATTCCAAGAATCTCCCCTTCGTAGTCCGCGATGCTGACTTCCATGTTCTCAAGCAAATATGGAAGTGCTGATTTGACTTGAGCGCTTGTCAATTCAAGTTGCTCGTATGATTCATTGTCCATGAAGACATACGTGTCGCCCATTGGATAAAGATATTGCATGCGTTTACGCTCGATGTGTGCGCGTTCGATTTTTTCTCCACCACGGAACGTCGTTTCTTGGATTGCACCGTTACGCAAGTTACGCATTTTCGTACGAACGAATGCCGCTCCTTTACCCGGTTTTACGTGTTGGAACTCGATGACTTGCCAAATCGAACCGTCAGACGTTTTGACCGTCAATCCTGTTTTTAAATCGTTAACTGATACCATATTGATTTCCTCCTAAATTCAGATGAAGCTTATGCCTCGATCGTAATTAACTCTTTTGGCGACTGTGTCAGACGGTAGCATCCGTCTTCTGTGATGACGACATCGTCTTCAATCCGGCAACCACCGACACCGTTGATGTAAATACCCGGCTCGATCGTTACGACCATACCAGGTTCGAGCACCGTTTCCGAACGGAACGATAATCCTGGGGCCTCATGCACTTCCATTCCAAGACCATGTCCTGTCGAGTGGCCGAAGTACTCGCCATATCCAGCTTCTTTAATAATATCGCGTGTCAATGCATCCGCTTCAATGCCAGTGATTCCGGCACGTGTGCCTTCTACACCAGCAAGTTGGGCACGAAGTACCGTATCGTAGATTTGACGCAACTCATCCGAAATCGGACCGATTGCAAGCGTACGCGTGATATCTGAGCAGTACCCTTTATAGTAAGCACCGAAATCAAGCGTAACCAATTCTCCAGATTCGATGACTTTATCACTTGCCACACCGTGTGGTAGCGCCGAACGGAGACCCGAGGCGACAATCATGTCGAACGATGACGAGTCAGCGCCTTTTGAACGCATGAACATTTCGAGTTCGTTCGCGACTTCTCTCTCGGTACGACCAGGACGAATGAACGTCTGGATATGGGTGTACGCCGCATCAGCGATTGCCGCAGCTTCCTTCATAATCTTAATCTCTGATTCATCCTTAATCAAGCGCAGTTTTTCTACGATTCCAGACGTTTCAATAAGTTGAGCGTCGACATCTTTTTCATAGGCACGATATTGCCCCACTGTCATCGCATCCTGCTCGATGCCAAGGCGCTTGATGGATTCACGGGACACGACATCTGCTACCGACTTGATGAGTGATGTATCAAGCTCAATGATGTCGTACCCTTTTACTTGATCGTTCGCTTGTTCCGTGTAACGGAAGTCCGTGATGAAACTTGCCGAATTCGACGTGATGACGATGACACCGCTCGACCCGGTGAAACCAGATAAGTAGCGGATATTCTCACGTTTTGTGACGAGTAATGCATCAATCTCGTTTTTTCCTAACTGTGCTTGCAGTTTGTTTACGCGTTCAATCATGTCGATTCCTCCAATGTTCGATTAGTGCATGCAGCGCTAACGTATAGCTCGTGAGTCCAAAACCGGTAATGACACCGATACAGACGGCAGCAAGTTTCGACTCATGCCGAAAAGCTTCGCGTGCATGCACGTTCGAGATATGTACTTCAACGACTGGGGCAGCGATAGCGGATATGGCATCCCGGATCGCGATTGATGTATGCGTATAGGCACCTGCATTCAATATGACACCCTCATAATCAAAAGCGTCATGTAGCGCATCAATTAAATCTCCCTCATGATTCGATTGTTTAAAGGTGAGTTCGACGTCTTCTGGAGCGCGCAGCATCAGTTCTGCCGCCAAACCTTTCAACGACACCTCGCCATATACATCCGGTTCACGATGACCCAGTAGATTTAAATTCGGTCCATTTAAAACTAAAATCCGCAACCTTCTTCCCCCCCTCGTTCGTCAAGTCTCATCTATTGTAACAAATTTATCGAAAGAACGTGAATTGAGCCTTCTGCCCTTTCGTTTTTTTTACAAATCACGGTATAATTCAAGTACAACATTTGAATTTGAAGAATCGAGGAAAGTGAATGAATTCCAAACCAACCATCCCAGTCGGGGGACAGGCGCTCGTGGAAGGCGTCATGTTTCAAGGCCGCTCTGAAAGCGCATCTGCCATCCGGCGAAAAGATGGCTCGATTGAAACATTCGAGCAAGCACGTATTCTTGTCCCTTGGGTCCAATCTTTAAAAAAAGTACCTTTCTTGAGAGGGATTGTCGCGCTGTATGAATCGTTAAAGAACGGTTCTGCACATATGAACTTTGCGAGCGATCGATATGATGTCGATCCAAGTGAAGATACGAACACGAACGAAGACCAAAAACAGAGCATATGGATGATTGCCTTCATCGCAATCGTCGGTGTCATCTCGTACGTTTTTGGTAAATTGATTTTCAATGTGACGCCAGCACTTCTCGCGGCCATGTTTCAAGACGTACCTTTATTTTCCGGACATGTGATTCAAAACCTCCTTGAAGGGGGAATAAAATTAGTATTGTTACTCAGCTACCTTTACTTGATATCATTGACGCCACTCATTAAGCGTGTCTTCCAATATCACGGCGCTGAGCATAAAGTCATCAATTGCTATGAGTCCGGGCGTCCGGTCACGGTTGAACAAGTACGCCAAAGCTCGCGATTGCATTATCGCTGTGGCTCAAGCTTCATTTTATTCACCGTCTTCGTCGGGATTGGCGTTTACATGATTGTGCCAATCGATCCGCTCTGGTTGCGACTCATCAGCCGAATCGCGCTATTGCCGGTCGTCATCGGAATCTCATTTGAAGTCCTGCAGTTTACCAATCGTTTCCGCGACCATCGCTTTCTGTCATTCCTTGGCAAACCAGGCCTGTCGCTCCAATTATTGACGACACGAGAGCCAAATGATGAGCAGATTCAAGTCGCGATTGAAGCATTTGAGACATGGGAACGAAAAGAGTTAGGAGAATCGGTCATTCATAGAGAGGGATAAGAGGAGGAAGCACCATGATCAGACAAAGAGTCGGTTCGATCGCTGCAACAATCGTGTTTATCCTTGGCTTCATCGGGGTCGGGCATATGCTTGCCACCGATCCAGGTCGCCTGTTTAGACAATTGTTGTTCATCGGAATATTCGGGTTAGTCTTTTATGTGATCTATCGCGTCTTCATGGCACCACGTATGTCTGCAGAAGATGCACGCTATCGTAAAACCGCGCAAGCCTCAAAAAAACGAATGCAGGGAAGTCGTGGTCCTCAAGTCAAACCTTCCGCTTCCGCTAAAAACCGGAAAGGGAAGAAACCTGGTTCGAACGTCACCAAGTTATCTAAACGTTCAACCGTACATCGTAGCAATCCACCACACCTAACAGTGATTGAAGGTAAAAAAGGGAAGAAGAAAAAGAAAGCAAACATGTAAAAGGAGCGCCACGGCGCTCCTTTTTATGTTGTTTCTACATATCCGATATATGGCAGATTCCGATATTGTTCCGCGTAATCGATCCCATACCCGATGACGAACTCATCAGGAATCTCGAATCCGACATAGTCTGCGTCCAACTGAACGAGTCGACGCGCCGGCTTGTCGAGAAGCGTACAAATTTTCAACTGTTTCGGTTGATGGAGCTCCATATGTTTACATAAGAATTTCAACGTCTGTCCCGTGTCGATGATGTCCTCGATAATGACAACATACTTTCCTTCCACATCTAAATCCAAGTCCTTTCGAAGTTGCACACTCCCACTCGAGACCGACTTTTTCCCGTAAGAAGACGTCGCGACCGTATCGAGCTGAACGCTCCCTTTCATGTATCGCATCAAGTCTGCCGCAAAGACCATCGAGCCTTTTAATACGGCGACGATCACAATCGGTATCCCATCTGCATCGTTCTCAATCTCTTCAGCCAATTCTTTCACACGTTTTTGAATCTGCTGTTCATCAAACAGTTTTCCTTTAATTTGAATCTCCATTTATCCGGCGAATGTTCGCCGTCACCCCCTATCTATTCAATCCACGATTCATCTTAACATAATGACGGCTAAAAAATATACATTCTAAGATAAATATGAATGTTTCGTTCGTATTTTAGCGATATTGAGCAAAATAAAAAGCATCAATCGAGTTAGATTGATGCTTTTTACATATTATTCTTCTGAAGCTCGTTCTTGTTCCCGAAATTCTCTAAATTGATTCATGAGTTCAGGCTTATCTTCAAAAAATTCCACAAACTGTGTCATGCAGTCGAGCGTGTTCGAACTGAGATGGTGTTCGATACCCTCGACATCCTCGTACACATCTGATTCATCTACTCCGATTAGACGTAAAAAAGACTCGAGCATCGCATGACGCTCGACCAATCGCTTCCCTACTTTTTGACCCTTTTTTGTAAGCATGAGACCACGATACTTTTCATACACAAGATATTCTTCACGGTCCAACTTTTGAACCATTTTGGTGACAGAGGAGGGATGGACCCCTAAATGTTCCGCAATATCAGATACACGCGCATAGCCTTTCTCTGACATCAATAAATAAATACGTTCTAAATAATCTTCCATACTCGGCGTCGGCATGGGCACGACCTCCCCTAATGTTCCGGTTTCCATTCCTTATTTTATCCTAATTAGAATGAAATCGAAAGGGAAAGCCCCGATTGATTGAGTCAATCATTGTCTCATGACCTTAATTTCATTATAATGAGATATGGTAACTTTGAAAGAGAAGGGAAGAACATCTATGGGACTCGAAACAATCCTCGTCATCCTCCTATGGGTTGCCTTGATCGCCTACATCGTATGGCGTTTCATGCCAGCTCGCGGGTTGAAAAAAATGAAACAAGAAGAATTCCGTGCCTCACTCCGTAAAGGTCAGTTAATTGACGTGCGTGAACCGAACGAATACAAAGGTGGACATATCGTTGGTGCCCGGAATATCCCGGTCGGCCAAATGAAACTACGCATGAAAGAACTGCGTAAAGATCAACCGATTTTAATTTACTGTCAAGGTAGTTCACGTTCAAACCAGGCGGCTAAACTCCTGATGAAGAACGGATACAACAATATCTACATGCTCGAAGGCGGCTTCAAGAACTGGAAGGGCAAGATTAAAAAAGCATAAAAAAACGGGCGGGTCGATACAATCATCGACTCGCCCTTTCTTTATTTTACAGATGACGCCTCACGACGCTCATATTTCAAGACCGGTTTACGGGCAGCGAGTGTCTCGTCCATCCGTTTAACGACCGTCGTATGAGGAGCAGTCTGAACGATTTCCGGATTCTCTTCCGCCTCTCTGGCAATTTGGAGCATCGCATCACAGAACGCATCGAGTGTTTCTTTTGATTCTGTCTCTGTCGGTTCCACCATGATACATTCCTCGACATTTAATGGGAAATAAATTGTCGGTGGGTGGTAACCGAAGTCAAGAAGGCGTTTAGCGATATCGAGTGTACGAACACCAAGGGCTTTTTGACGCTTCCCAGACAAGACAAATTCGTGTTTGCAATACGTATCATATGGCACGTCGAACGCATCTTTTAGTCGCGCAAACATATAGTTGGCGTTGAGGACCGCTTCACGGGATACCCGCGTCAATCCTTCTGCGCCCATTGTCTTGATATAGCTGTACGCTCGAACGTTGATCCCGAAGTTTCCATAGAATGGTTTGATTCGCCCGATTGAATGTGGTCGGTCGTAATCGAGACCATATCCATCATCTGTTTTCGTCACAATTGGAGTCGGTAAGAATGGAATCAAGTCACGCTTCACCCCGACTGGACCTGAGCCTGGACCTCCACCGCCGTGAGGCCCTGTGAACGTCTTATGCAAGTTCAAGTGGACGACGTCAAAGCCCATGTCCCCAGGACGTGCGATTCCAAGAATCGCGTTTGAGTTCGCGCCATCATAATACAGCTTCCCGCCAGCTTCATGAACGACTTTTGAGATTTCAAGGATATCCGCTTCAAATAGTCCAAGCGTATTCGGGTTTGTCAGCATGAGAGCAGCCGTATCCGCTCCAACTTTTGACTTCAAATCATCCAAATCGACGAGACCGCGCTCATCCGACTTGACGGTCACCGTCTCGAATCCAGCAACGACTGCGGACGCCGGGTTTGTCCCGTGCGCCGAATCTGGTACGAGTACTTTCGTACGAGCCGTATCCCCATTACGCTCATGGAACGCTTTAATCAACATAAGCCCCGTCCATTCCCCATGGGCACCTGCCGCTGGTTGGAGTGTGACTTCGTCCATCCCCGTGATTTCAGCGAGTTGCTCCTGTAAGTCCACCATGAGTTCGAGCGCACCTTGAATCGTCTCAACCGGTTGCAACGGGTGAATATGTGCAAACCCAGGAAGACGAGCCATATCTTCGTTCACTTTCGGATTATATTTCATCGTACACGAACCGAGCGGATAGAAACCTGAATCGACCCCATGGTTTCGAGTAGATAGAGACGTGTAATGGCGAACGACATCGAGTTCAGATACTTCCGGAAGTTCCGCCGCCTCTTTCCGAATCATCGTAGCCGGTAACAACGTCTCAAGGTCAACCTCCGGGACAGTCGGTGTCGGCAAATTATATCCAGTTCGTCCTTCACGTGATACTTCAAAAATTAGCGTTTGCTCGTGTTGCATTATTTCATCCCCCCAACCACTTCGACAAACTGATCAATCTCTTCTTTAGTGCGCAATTCCGTCGCGCAAACCAACATTTGTGTCTGACGCTCCCCTTCATACGTACCAAGCGGTAGACCACCGATCATGCCGCGCTCGAGTAGATGGCGCGATACTTCTTCTGCATCACGTCCAAAATCCACGACGAACTCATTGAACATTGGTCCTTCGTCCACGATGTTGAATCCTGCAGCTTTTAACGCTTCTTTCATATAATGAGCGGTTTGAATATTCCGAACAGCCATATCACGAATTCCGTATTTTCCTAGAGCGGACATCGTGATTGAAGCAGCCAATGCATTAAGTGCTTGGTTTGAACAGATATTGGATGTCGCTTTATCACGGCGAATGTGTTGTTCCCGCGCCTGAAGCGTCAACACGAATCCGCGTTTGCCGTCCTCATCGACCGTTTGACCGACTAGTCGGCCCGGTAGTTTACGCATCAAAGATTTTTTGACCGCGAAGTATCCACATGACGGTCCACCAAAACTTTGCGGAATACCGAATGGCTGTGCATCTCCGACCGTGATGTCCGCACCGAGTGCTCCTGGTGACTCAAGAATCCCGAGGGCGAGCGGGTTGCTCGAAACGACGAATAGCGCGCCGGCTTCATGAGCCAATTCTGCTAATTTTTCTAAGTCTTCAATACGACCGTAGAAGTTTGGATATTGTACGACAAGACACGATGCATCCGTCAAATCGAGGTCAGATACATCCGTCACCCCGTTCTCCACGTCTGTGTAATCAACGGATAGACCTGGTCCGTCAGCATACGTACGTATTACATCCTTTGCTTCAGGATGCACTGCACCAGAGACGACGACACGTTTTTTCTTCGTCTGCGCGCTCGCTAGGTAAGTCGCCTCAGCGAGAGCCGTGATCCCGTCGTACATCGAAGAGTTCGCGACGTCCATCCCTGTCAATTCACAAATCATTGTTTGGAATTCGAACATCGCCTGAAGTTCACCTTGTGAAATCTCAGGTTGATATGGCGTATACGCCGTATAGAATTCAGAACGCAAAAGCATATGGTTCATCACACTTGGCGAAAGATGATCGTACATCCCTGCTCCAAGGAAGCTCGGGTATGATTTCGTATGTTTGTTTTTATCAGCCAACTTCGTCATGTGACGAACGAGATCGACTTCCGGAAGCGGAGTCCCAATCGCCGCCAATGATGCTTGTTCGCGAAGTGTTTCTGGAATATCTGAAAGAAGCGCTTCGATTGAATCGACGCCGATTGTCTCTAACATGTCTCGTTCATCTTGTTCGGTCATCGGTAAATAACGAAATTCCATTCTGTTCATTCTGAATCCCCCTGTATCATTTCGTTCGTTTATAGAAAGGTGTCGGTACGCGTTCGGCTTCAATCTTTTTGCCACGGATGTCGATGACAAAACGATCTTCATCTTTGTAACGTGCATCGACTCGTGCCCATGCGATTGATTCATTTACAGTCGGAGGCATCGTACCGGTCGTGACAACGCCGATTACATTCCCATCCAATTCAACTTGCGCCCCTTGGCGGGCAATCCCACGACCGAGCAATTTCAATCCGATCAATCGATTCGGAATATTCTCTTTTTGAGTGACGAGTGCTTCCTTACCAACAAAGTCAGTATCTAGCTTGACGGCAAAATTGAGATTCGCTTCGAATGGCGTGACCGACTCATCTAACTCATGACCGTAAAGCGGCAAGCACGCTTCGAAACGTAATGTATCGCGTGCGCCCAGCCCACATGGGGTAACACCCTCGGTTTCAAGCGCTTCCCAAATGGCAGAAATCGCTTCTGCTCGAGCATAAATCTCGAAACCATCTTCCCCAGTATAACCACTTCTAGAGATGATCGATGGCACACCCGCAACGTCCCCATTCATGAATTTGAAGAACCCGATTTCGTCGAGTACCACATTTGTGATAGTTTGAAGTACGGTTTGTGCATTCGGTCCTTGAATCGCAATCTGACCATATTCATCAGATTCATTTGTCACAACCACGTCACCCTTGACGTATCGACGAATGTGGGCTTCGTCCTTTTCAATATTTGAAGCATTGACGACGAGCCAATAAGCGTCCTCATCTAATCGATAGACAAGCAAATCGTCCACCACACCACCGTCTTCAAGACAGAGAAGGTTATACTGGGCTTGACCAACTTTAATTTTCGAGATATCATTCGTCACCAAGTTTTGAACTTGCTCAAGCGCATCCGGCCCTTCGATTCGAATTTCTCCCATGTGAGATACATCAAACATCCCCACGTTTTGACGTACAGCCAAATGCTCTTCTTTAATCGAAGAGAACATAATCGGCATTTCAAATCCCGCAAAATCAACCATCTTCGCCTTCGGTTCGATCAAATCGAACAAAGGCGTACGTTTCAAAGTAACCTTTTTCATAATATCCCCCAATCCCGAACATAAAATGCTTTTGTTTTTGAAATCTTTCGTTTTCCATTCCACTTTAACAATTTTTATTCCTTCTGCATAGGTAAAAAAGCGAAAAAGAAAAAGGATGAAAAACGAAAACGTTTTCATCCTCATTATTTCATATTTTCGACTCGGTGGAAACGTCAGAACGTTCAATTCCCGCTGTCCGTTTGATTTCATGAGTTAGCTCAACGGCGGCTTGCTTCAATTCAATCGATTCATTCTTCGCATTGACCCCAAACTCTTTTATTTGAGTAACAGATCGATTGACCGCATCCACGTGTCCTTTGATTTCATTGACCTGTTGACCAATCACATCCGCCCGAATTTTAAAACGTTCCGTCAGACGATTCAAACGACCAAATTCTGGTTTCATTTTGCTTTTGAACAAGAGATAACCGTATACCCCAAGTCCGATTAATGAAAATACGATGATGGCGAAATTAATCCAGATCATACTTTTTCCCCCTTTATACGGATGATTTGCTTGGCGATGTCTTCAGGCGGTTGAGATGCATCGATGGATACACTCGCTGTTCGATATAATCGATCGCGTCGTTGAAACAACGTCTGAACATCCTCCCGTCCTTTTTTAACAAGTGGCCGCGCAGAATCTTTGATTCGTTCCCAACACATGTCGAACGGAAGATTTAAATGGATCATCGTACCACGTTCTCGCATCCAACGTATATTTTCAGAGCGCTCCACCACTCCGCCACCGGTCAGGATATAGTCAGCAGTGACTTGTTTCAGTACTGTTGATTCAACATCACGAAACGCAGACTCACCAAAACGGTCAAAATATGTAGCGATATCCATTCCAGTCATGGACTCAATGACTAAATCAAGATCGATGACCTCCCCATATTCTTTTAGAAACGAGAATAAGGTAGATTTACCTGTACCCATAAACCCCACGATATAAAACGGATTATCATTCATAAACCATCACCTCTTTATGCCGTTCGCCGGATGTTAACACAATGTCCACTTCAGTACGATTAGGTGCAATCGGACGACACGTCAGAGTTCCCGTCGGTTTATGCAACGTTAACGGTCGTTCAGCGCAACGCTCCTTCGCCAGTAACAAATGCGATTCAAAACGAATCGCTAAGATTTCCTCTGACAGTCGCCTCGTCGTTCGTTCCACATCAGTATACCAAAATAACGCGGCGCCGAGTAACCAAACAACAATGGTCAAGGTGATGACGAGAAAGAAGCCTGCTTCATGCACATGACATGCCGCTCTCTTCTGAACGATGAATCTTTCCATGAGATTCGAAATCCCTTTCCGACCGTTTCGACATGATACTGGTCGATTCCTCTTAAAAAGAGTAAGTTTCCTCCTCCATCTCCGACCATAACCAAATTGCCATTTACTTGTTTGATCGTCCATGACCATCGCTCCTCATCCGATTTGACGAAATCACCCCGTAATCGCCCTTCGTCAACACGACAGTTCTCGCTATCCATCAGACGGCGCACAATCAGTTGAGGTGTCGTATGATGATTCCATTTAGGCTGTTCATAAAGATGTTGACCGAGCGTGAGCAGTTCCACTAAAAGAAAAAGAAACATGGGAAGGATCAGCAAAACGAACGTCATTTCAATCATCGTAAAGCCTTTTTCATAATGTCGGTAGACAAAATCCTTTCTCACACACTTGCTCACGCCCTGTCGGTTCAGTGGCTTCAAGCAGAACCTCTCCTTGTAATCGTTCATAGATGAACAGCGTGTCACTCAACCGTTGGATTCGTTCGTTCCCTTGCACGACAAAGGATGCCAGTATGAAAATCCATCCCATGACCACCGCAAGACTGACACTTAGCTCCCATAAAGAGAAACCCGATTCATCCACTTTCACGAGTAATCACCTCCGGTTCATACGTCCCGATTCGAAATTTGAGCGTCACCGATGTCTTTCCACTGACGAATTTCCATTGTCCCGCATAAGAGGCTGTCGCTTGTGAAAAGGTCAACGTGTTGTACGTCGGAAGATATACATCCACACCATCAGGAACATCAACCTCCCTGACTACCTCTCGCCCACACACAATCAGATAAGTTTGTTGTTTCGAAATCCAAATCAATCGTGGTACACAATCTCCCTCTTCTGAAATATAGGGAAATTGCCCAGCTTCTTGAATATTTGCTACCAATGAGTCCGTAAAATTGTAGAGCTCCATTCGTTCGAACGGTCTCGTACTCGGTGCACTGATCAATAGTAAGAACGACAGCACGACAAGTACCCAAGTCATTTCGACCAAGGTGTAGCCTTTCATTGTTTTTTTAAGGAGCCGTCAGTCGGTGAATACGTATAGGCGGAGGATTGACAACTATAAACGAGTGGGTCTGCAGCCGACGCACGCTTAATCACTTCTAACGTTTCAGGATAGGCTTTATGTTCCGCGTAATGCAAATTGATTTCAGATTCAACGATTCGAACACTACCTTCGCAACTCACTTGATCAGCACGAGATTTCCCGTCCGACAAAGAAGGGACAAGTAACAAGAGAAGAACTGATATAATGAGTAATACTGCCGCCATCTCAACTAATGTGAACCCACGCTCTTCCTTCATTTCATCTTTCTCCTTTCACAATTGAGCCATAATGAGTTTGACCGGTAAATAGAGTGTGTAAAAAAGAACACCAACCATGACACTGAGGATGCCGTATAAAGATGGTTCAATTTTCTCAATCAAACCCCGACTATATTGCTCCATCTCTTCGAATACTAGATCTCGATGAAGAGACATCAATTTACCAAGTTCCCCACTCATCGAACCCACACCTAATAGACTCACAACCTCATGATCGATAAACGGTTCACACCTTGTCGCCGCTTCAATTCCTTCACCTTCAGACATGCGATGGTGAATTCGCTTGGCCATCTCTGCCATTTCCCCCTCTTCCTCAGCTAGCCGACTCATAATCTGCCTAATATTTGTTTCAGTATGTTGGAGCAAGGATAATTCACTGACAAATACATAGGTCATATAGAGTGTTTTCCCACGTCTCCATACGTAAAAAGGGAGCTCTCCTCCTCGACGATGAAATCCATATATGAGAACCGCGATTACCACGAATATAGAAAACAACATAGGAAAGAACCAATTCGACAATAGAATCGACTCTATGCCATCATGCGACGAGACATCAACCATCCCCATTAATTTTGGGAAAATGTATAAGGCATAAATCATGCCTAATGCAAGTAGGATGAAAAAGATAATCAACGGATAGCGAATTAGCCTCCGCAACTCCTGCTTTAATCGTTGTCGCATCTCGAGTACCATTGCCACTTGCGACAATCCATCCATGAATCGTCCGTTGCGATCCGCCGTATGTAAAATCTCTTGCATTTGCCGATTCGTGATCAAGATGGAAAATACTTCAGACAAACTCACGCCCGCTTCTAGACGTACCCTCATCTCTCGAATACAGTCTTTCATTTTTCCCTTCTCATGAAGTTCAAGCGTCTCCATGGTCACCTTCAATGACACACCTCGTGATTGTAGACGAAGAAAACGATGAATCATTCGAATCGATGGGATTATCGGAACGTTGACCATTCGCAAGTCACCTCCTGATTTCGAGTCAGTACACACCAATGTCTTTCCACGGTCGCCATACCAAGAAGTTGTGTCAGCCGCTTTTCTCCATCTTGAATCGATGCGGTATGAAAGGTTGTAATCGTCAAATGACCACTGAGCGCGGCATCGTATGCGACCATCAATTCTTCATCTGTCCGCACCTCACCAATCACGATAATATCCGGGTCGGCACGAAGCGTCTCTTTCAACAAGTGTCGATGGCTAAGTCCAGCTTTAGCATTCACTTCCAACTGAATGACACCATCGACCATTTGTTCAGGAGGGTTTTCAATCGTCACAATCCGCTCATGCTTCAGCTGATTTAAAAGGGCATACAGTACCGTCGTCTTGCCCGCTCCGGTAGAACCCCCTATAAAGAAAAGACCATGATGTGATGCCACCACTTTCTGAAATCGTTCTACATCGTGTGATAGTAACAGATGCTGGAGTTCAAACGTGTCATGGGGAATGCGCCAAGACATTGACGTCTGGGCGAACGACGGGAGAAAGGTCACCCGGATGACATCCTGATTCAATTCATAGACACCTGATTGTGGAATACGTTGATTAGATTCAGGTAGTGAACACCAATATCGCATATGAAGTGTAAGTCGATCATACAGCTCGACATCCATCGATTGAAGTGCAGCAAGCTTACTAGCAGAGCGAACTTGAACCTTTACTTGGTTTGCATCGGGTATAAAATGAAGATCACTCGCACCGATTTGACGTGCTCCATCTAGTAAATCTTCAATGAGTTCCTTCATCTCGTTCACCTCGATACAAGCATAAAAAAAAGCCCACTATGTTGAAAGTGGACTTGTTTTATGAAACTTGAACCGCTGCAGTGTTGTGGCGACGTGCATATGTTTCGATTGAAACCTTGTCATATCCGACAATCACTTCTTTTCCATCAGTTAAGATCGGACGCTTCAAAAGTTTTGGGTTTTCGCTCATCAGCTTCAGAAGCTCGCTTAATTTCAAATCCTCCACGTCAACATCAAGTTGTTTGAAGGCCTGGCTTCGGGTCGCAAGGAGAGAGTCGACTCCTTCCTCACTGATTGCAAGGAGTTGCAACAATTCGTCAACTGTTGGTGCATCTCTGAAAATGTGACGCTCACTCACTTGAAGTTCTTGTTCTTGTAAAAACGCTTTCGTCTTCCGACAAGAAGTACAGCTTGGATACGTGTAAAACATTAGTTCTGATGCCATTTTTATGTTCCTCCCTCATTCAACTTTCACTTCGCTCATTTTGTATAAGTTGATTATACATCTCTATACCCCGTTTGTACATGTTTTGTGCAACTTTTTTATAAATTTTGTACAACTTTATTTACCGAAATGATTTCACATATTTTTCACGATTATTTTGCTCAATTATCACGTTTCCATAGCATTTTTTCGAATGTGTTGGTAAAATAGTGAATGAGAATGGAATAATGCACGTATGGGGGGATTAACATGGCAAGAATGTTTCGTGTCCTAGGCTTTTGGACTGGACTAGTAGCGGCACTTGCTTTCGTAGGCGCACTAGGCGGCGACCAAAGTAGTAGTGAACATACTGGCGACTTTATCGTTATGGGACTTGTCTTCTTAGCACAAACGATTTTCTTCGTCGCTCTTGGTTACTTAAAACTAACTGAAAAAACGTATGTATATGTCTTCGGCGCGTATTTGACAATTTTCTTCGTTGTCTTTACGTATTGGAGCAACTTCCAAATGTAAAAAAAGATTGTCTCGCCGGAGACAATCTTTTTTTATGTGAAGAACGGATTTGTCCGCTTTTCTTCTTCTAGCGTCGTCATAGGACCGTGCCCCGAGTATAACGTCGTCTCATCGGAAATGAGCTGCTTCATCCGATCGATGGACCCCATTAATGTCGACTGGTCTCCACCGAACAGGTCTGTCCGTCCGACGGATTGCTTAAAGATCAAGTCACCACAAAAGGCGATTCTTTCATCATCCATATACAATACGACACTCCCTGGGGAATGACCCGGCGTATGATAGATTCGAAATACGATATTCCCAATTTCTAATACATCACCTTCGTAGGTTTTTTCTGCCGGTTTCATCGATGGTATCGGCAAGTTGAACGCAGAAGCGCCATTCTTTTCTCCATCTGTCAGCCAATCCGCTTCTAAGCGGTGCACATAGACTGGTACCTGGTAACGTTCACGGAGCGCATCGATTCCTCCGATATGATCGAAATGTGCATGAGTCAACAAGATTGCTGAAAGTGTACCGAAACGTTCGATTGTATCGAAGAACCTCGGGTCATCCGTTCCGGGGTCAATGACGACGACAGTGCCGCCTTTTTCAATCACATAGCCGTTCTCTTGTGCCAAGCCAGACGTAATCTTTTTGATTTGCATAGCATTCATCCCCTTCTTATTCAAAACAATATTGTGGCAAAATTGTTTCGATGTCAACCTTTGCTCGACAGCGACTCTATAATCGGATAAAATAATAATGATATTTCAGTGAAATTTTTATGAATTTCATGACGTATAATTAAAGGGGGAACTCGTCATGCATTTGTATGAACCGTTCGGATGGATTTCCGTCATCGTCGCGATTGTGGCTATTTGGGGAATGCTTCGTTCATTCCAAAAACGCCAATTCTTTCCGCTCGTTTTTGCAGGTTTAACTGTACTCGTATTCGGATTCTTTGGTGTCGCCACGTTGATCTACGGTGGAATTCCAGGTTAATGATTCGCATATGCAATCATCAAGCGACTTCGGTCGCTTTTTTTATGCCTTTTTTTTACGTTCATTCCCTCTGTTACATTAAAACGGACCAAATCACTATGTGACTTGGTCCGTACTCATTATTCTTCAGTTTGTTCTTTGAAACGGAGTAAGTCGGAGTAAATCAAATCATCGTTCATTTGCAAGATTTTTTCCGCTTCTTCCGTCATCGGACCACATAACGACGTATCTTCGACTACTTCACCAGAAGTCGCGTTATAACATGTCGACTGTGTCCAAACATATTCATCCGTCACGACCGTTCCGTCGCGGAAAATCGCACGGCTGTTTCGATTTTCAGAGAATAAGTCGTTTCCGAATCCAATCGTATCTGACGTGTCGATTCCGAGTAAGTGCAGGATGGTCGGCTTCATGTCTACATGACTACCGATCGTTTCATGAACTTCCCCTTCTTTCTGGTCAGGCAAGTGAATGGCAAACGGAACTTGTTGCAATTTCGCCACGTCGAATGGTGTCAACTCATCTTTCCCAAGTAGCTCTGCCATCGCACTGTTGTGGTTCGTCGAAATACCATAATGGTCACCGTAGACGACAAAGATTGTATCTTCCCACATTCCATTCTCTTTCAACTGGTCGATGAAGAGACCGAGTGCGTAATCCTGATAAGCTAGTGCTTGCGGGAAGTTGTTCAACGTAGTTGAGCTCGTCTCAAATTTTGGTACAAGCTCATAGTCTTCACTTGGCATCGTGTACGGGAAGTGGTTCGTCAATGTGATGAACTTCGCGTAGTATGGTTCAGGCAATTCTTGAAGCATTGGAATGGATTGCTCGAAGAAGCTATCATCTAAGAGACCCCATTCTGTCATATCTTCAGGATTCCCGAGGTCATAACTCTTTTCATCAAAGAATTGATCGACCCCAATATTTTTGTACATTTGATCGCGGTTCCAGAACGATTTGTTATTCGCATGGAACACGGCTGAGTAATAATTTTCGTCCTTGACCAACTCAGGGAGCGCTTGATATTCGTTATCGGCGTTCGTAAAGTATACAGCACCACGCGGAAGTCCATATAGTGAGTTATCGAGTGCGAACTCAGCATCAGAAGTCTTCCCTTGACCGACCGTATGGTAGTAGTTCGGCCAGTAGTGAGACTCTTCAATCAGCTTGTTCAAGTTCGGCGTGATGTACTCTCCATTCGGCGCCTTCATATTGTGAGTGAAATTCTGCGCCGATTCGAATGAAACCACGATGACATTTTTCCCTTTATATTTTCCGAATAAATCCGGATTCGGTGCCGCATAGTTTTGACGGGTGAACTGCTCAATCGTTGCGAGCTCTGATTCATCCGCCATCGCTTTTTGAGCCGATGTTTTTGTCTGAAGCATCGCATCATACACATGGAAGTTAAATGTTCCGATGTTTTTCACTAACAGTTCACGGTCAAATGAACGAGTCAATAATTCAGGTCGTTCCGTTTCTGCCAACGAAAGGTTGAACAAGAAGACAGAGACCGCTACAACGAACGTGACGAGCGCACGTCGATGTGAAGCCGTATTCTCTTTCAAGTTCATTCGCCATAAGATAAACGGAAGGATAAACACATCACCAAGGATGATTAAATCTTTCCATTCAAGAAGCGAAGTGAATGATGTCGATAACGTCTCCATGTTCGATGGTTGCATGATGACAGGCATTGTCAAATAGTCCGTGAATTCCCGATAATACACGGCGTCCGCAAACAAGATAAACGATGCAATCGCATAGAGCGTGTAGAGCACCCATTTTTGTTTGTTTCCTTTAAAGAAGAAATGGAAGGCAAACAAGAATAGTGTCGAACTGATCGGGCTAATCAGTAAGATAAAAGCTTGTGCGGTGTTTTCAATCGGAATGTTGAAGAAAAATTGATAGACGATATACGTCTTCGTCCAAAGCAATAACGTAAAAATCCAAAATAGACGATATTCTTGAAACGAAGCGCGGACCGTGTCGTTCAGTCTCGTCGATAGCTTCGAAAAGCGTTGAGATGAATTCATCTGACGGTCTCCTCCTCTTTTCAGTTTTCGGCATGTTTTAGTTGCCATTCTTTTTTATATTTGTTCATTCATTGTACAATTCGGATTGAATAGTACACGTCCAGTATCAAGTCCAAATCTTACCCCTTTTTTAATAAAAAATCAACTGTGACGTTACAAATTTTACAATATCCCATACCCTTTCCCACAAAAAAACACGCCTGCAATGTGCAGACGCGTCCGTTTCATACCCGTGTCGGAAGGAAGTGTTTCCGTGCCAGCCACGCACATCCAATCACACCGGCATCGTTTTCAAGTTCAGCGATTTTGAATGTTGTCGACTCGTAAACGCGCTCGAGCGCAAACCGTTTGAACTGTGCATCAAGCGGATCCAATAACGCGTCGCCAGCTTTTGAGACACCTCCACCGATGACAATCATTTTCGGGTTGAGCGTGTTCGCGATGTTCGAGATGGTCAAGCCGAGGTATTCAGTCATCTCTTCAATGACTTCTGTGGCGATTGAGTCACCGGCTTTATATGCTTCAAACACGTCACGTGCTGTCACTTCTTTCAACTCGTTTAATGAAGTATCTTGATTCTTACGCTTCTGTAATGCCAGACGTGAGATGCCGGTCGCCGAAGCAATCGTCTCGATACACCCGAGGCGCCCACAACCACACTTCACAGCTTTCGACTCGTCTCGTTCCACGGTAATATGCCCGATTTCTCCAGCCATTCCTGCCGTCCCATGAACGATATTCCCGTTCGTGATCACGCCACCACCGACACCTGTACCGAGCGTGATCGCCAATAATTCTGAAGCCCCTTCACCCGCGCCCTTCCACATCTCACCAAGGGCCGCGGCGTTCGCATCATTTTCGAGCACGGCCGGAAGACCGACTGCTTTTTCGAACTCACTCACGAGAGCAAAATCTTTCCACCCGATGTTCGGAGAATATTCGACAACTCCTTCTGAGAAGTTGACGAAGCCTGGTGCCCCGATTCCCGCACCCGCAAAGTCTTCTTTCTTCTTACCTGATGTTTGTAAGTATGTTTCAAAAGAAGCTGCGATGTCTTTTGGAATATGTACACCATTCTCTCGAATATCCGTTTTGACTTCCCACTTATCCGAAATGATGCCGTTCATGTCTAAAACAGCCATCTTCACCGTCGTACCACCGATGTCGATACCTAATAACCATTTCATACCGTTCACTCCTCATCTCAACTAAATCGCTTTCATTGAATAGTGTACACTATTATCCCCTTAGTGCAACCCTTTGCACTAAGGGGATTTCTGTCAATCTGTTGAATTTTTTAATTCGTGGGTCAAAATGATTTTGGCCGTATCATACACACGTTGTTCGATGATGCCCCCTTCATACAATTCGTCGAGTTCCATCATCATGAGTGAGATTTCAGCATCCCGTTCTCCGATATAAATAATGGTACCGAACGATTTTAAAAACTGTTGGACATCATAAAAGTTTTTCATGCTTCTTCCTCCATCGTCGATTGTACATAACGATTTAACAATTCTCGTGTTGCTTCCATTGATGACACATGCGTTCGCTCATAACTATGGCTCGATTCGATTCCTGGCCCAACCAAAGCATGTCGCACATCATACCCTGCTCGAATCGCTGCCGAAGCATCTGAACCATAATACGGGTAAATATCTACCTTATATGCGATCTCATGAGTTTTACACAACGACGTGAACTTCCGTCGTAATCCGATATCATACGGTCCGGACGAATCCTTGGCACAAATCGAGACTGTATACTCATCCGAATGCTGTCCATCCCCAAGCGCGCCCATATCAACGGCAATGTATTCTACGACGTCTTCCGGGATACCCGCGTTTCCTCCAAATCCGACCTCTTCATAATTCGAAATCAAGAAATGAACGGTATGCGGTAAGTCATAACGGACCAAGTCTTTCGCAAGGTCCAATAGAATGGCGACAGAAGCCTTATCATCCAAGTGACGTGATTTCACGTATCCTGAAGATGTCACTCGAAAGCGAGGATCGAATGAAACAAAGTCTCCGATTTCAATCCCTAGTTCTGTCACGTCTTCACGAGAATGTACTTTTGCATCCAATCGGACTTCGATGTTTGATGCAGATCGCTCCGCTGAGTTCGTGTCTTTATAGACGTGAACACTCGACTGATGAATCAAGATTGTGCCTTCAATCGCCTCTCCTTCTTCTCGGTGGACGAGGCAGTTCTCTCCTTCAATCGCCGTCCATGCATATCCTCCTACTTGAGTCAAACGGAGACGCCCACTCGGTAAGATGTCTTTGACCATCGCACCAAGAGTGTCCACGTGTGCCGTCAACAGACGTGCCTTGCCAGAGCGACCTGAAAACGTTGCCAGTAGTGCCCCTTTATGTAGACGTGACGTCTTGACACCCAGTGCATTCAATTCTTGCTCAGCGAAACGGATGGCCTCTTCCGTCATACCGGAAGGACTCGGGATGTTAACGAGTGTTTTTAATGTTTCAATCATTGAATTCTCCCCTTACCAAAATCCGTACCCAACGAATAGTCCAAACAGCGAGATGGTGAGTACGGAAAATAAGATTCGTTGTACGCGGTTCTTCTCATCCGGCAGCCCGACGACTCCAGAAACGACAAAACCACCAATCAGACCACCCGCATGTGCGAAATGATCAAGACCTGCACCTAATACAAAGGCAAGTCCTACATTTAATCCTAACATAATAAAGAGCGGAGGTCCGAGCGTCTTCATGAAGAGAGAACGATCACGTAACCCAAAATATAAGAGCGCACCGACCAAACCAAATAGCGCTCCTGAAGCGCCTGCTGATATCGATTCGCTGAATGCAAACGATGTGGATGTCGCTAATATTCCACTTAGCAGATAGATGATTAAAAATCGTATGGAGCCATACATCCGTTCAACGAGCGGACCGAGCGACCAGAGTGCAAACATATTAATCGCAAAGTGGAACCAACCAATATGCAGGAACATCGGTGTAATCAAACGCCACCATTCCCCTTGTTCAATCAACGGGTTCACTTTGGCCCCGAATGCGATTAACGTGTTTGGATCAAGAGTCGAACCGACCGATTCCGCTAACCACATGACTAAAAAAGTGATGAACAGTAGCCCATATACCACTTGTGGTTTCCCAAAGGAAAATCGTTTCTTCAGCTCTGCTTTCTTTTTTCGGTCGAGGGAGACCGCTAGCATTCGGAACCGGTCCTCTTCCATAGTCGGTGTGCAAATCGAACGAGACAATGTCACTTTCGCAGGGATTTGGAACGTCAACGAGTCCACACGCTCTTCATCCACAAGGCGCTCGCCATAGACATGAATGGTCAATCGCTTCCGCCCGATACGAGATAAGCGAAATGCGTTCAAAATCGCGTCTATATCCGTCCCAACATGATTCGCCCATGCTTTTTCAGTCTGAATGAACAAATCATACCGATCACCTGCTTTTGTATCGAACAAGATGACCGCACGGGAGGGTTCGAGTATGCCTTCAATTCGCCCACCGTTTTCGACCTTTCGATATATATCTTCCCAAAAACAAGTTGTCGCCAACGAAACCCCTCCTCTCTCTCAATTCTATTGTAAATCATGAGACGACAGACGACCAAACGATGATTCGTTCTATATGTACAAAAACCCGTAACCATATGGCTACGGGTTTCAAAAGGATGGAGATTACAAGACAGGTTCCATCGTTTTCATGAGTACGTTCGCAGAATGTTGCATTTTCTCATGCTCTTCTTGTGACAACTCAATCTCAACGACTTCACGAACGCCTTGACGGTTGATAATCGCTGGTACACCGATATGGATATCGTGCAATCCATACTCACCATCAAGATGGGCACCGACTGTCAACAACGTATTCTCGTTACGAAGGACAGCCTTGACCAACCGAAGGAGACCGAGTCCAATCGCATAGTACGTCGCACCTTTACGTTCAATGATATGATATGCTGCGTCACGAACGTTGACATAAATGTCTTCAAGGTCTTCCCAACTATACTCATCATGCTCTTCAAGTAGTTGCTCGACCGATTTTCCATATATACGAGCGTTGCTCCAGGCAGCAAACTCAGTATCACCATGCTCACCCATAATGTAGGCGTGACAGTTACGCGGGTCGACGTTGAAATAGTCTCCGAGCATGTAACGCAAGCGAGACGTATCAAGCACTGTTCCTGAACCAAAGACACGATGTTTCGGAAGACCAGAATATTTCCATGCGAGATGTGTCATGATGTCGACCGGGTTTGAAGCAATAATGATAATTCCGTCAAAACCAGAGTCCATGATGTCTGAAATCATAGATTTCATAATCTTCGCATTTTTTTCAACGAGATCAAGACGTGTTTCACCTGGACGCTGTGGTGCGCCAGCAGTGATGACTACGATGTCAGCGACGCCACAATCCGAATAGTCCCCTGCCCAGACGCGCATTGGTGATGAAGCGAATGAAACCCCATGGTTCAAGTCCATCGCTTCTCCTTCTGCCTTGGCTTTATTAATATCGATGATGACAAGTTCTTCACATAGACTAGCTGTCGTCAACTGGTAAGCAAAACTCGCACCTACTGCCCCTGCCCCTACAAGTGCGACTCGTGTTACTTTAGCATGATTTAATGTTTCCATAATGATTCTCCACCCTTCAAACAATCTGTTTCATGTTTTTGTTATCTCTGTTACAAATAGATTGTAACATCATTCACAAACTCTAACTACAGCGGAAACCGTTTTCACTTTGGCGATATTGTGACAATATTCACATTCATTTGGAACACCTTCATTTTCTGTACTACCCTCATCCAAACACAAAAAAACAAATCATAGTTGCCCCACAAACCGAAAGAAAATTTACCGCATCATTTCCGAGAAAACGCCATCCCGACACGTATGTCGTCGGCACGTCGTGATGTATTTTTTGCTCGGTCAACTTTCCACAAACAGCACAACGAAACGTTCGTTGGACGGTCGCACCAAGTAGCGTATCAATCATACTACCAGTTAATCCAATCACCCATAATAAAAGAAGAAGCGTGATGCTTAAGTCAATGAAAACAAGAGAGGATATGACAATCAACATTGCACCAAACATCGACATGATGGTACCGAATGTCGAGACGGCCCCACTCGTTCCCGGTTCGACTCGCTTAAAGGTAAACATGAACCGAGGTTTCCGCTTCGAGAGGACACCAAATTCAGATCCCCACGTATCGCTCGTCGCTGCCGCGATGGACACGACATACATATAGAGGTAGACCGGATCATTTGTAAACTGATAACCGAGTGCACATAAAATCCCGACCCCACCGTTAGCCAACACTTGCATGGCATCACGAGCCCCCGTCTTCTCGACAATCTCATCTACTCCTTCTTTATCGCGAGAGCGATATTTCGAAGCGAGAGAAGAAGTCGAAAAAAACACCCCAAGCAAGTATAGACCGAACCATCCGAAGGAGAATCCAATCACCGTACCGGTCACTATCGTCAACAGTGCCCCAGAACGAGTCAACGAGCGTAACCGATAACCGAGATAGGCGACGAAACAAGTTACAGCGAATATGGCGAACACTGAATCATCTCCTTCTCTGTCACGATCCATTGAACGGGTAGGTCGTGCGGCTCAGTTGGTACATGATCGACAATCTGAACGGTATATGCCAAAGCAAGCGTTCTACCGTTATAGGTTTTTAAAAAGCGATCATAATAGCCCCCACCCCAACCGATACGATAACCGGTTCGATCGAAAACACGCCCCGGAACAAGACAAAGGTCGATCACTTGCGTAGTCGCTGGAGTGGTCGGCTCTAAAATATTCATGACTCCCTCTTCCAAATCATCAAATGAATGAATGATGTGAAACGTAAGTCCCCGCTCCGTTACTTTCGGGACGCAGACTGTTTTTCCTTCTTTAAAGGCCATATGAATAATCGGGGACGTATCAATTTCTAGAGGGAGTGACAACGTTAGCGCGATTGTTTGACTTTCAATCCATAAGTCCGAGGCAAATAATGATTGGTGAATGACTTCGTCCGCATGATGTCGATCCGCCATTTGTTTGATGTATTGATGAATCGTGCGCCGGAGCGCTGTTTTCTCTTCCACAACGTATTCCTCCTTACAAAAAAAGCCGCCACATATGTGACGGCCGGTCCCTCATTACTTCACTTCGCGGTAAAGCGTGTGACGACGGAGACGTGGGTTGTATTTGCGCAACTCGAGGCGCTCAGGGTTGTTACGTTTGTTTTTCTTCGTGATGTACGTGCGATCGCCTGTTTCTGTGCAAGCTAATGTAATTTTAACGCGCATTTCTTTCACTCCCATCTTAATGATGTTGTATCAAGTGCTTTTGCTTTACAGTCTAAGCATACTCAATTATCCTACCAAGTTTCTTGTGAAAAAGCAAGGTTATTTCACGTTCTTTTTCATTGATTCCTGTCCATACGGAGAAGTCTCAAGAGGTAGGCATGTGTTGACGTTCTCACTCACGTTATACCATTGTTTCAGGTCGTGAATCGAGATCTCTTCACCGACATAAACGCGTTCTGATGCAGAAAACACACTGTTTTCGATTCGATGGATTGCATCGAACAAACCACCGTGACCATGCGGATTGCGAGTCGCTTCAAAGGACAACATAGTTGAGTATAACGGAATCGCAAGGGATTGCGCAAGTTCTCTTGCAGCAGGAATTGTCATCCAATCGAAGTGATGAATCACTTTGAAGGAAACACGTTTCGAAAGTTCATGTACTAGTTTTACATAGGCGATATTTTGTGTAGCCACCTGGTTCATAACATGCTCTAAAAATGGGCTAGTTGGGCGAACACGATACACATGTATGTTTCCTTGACGTTCATACTCAGGCAACTCGTCATGATATGGCGTTAATACATAGACGACTTCGCCATCGTCCGCTCTCGCCTCGATTTCATCGACGACCCGTCTTCCGAGTCCCCCTACGATATGACCGTGATATTCAGGCGTGAGTACTAAAATAGCTGATTTTTCATCTTCGCGCTCGATTGTCACATAGTAATCGTGAGGAGATAAGAACGAATCAATATCGATGTCTTCGTCTTGAAGGAATGGATATGCAGCATAATGATCATGTAGCAACTGCTCCGATACTCCATCCTGATAGAGTGCCGTTTCAAGTTCTGCAAAGAGTCGTGTGTGTTCACGGAACCGTTCGGCGGCATATTGCGCCGTCGTTTGCCCATCCAAGATGAACGCCCAGTCACTCGACACAGCCAATACGTAATGACGGATTAATTGTTTCAAGGCGCGATTCGTCGCTTCCGATTGATTACGATAGTCCGCCACATCTTTTACGAGTTGCATCTCCATCATGTGCAAATGACGAAGCATCCACTCATTTCTTTCGTTAATCCAAACTTCACCATAACCTTTACGTCCCCATGTATTCATCGACACGTGGACCGTCTGTAAATCTTTAAAGTGACGTTCAAGGAAGAGCGCTGGCGTGATGGTTTCAATTCCAAATTCAGCAAGTCTCTCTGCTACTTTCCCAAGAAACTCTGGCCCCTCAAACCACCAGTGACCGAACAACTCCGCATCGAACGGAGCCGTGACTAAAAATGGTGGGAATGTCTGAGCACCGTGCGCTTCAAGATGTGATTCTAACGTTTTGGCAAAATCGGTCGCATGGTTTTCAATTTGATGTTCCGCCCATTCGCGCACGTAGAAATCCTTTTGATCCGTATCACCCGTAATCCGGTGCATTTTTAAACCCGTATCAAAACGAATTCCTTCCGGATGCATGAAGGACTGGATATAGTCCCAGTCCCGATCGTATGCCAAATCGCGGTAAAACTCACGATAATCCGGATGGCCTGGATATCCGATCATTGAACTCCAAATTTTACCTGAGATGATTTGATCCCGAGGGAACAACGCGACGCCATGTGGTGAATAAACAGGGGCTCCAATTCCTTTCTCTGGCGTCGGATCTGCGTCGAGAAGAGCATGTTCATCGACAAATGTGTAGCGAATTCCTTCTTCATAAAGAATCCGATCAACTCCTGGTGTATAAGCACACTCTGGTAACCAGATGCCTGTTGGACGGAACCCATAATGACGTTCGAAACAGTTCAAACCTGTGCGAATCTCAGCGCGCGCCGCCTGTTCCGTGAAGAGATGTGGATTAAAGCCATGGGTTGCCGTACATGTCACCATGTCAATATAACCTGCCTCACGATATGTACGGAACGCCTCATTCAAATTTTTATTCCAATGAAGGAACGTATTTTTTAAATCGTGGTATCGTTGACGATAAAAATGTAACGTCGCTGTTTCTTCGACTGTTCGGTCCTCAGACAATTCGAGGGCAATCAATTCGAGCATATCGTCTAAGTGCTCCACATAGCGATCCTGAATGAGAGGATCGGCAAGCATTTCAACGACAGGTGGGGAAATACTAACCGTCCAATGCAAGGGACGCTTCAAGCGATCGACTTGCCATAGAATCGGAAGATATGTCTCAGAGATGGCCTCGTAAACCCATCTTTCTTCTAAACGGTGTTTCTCTTCATGCCTAACGTACGGTAAATGAGCATGAAGGACGAGTGAAAAGTACCCAGGTTTCATAATAAAAAGTCCTCCTTAACGCACGAGTCGGTATGCTGCATATTTTGGTAACGTATCAAGTAGTTCTGGAGAATCAACTTCCCCGTATTGCCAACGTCGGACCGGTTCTGCGAATCGTCCGACTCCTACTGGTTCTGCCCGCGGCGTATCAAGCGGATTTGATGCGACGATTGGGAGAAACTCCCCTTCCATCGTCCGAATCCCAAATTCAAACACATATGTCGTATTCGGGTCGAGAGGGCGAACGAACCAGCTGTTCGTCATTTCAGGAAGATCGAATGTATAGGAGCGGTTTGCGTGACCGCTATTGTAATCAAGTAACGTAACATCAAGGATGCGAAACGCCTTCGGCAATTCTTCCCAGCGTCGCATAAATTGAAGCGCTAACGTTTCTTTCACGAGATCAGATACTTCCCAGCATACATACACTGAGTTTGGAGACTGTACGACAGCATGCATAAAGTCCACGTTGTACCGATCGGGTAGCTTCCAGTATCCTTCCGGACTCTTTTCAAGAAGTGGAGAAGTCGACACGTTGGCCGTCTCTTTCGCTGATGCCACTTGTTTGCGTGAGGTCGTCACCGACGTCTTCGCTTTCTTCGTTTCACGCTTTTGTTTCACAGGGGCAACCGCCTCCACTTCCTGTTGCTGATTTCTCCATTTCCGCCATGCGTATTGGACTTTGCCAATCGGGACGTCTAATTCTGCCGCAATCTGTTTTAACGTAAGACCTTGTTGTTTCAAGGACACGATTTTCTCTTCCATCTCTATATGGCTCCCTTCATGTAAAAATCCATGTAGACTATTATTCGCTCCTTGAGTTTGTATTCCTGCCCCAAAAAATAAAGAACAACAGCACTGTTGTTCTTTACCACTAATCTTATTGATTCAAATCATAATGTTTCCCTTTTTCGAGAAAAATTAAATGTTCTCCGAAATTCGTCACATGATCGCCCATCCGCTCGAGGTATCGAGCGATGTTCGAGAATTCGTATACATCGTTCGTTCCAACCGTCATGGCCGGAAGAGAACCGATATATTGTTTAATCACCGTTAGATTGATGTCATCAATCACGCGGTCCATCTCATTGAGTTCACGAACACGGCTCACTTCACCTTTACGATAGGCACGTGTTGCCAGTTCAAGCATGTCAATCAACTGCTCGGCCATCTTCTTGAGCGGTTGGATGTCAAGCACATAAGGAACGTGCTCGATTCGTGTCACTGCTTTTGCGATGTTTGTCGCATAGTCCGCGATGCGTTCAAGGTCTGTCGCTGATTTCATCGTCACAATCAGACGTCGTAAGTCAGTCGCGACTGGTTGCTGTTTTGCAATCAATAGAATCGCTTCGTCATTGATTGTCAACTCCAACTCGTCTAACTCGTTATCGTTATCAATCACGGTTTTAGCCAATTCGAGATCATGTTTTTCCAACACTTCGATTGCCGTCGCCGTTTGGCGCATCGTCAAGTTTGCCAATCGAACAACTTTATCTTCTAATTCAGTCAACTTCGTATCAAAAAATGTGCGGTTTTGTGCCATCAATCCAGTCTCCTCCTTAACCGAAACGGCCAGAAATATAGTCTTCCGTCCGTTTGTCAGATGGATTCGAGAAAATCTTATCTGTTACATCGAACTCGACAACTTCTCCATTTAAGAAGAATGCCGTTTTATCCGAAACACGGGCAGCTTGTTGCATGTTATGTGTCACGATGATGATTGAATATTGTTCTTTCAGCTCTTGTACCAATTCTTCCACTTTCAATGTAGAGATCGGATCAAGGGCAGACGTCGGCTCGTCCATTAAGATGACATCCGGTTCAATCGCTAACGTACGCGCGATACAGAGACGTTGTTGTTGTCCACCTGAAAGTCCGTACGCATTCTCATTCAATCGATCTTTTACTTCATCCCAGATTGCCGCACCACGTAATGAACGCTCGACAATTTCATCGAGTACTTTCTTATTTTTGATTCCGTGCGTCCGCGGTCCGTATGCCACGTTGTCATAGACCGATTTTGGGAACGGGTTCGGTTGTTGGAATACCATCCCGACCGACGTACGCAAATCTTCCACCTTGTATCCGCGATCGAAGATGTTACGACCATGATACAAGATTTCACCGTTCGTCCGAACCGATGGAACGAGTTCGACCATCCGATTTAACGTCTTGATGAACGTCGATTTTCCGCACCCAGATGGTCCGATGATTGCCGTGACTTCATTCTTTTTAATATCGAGGTTGACGTCAATCAAAGCCTGGTCTTCTCCATACCACAAGTTCAAATTGTTGACGACATAGGCGCTATCTTTTTTCATCTCAGTCGTTGTCGGTTCTGTCGTAGTTGTATTCACGTTTTGATCTCCTTTGTTGAGCTCTTGTTGTTTCATCATCTCGAGCTTCCTCCTCATTCATCTGCAAAAAAGACTTAGTGTCGATTTGTATATTTGTTTCGAATATAGATTGCAACCGAGTTCATCGCGATGAGCATCGTCATAAGTACGATGATCCCTGCTGCCGCTAAGTTTTGGAACTCTGCTTGTGGTCGGCTCGTCCAGTTGTAAATCTGAATCGGGAGGGCCGTGAAGTCAGAGAAAATGTTACTCGGTGTTGTTGAAATGAATGTTGCCGCTCCGACCATGATGAGTGGAGCCGTTTCACCAATCGCCCGGGAAACCGCTAGGATAATCCCCGTGATGATTCCTGGTAACGCCGAAGGTAACACGACGTTAAATGTCGTCTGCCACTTCGATGCCCCGAGTGCTAGCGAAGCGTGTCGTAATTCCATTTTGACTGCTCGTAGCGCTTCCTGTGAGGCCACGATGACAATCGGCAAACTCATGAGACCGAGCGTCAAGGCACCGGCCATAATCGAGTTCCCTAATTCCATGACTCGAACGAAAATCGTCAATCCAAGCAATCCGAATACGATTGACGGAACGCCAGCCAAGTTCGAAATATTGACTTCAATAAATGAAGTCATGCGATTTTTCGGAGCATATTCTTCCAAGTAAATCGCCGCTCCAACACCGATGACGAACACCATCGGCACGATCAATAGCATGAGCCATAATGACCCAATCAACGCAGGATATAATCCAGCCTGTTCAGGACGGCGCGACGGGAAGTTGCGCAAGAAATCGAGATCGACCCATCCTGCACCTTTTGACACGATGTCATAAATCAACGTCGATAAGACGACGAGTGCAAAGACCAGTCCCGCCAAAAAGATGTACTTAAATATTTCATTCAATTGTAAACGTCGTTTAATTCGTTGAGACACGGTCTCACGATTCATCAAGTTCTTCGTATTCTTGAACTCACTGTTCGGTAAAGCCATATTAGTACTCCTCTCTGAAGCGGCGCGTCACCCAGTTTGCGAATAGGTTCATCAATAAGGTAAAGACGAACAACAACGCACCGACCGCATAGATACTGTAATATTCGATTGTGCCGTAACCTGCATCACCTTTTGCGATTTGAACGATATATGCTGTCATCGTCTGAATCGCATTGAGTGGATTGAACTCGAAGTTCGGCTGTGAACCACCAGCAATCGTTACAATCATCGTTTCCCCAATCGCACGGCTCATACCGAGAACGATAGAGGCAATGATCCCAGACGTCGCTGCAGGCATGACAACTTTCGTTGCCACCTCAAGACGTGTCGCACCTAAACCGAGCGCACCGTCCCGAATTTTCTTCGGAACAGCACTCATTGCATCCTCAGAAATCGAGGCAATCATCGGAATAATCATAATCCCGACGACAATCCCTGGGCTTAGTGCATTGTAAATTTGAAGTCCTGGGATGAGTGCTTGCAGAATCGGTGTAATGAATGACAAGGCGAAGAAACCGAATACGATGGTCGGCACACCGGCCAACACTTCTAGAATTGGTTTCAATACACGTCGTGCCCGTTCAGAGGCGTATTCACTTAAATAAATCGCAGACGCCAAACCGAGTGGGACGGCTACAATCATCGCAATCACAGTAATTTGGAGTGTTCCCATGACAAGGGCCCATACCCCGAAGCGCTGATCTGCACTAAGCGGGTACCATTCTGTCGATCCTAAAAATTCTGCGACAGGGACTCGTTCAAAGAACTTGAATAGCTCAAAGCCTAGTGTGAACGCAATACCAATGGTCGTGACGACCGATACGAATGCGCTCAAGAATAATAAGAACGGCATGATTTTATCAAACACGTTCGTCGTACTATATTTCTTTTGTTTATTTTGTTGAATCATCTCTCGAATCGAAAGCTTATTGTTCGGTTCATTCATCTCGTGTATCGCTCCCTACCTCTTCATACTAGAAAGCATGGCGAGAAGGCGAGACCGTGTCTCACCTTCTGCCACCTATCATCTTATTCTCCAGCGATTTCGTCGATCATCTTCATGTTTTCGTCGTAACGCGCTTGTTCCATACCGACATATCCTACTTCTTCAGAGAGCGCACCTGCGTTTTCGTTCATGAAGCGTGCGAATTCTGCAACTTGCTCTTTGTCTTTCAACGAAGCGTTGTTGACGTACGTGTAGATTTCACGTGAGAGTGGATAAGAAAGGTCATTGATTGTTTCTGGAGTTGGCTCTACACCCTCGACTGCCATGGCACGAAGCGTGTCTTGGTTTTCGATGTAGTATGCATATCCGAAGAATCCGATTGCACCTTCTGTTCCAGCTACACCCGTGACGAGGACGTTGTCATCCTCTGACAATTGTGCGTCTTCACGAATGTCCGTATCGTCAAGGACGGCTTCATTGAAGAAGTCAAATGTACCTGAGTCTTTACCTGGTGCGAAGAATGAAATCTCCTCATCTGGCCAGTCAGAGCGAACGTCTTTCCATGTCTTGATGCTTGTGTCCGTCCACATCTTATTCAATTCTTCAATCGTGATATCTTGTGCCCAATCGTTCGCTGGGTTTACAACGAGCGAAAGTCCATCAAGTGCAACCGAGAGTTGAGTGAATTCCACACCGTTTTTCTCAGCTTCGGCTGCTTCTTCTTCTTTGATTTCACGTGATGCGTTCGAGAAGTCTGTCTCTCCCGTCACGAAACGTTTGAAGCCACCACCCGTACCAGAGACACCGACTGTCACTTCAACTTCTGGTTGTTCAGCTGAAAATTCTTCTGCGACTGCTTCCATGATTGGGAATACAGTTGATGATCCATCCATGACCACTTTTCCTGAGAGCGCATCGCCGCCTTCAGCAGCGCCACCTTCTTCATTGTTCCCACAAGCAGCACCTACGAGTGCGACTGAAGTGATTGAAGCGAGTAAAGCTGATTTTTTCATCCAAGACATTTGTGACGTCCTCCTTGAGTTTGCTTTGATTTTTGTTGTGGATTTGTTGTTCTGTCCTACAATTAATATCCTAATGAACTTCTATTAACGAGAAATAAACGGAACGTAAAAGAATTGTAAAGACAAAAAAAGAAGTCACCGAAGTGACTTCTTTTACTGAAGCATTGCATTGACGTCTTCTAGATTAAAGTAAGCTTTCATGATGTCGTGCGCGACACGCGTATTGATTCCTTCCGCCTCAAGTCCAGGCATGATGATCGCCCAAGCGATTTCCGGATCATCGAACGGTGCCCAACCGACATGGTTTGAGTTCAATGTCTTAATCGGTTCTCCGTTCGCATTTCGTTTCGCCTGACCATCTGCCCCTTCCGCGATTGCTTGAGCAGTTCCGGTTTTACCTGCAGCCGTCATACCGGTCTCCTGTAAAATGCGAGACGAACCGGACGCAGATTCAACCCCTTGACGATATCCTTCACGGACACGTTGAATGTATTCATCCTGGATATCGACTTTATTCAACGCATTCGGTTGGAACGTGCTCACGACTTGCTTATTGTTCTCATCAAGCGAACCCGGCTCAATGATTTCTTTCAGCAAGTGTGGTTGTACACGATAGCCGCCGTTCGCCAATGCTGACGTATATTGCGCCAATTGAATCGGAGTATAAGAAATATACTGTCCGATCGACATATCCATTAGAAGCGTGACGCGGTCCGGGATGCTACGGAATCCGGTCGACTCAAACGGCAAGTCGATCCCTGTTTCGATTCCGAGACCGAATTGTTTATAGTAGTGTTCCATCGTTTCGAACGCCTGCGTGACATTTTCCCCGACAATTTGACCTGTCGAGTAATAATCAGCCAGACGCAAAGCAATTTGGAACATATAGATATTCGATGACATCGCGAGTGCATCTAAGTCGTTGATGTTCCCCATATTCCGGTAGGAAGCTTTCACTGACGAACCAATCCGAATCGGAGCATCATAAATATATTCTCCCGGTTTCACGACACCTTCTTCGAATCCATAGGCGACCGTCGCCCCTTTGATGGTTGATCCGATTTGGCTGGCGCGAAGAACCGTTCCGGTCGATACATCCTTGAATTCGTTCGTTTCCAAATCGAGTTCTTGTCCAGATAAGGCGAGCAATTCACCCGTTTGTGGATTCATGACGACAGCGAATGCTCGGTCGAAATGAGGACTTCCAGAGCGCCCTGCGCGAATCGCCTTTTTCAAGATCTCATCGATTTCTTTTTGGAACTCGATGTCGGTCGATAAGACGATGTCTTTCCCTGGATTCCCACTCACTCGTGTCGGTTCACCGACCGGCTCCCCTTTATACGTCGTGAACACATCATAGGCCGGCGTTCCCCGAAGGACGTCTTCATACTGTTGTTCCAAGTAGGAGGTACCAACCCGATCGTTCAATCCGTAACCCTTCGCCTGATAAGATGCACGTTGTTCCGCCGGAATTTGACGATAACTTCCTAGGAAACTCTTGAACGTCTCATCATACGGATAATCCCGTTGATAGTAAGGTTCGACACTCACTCCAGGCAACTGCTCTAAGTTCTCTTCGATGACCGCCATCTCTTTCGGGCTTGCACCGATTTTGATGACCTGTGGGTCGAGTGCATAGCCACTCTCCATATTGTGTTTAATGGCGATGATTTCTTCTGTCGCATCATCAAACGTGATCTCTTCTTCGGTGATTGAATCAAGTAAAAGCCGGTCCACGTCTTGGTTAGACAATGCGGCTCGCTCCTCTTCCGATAATTCTTCCAATAACGCTTGAGTCCGTTCTTGCGCCAATTCCGGATTCGTTGCAATCCAGTAATCCTTTCGGTCTCGCTCCGTCATTTTACGGTCTTCTTTTGGAATGTCGACGATTTCCGCCAATTTTTTCGCGACGTCTAAACGTTCATCCGTCTTTGTCACTTGAGAGCGGCGATACATGACCGAGTAGTTTGAAATCGTATCCGCCAGCACTTGACCGTTCCGGTCGTAGATTTTACCTCGCGGCACTTCATATTTGATTTTACTCGACTCCGTTTTCTGTACTTCCCGAGCAATCAGTTCACCATTCACGATTTGTACGACACCCAATCGAAAAATGAGGGTCGCAAATAGAATGAAGACGATGAAAAATAGTAAATTTAAGCGTAACGGTAAGTGGTTTCGCCGTTTTTTCGGCACTTTTACCCGATTTTTTGCCAAGTCCGTTTACTCCCTCCACGTTCATTTCCTTCTATATTATAGAGGACAGGAATCCCTGTCGTTTTGTCCGAATTTCACTATATCATAATTTGTTTACAAATTAATGAAAACCACAAAAAAACCCGAGATTCGTATAAGAACCCCGGGTAAGACCAGTTTATTTTGCGTCAGCGTATAATTTCGCCACATAATCCCAATCGATGACATGGAAGAATGCGTTGATATAGTCAGGACGACGATTTTGGTAGTTCAAGTAGTAAGCATGTTCCCATACATCAAGACCGAGGATTGGCGTAACACCTTCCATGATTGGTGAGTCTTGGTTTGGTGTAGACGTGACTTCGAGTTTCCCGTTCTTCACGACGAGCCAAGCCCATCCTGAACCGAAACGAGTCGTTGCAGCTTTCGTGAATTCGTCTTTGAACGCATCAAAGCTACCGAACGACTCATCGATTGCAGCAGCGAGATCGCCAGACGGTGTGCCGTTCTCATTTTTCTTCAAGAGCTTCCAGAAGAACGAGTGGTTCCAATGACCGCCACCGTTGTTGCGGACAGCTGTTTGAATGTCAGCAGGAAGCGAATCGATTTTTTGAAGCAAGTCTTCGAGTGAAGAGTACTCCACATCTTTTCCTTCGAGTGCATTGTTTACGTTTGTGACGTAAGTGTTGTGGTGTTTCGTGTGGTGGATTTCCATCGTGCGTGCATCAATGTGTGGTTCGAGTGCATCATATGCGTAATCAAGTTGTGGTAATTCAAATTTAGCCATTACTAAAATCCCCCTTAAAAGTGTTTTGAACAACGTTCGTCTTAAATGTAACAGATATGTGACGGTCGACTCAATTGTAATGCTTTATTCGACATCTTCTTCTGGCAATGCCCAAACTGAAATCGACCCCGCCGACACTTTAAATACCCCAAATCCTTCTTCATCAATCTCAATTCGATCATTCAATGTATTCGTTAAATCGACCCATGTTTCACCGGCACGTTCTTCCCCGACAAACATTCTCTTTTCAGATTCATCAGAAGTTGAAATGAGGACGGCACATCCGGAACGTTCGATTTCCTCCACACCTTTTCGTACCCACCCGATGACGTTTGCATCATCAAAGTAATCATCCTGCTCCCCGTACGCTTTCTCTCGGCGCGCATATAGGAGCGTATCAATGGCGAGCTTCATCCCATCAGTCGGGTGAGGACCGTCTATACCGTAGTAATCGCCATAGAAGACACATGGATAACCATCTTTACGAAGTAAGACAAGACCATAGGCGATTTGCTTGAACCAATCTTTCACCCATGACTCAAGCGCCTCCTCGGGTTGTGAATCGTGATTATCTACGAACGTCACGGAATGAAGCGGGTGTGACTGAACGAGCGTATCATCAAAAATGGTTCGCATGTCAAACGCGGCCCCTTCCTCCGAGGCTTGATGTAATTTGTAATGGAGCGGGACATCGAATAAATCGACATGGTAATCGATATTATCGAGAAATTCACGACAGGCATCAAGGTCAGATTTCCAAAACTCGCCGACAAAATAGAATTGGTCACCTTTCTCTTCCCGCATCGTCTGACTGAACTCTTTTACAAAGTCATAGTTGATGTGTTTAATGGCGTCAAGACGGAATCCATCACATTTCGTCTCCTCGATGAACCATTTCCCCCAATTCAACACTTCTTCACGCACATCGGGATGGTGGTAATCGATGTTCGCAAACATTAAATAGTCATAGACACCGAATTCATCGTCGACGTTATCATTCCATCTTTTGTTTTCTCCAACAATAAAGAAAATACCGGAACGATCAGTCGCCGCATCATAATCCGTTCCGTTAAAGTGCGTGAAGTCCCATTTGAATGAAGAGTATTTCCCATCACGAGCTTCGTAATCAAATTTTGTCCATCCCTCGATTTCGAACGCTTCATCTGAAAGGACTTTCGTACGGTCGTCGGGATCTACTTCTAACACTTCAAACTTCTCGGTCGCATCCGCCCCGGCTTTATGGTTCATGACGACATCCATATAAATCTGCATCCCGAGTTCTTGTTGGCAATAGGCTGTCGCTTCAAGTAGTTCTTTTTTCGTACCGTATTTCGTGGCAATCGATCCTTTTTGATCGAACTCACCCAAATCATATAAGTCATAGATTCCATAACCGGTATCTTGATCACTTTGCCCTTTTGTGACAGGTGGTAGCCAAAGTGCAGTGATTCCTGCTTTGTTTAAGTCGGCTGCTCTCTCTTTTAGTCGCTTCCAATGCTTTTGATCTGCCTCGACATGCCATTCAAAAAATTGCATCATGGTGTGGTTTCGTTCCATTTTGTCCGCCTCATTTCATATTTTTCAAAAAACAAAATGCTAACGAGTATTTACCCAGCAATTTTAGATTGAAAACAAAAAAGCGACGTTCACATTGTGACGTCGCTTACGAATGGACCCTGTAGGACTTGAACCTACGACCGGACGGTTATGAGCCGTCTGCTCTAACCAGCTGAGCTAAGGGTCCTTATAAATAGCGGCGGAGGGAGTCGAACCCACGACCTCACGGGTATGAACCGTACGCTCTAGCCAGCTGAGCTACACCGCCATGTTGTTATACAGTAATAATATACTGAATATGTCTTGGAGTGTCAAGGAGTATTCCTTGCCGAATAAGAAAAAGCACCCCAAATTTCATTTGGAGTGCTTCTGATTTTATACGGTTACTTCGTTTGCATCTTCAAGTGTGATTTCCGTGATGTTCATAGCATGGTCACCGATTCGCTCCAAGTTCGAGAGCATATCGACGAAGAACATACCTGCTTGTCCATCGCAAGCACCTGTGTTCAAACGAACGACGTGGTTCTTACGGAATTGACGCTCGAGCATGTCGAGTTTCGCTTCCATTTCAATGACTTTACGTGCTTCAATCATGTCGCCGCTCCCCAACGTTTGAAGAGATTTCTCTAACGTCGCACGTGTGAGGTCGTACATTTCAGTCAATTCTTTTTGTGCATCTGCCGAAAGCGTCACTTTCGTAGCTGTCTTATAATCAATCAACTCGATGATGTTCTCAACGTGATCACCGATTCGCTCGATATCGTTGATGGCATGCATGAGTGTTTTGTGTTCTTGTGATTCTTGTTCTGTCAAATCAACGGCAGCCAATTTCACGAGGTAATCTGTAATTTTCGCATTCAACGAGTTCAATGCTTCTTCGATATGTGCCGACTTTTCAGCGTGCTTCTTGTCGCCAGTCGTCAAATAGTTGCGTGCTTCATCGAGACCGAGTTTTGCGAAATCTCCCATGCGGATGACTTCGTATTTCGCTTGCTCGACTGCAATCGAAGGTGACTGTTGAATGAAGATCGGGTCTAAATGTTGTGCTTTCGTATCGACGATTGAGTCTTCACCTGGGACCAATTTCGTCACAATCCAAGCAATCGTTCCGATGAACCAGAACTGGATCAATGTGTTGACGACGTTAAACGTACCGTGTGCAAATGCGATTTGCATCTTATCCTCAATCGCCAAGAGATCTGTGATCCAATAGATATAGTTTGTGAACGGAACTAATAAGATCATAAAGATTGTCGTACCAATCAAGTTAAAGATGACGTGTGCCGCTGCTGCACGACGTGCGGCAACTGATGCACCAATCGATGCCAAAATCGCTGTGATCGTTGTTCCGATGTTATCACCGAACAATACCGGTAAAGCAGCACCTAAATCGATGGAACCACCAGCATATAGTTCTTGCAAGATTCCAATCGTCGCAGACGATGATTGAACAATCACGGTAAATACTGTACCAACGATGACACCGAGGAACGGATTGTCACTCATTGATTGCGTCAAGTCGATGAAATATTCGCTTGAACGAAGTGGTTTCATCCCACTTCCCATCAATTCAAGTCCATAGAACAACATCCCGAAGCCAAAGAAGATTTGACCGAGGTGTTGTAATTTTTCTTTTTTAAAGAAGAACAATAATACTGCACCGATTGCAATAATCGGGAGCGCGTACTCACCGACATCGAATCCGATGATGAACGCCGTCACCGTCGTCCCGATGTTCGCCCCCATGATGACCCCGATTGCTTGACGGAGTGTCATGAACCCGGCGCTAACAAGTCCGACCGTAATGACGGTTGTACCTGAAGATGATTGAATCAATACAGTAACGATAATCCCGGCGAGTACACCGAGGAATGGATTCGTTGTATACTTATCAAGGATGTCTCGCAGGCGATTCCCTGCAGACTTTTGGAGTCCGTCTCCCATCGATTTGATCCCGAAGAGGAAGATCCCTAGACCTCCAAAAAACATGAATAACATTTCTTGCAAATTGTATTCCACGATTTTTGTACTCCTTTTAATTAAGAATTGGTTGGATTTGCTTGGTTTTTAATGCCCTACTCATTATGCCTTCATCGGCAGTATCATGTAAACACGTTTAATGTAAAAGTTTTATTAAAACACTGTACCACTTCATGCATCTTATTGACTTCTGTAATATAACAGATTGGAGTTTTTAGTATGTTGTCCACTATTTTGACGTTCCTCCGAACAAGTCTTGTCCCATCTAAGCAAGTATTGCGTCTTCGTTTAGCCCCGCTCCATGCTTATATGGGAGCCACTCTCGTGTTGACGCTTCTGATCACTGTCTTGGACTTTATTGTGATTCGTCCTGATTTTTTCGTTCCGATGTGGCTATTTTTACACGGATTCGCCATTTTCTTTTTCTATTTACTTTGGGTCGCCATCATGGCTTTATATGTTCAGTTGGTTACAAAAGTCTACTCGAAAAACATGTGGGCCTACCGTCAAGCTTGGCCATATGCCGTGGCGATGACATTCGTCCCTACCGTTATATTAGTGGTGTTGTACCACATGAACCCGTCTCTTATATGGATTGGTTTCATCATTGGACTCGGATATATCACCTACCCTTTAACGAAAGTGCCAAAAAAAAAATAACGACAAGCGTCTTCGTAAACGCTTGTCGTTATTTTTATGCCGGAGAAAGTTCCTCGAGCGTCTGATTCAATGCTTCACTTTGGTCACTCAAGTCAGTACCTGCAGACTGTAAGGCAGACTGCACATTGGACCATCGTTCGACACCGTCGTTCAGCTCGAATAACTTTCGTTCGAGTAACGAACTGATTTCTCGCAACCGCTCATTCGATTCGATTAATTGCAAGAGCTGTCTCCCCGTATGTGACGTTTGATCCGAGATGGACTGAAACTCATCTAACTGAACTTTGATTTCATGGTCGATTGTTCCGATTCCAATCTCTACTCGATAAACAGCATCTTTTAATAGATGCACTTCTTTGATAAAGTCATTGACTTCAAACAACAGGTCCTTTCGTTCTTCGTTCAATGCTTCGATTGCATCTACCGCGAGAAGTGTCGCTTCATTCGTCATTTTTGCTAACTTCCCAACTTCATTGGCAACAACAGCAAATCCTTTACCATGTTCTCCTGCGCGGGCTGCCTCAATCGATGCGTTAAGCGACAACATCTTCGTAGCTGTCGACACCGATAGGATACTCTTTAGCGCCTCATCCGCTTTTGAAGAGTTCGACTCACTCTCTTCAAGCTTTTGTTGAATACTCTCCACTTGTTGCTCAACATAATCACTCGCCTCTTTCACAGAATAGAACGTTTCAAGTTCTTCATGTAATATGGATTTCAGTCGATTGCCACGGTCGTCCACACTCGAAATTTGATGTTCCAGCATTTCGATTTGTTGTGTCACTTCTCTCATTTTGAATGTAGAATCGCTTGTCACCGACTGATATGAATGACTCGTATGTTCTACCGTAACCGCAACTTCACGGAATTGTTCAACCTGATGATGGCTGTTCATCAGTTCTTGTTGGAAGATTGGAAGACTTTGATGAAATGCACTCGCTGTCTTCCCCATCATATCCATGGACTGATTCCATAATTGAATGAACGTGTTGAACTCGGTTTCGAGTATATGGATTTCTTTGGATTTCGCTCCAAGTGCCACGTCATCGAAACGACGCGTTTCAACGGCACGGCGCAATGAATGGGCCAATACACTCAACGGTTTGACTTCACGATGAATCAATCTCGAAAAGAGGATGGCCATCCCAATCATCGCAATGAATAAAATGAACGTGATATATTTTCGCAGTTCAGTCATTGGACCAAGCGCAGATTCTTTCGTGACAACGAGAACGTAATCTGCTTTTAGCTCAGGGATCGAGACCGATGCCATTAGTAAACCATCTTTCTCTTCTACTTCAGATGTTGTCGTTTGTGAAACTTTCCCTACAATCTGCTCTGTTTTCATTCCTTTTGACCCACTCAATTGCTCAACAGACTCTCCACGTACTAAAAATTGCGCTGCTTCAAAATCATCTCCCGATAGAATAGAAGCTTGTTGCATATAAGTAGATTTTAATGACCGGTTGAGTTGCTTCTCGTTTGCTACATATGCACTGTACGACGT
The DNA here is from genome assembly GCF_018617295.1 of Exiguobacterium sp. S3. Lineage (GTDB taxonomy): Bacteria > Bacillota > Bacilli > Exiguobacteriales > Exiguobacteriaceae > Exiguobacterium > Exiguobacterium profundum. The sequence continues at coordinate 397,472 of NZ_JACSJW010000001.1, forward strand.
CTTCACCGATTCTCGCATGACCGTAACTTCTCGCATAAGGCGCTGCTCGATTTCTGCGGACAATAGTTGTTCAGACTTTAGGGCGAACCAGCTAAACGTCACGATAAAGACAAGTAATATGATTGGCATGAGCGTCCATTGGAGGCGGTGCCCTATTTTAAAATGACGATTTAGTCGAGCGTTTCGTCCCGTACCCTTCATTTGATTTCGCTTGAAATTCATCTTCACGTTAAGCCACCTCTTTTTCTAATCTCGCCTATATATCGGTCTTGAGACGGTGGAAAATTATGAAGTAGATGTTAAGATAGCGTTAGAGTTTGTAAAGAGCACACATCCGTCACGCATCCTAGATGCTTTTTCACATTCTTTTCGTTATGATAATGAAGAAACCTTATCATCTTAAATCGATTGGATTCTTTCCAAAAGAAGGAGATTACGTATATGTCAGAAATTTTGCATCGTTCATTAACACGTCCGGTCCGCGTCGGTAACTTGATTATCGGAGGATCGAACGAAGTCATTATTCAATCTATGACCACTACGAAAACGCATGACGTCGAGGCAACAGTTGCCGAAATCAAGCGTCTTGAGGAAGCTGGTTGCCAAGTCGTTCGCGTGGCTTGTCCAGACGAACGTGCAGCTGACGCACTTGCAGAAATTAAGAGCCGCATCAATATCCCGCTCGTCGTCGACATCCACTTCGACTACAAGCTTGCTTTAAAAGCCATTGAAAGTGGCGTCGATAAAATCCGGATTAATCCGGGTAACATCGGTCGTCGTGAGAAAGTAGAGGCCGTCGTCAATGCGGCGAAAGCAAAAGGGATTCCAATTCGAATCGGTGTCAACGCCGGATCATTAGAAAAACAATTCCTTGAAAAGTATGGATATCCGACCGCGCAAGGTATGGTCGAGAGTGCGATGCACCACGTGAAGATTCTCGAGGATCTCGGCTTCTATAACACGATCATCTCGCTCAAAGCTTCAGACGTAAACCTTGCACTCGAAGCCTACACACTCGCTGCGAAGACGTTTGATTATCCTCTTCACGTCGGCATCACAGAGTCAGGTCCACTCTTCTCCGGTTCACTTAAATCGGCTGCAGGACTCGGTGCGATTCTCTCTCTTGGAATCGGTTCAACAGTTCGAGTTTCACTTTCAGACGACCCGGTTGAGGAAGTAAAAGTTGCGAAAGAAGTGCTCAAGTCATTTGGACTTGCAGCAAATGCCGCGACTTTGATCTCTTGTCCAACATGTGGACGAATTGAAATCGATTTGATTTCGATTGCAAAAGAGGTAGAAGAATACATCCAAAACATCAACGTCAACATTAAAGTTGCCGTTCTCGGATGTGCGGTAAACGGTCCTGGTGAGGCTCGTGAAGCGGACATCGGAATCGCAGGCGCACGTAATGAAGGACTTCTCTTCCGTCACGGAAAGATCATCCGTAAAGTGCCTGAGGCGACGATGGTCGAAGAATTGAAAAAAGAAATCGATGCGATCGCTGCTGAAAAAATGGCGGAACGTGAGCGCGAAGAACAAGAGCTCGCAAACCAATCAAATTAATGAATCTCATGCCCGTACGGTTGCAACCGTACGGGTTTTTGATAGAATAGAGGGCATGTGAGGAGGAGTGATGAGATGCGAATCGGCATTGATTTGGATGGAACCGTTACAGATCCTAAAAGTTGTTTTATATATATGAATGAATCACTCGGCTATTCGATTGACTATCATCGTGCGACCGAGTACGAGTTGCACACGTATACGACGATGGAGCAACATGAATTTTGGAAGTTTATGATTGAAGAGGGGCATGAAGAAGCGATTTACCGTCGTTCACTTCCGCACTCTGATGTGTTGGATGTGTTATGGGAATTAAAGCAGCAACATCACCTGCATTACGTCACCGCCCGAAGTGAGGCGGTTCGACCGGTTACCGAAGAATGGATCAAACAGCATCGTTTGCCGCTTGATTCGTTGGTCATGACCGGTTCTCACGATAAAATCAATGTCGTCAAAGACTTGTCACTCGAACTGTTTATGGAAGACCGGTATGAGAATGCCATCTCGATTCATGAAGAAACGTCAATTCCAGTACTCCTATTCGACGCACCCTATAATCGTAAGACGTTACCTGAAGGCGTAACTCGCATTTCGACATGGCGTGAGGCGTATCACCATGTCGCGCAATTGGAGAAACAAATCGTTCTACAGCAACGTTAAAAGGCAAGCCCGACACAATCGGGCTTGCCTTTTAAATTCGTCCGAGCTCTTCGATTATATCGCTTGCGAGTACACTTGCGGGGTGTATACTCTGGCTAATCGACTTGGCAGCGAGCGCATGCCATAGCACCGCTTGCTCGTTCGGTGCCGAAGGCTTTTTTCTTCTAGCCCATAGCGCAAGTAGGATTCCGGTCAACACGTCCCCACTTCCACCTTTCGCTAACGCCGATGCTTCAACGGTATTGACGGCACCTGTTCCGTCAGGTGTAACGATGATCGTATACGTTCCTTTTAAAATCAAATGGACTCGGTGTTGCTTCGCGAACTCACAAGCGATGGAAAACCGATCTGCCTCGATCTCTTCAACCAATTTCCCGGTCAATCTTGAAAATTCACCTGGATGCGGTGTCAGCGTAAGCGGCCCCCGGGTTTCCAATCGTTTCGTCGATAGTGCCCCAGCGTCCAAGATGACAGGACAAGACTGCTGTTTTGCGTATTGCCAAATGAGATTCAACGCTTCCCCTTCGACCATACCGGGACCGATGGCAAGTGCATCGTACGGTTGTTCCACCACATCGGTGTGTTGCTGATACATCGCTTCAGGTAATGTTGAGATGAGCGGGCTCGCTTCGCGTGGAATGGATAGACGCAATAAGCCAATGCCAGAACGAGTTGCAGCACGACCACCCAAGAATGGTGCACCGAGAAAATGACGACTCCCTCCGATGAGCATCCCATGTCCATATGTCGTCTTATGGCTGAATTGATCGCGCTCCAAAAGAGATCGGTCAAAGTCAGCGTCGGTCAACACCTTCCAATCGGATGTATGCGGGAGTCCGATATCAACCCGTTCCACTTTGCCATAGAATGGAGCCGTCCGATTTAAGAATGTCGAACGCTTGAAACCGTGTAACGAATACGTATATGTCGCCCGAATTGCCATGTCATCAAAGTCTCGAGTGTGATCACTCGGTACGCCTGACGGTACGTCAATCGAGATGACCGGCGTCGATTGACGATTCACCCATTCAATCACTTCCCGCGCGTGACCAGTCACGGGACCGGACAATCCGACACCGAACAAGGCATCAATGATGACATCTGTTTCAATCGGCCGCTCCACAAGGTGAAGAAATGCGGAGGCGTAGGAAGCGTGTATCGCAGCCGCCTCAGACTTACTTTTCCCTAACGGTGACCATACGCTGACCTCATGCCCTCTCATAGCAAGCTCTCGAGCGACGACCCAACCGTCCCCACCGTTGTTGCCCGTCCCACAAATCACCAAAATGGTAGACTGCGAATCGATTCGAATGTGAGGCACAATCGCCGAGGCCGCTCGCTCCATCAACACCTCTTCGGGCATCCCATTTTGAATCGCTGTGCGATCAATCTGCTTGATTTCAGCAGCTGTATAGATCATCTAACCTCCCCCTTCGATACAAAAAAGGGATTGAATCAAATCAATCCCTTTTGCTTACATTCTTTACAATACCCGTATATCTCAAATTTATGATCGACCACTTCAAATTCAGGGTCGAGCGCCTCTACAAAGCGCATCGGACATAAATCGAGCAGTTTCGTCTTTCCACAGCTCCGACAAATCAAATGATGATGGTGATGTGCCGCACTGCAGGTGACTCGAAAGGATTTCTCACCATCGAGTTCCGTCGCTTCAAGTAATCCTTCCTCCGCAAACGACTTCAAATTTCGATACACCGTGTCAAAACTCATCGTCGGATGTTTGTCTCGCATGTACTCGAGTACTTCCTTCGCACTGATATATCGATCTTCTTCAGAGAGATAAGCATACATTTCAAGACGTTTCGGCGTCACTTTTAAAGAAGATGCACGAAGACGGTTCAATTGTTCAGTCTCATTCATGTTGTACCTCCTTTTTCTTGAAACTCATGACTTTCTCAAGTGCCATGACGGCTGCTAAAATACTGACCGCAATCAATACGATGACACCGCCTGGAGCGACATCGAGATCATACGCAAGGACGAGCCCACCGATTGTCGCGACCTCTCCGAAGATGATGGACCAGAGAATGGTCTGTTTGAAGCTCGATGTAAAGCGTAGCGCCGCTGCGACGGGTAACGTAATTAAGCTTGATACGAGAAGCGTTCCGACAATTCGCATGCTAACGGCAATCACAAGCGCTACGATGAACATGAATAACATATGAAGCATCGTACTCGGTAATCCCGACACTTTTGCCTGTTCTTCATCAAACGACAAGAACAACAACTGCTTATAGAAGATAAAGATCACAAGAAACGTCAAGACGGCCACACTGACGATCAATGTGATGTCCGATTGACTCACGGCAGAGATCGATCCAAACAAGAGCGTGGACAAGTCGACCGAGAATCCTCGCGATAGCGAGATGAAGATGGCACTGAGTCCCATTCCCGCGGACATCATGATCGGAATGGATAGCTCCTGGAAGTGCACATATTTCCCTCGAAGCCAGTTGAGCCCTAACGCCGCCAATACAGAGATGAGCGTTCCCATATATAAGGGGTTGAGATCAGCGAATAGAGCGATATATTGTCCGAGAAATAAACTGAATGAAATTCCGGCAAGCGTCATGTGTGACAATGCATCGGCAATCAAGCTCATCCGTCTCACCACGATGAATGAACCGATGAGCGGTGCGGTAAACCCGATCACAAGTGCTGCAATGAACGCATAACGTAAAAAACTATATGTCCAAAGATCCGTGATCATGTCGTTCCCTCGTGAACAAGTACTTTAACAGGATAAGGTTTGATGGACGATGCGAGTTCTCCGAGCTCGCTGTATTCTCTCAATCCACAATTACATGCCAATCGTCCGCGGTCGAGATGGACGACTTTCGTGACAAGATCGGTCACCACGTTTAAATCGTGGGTGACGAGGACGAACGTACAAGTCGTATGTTCACGAAGCATATGCAAGACTTCATAAAAATCTTGTAAGTGTTTTTGGTCCACACCGACGGTCGGCTCATCGAGAATCAATAGATCAGGCTGGTTGACCATCGCCCGAGCGATAAAGACACGCTGTTGTTGTCCTCCGGATAAATCTCCAATTTTCCGATGACGAAATTGCCACATGTTGACCGTTTGTAACGCATTTTGAATCGCTGCCTGGTCTTCCATTTTTAAACGTTTGAATAAACCGAGACGTCCATATCTACCCATCGCGACTACTTCTTCGACGGTAACCGGGAAGCCCGAGTTAAAGGAAGCCGCTTTTTGGGAAACGTAACTGATACGAGACTTATCTTTAAACTGCGAAATGGGCTTACCGAACAATTCGACCGACCCTTGCTGTGGGTTCAGTAATCCAAGAATGGTTCGAATCAAAGTCGACTTCCCAGAACCGTTTTCTCCGACGATTGCGACAAAGTCCCCTTGCCGAATATCAATCGATACGTTTTGTAAGGCCGGTGTCCCATCATAGAAATAAGACACCTCGTTTAATTTGACGACAGATGTAGTCATCTAATCCCTTCTCTCATATGTTAAATCGTAATCATTTCTACTTTCTAGGCGTTTGTATTATACAGAATATCACGCACACCTTCAAGCAAGACCGGTTTCACTTAGTCAAATGTGAAAATTCACGTAAATCGTATGTTCGTTCAAAACCTTGTCGATTACACTAGTATTATGAAGGGGATGGTTTTATGGAAAAGAAACTGGCAGTTATTGATATCGGATCCAACTCGATTCGAAACGTCATCTTCGAAGTGAACGAGGAAGGACAATACTTTGAACGGTTAAATGTGAAAGAAGTCGCGCGATTGTCCAGCCATATTAGTGATGCGAATGAGATGACTGAAGAAGGGATCGCTTCGCTCATCGATACGTTGCGTCACTTTAAAGAGTTGAACGACCATCATCACGTTACCGATGTGCTCCCAGTGGCGACGGCAGCCATTCGAAACGCAAATAACTCAGATGAGATTTTGCAGAATGTCAAACAATCTACAGGGATGACCATCCGCCTGTTGAGCGATTACGAAGAAGCCTTTTACGGATATTCGGCCATCGTCAACTCCACCTATGTGGAAGATGGATATTCCGTCGATATTGGTGGGGGATCAATGGAAGTCACATACTTTCAGAACCGAGAGCTCGTCTTTTATCACAGTTTTCCGTTCGGTGCCGTGACGTTAACGAAAGAATTTATGAAAGATGAGACGATGACGAAAGACGAGCGGAAAGCGTTGACCGCATACTTAAAGAAGGCATTCAAAGAAATTGAATGGCTCGAACCTCATGGTGTCCCACTTGTCGGTGTCGGTGGGACGGCTCGTAACTTAGTCCGGGTCGAACAGACCATATCGAACTTCCCGCTTGAAGGAATCCATCAGTATACGATTTCTGCTGAACAGTTAGAGGGCGTCATAGATGAACTCGTCGGAATGTCGAGCAAACAACTCGGACGTTTGGATGGGCTGTCAAAAGACCGGGTCGACATCATCGCGCCTGCCGTGACAGCAATCGGCGAACTCGCTAAATATTTGAAAGTACCTGAGTTCACGATGAGTAACAATGGACTCCGTGAAGGTCTCTTCTATGAAAACTATTTACATGAGCATGATAAAGTTCGTTTTGCCGATGTGAAAGAAGAAAGTTTTCGTCATTTTGAAAAACAATACGACGTGAACCCGACTCGTCATCAACATCTCATCCGATTGGCTAGACAGTTGTATACCGGATTAATTGAAGTGAAGGCGATTAAACCGAAACCATTTGAGCCTGGTCTTCTTGAAGGTGCCTGCCGCCTTGCCTATGTCGGTGAATATATCGATCACAACAATAAAAGTGACCACACGTTCCATCTGATTACCACAAACGATTTCAAAGGACTAAACAACGAGGATCGACTCGCTCTTGCCCTCGTCACATCCTTCAAATCAAAACGAGTATTGGAACAACATATCGAGGCTTTCCCGAAATGGTTTGATCAAAAGTTATTGAAGAGTTTGGAGTTGCTCGGGTCGATTGTGAAACTCGTCGATGCCCTCGACTTGACGGAGCGTCAGATCGTGACGGACATCCATGTTGCTAGTACAAAGGACGGTCTCACACTTACGCTAGATACGAATGGTTCTGCACGTTTTGAGTTGCAGCGAAGCACTCGCCATAAAAAGCATTTAGAACGCGCAATTGATCAATCGATTGAGATTGTCTTGAGCGAGGAGGAGTAACCATGTCCGAATATACGAATGAACATTTTAACAACCGTGAACTCAGCTGGCTCGACTTTAACGAGCGTGTCCTCGAGGAGGCGATGGATGAACGAAATCCATTGATGGAACGATTGAAATTTTTGGCGATTTTCAGTTCTAACCTTGATGAATTTTATATGGTACGAGTCGGTGGATTGAAAGATGAGGTCCTCGCCGGGTTCAATCGTCCGGAAGACAAGACGGGCCTCACTCCAAAACAGCAGATCAAGTCCATTTCGATGCGAGCGCAAGAACTCGTCGAGACACAATATGCGACATATAAAAAAATCACGAAACAGCTATCGAATCAGCACGTTCGCTTCTTACGGACGAAACATTTGAACAAGACCCAACAAGACTTCGTGAAAGAGTACTTTCGAACGCACGTATTCCCCGTCCTGACACCGATTGCAGTCGATGCCTATCGTCCGTTCCCAATGCTCTTATCCAAGTCACTGAACATTGCTGTCGAGATTGCCTCGAATGGCGAAGGAAAAAAACGACTCGCCCTCGTTCAAGTGCCATCCGTTCTTCCGCGGTATCTGGAACTACCTACTGATGATGAAGAACATACCGATTTGATTTTACTTGAGGATTTGATCATTCAATTCATCGACTCACTCTTCAAAGGATTTGTCGTCGAGTCCACGATGCCATTCCGAATTACGCGGAACGCGGACATGCCGTTTCACGAAGAGGGCAGTCGTGACGTCTTGAAACAAATCGAAAAAGAATTGAAGAAGAGAAGATATGGGGTTGCCATCCGACTCGAGGTACAGCAACGATCGTTACGAAAAGAACTGTTGTTCATGCTACAAGACGTCCTTGACTTACATGACCGGGATATCTTTATTGTCGACGGTCCGATCGACTTGACCTTCCTGTTTGGGATCTACAATCAGATCGGGATGGAATATGATGACATGATCAATGAAACGTTGATCCCATTTATCCCAGAAGGTCTTGAATCGGGCAAAGATTTATTCCAAAGTATCGCTAAACAGGATTATCTGCTCCATCACCCGTATCATTCATTCGATCCAATCGTCCGTTTTATCGTTCAAGCCGCCAAAGACCCGAACGTCTTGGCAATCAAGCAGACACTCTATCGCGTCTCCGGGGACTCTCCCATCATCAAAGCCTTGACTGATGCAGCCGAGAGCGGAAAACAAGTCACTGTCCTCGTCGAACTAAAAGCACGTTTTGATGAAGAAAAAAACATTCAATGGGCGAAGCAACTTGAGAAAGCCGGAGCTCACGTCATCTACGGCTATAAAGAACTGAAGACACACTCAAAAATCACCCTCGTCGTTCGCATTCTAGAAGGTGGTGTGTTGCAACGGTTCATTCATCTTGGTACCGGTAACTATAACGATTCGACCGCCAAGCTATACACAGACATTGGGCTCCTCACGACAAATGAAGAACTCGCTGAAGATGCAACGAACTTTTTCAACTGGTTATCCGGTTATGGGGAACGACCATCTTGGCATCAGTTCGAGACGTCGCCTGACGACATGAAAGACTTCTTCTTGAATAAAATCGATGATGAGATCAAACTGCATGAAAAGTACGGCAACGGTCGCATCATCGCTAAGATGAACTCGATCACGGACCGGGCCATCATCACAAAATTGTATGATGCTTCGTCCGCGGGAGTGAAAATCGATTTGATTGTCCGAGGCATTTGTTGCTTACGACCGGGAATTAAAGGGGTTTCTGAAAACATCAAGGTCATCTCGATCATCGACCGATATCTCGAACATTCCCGAATCTTTTATTTTTACCAAAATGGAAAAGAAGACTTGTACTGTTCCTCTGCGGACTGGATGACACGAAATATGAAAAAACGGATTGAGATACTCTTCCCTATCTTGAACGCATCACATAAAACATACATCAAAGATATGATGGCCCTTCAACTCGTCGATAATGTGAAAGCAAGAAGACAACGTTCTGACGGCCGCTATGTGTATGTGAAACGTGAGAGCAACCAGGAAGAGATTCAATCCCAAATTATCATCCATCAGTACACAGGTGGTCGCTGGAACAATATACCTAGCGTATTCGAACGAGAACCGTCAAATTGGGCGGAACGTGAAGTTCTCCGCCTTCGGGCAGAGAATGAGAAAATGACAGATGACTGATGTTAGACTTCTCAAATAGAGAAACTCGTTGTATAATAAATTCGATTCAGTTATTATGAAGCGCTTTCATTTAGAGATGGAGGAATTATTTATGCAGGAGATTTTACTATCATTACTAGCCGGCTTGATTTGTGGTGCCATCTTCACTGCACTCAAACTGCCACTCCCTGCCCCACCGGTATTACCAGGAGTTGTTGGGATTTTCGGGGTGTTCCTCGGAATGAAGGTTTATCAATTTGCTGTAGCGAACTGGCCATTCTAATAAAAGATGCCCTCGAAAAAAGGGCATCTTTTATTATTTAGTCTAGTGTATGAATGGCTTTATGACAGGTCGGACAAACCCAGATGCCACGTTCCTCTGTCAAGTGATACTCAATCAAGTGATACGCCTCTTTCCCAAATCGTTCAGCTAGGTCTACATGACAGCTCGCACAAGTCGTCACATGAGACTTTGGTGCTAAGAGTTTTTCTCGAAACAAGTGAGCCTCATATGACTCTTTCGTCCATTTAGACGATGGTACATAATAGCCGTCATTCCATTTTTTTCGAATCGATTCGTACGGTTCATCTACCTCATACATCCCCACTTGCAATAACGGATGATGAAAATGTAGTTGCAACAGATCGACTAAGGAATACAGTTGTACCCCTTCCTGTTTCTCTCCTAGCCAATAAGAATCGTCTGGTCGCCCAATCATCTCTTCAAGTAAAACCTCTGCTTCCGCCACGATGCCATGCCCCATCACTTCGATAAATGCTGTCGGTGTCGTCACGGACCCGTTTACATAAACCGGACTTTGTTCAAGAAAATAAGCCGGGAATGCGTTCCAGACATCATATCGCTTTGGATCGACTTGTAGGACGTTCATCGTTTATTGATGAGCGAGCGTGAATCGTTCACGCCATTCGGCATCAAATTGATTGGCACGGAACATTTCAATCTCTTGTTTATATGGAGCGACTTTCGTTTTTTCGCTAATCGGGATATATGGCGTCTCTAGGATTTTCGGTAGATGCGCAAATGCCTCGTGATGAATGACACGATTCAATGTATCAAACCCGATCTCTCCGTAGCCGATGTTTTCATGACGGTCTTTTTTCGCACCGCGCACGTTCTTCGAATCATTTACATGAATGACTCCGAGACGGTCGAGTCCGACGATTCGATCGAATTGTTCGATGACGCCGTCTAAATCACCAACTAAGTCATATCCGGCATCGTGGACGTGACACGTATCAAAGCAAACTGAGAGTCGATCATTGTGCGTCACGCCATCAATGATCGTCGCAAGCTCTTCAAACGTCTTACCAAGTTCGCTTCCTTTCCCTGCCATCGTCTCCAATGCAATCTTCACTTTTTCATCACCCGTCAACACTTCATTCAATCCTTCGATGATTCGAGCGAGACCGATTTCTTCTCCCGCTCCGACATGAGCGCCCGGGTGAAGAACGACGTGGCGAGCCACTTGGAGTGCTTCTGCCCGCTTTAATTCCTGAGTTAAGAAAGAGACGGCCAATTCAAACGTCTCAGGTTTCGTCGTATTCCCGAGATTGATGATATATGGAGCGTGAACAACAATCTCTTCGATGTCATGTGCGGCCATATGTTTGAGTGCTGCCTCAATATTTAAATCTTCAATGGGTTTACGGCGTGTGTTTTGGGGCGCACCTGTATACACCATCATCGTATTCGCCCCGTAAGAGACAGCCTCTTCACTCCCTGCTAACAACATCTTTTTACCTGATACCGAAACGTGTGAACCTATTTTTAACATCCTCATCTTCCCTTCATCATCTTCTATCTCTAGTGTACACAAAAAGAAGAACCGACTCCAAGAAGTCGATTCTCCCAAACATTATCGTTTATTTTTCTTACGTGCTGCACGGCGATCCGAGCGTTGCTGTTGCATATGCTCACGTGATGCCGTCTCTTTCAACTTATACTTGAATTTCTTCTTATAGCCAGGCTTGACTTTCTTCTTCGCCTTCTTGATTTCACCGGCCATCCGACTATGAGCCGTGTGTGAGACCTTCATCTTACGGTCTGTTTGGCGACGACGACGTGTCTTGATCGGTTGAATCGAACCGTTGCGCAAGTCCACATGAGTGAATTCGAACCCACGTTCTTCAAGTCTGTTGATCGGTCCATTCTCATGGTCCTCATATAGTGTGTACGCCTCACCTGACGCGCCCGCACGTCCCGTACGACCGACACGGTGTGTATAGAAATCAAGATCTTTCGGAATCCCATGGTTGATGACGTGAGAGACTCCTGAAATATCGATACCGCGAGCCGCTAAATCCGTAGCAATCACATACTGATATTTCGCATCATTGATGTCCTTGATAGCTTGTTTGCGGCGACGTGCCTGCATGTCACCATGCAACGTACCGACGTTTAGACCTGCTTCGCGGAACGACGTCTCCAACTCATCTGCCTCTTGTTTCGTATTGGTGAACACGAGACAAACGAATGGATTGATTGCTTTCGCAATTTCGACAGTCAATTCTTTACGGTCACGGTGACGTACTGGAATCACGTGGTGCTTGATTTTTGGTGCGACGCGATGTTCTGGACTCGCCTCTGCAAAGCGTGGGTCATGAAGGTACTTCTTCAAGAACGGTTCAAGGTTCTCAGGAATCGTCGCTGAGAAGACCATCGTTTGCAGTTTTTCAGGAAGCGCCTGTGCGATGCGGTCGACCTCGGGCAAGAATCCCATATCGAGCATTTGATCGGCTTCATCGACGACAAAGTGTGTCACTTTGTGCGGGAATAACGCCTGTGCTTTCATGAGATCAAGGATTCGTCCCGGTGTCCCGATGATTAACTGTGGCGGATTTTTCATCTTATCGATTTGACGTTCGCGGTCTGTCCCTCCGACAATCAAACTCGATTTGATGTAATCTGGGTTTTTAATAAGAATCGATTTCAATTCTTCATGAATCTGCCAAGCGAGTTCGCGTGTCGGTGCGACGACGATTGCTTGAACTGAAGCATCTTCTGGATTGATCGCTTCAACGATCGGTAACAAGAACGCAAGTGTTTTACCCGTTCCTGTCTGTGATTTTCCAATAATATCTCGACCATTCAAGGCAGCCGGAATAATCCGGGCTTGTATATCGGTCGGTTTCGTAATGCGCTTTTCTGTTAACGCATCAACCATAAACGGTAGCAATTTGAACTGTTGGAAGCTGTTCAATCGATACACCTCCTGTTTCTTTCCACTTTTCCTAGCATAGCGGAATCAAATGATTTGTCAATCAATCTTTTGCCACACCTTCATATAAATAACTCGATGAATAATAGTGTTTGGCAATTTTCTTTCCATTTAAATGTTGTTCGAGTGCTTTGAAGCCGACTTCCATCATCTCGTTCGGTGACTGCACGACAGTGGCATTGACCTTCCCATTTTGAATGAGCGGATAGATATCTGAAATCCCGTCGACCGACACGATCGTCTTGTCCGTCAAACCATGACTTTCTAAAGCCCGGACGACACCAAACGTATTATCATCATTATGTGAAAAGATTGCATCAAACGGAATCTCTTCTTCTAACCAACGTGACATCTCGATTTCAGCTTGGAATGTGTCATAGTTCCCGGTGATGGATGCAATGATTTGAAAATCGTCGCCATGTTGCTTTTCGTACTCTCGGATACCAAGACTTCGGTCCATCGTGGAGCGAACTTTCGGCGTCCCCCTCACTTCGACCACGCGAATCGGACGTTCGAGCTCACTATACTTGGCAGCAATTTGTTCGGCCGCCATCCGACCGATATCGACATTGTCGGAAACGACGGATGTGAGTACACTCGGATGATCAATCATGCGGTCAATCGCAATAATCGGGATGTTTTTGCGTTTTGCGCGTTCTAATGAAGGTTGAATGAACGTGTCATCGAGAGTCGTCAAAAAGATAGCCTCGACACCCCGGTCAATCAACGAATCTAATTTTTCTTTTTCAAGGACACGCGAATCTTCACTCGTGGTCGGAATCGGGATGAACCCTTTTTGGTTTGCTGTATGCACGAACGAGTCCAATAGCTTATTCGCATGCTCGTGTTTATCACTGACAAATACGAATCCGACTTCTTTTTCATTCGTCTTTTGCTCTGGGAGTTGAATCGAGGTGATAAGGAGAATCGTCATGGCCCACACGACCGGTAACCAAAGCCAATAATGTTTTAGTCCTTTCATGACGGTTGTCTCCTTGGGATTTTGATTAAAATCGCGGTCCCTTTGTTCATCACACTATCGATCTCCATCGCACCGTTAACGCTCTTCAAGTACTCTTGAATCATATAGATTCCTAGACCGTTTCCACTTTCCTTCGTCGTATTGAAGGCGGAACCGACTGTCTTGAGTTGTTCCTCACTCATGCCAATTCCGTTATCTTCAATCAAAAAGCGATATTCCTGCTCCGTAAAGAGTACCGTCACGACGACACTCCCGTCAGCGCCTTTTGATTCGACGGCATCGACCGCATTTTTGAAGAGGTTGTAGATAATTTGAACGAGCATATCAAAGGATGCATAAAATGGCGGCATGTCGTTCGGTACAAGTAATTCCCATTTTGTCGGTCGTTTGTAACATTCGGCATCCATTAAAAATTCAAGTCGTTTCGCAAAGTCTAACATGTTGATCCAATCTTCGTTTTTACCAGCCTGATCGGGTTTGGCGAGCGTCAGCATCGTTGAAATCAAATCATTCGCCCGCTCCAGTTCTTTGATGGCGACATCCACCATATCTGAACTACCTTGACCCTCGCGCACCATCTGCAACGTGATATGGACGGGAGTCAGAGGATTTCGAATTTCATGGGCAATCCCGGCGGCCAATTGACCGAGCGAGGCTAATTTTTCTTGATGCAAAATCAACTGTTGCTGACTCAACTGTTCACGTCGTGACGTTTCCATCCGTTGTGCATAATCGTTATACGTATCGAGTAGCGTCTCCACTTCTTTCGAACCCGTTCGTTCCAATGAAATCGTTCCGAGCGATTGTTGTTGTTTAATCTGGTTGACCAGCTCGACAAGCGGATTCGTCAACGTCCGTGAAAGCAACAATCCAACGAGAATGCTCAGGAAGAACGTGACGAGCGCAATCATCAAATACTGCCAACGCGTGTCGTAGACCGTTTCATAGACGGAGTCATTTTGATGTTTTGCGAGCATACTCCATCCACTGACTCGTGCATCCGGTTCAAACATCACCGTATCTTCATCCGTACTCAAAATTGTCCGTTCGCTTCGATCTAATGCTTCGTCGATGACTTCACGCGATATCCGACGCTCTGCATCTGTGACCAAGTTGAACGAAGTCGTCAACACTTCGCCTTGCTCATCTAACAAGTATAGAATCATGTCATCATTCGCAGATTCCAACGAACGACGATACAAGTCAGAGTTCAAGACACTAATGCTTCCCCCAAAAATACCGATTGGTCGGTTCTCTTCGATGACCGGAACGTATAGGAAAGTTCCCATATCCCCACTGATCATCACAGGGTCACTCATATATAGTTCTTTTCCACTTGCAGTCAATACTTCCGTAAACTTCGGATCGCGTTTCAAGACAGAAGAGGCGACTTGTCGCTCCGAGTACCATTTAAATGAGTCTTGATTGACATCATAATAAAAGATGGACGTAAAACTCGTGCGTTGATTCAAATATCCTGTTCGGATCCGTTCTTCAATCCATGGCTCATTTCCAACGTAAGCGCCTAAGTAAACTAAATCCTCATACAATTTCCCAAGTCGGGACTCCACATTCTCAATACTGTCATCGATGGCGTAATCAAATTGCTCTTTCGCCAATTCTTCTGCTCGAGACACCGTGACGCGGTCAGCAGAGAAGGCAAGTGATGAAATGACAAGTGCTAAAATAATGATGATGATGAACGTAATTTGGAAAAAGTACGATTTTCTTAGTTCACGCAATGGTTTCATGCGATTCACGGCGTCCCTCCTCTCTAACCTAAAAATTATAGCATGAATACACGCAAATCTTTTCGTATTTTCGAAACAATGTTAGACTAATACGTATGAAAGCACTTCGAAAGGAGCCTTCGTCTTCATATGAAAGTTAAAAAAATTAGCCCACGCGGATATTGTTATGGTGTCGTCGATGCCATGAAGCTCGCAAATGAGGCCGTCGCAAATCCAGATTTGCCACGCCCGATTCATATACTTGGAATGATTGTCCATAACCGTCACGTCACGCAGGCGTTTGAGGATCTCGGTGTCAAAACCGTTGATGGAGAAGACCGCATGCAAGCGCTCGAAACCATCGATCGAGGAACGGTCGTCTTCACGGCGCACGGCATTTCACCACTCGTCCGGAAACGTGCCATCGAGAAAGGATTGACGATTGTAGATGCCTCTTGTCCTGACGTCTTGGTCACACACGATTTGATTCGTGAGAAAACGGCAGAAGGATATGATGTCATCTATATCGGAAAACACGGGCATCCGGAACCGGAGGGTGCAATTGGTGTTGCACCAGACCATGTTCATTTGATTCAATATGAACATGAAATCGATCAGTTGCCGAGTCGCTTGTTCGAACGAAAAATTTTGGTGACGAACCAGACGACGATGAGTCAATGGGACGTTTCCGCATTAATTGAAACGATTCAAGCCCGTTATCCTCACGTGGAAGTGCATAATGAAATCTGTAACGCGACGCAAGTTCGTCAAGAAGCCGTCGCTGAACAAGCGGGAGACTGCGAATTGTTGATTGTCGTCGGAGATCCTAAATCTAACAACTCCAATCGTTTAGCACAAGTTTCAAAAGAGATTGCCGGAACGAATGCATATCGAATCGGTGACTTGAGTGAACTTGACTTGAATTGGCTCGAGGGAGTCGAGACCGTCGCTGTGACGTCGGGCGCCTCTACTCCTACACCGATTACAAAAAAAGTCATCGACTTTTTGTCGCAGTATGACCCAGACGATTTAAGCACGCACGATAAAACGCCATTTCTTGAACTTCGGAGCATCTTACCGAAAGTGAAAGCTTTGCGTAAGTGAAGGAATCCCCCATTCTCTCAGAGGATGGGGGATTTTTAGGATTTACTTGAATTGAAACGGGTTCGTGTTGGCAACAGATTGAATCAAGTCGACATTAATTTTCGCTTTTTCAAACTTTTTGCTGAGCACATCGATTACACCTTGTTTCATGATACTCTCGACATGATGCCCTGGGTCTATGACTGCAAGCCCAAGGGCCATCGCATCATGAGCCACGTGGAAATATAAATCACCCGTCACATATGCATCTGCACCTTTGAAATGCGCAGTAGACACATATTTATTCCCGTCTCCACCTAATACGGCAACTTTTTCAATCGAACGCCTCGGGTCTCCGACGACTCGCACGCCCTCAACCCCAAAGCTTGTTTTCACGTGTTCGGCAAACTGTTCAAGTGTCATGGCCTGTTCAAGTCGACCGATTCGCCCTAGCCCAAATACATGACCCTCGATTTCATCGCGCATGAGGTCATACGCCACTTCCTCATAAGGATGGGCGTCTTTCATTGCTTTTAGTACACGCTTTTTCTGACTCTCCCGAACGACCGTTTCGATTTTTACTTCGTCCACTTGTTCCGTTTCATGTGGGCGACCGATGAAAGGGTCTGTCCCTTCGAGCGGAGTGAATTGTCCCGTTCCGGAAACACGGAACTGACAGTCCGCATAGTCACCGATATGTCCCGCACCCGCTTTTCCTAGAGCACGGGATACGTCTTGCGCATGCGTGGATGGAACGAATACAGATAGTTTATAGACCGGCTCTTCATAGGTCGGGACGAGTACTTTCGTATCGTGAAGACCGATCGCCTCACTCATCCAATCGTTCACACCACCGCTGCATACGTCTAAATTCGTATGGGCGACATAGACCGCGATATCGTGCTGAATACATTTCATCGTAATCTTCCCAGCCGTGGAGCGGTCATTGACTTGAGCTAACGGACTAAAGATGGGTGGATGATGCGCGATGATCAAATCAATCTGTTTCTCAATCGCTTCATCCACAACCGATTCGAGCACATCAAGCGTGACCATGACCCGTTTGACTTCTTTGTTGAGCGATCCAATCTGTAAACCGATTTTATCCCCTTCAACCGCCAAATGTTTCGGAGCAAATTCTTCAAACAATTGAATCACTTGATTGCCGTTCGCCATTACTGACTCACCTCTCTCATTTTGTCACGCATCCGTTTGAATTCCATTTGTTTTTGAATCAAGGCATCCGATTGAATGCCAGCTGCCATCTGTCCAAGCACATAATCGAGCTTATCGGCTTCACGACTCCATTTGAGTTTAAATGGTACCGGTCGCTCTTGAATAAGATATGGGCCGAATAACAACTGCCACATCCGCTCGTCCGACGCGTCGCTATAGATGGTCTCACTACCTTTTTCTCCGACTAGGATTTCGTAGACTTTATCATTTTCTTCTACAATTGCCTCTTCGACAAGGACATATCCATGTTCAAGCAGCCAGCTTCGTACGTGTTGCCCATCAACGTTCGGTTGAAGGACGAGTCGTTCGACCGCACCGAGCTTATCTTGACCCGCTTCGAGAATCGAGCGAATCAAACTGCCGCCCATCCCGCAGATCGAGATACACGTCGCTTCATTGGGCTGTAAGACAGCAAGACCATCGCCGAGGCGTACATCAATGGCATCACTGGCCCCAATCAAATCGACTTGTGCTCTCGCAGCTTCCATCGGTCCAACGTTCACTTCACCCGCGATTCCTTTTGAAATGATTCCTTGCTGAAAGGCATAGCATGGGACATACGCATGATCCGAACCGATATCGGCGAGCACACTTCCTTTTGGGATATAATCGACAACCTGCTTCAATCGTCGGTCTAACATGACACGTTCTTGCATACAGACAACTCCTTTGTTCTACTTCTTCCCTAGCGTATCGAATTCTCTACAGTTCGACAACAAAAAACGCACCCCATCACGGAGTGCGTCACCTCTTATTGTTCAATCAACCAGTTCGCAAGCACTTCTGCTTCTTCAGCTGATGCAAGACCTGCTGGCATCGCACCTTGACCGTTGACGATGATGTTTGCGATTTCTTCTGGTGAGAGACGATCGCCGACACCTGTAAGTGCTGGACCGACGCCACCTTCAAGGTTTCCGCCGTGGCAACCTGTGCAACCCTTCGCAGCATACAACTCTTCTGGGTTCATTTCAGTGACTGCTGGACCTTCAGCCGCTTGTTGCGCCTGATTCACCCCAAAATACGATAATGATACCATGGCAATAATTGCGACGATTGCGATTGCCGCAAACGGTAACAATGGATTACGCATTGTAGTTCCCCCTCATGTTCATTCCAAATTTCTATCCAACACTATTTTACTCAAAAAATAATAAAGAAGGAAGGAAAATCACTCATTTTCCTTCCTTTCTTCTAAAACTTCACACTTTATTCAAATATGAAATTAATCGAGGAAGTCTTTCAAGCGTTTGGAACGGCTCGGGTGACGCAATTTACGAAGGGCTTTCGCCTCGATTTGACGAATCCGCTCACGTGTGACACCGAATACTTTACCAACTTCTTCGAGTGTGCGTGTGCGGCCATCGTCTAGTCCGAAACGCAGGCGAAGGACGTTCTCTTCACGGTCTGTCAACGTATCCAACACGTCTTCTAATTGCTCTTTCAACAATTCATAGGCTGCCGCATCTTGAGGAGCCATCGCATCTTGGTCTTCGATGAAGTCACCGAGATGTGAATCGTCTTCTTCCCCAATCGGTGTCTCTAAAGAAACAGGTTCTTGGGCAATCTTTAGAATTTCACGGACTTTCTCAGGTGTGAGTTCCATCTCTTTGGCAATCTCTTCCGGAGAAGGTTCGCGACCGAGGTCTTGAAGCAATTGACGTTGGACACGAATCAATTTGTTGATTGTTTCCACCATGTGTACAGGAATACGAATCGTACGGGCTTGGTCAGCAATCGCACGTGTGATGGCTTGGCGAATCCACCACGTCGCATACGTCGAGAATTTGAACCCTTTCATGTAGTCGAATTTTTCGACCGCTTTAATGAGTCCCATGTTCCCTTCTTGAATCAAATCAAGGAAGAGCATCCCACGACCGACATAACGCTTCGCAATCGACACGACGAGACGTAGGTTCGCTTCTGCGAGACGTTTTTTCGCTTCTTCGTCCCCTTGCTCGATTCGTTTAGCGAGCTCCGTCTCATCTTTCGCACTGAGAAGGTCGACACGTCCGATTTCTTTCAAATACATCCGAACCGGGTCGTTGATTTTGATTCCTGGAGGTACTGATAAGTCGTTCAAATCGACTTCTTCATCCTCTTTTTTCGCAGGTGTTTCTTCTGCGTCAGCAGCATCTTCTGTGACACGGATGTCTTTAGCCTCTAAATCTTCGATGAAGTTATCGATGAAATCCGAATCCACCTCGAAGTGACTAAGGCGATCTTGGATTGCTTGCATTGAGACGACGCCTTTTTTCTTACCTAACTTTTCAAGTTCCTCTATGGCGTTAAATAAATCCTCTTTCTTCTTCTCTGCCATCTAGCAGTTCAACTCCTTCCAAACTTCATCCACGATCATCGTTCTCGAAGACGACGACTACGGGCAATCAATTCTTGTAGCTTGGACGCCTGGTCTACAATACTTTCGGCGTCTTGAGCGATTTCCCTTTTTGCACGCTCGATTTGACGTTGCTCCTCATAACTGTTTATCACCCGAATGTATTCGTCTAAAACCTCTTCAGACAGTTCATCCGGTCCAGCCATCAGACGGATCTCTGCAAAACGCATCGCATAATCAGGGCGTTGATCGCAATAACGCTCCATGAACGAAAGCGTGATTTGATCAAACTCATCCTGTGTCATCGTATCGGATACGATTTCATACAATGCTGACCCTAACATACGATGGGTTTCATCTTGATAACGAAGCCCTAAACGGTCGCGTACGAAACGGACCTGCTCCGGTCCCGTCAACATCGCACGCAACAAGTACTTCTCGGCTTTCATCCAACGAGGCTCACCTGTTTTACTCGAACGCTTCCGTACCGGCTCTACAGGTTCCATCGCACGGGTGGGAGTTGATTCACTTGACGTCGGACGAGGAATTCTCGAACGGAGCGTCTCTAGCGGAATCTCAAACTCATCCGACAGTTTCTTCACATATAAATCTCTTCGAATCGAATCATTTGTCTTCCCGATCTCTTCAAGCATAGATTCAATAAAGCGAATCCGTTCTCCTTCTCGGTTCAAGTTTTTTCCTCGCCGGTACATGCGATTCATAAAATCGAGAACACTCAACTGCTCAGTTTCAATAAACTGCTGCCAGTGAGTTGCCCCATGCTGACGGATATAATCATCTGGGTCCGTCTTTTCCGGTAGTGGCAAAACTTGTACATCGAGTGGAGACGCTTCTAAGAGGCGAATGACTTTTTGTGTCGCTTCTTGTCCCGCGTGGTCTCCGTCATAACAGATAATGACTTCATCCACGATTCGAGATAGCGCCCTCGCATGTTGAGGAGAGAACGCGGTTCCGAGCGATGCCACAACTTCTTGTGTGCCCGCTTGCGCGACTTGTAAAACGTCAACGTTCCCTTCAACGAGGAAGACACGCTTTTTCTTACGCATCGTCGCCCGAGCTTGAGAGAAGCCGAACAATAACTCGCTCTTATTGAAGAGTGGCGTCTCAGCCGTATTCACATATTTTGGTTGTCGGTCATCAATCGCTCGTCCACTGAAGCCAACGATGGTGCCGTCTCGATCCGCAATCGGAAAGACGACCCGTCCTTCAAATCGGTCAAAATATTCACCGGACTTCGACTTTGAAATCAAACCTGCCTCAACCATTACTTCTAAATCAAACCCGCGCCGCTCCAACAGCTCGACAGTAAAGCGTCGTTGGTCTGGGGCAAAACCGATCTTGTATTGCGCAATCGTCTCTTCAGCCAGATCACGATCCCGTAAATACGTTAAGCCCACTTCTCCAGCTTCTGTTTTCATCAACACTTCATGATACAAGTCAGCGACAAGGCGATGCGCATCACGCATCTGTTTGCGCCATACCTGTTCTCGCGTCAGTTCCTCGTCCCCTTGGATCCCGTCTACCGAAATATTCGCCCGTGTTGCCAAGCGTTCGACCGTCTCAGGAAACGACAATCCCTCGGTTTCCATCACGAACGTAAATACATTTCCGCCGGCACCACAACCGAAACAGTGATACATCCCTTTTTCAGGTGAAACGGAGAAAGAAGGTGAGTTTTCGGAATGAAACGGACATAATCCGACAAGGCGGTGTCCTTGTTTCTTTAATTCGACACGTTCGCCAATCAATTCTACGATATCGGTCGCTTGTTTCACTTCTGCGATGACTTCATCTGGTATTCGTGGCATGTTGACCACTCCCTGTTTCCAATCTCGCAACGAAACGGAACGCTCATCACGTTCCGTTTCACTGTACTGTCAATACTCTATTATACCCTCTTGAAGCAATGATTACTAATTGAAACACTTACTCATTCAATCATCTTTAGACTGTTCAAGATGACGCAAGATGATCCCTGCCGTTTCTTCAACTGCTTTGTTCGTCACATCGATGACATCGCAACCGATTCGTTCATAAATACCACGCGCATACTCGAGTTCACGATTGATTCGCTCTAGCTGCGCATAATCTGCTTCCGGCTTCAAACCTAGCGATTTGAGACGTTCCATCCGGATTGAAATCAGCTTTTCCGGGGAGATGATCAACCCGACACATCGTTCAGCAGGCAAATCAAACAATTCCTCAGGCGGTCTCGATTCTGGAACGAGTGGCACGTTCGCGACTTTGTATCGTTTCAGTGCTAAATATTGAGATAGCGGCGTCTTTGACGTTCGAGAAACACCGACCAACACGATATCAGCTTTTTTCAGGCCACGTGGGTCCCGACCATCGTCATACTTGACGGCAAACTCCATCGCCTCGATTTTTCGGAAGTAATCATCATCCAATCGATAGATGAGTCCCGGCTTTTCACGTGGCGCTTCTTTCAATTGGCTAGATAATACATCGAGCAAATCTCCGAGCAAATCAACCGTTTTCACTTGATGAGCTTCACCAAGCCGCATGAGAAGGGCGCGATGTTCCTCATTAACGAGCGTGAACGCAATGATGGCCTGTTGTGCTTTTGCTTGCGTGACGACATCGATAATCGTCTGCTCATCTTCGACGAACGGGATGCGAAGGGTTTCGATCGCATTCTCGTGGAATTGGATACTCGCTGCGCGGACGACGAGTTCGCACGTCTCTCCGACCGAGTCACTTACAACGAACACGAGTTGTTTCGTAGTCAATTCGATTTCCTCCTCAGATCGACTCATCGTTCGCTAACGCAATGAGCACCTTCGTCATATTGGTCTTCGTCATACGGCCGAGTACAATCAATTTCCCATCTTTTTCTTCTACGACGGGCATGGCATCGATTTGTTTCTCAATCAATTTCATCCCAGCTCGAATCAACGTTTCTGTTTTCTCACATACTGTAATGTTCGGCATGCGGGTCATGATGACGTTGACGGGTAACTGGTCTAAGTCTTGATTTCCGATGGCCGCACGAAGGAGGTCTTTACGAGATAAAACTCCGACTAACTCCCGGTCACGTCCGACAACGAACAATGAGCCGACATCTTCTAAGAACAACGTGACAATCGCATCATATACCGTCATCTCATCCCGTACGACTTTCGCAGAAGACATGAAGTCCCCTACGGTCAGCGAATCTAACTTTTCTCGTAGCATCGACGAATTCCGTTTGCCAACGAACGTGTAGCCGACACGAGGTCTAGCTTCAAGTATGCCTGTCATCGTCAAAATAGCGAGGTCAGGCCGCAGGGTCGCACGTGTCAATGAGAGCTCTTGTGCGATTTGTTCCCCTGTGATCGGCCCGTTCTCCTTCACGATCTCGACGATTTTTTGTTGGCGTTCATTCAGTTGCATAGCCAACCCCCTCTAGTTTGTTTAGAGTACGAGCGCGTTGAAATCTGCGACACGCTTAATCGTCGTTGCAAGTCGGTTCATTTCATGGAGACGGTTTTGGCGGACCGCCTCATCATCACTCATAACCATTGTATGTTCGAAGTACATCATAATCGGTGATTCGAGTTGTTGTAGAAGTTCGAGCGCTTTCTTGTAATCTCCCATCTCGACAGCTTCGGCTGTTGCAGGAGCGGTCTGTTCAATCGCATCATGCAATGCAATCTCATGATCGTTCTCAAACAAGGAAGGATCGACATCTCCCGCTTCACCTTTTTTCGAAATGTTCACGACGCGCGACAATTGCTCAATCAACGCCTTCGCATCCGTCGATACAAATTCTTGAATCGCGTCTGCGCGAGCATCGAGTCGCACAACCGTCAATGAGGTCGTCAATACGGCGTCAATCACATCATAACGAACCTGCTGTTCTTGCAGGCGATATTTCAAGCGCAATTTGAAGAACTCATCTAGTTGTGCCTTAACTTGTTCTTTATCGGCTTCATAGAGTCCTGCTTCCAGTTGTAATTCGACAACTTTTGAAAGCAACGTGTCGATTGAGAGATCAATCTTCCAATCTCCAAGAATCTGAACGACACCTTGGGCCTGGCGACGAAGCGCGAACGGGTCTTGTGAACCGCTCGGAATCATCCCGATGCCAAAGAATGCTGCAATCGAGTCTAATTTGTCGGCAAGGGCAAGAACGGCACCCGTTGCCGTCTCTGGAGAAGCGTCCCCAGCAAAGCGTGGCATGTAATGCTCACGGATTGCCGCTGCCACTTCCTTGTCTTCACCTTGTTGGAGTGCATATTTCTCACCCATGATTCCTTGAAGTTCTGTGAACTCGTATACCATCTGGCTCACGAGATCAAATTTATGAATGGCACCGGCACGGCTTACTTTTTCAAGGTCTGCCTCGAACAACGGTGCAAGTTCCTGAGCGATTTTCGTCACACGACGCGCTTTCGCACCAGTCGTTCCCAATTTTTCATGGAAGACGATGCGATCGAGACGTCCGAGCTGATCATCGATTTTCGTCTTTTTGTCTTCCTCATAGAAGAACACGGCATCCGCAAGACGGGCCCGGATGACTTTCTCGTTACCGCGCGCCACATTTTCAAGATGCTCGGCATTCCCGTTTCGTACCGTCACAAAATAGTTTTTCAATGTTCCGTCGAGATAGACCGGGAAATAACGTTGATGCTCTTTCATCGTTGTGATCAATACTTCCTCAGGCAAGTCGAGGTACGCTTCATCAAATTCCCCGAAGAGAGCGGTCGGCCATTCGACTAAGTTTGTCACTTCCTCAAGCAAGTCGGCGTCGAGTGGAATCGTCCATCCTTGTTTCGTTGCAAGCTCTTGAATTTGACGTTCGATTTCAGCTTTACGCATCTCGTAGTTCGCCATGACAAAAGCAGACTCTAATGTCTGGACATATTCGGTAGGTGATGAGATGACCACGTCCCCTTTACTGAGGAAACGATGCCCACGCGTCACGTTATTCGTTTTCACGCCTTCGATTGTGAAGTCGATGATGTCTTGACCAAAGAGTGCGATCAACCAACGAATCGGACGCATATACCGTAGGCTGCTCGTTCCCCATTTCATGTTTTTCGGGAACGTCAAGCTACGGACCACATCTTCAAGACCGTTCAATAGCGAGAGCGTCTCTTGTCCTTTTTCATGGCGTTCCGCGAAGACATACTCGACTCCTTTTTCTTCTGCGAAATAGAGATCTTCTACTGTCAATCCGCGGCCACGTGCAAAACCTTGTGCCGCCTTCGACCAGTTACCTTCCGCATCTTGTGCAATCTTTTTGGCAGGTCCACGAAGAGTTTCTGCCAAATCCTGTTGCGTTTCAGCCACATCACGAACGATGACAGCCAAACGACGTGGTGTCGAGTACACTTCGATTGAGCCAAAATCAACACGCGCCTCTTTTAAGAACGCGTCAACACGTTCCGCCAACTGTTTCTCTGAACGCAAGACATATTGAGCCGGCAGTTCCTCTAATCCAATCTCTAACAGAAGGTCACGCATTCAAGTCACCTGCTTTCTCTTGTTTCAAAAGTGGGAATCCAAGGCGTTCCCGTTCTTCAATAAATTTAGCGGCACACGCACGTGACATGTTCCGGACACGCTGGATGAAGCCGGTACGTTCCGTCACAGAAATGGCGCCTTTTGCGTCCAACAAGTTGAACGTGTGCGAACATTTTAGAATGTAATCGTATGCAGGGAAGACAAGGTTTTCTTCAAGCGCACGCTTCGCTTCTTTCTCATACGTATCAAATAACGAGAATAACATGTCGACGTCAGACAATTCGAACGTATATTTCGAATGTTCAAATTCTGGTTGATAGAAAATGTCACCGTATTTGAATCCGTCTGTCCAGACAAGATCGAATACACTTTCTACTTCTTGAATGTATGACGCGAGGCGTTCAAGTCCGTATGTGATTTCCACGGCAATCGGGTCACACTCGATTCCACCGACTTGTTGGAAGTATGTGAACTGCGTGATTTCCATTCCGTTCAACCAAACTTCCCAACCGAGACCTGCTGCTCCGAACGTCGGGTTTTCCCAGTTATCTTCGACGAAACGGATGTCATGCTCAAGCGGATTGATGCCAATCAGTTCAAGACTCTCCAAGTACAACTCTTGAATGTTGTTTGGTGACGGCTTCATGATCACCTGAAACTGATGGTGCTGGTAAAGACGGTTCGGGTTTTCTCCGTAACGACCGTCAGCTGGACGGCGTGACGGTTCGGTATAACAGACGTTCCACGGTTCTGGCCCAAGGCTTCTGAGGAATGTCATCGGGTTCATCGTCCCGGCCCCTTTTTCCACATCGTACGCCTGCATCGTCAAACAACCTTTTGACGCCCAAAAGTTTTGTAGCGTGAGAATGATTTCTTGCACTGTCATGTGCTTCATTAATGACACCTCCAATAGTATTGAAACGACAAAAAACGCCCCTATGTGCCTAGCACATAGGGACGGGATTGATTCCCGCGGTTCCACCCTACTTGCCCCAATAATGGGACCACTCTTAAAAGATGTGGGCGCTCTGGAATCGCCATTCGCTCTTCTCATGATACCCGGCTCACACCGCCCCGGACTCGCTTCATTCATGACAGGAAGAGTTACTTTTTTCCTTCATCGCGCACGCTATTTCATTTGTCTAATCGTACATCATCGTATCGAATTCACTATAAAAAGTCAATCCTCATTCAGATGAAGTCGAATCATTTGATCGAGCACCCGTTTCGTATTCAATCGTAGTCCACTATACGATTCCATATAAGCATCAAAGAGCAGGCGCAAAAGGACTCTGGACTCATCCGATAGCGGAACGTTCCGAAACTCTGACAATTCGTGCTTACTCATCAAATAAAGTAGTTTCGCCAATCTTTCGGACAGCCGGATCACACCTTCTTCTGGATGTCGCGCACATAAAAAGCCACCAGACGCGACAGAGAAGTACATGGGATCCGTCACATCTCCACAGCGCACGCATCCCGTCAAGACTGGGGCGACGCCTAATAGATGCAAAATACGTAATTCAACATAGTGCGTGATGACATCTGCGTCCATGCCCGCATTCAGTGCCTGCAAGGCATCCCGTAACATTCGAAACAATGGACGATTTTGGACACGATCCTCGACAGACCGATCAACAAGTTCTAACCAATACATCGCATATGCCATCCGTTCGACATCTTTTCGGATTTCAGGATAAGACGTCATGACGTCAGATGATTTTAACTGAGCGAGTCCTCGGCTAGACGGAAAGATATAGACACCTTCCACAAACGGCTGACTCGAGGCGTGAAACCGGCTACCCGGTTTCTTTGCGCCCCGTGCCATGATCGCGACTTTGCCAAGTTCCTCTGTAAACAATGTCACGACTTTATTCGATTCCCCATAATTAACGGTACGAACGACGATTCCCGTGACTTTTTGTAACATGGCTCAATACTCGTCGTCGCGGAAACCGAGGTCACGAAGCTGACCCATCTTGTTACGCCAGTCTTTCTGCACTTTTACCCATAGGTTCAAATAAACTTTAGTCCCGAGAAGCGCTTCGATATCATGGCGCGCGTCTGTTCCGATTTCACGAAGCATAGCCCCTTTTTTTCCGATGATGATTCCTTTTTGCGAATCACGCTCCACCATGATCACGGCTTCGACATCAATCATCTCAGAGTTCTCACGTTTCTTGATCGATTCGATGGCTACAGCAATCGAATGAGGGACTTCATCGCGTGTCTTATGCAACACTTTCTCACGAATCATCTCTGAGATAATGAAACGCTCCGGGTGGTCCGTTACTTGATCGGCCGGATAATACATCGGTCCTTCAGGCAACAATTTCTTGATCTCACCTAAGAGCGGTTCGACGTTGTTGCCTTGTAGCGCCGAAATCGGGACGTACGCCGCGAAATCCAATTCGTTCGTATATTGTTCAATCACTTTCGGAAGTTCATCTGGATGGATTAAATCGATCTTGTTCATGACGAGAATAATCGGTGTGTCGAGCCCTTTGAGTTTCTCAATAATAAAGTCGTCGCCAGCTCCACGCGGTTCCGTCACGTTCACCATGAAGAGAATCGCATCAACTTCGCGTAATGCGTTCGTCGCCACTTTCATCATGAAGTCGCCAAGACGGTGTTTCGGTTTATGAATCCCTGGTGTATCGATGAAGATGATTTGGGAATCATCGGTTGTGTACACACCTTGCACCTTATTTCGTGTCGTTTGTGGTTTATCCGACATGATGGCAATCTTTTGTCCGATCACACGGTTTAAGAATGTCGATTTCCCGACGTTCGGTCGTCCGATAATCGAGACGAATCCGGATTTAAAATCTTCTTGATACATAATGCACCTGCTTTCTCTATTTCAGAACTATTAGTATAGCATGTTCCATAGCCGTGGACCGAATATTATGAGCGCCGTTACGGCAGCACCAAGTGAAGCGACTAAAACAGCTCCTGCGGCAACATCTTTCGCTTGCTTCGCGAGTGGATGGACGTCTTCTGTCACGAGATTAACCGTTCGTTCGATTGCCGTATTCATCATTTCCATGCTAATAACGGCAATCACCCACCCGAACAAGATGACGATCTCGAGTCTTGTCGGCTGTAACCAGATGGAAAAGACGAATACGAGAAAAGCCGACAGGAGATGGAGTCGCATGTTCCGTTCCGAACGAACGGCATGGAGGATTCCCTCACATGCCACACGGAAAGGTCTCACACGTTGCCTCGCTTCAACTCAAAATGAGTGAGCACTTCTTCTTGCCTTGCCGTCATCTCCGCTTCTTCCTCAGGTGTCATATGATCATACCCAAGTAGATGGAGGAATCCATGAATTGCTAAAAAGCCGAGCTCCCGCTCAAACGAATGACCATAGTCAGCTGCCTGTTCTCGGCATCGTTCTACCGAGATGACGAGGTCACCGAGAAGATGTGGCTCATCTTCATCGAGCATGAAATCCATCTCGTCATCCCCCATCTCATCAAATGCGAAACTGATGACATCGGTCGGGGCATCTTTGCCTCGCCATTCTCGGTTCACTTCATGGATTTCCGCATTTGTTAAATACGTGACCGACAATTCGCTCGGCTCTTCCACCTCTTCTAGTTGGGCGGCATGTTGTAAAATCGACTCGACGAGCTCGATTTGAGATGTAGTTAACAATTCATGTTCATCGTTCGAGATGATTTGCATATAATTCTCCCTCTTTCTTTAATTCTGGGTATTCGATTCGTTCGTGGAACAAGCCGGTCAGCGTCTCACACGCACTCTCTCCGACGCGCCAAATTTCTTTCGTCGTCAATTCACATTCTTCGAACTGCCCATCCGCCAACTTGTCGCGAATGATTGTTCGAACGAGCATTCGGATTTTTTCTGGCGTCGGTTGTTTCTGCGAACGGACAGCCGCTTCGATTGAATCGACGATCATGACAACGGCAGCCTCGCGCGATTGTGGCTTTGGACCTGGGTAGCGGAAACGAGACTCTAACACCTCTTTATCAGGATCTTCCTTCGCTTTAACGTAGAAATATTTCAATAAAGACGTTCCGTGATGCTGCTCTGCTATATCGATGATTTCTTTCGGTAACTTATAACGTCGCAACAGATCCGCTCCGTCATAAGGATGAGCCATAATAATGTCTGCCGATTCTTCAGGCGTCAAGCGATCATGAGGATTCCCTCCACCTTGTTGATTTTCAATGAAATGAAGGGGACGCTCCGTCTTCCCAAGATCGTGATAATAGCTTGCGACACGTGCGAGAAGACCATCTGCGCCAATCGCCTCACATGCGGACTCTGCCAAGTTCGCCACCATCATACTATGATGATACGTACCAGGTGCCTCCATTAAAAGTTTCCGCAGCAGCGGATGCGTCGGACTCATCAATTCCACAAGTCGACCAGAAGACAAGACGCCAAACCACGGTTCCAAAAATGGCAGGAAGCCAAACGTCAAGACAATGGAGAGCAAGGCGCTAATGACGGCAAATCCAGAAAGATACATCGCCATTTCCCAGGAAACTTGCACGTTCCGAAGTAAGAGTAACGCGATGACCATGATGATGTTGACGAAACCGAGCAACACCCCTGATAAGAATAGTCGCTTCCGCTGAATTTTCGGTTCAACTAAAAAGACAGCTAGAAAACTACCCGTCGCCACATACACGAGCGTCATGAAATTCGTGCTCTGTCCGAATGTGACAACGACACTCCCGGCAATCATCGTAATGAAGGCCGAGGCAAGCGCAACTCGTTCATCGATCAAGATGCGTAGAAGCAATACGACGAACGCTGTCGGCGCTAAAATATAGGCATATGTCGTAAAATCGACACCGATATATCCGACACCAAAAAAGATGCCGAGTTGTAAAAGTAGCAAGCCATAGACCGTCACTAAGATTTTCGGACTCAGTAACAGGTCTTTGATTTTCGAGCGGATGAGCATGAATAGAAACCCACCGGTCAACAATGCGCTGAGCAAGAATGACCCGAATAATGGTGCAAGGGAACGATTCGGATCGATGGCTCCAGATAGCTCTAATTTCCGATATATCTCTCGAGTCACCACCTCACCTTGACTGACGAGTAACTGTCCTTCTTGAATGATGACAGGATCGACAGCATCGACGGCTTCTTGTTCTTTTTGACGGGTCGCCTCAGAGTCAAATACATAGTTCGGTACGATGAGTTCATCGCTTAACGTTTTCGAAATGGCGCGGAACTCAAATGAGAGCGGCGATTGATCGATAATCGCTGCTGCTCGGTCTCGAGCCGCAGCGACCGCTTCATTACTCGTTTCAATCCGGTCGTCCATCACTTGTTGTAACGCAGTGACTGTGACATCTTCTACCGTTTGTCGGGTATCTTCACTCGCTTCAAGCAACGAATTCAACTCTTCATCAGCTAATACACCGTTCGCCTCTGTAGAATTTAGACGGTTTTTAATATCCGCCAGTTCAGTCTCCTCATCCGTTTGGTCGAATGCTGCGAACAACTGCTCGACTTTAGCGATTTGTTGGTCTGCAAATTCTTTTCTCAAGGAGAATTGACTGCCGACACCATTTGTCACTTCTTGTTTCAATCGTTCGGTCGCAACACGATCCTCAACCGTGATCGGAGACCGAATATCCTGTTCGGCAATCCCAAGCGGTTCCACACTGATGATGGATGGGCGCACGGTAAAGTATAGAATGGCGCCTAATAAGAGAAAGAAAATCAACGAGATGGTCGCGACTGTCCAGTTTTTAGCTTGCTGCATTCGTGCCCCCCCCTTTTCACGATCTGGTGACCTCACACGTACATTTAAGTGAGGTCCGTACTATAGGCGTTGATGATTTTCTTAACGAGCGGATGACGGACGACGTCAGACGCACTGAAGTGTTCAAAATGAATACCATCCACGCCTTCTAACAGGCGTAACGCTTCCTGTAACCCCGATGCCTTGCCTTTCGGTAAATCGACTTGGGTCAAATCCCCTGTGACCACCATTTTCGATCCAAAACCGAGTCGCGTCAAAAACATCTTCATCTGTTCTTTTGTTGTATTCTGGGCCTCATCCAAGATGACGAACGCATCTTCTAACGTGCGTCCACGCATATAAGCGAGCGGAGCCACTTCAATCGTGCCCCGTTCTAACAAACGGTTCGTCTGTTCCACGCCATACACATCAAATAGGGCGTCGTATAATGGGCGGAGATATGGGTCCACTTTCTCTTTTAAATCTCCCGGTAAAAATCCAAGGTTCTCTCCCGCTTCAACGGCAGGACGCGTCAAGATGATCCGTTTGACTTGCCCTTCTTTTAAGGCACGCGCCGCAAGTACGACAGCTAGGTACGTCTTTCCTGTTCCGGCTGGTCCGATACCAAAGACGAGATCACGTCGTTCAATCGCACGAACATACCGGCTTTGACCTACTGTCTTGGCACGAATCGGTTTCCCCTTATTCGTCGTAAAAACAACTCGTTCATAATGTTCGAGCAGTTCATCTCCCTTTCCGACTTGAATGTGCTGGATGACGCTAATGGCATCACTTTCATTTAGACGTGCACCTTTTTTCACTAACGTCTGCAAGGTGATAATCACTTGTTTCGTTAATTCAAGAGCCTCAAGTGTATCGGCTTGAATAATCAACTCCTCACCCCTTGGGATGAGTGCCACTTTCAATTCTGTTTCAATCGCCTGGAACACTTCATCTTTCGGTCCGAGTAAAGCTTGTGCTTCGTTCGCATGTTCCATGACGAATGGTATTTTATCAGTCATAATCAATGGATGCATTGCCCCCTCATTAAAATCGGTTATTCCTCTTTTACTTTAGCACTATCACGCCTATCGTGAAAGAAAGACCGCGTAATTTCCACGCGCAAAAGGCAGTAACATGACGTCACTGCCTTCCGTTCACTTCTTCCGTTTCGAGATAGGAGGTTGTAATACCTCACTCCAAATGACAGCTTCCCGCATTCGCTTTTGTGAAACGTTCAGTTGTCTCGGTTTCTTTTCCTTTTGAATCGGTGGAATTTTAACCGCTTGTTCGAATTGCGCGCTCACTTTCGGCATCTCGACTTGACGTTCACGTGGAGCCGGTCGTTCTTCTACCGTTCGAGCGACTCGACGCCTCACCTTTTGTGGTGCCGGTTTTTCGTCCGAGTCATCGAATGCCGTTTCAATCTCTTTCATGACGTCCCCTACCGAATCCAAATAGCGTTTCAGTTCACTGCTTTGAGGACGGTCTCCAGAGGACGATGATTT
Organism: Exiguobacterium sp. S3; assembly: GCF_018617295.1. Taxonomy (GTDB): domain Bacteria; phylum Bacillota; class Bacilli; order Exiguobacteriales; family Exiguobacteriaceae; genus Exiguobacterium; species Exiguobacterium profundum. The sequence continues at coordinate 430,386 of NZ_JACSJW010000001.1, forward strand.
TTCGAGCCTTTTCATCACTGCCGAGGCAATTCCGAAGGCGGCTAACAAGAGTACCCATAGTCCATCCATATCAATCACTCATTATCTGATTCAGAATCGACAGGTGCCCCAATCGCTTTTCGCATTTCTGTATCCGCTTGAACGTTCAAGTAGTTCACGTAATCCATGACACCAAGCTTTCCGTTTCGTAACGCTTCTGCCATCGCGAGTGGGACTTCCGCTTCGGCACCGACAACTTTCGCACGCATTTCTTCTACTGAAGATTTCATTTCTTGTTCGCGCGCAATCGCCATCGCGCGACGTTCTTCCGCCTTCGCTTGAGCGATTTTCTTATCTGCTTCTGCTTGGTCCGTCTGCAAGACCGCGCCGATGTTCTTACCGATATCGATGTCGGCAATATCGATCGAAAGAATCTCAAACGCTGTTCCTGAATCCAAACCTTTTGTGAGGACAGTCCGTGAAATCATATCCGGATTCTCTAGTACGTGCTTGTGGTTGTTTTGTGAACCGATTGTCGACACGACCCCTTCACCGACACGGGCGATAATCGTTTCTTCCCCCGCACCACCGACGAGACGATCGATATTCGCACGTACGGTAATGCGTGCTTTCGCCTTCACTTCAATCCCATCCATCGCGACACCCGCAATAAATGGCGTTTCAATGACTTTCGGGTTAACTGACATCTGTACAGCCTCGAGGACGTTACGTCCTGCCAAATCGATGGCAGCAGCCCGTTCGAATGACAATTCAATATTCGCACGGTGCGCCGCAATCAATGCGTTCACAACGCGGTCTACGTTACCACCAGCCAAGAAGTGACTCTCAAGTTGGTTCGTGTTTAATTCAATTCCTGCTTTAACCGCTTTAATCAACGGGTTCACGATTTTCGAAGGAATAACGCGACGAAGGCGCATTCCAATCAATGTGAAGATCGAGACGTGGACGCCCGCTGCAAACGAACTGATCCATAGTCCGACTGGTACGAACGTGAAGAATACGGCAAGTGCAATCAATCCTCCACCTGTAATGAGTAACGTTGTCAGTAATTCTGGTGTCATTCTGTTACATCCTCCTTCGGTTCTACAAAGCTTCGAACGACGATCCGTCCAGAATCCACTTTATAAACCTGAATTTTTGTCTGCTGATCGAGATAGCCACCTTCCGTCACGACATCAAGTCGTTCTCCGTCGATTTCGGCAGTACCTGCTGGGCGAAGTGGTGTCAAGGTGACTCCCACTTTGCCGAGAAGTTGTTTTCGATCTTCGTGGGACAAGTAGCCTTTTTCAGTCGATGTCGAATCCGTCAAAATCAACCCTTTATAAATGAGCGGACGATTCGTACTCAAGCGGCGGTATGCCCAAAAGCCGAGACCTGTTAGCACCGCTGCCGCGAGACCAATCGATAGCCACAGTTGACCGATCGTCGCACCAGCCATAATCAAACTCGCAACGACGGCTCCGATCCCAAGCAAACCGAACAATCCAAACCCTGCTACGAACACTTCAATTCCAAGAAGGACGACTCCGACAAAAAAGACTGTCAGAATCACTCCGAGACCAAATGTCATCGTCTTGCTACCCCCTTCCAAATTCAAAGCTATCTCCTATCTCTAGTGTATACGAAACAAGATTGAATGTGGTTTCAGAATACGCAAAAAAAAGCAGAAACTTTCGGTTTCCCGAAAAGTAACTGCTTTTTTCATCAATTCGTCAATTGCTGTTTGACGATTCGGTTCACAAGACCACCGTCTGCCTTGCCTTTGACTTGCGGCATGACGACGCCCATCACCTTACCCATATCTGATGGAGCGGTTGCATTCGTTTGAGCAATTGCTGCTTGGACGATGGCGGTCACTTCATCTTCTGAAAGTTGTTCAGGCATATAGGCTTCTAGGACGACAATTTCTTCTGCTACTTTGGAAGCAAGGTCTTCACGACCAGCGCTTTCGAATTCTCGGAGGGAGTCTCTGCGCTGTTTCATCTCTCGGTTGAGCACCGTGAGTTCCTCTTCCTCGGTAAGATCTTGACGACCTAGTTTGATAGCCTCATTTTGGAGCGACGCTTTGACCATCCGGATTGTCGTAAGACGATCCTTTTGTTTCGCGCGCATGGCTTGCTTCATGTCGTCCGTCAAGCGTTCTTGAAGACTCATGAGCCAACACCCTCTCTACAAATGAAACTGGAATCAGAATTTCTTACGCTTACGCGCAGCTTCTGATTTCAATTTACGTTTTACGCTTGGCTTTTCGTAGTGACGACGTTTACGAACTTCGGCAAGTGTGCCATCTTTCGAAACACCGCGTTTGAAACGACGAAGAGCGTCTTCAAGCGATTCGTTTTTACGGACACGAGTTTCCACTAGTTTTCCCTCCCTCCGAATTACACGACTAAGGAAACGTGTTTCACACGTCATATCATATTATAGTGAAATTAAGTCGTGTGGTCAACCACTTATTAATAGTCGCTGTCTGAACGTCCACCAGTGACAATCGCGATACCTGCTGAAGCACCGATACGTGTCGCACCAGCATCGATCATCGCTTTCGCACCTTCGAAGTCACGGACGCCACCTGAAGCTTTTACGCCGATGTCAGGTCCGACCGTCTCACGCATGAGGCGAATGTCTTCAACTGTCGCGCCACCAGTCGAGAAACCAGTCGATGTTTTGACGAAGTCTGCTCCAGCTTTCACTGAAAGTTCGGCAGCTTTTTTGATTTCTTCTTTTGTAAGCATGCATGTTTCGAAGATGACTTTGACGAGTGTACCGTTTGCCGCTTCGACAACCGCACGGATGTCACGTTCTACGAGATCGTAGTCAGCATCTTTGAGTGCTGCGATGTTGATGACCATGTCTACTTCATCTGCTCCATTGGCAATCGCATCTTTTGTTTCAAATGCTTTTACCTCAGGTGTGTTTGCACCAAGTGGGAAACCGATGACTGTACATACTTTGACATCATCATCTGACTTGAGTTGTTCTGCTGCATATTTGACCCATGTCGGGTTGACACAAACGCTTGCGAATTTGTATTCGAGCGCTTCTGCACAAAGTGTTGTAATTTGATCTTTTGTTGTTTCAGCCTTTAAAGCTGTGTGGTCGATATAACGGGCTAATTCCATGATTCATTTCCTCCTCTGACAAATAAGTCTGACATCTAACATATTACCATGTTTTGATGAGATGTAACAGCTTTCAAATCTAAATCAACTGACGACGTTTACGAGCGACGACCCAACTGTTCCAACTAAAGAAGAAAATAGCGAGCCAAATGCAGGTGAAGGCAAAGACATGGTATGCCGTGAACGGTTCATGGTACATGACGACCCCGATAATCAAGCTAAGTGTCGGTGCGATAAATTGAAGAAACCCGACAAGCGTGAACGGGATATGTTGTGCACCGTACCCAAACAGGAGAAGAGGTAACGCCGTGACCACGCCCGTTCCAAGAAGGGCGATCCAAATGACAGGCGACATGTTATACGCAATATTGTCGGTGACAACTTGATTTCCTAGGAAGAGCAATGCCACCGGGACCACCGCCAGCGTTTCAATTCCTAGGCTGACCGTAGAAGCAAGAGGACGTCGTTTCTTCACCATTCCATAGAATCCGAACGTACTCGCCAAGACGAATGAAATCCATGGGAACGTGCCGTATCCTAACGTCAAAACGAGGACGCCAATTGATGCAATCCCAACGGCCATCCATTGGACTCGATTTAATGATTCCCGAAAGACGAGCACCCCTAACACCATACTGACGAGAGGATTGATGTAGTACCCGAGAGAAGCTTCAATGATATATCCGTGATTGACAGCCCATATGTATACAAACCAGTTGGCACTGACGATGAATCCGTTCAACATGAATGCGTTTCGTGTAGCCGGATGTCGAAGTGCGTAACCGAACTCTTTCCACTGATTTGTCCATCTCAGAACGAGCAGAATAAATAAAAATGACCAAACGATTCGATGTGCTAAAATTTGACCGCTCGGTACTTCTTGCAAAAATTTCCAATAAATCGGAAGGACGCCCCACATGACGTACGCCCCGATTGTCGTCCATACTCCCTTATTCACACGTTCACCCGCTCTCTTACAAGTTAAAGACAGTTTAGTCGATGAAAGACTCCCGATACAAGACTTTTGTTTCATGAAAAAAAGGCGCGAAATCGCGCCCTGACCGTTTATTGTTTCACTTGTTCAATTGCTGTTAATGCTTGTGCCAAGTCTTCGATCAAGTCATCAATGTCCTCAAGTCCGACCGAAATACGGACGAGCCCATCGGTGATGCCAAGTTCCGCTCTGCGTTCGGCTGGAATCGAGGCATGTGTCATGCGTGCCGGAACACTAATCAAACTCTCAACCGCTCCTAAACTTTCTGCGAGCGTGAAGTATTTCGTCTTCGCTACCATCATTTCTGCCGCTTCCGCTGAACCGACATCAAATGCGATCATCCCACCGAATCCACGTGCCTGCGATAAATGAATCCGCTTCGCTTCCTCACTGGATACACTTGGATGGAGCACGCGTGATACAGACTCGTTCGACTGAAGGAATTCAACCAATGCTCGTGCATTCGATTCAATCTCTTCCATCCGAACAGCCAACGTCTTGATTCCCCGTACAACAAGGAAGCTATCTTGTGGTCCAAGGACTGCGCCAACAGAGTTTTGAAGAAACGCCAAAGCTTCGCCCTGCTCTTCCGTTCGCGCGACAACAAGTCCCGCTACGACGTCACTATGTCCGCCTAAGTACTTTGTGGCACTGTGAAGGACGTAGTCTGCACCAAGATCAATCGGATTTTGGAAGTAAGGGGTCATAAACGTATTGTCCACGACGAGTAACACATCTGCTTCATCGGCAATCGTACGCATCGCCCGAATGTCCGTCACGTTCAAGAGAGGATTTGTCGGGGTCTCGACATAAATCATTTTCGTGTTCGCTTGAAGCGCATCCCGAACCGCTGCTTCATCGGATGTATCGACAAAAGTTGCTTCCAAGCCTCGTGACTGAAATACTCGATTGAATACACGGTACGTTCCTCCATATACATCAGACCCGACGATGACGTGGTCTCCAGATTTCAATAACATAAGCACCGTCGAGATGGCTGCCATCCCAGATCCGAATGCAAATCCTTGCACACCGCCTTCGATGTCGGCAATCAATGTCTCTAATGCCGTCCGTGTCGGGTTTGCTGAACGTGAGTATTCGTACCCTTCCCGCAAGTTACCAATCCCGTCTTGCTTATACGTGCTCGTTTGATAAATCGGTGGCGTGACGGCCCCTGTCAACGGGTCCGTCGTTTTACCGCCGTGAATGAGTGCTGTCTTTGTACGCATGTTCTGCCTCCTTGACAATTCCTTGACTTAAATATCGTTCTGCACTATCAGGCAAGATGGTGACAATCGTGCCTTCCGTTAATTGATTCGCTTCTTTTACACATGCTGCAATGGCAGCCCCTGAAGAACTACCGATGAGCAAACCTTCCTGTTTCGCTAAATGTGCCACGTAGTAGAAGGCTTCCTCATCTGTAATGGTATGAATCGCATCGACGTAAGCCCTCTCCAAAAAGGGTGGCCATTTTTCGACGCCGATTCCTTCTGTTTTATGTGGTCCTGGTTCACCGCCATTCAAAATGGAACCGACCGGCTCCACGACGACAGTTTTCGTTCCAAGTGGCTTTAATGATTTGGCGACACCGGTGAATGTTCCACCTGACCCCGCTCCCGCTACAAATACGTCAATTTGTGGCACATCTTTCAACAACTCATGGGAAAGGATGTCGACGTAAGCATCCGGGTTATCCGGGTTCGAGAACTGTTCTGGGACATAGGCGTCATGTTCTTTAGCCAACTCAATGGCATGTGCGATTGCGCCCTTCATGCCGAGTTCCGTCGGCGTGTTGACGACTGTTGCTCCGAGCAGTCGCATCAATGCCTGCTTCTCTTGACTGAATTTTTCAGGAGTGACCGTCATGAGGCGAATCCCGAATCGTTGGCAAGCGAGCGCAAGCCCGATCCCCGTATTGCCTGCTGTCGGTTCGATCACCGTTCCACCGGGTGCCACATCGCCACGCTCGATCGCCCGTTCAATCAAATTCATCCCGAGTCGGTCTTTAACACTCCCACCTGGATTCATCATCTCGAGCTTCCCGTACACTTTTACATTCGCTGGTACAGGAAGCGTTTGAAGTTCAATGAGCGGTGTGTCTCCGATGAGTTCATAGACGTCACGGACAATCATCTTATGCCTCGTCCTTGAAGACGATATGCCATTCATCTCGTTTTGCGAGCATGTCTGCCGCTAATTTTTTGGCACCTTCGAAATCATGATGATTCGCATTCCCACATTGAACAGGGTTTTGCGCCGGTAGTTCCTCAGCGTTCATCGCATCACGCAGCGTCGCTTCCACGAGGTCAAGCATTCGTTCGTAGTTCCCATCATTGAGCATCGTCCAATAGAAGCCTGTCTGGCAACCCATCGGCGAGATATCGACGATGTCTTCAGAATGATTGCGACTGTTCTCGGCAATCAAATGCTCAAGTGAATGAACCGCGCGCATCGGCATGAGTCCTTCGTTCGGTTGAATGAAACGAATATCGTATTTATAAATCGTGTCTGCTGTTCCCTCTTTCACACCAGCTAAACGGACAAAAGGCGCCTGTACTTTCGTATGATCCAAGTTAAAACTTTCAACATTATATGTTTTCATGAGTAATTCCTCCTCGTTATTTAGTGGCTATTACGAGCCAGACAAACTTGTTTTTCTGCGTCATCGTCACATTGTATCCGTTCGCTTCTAACATGGAACGAATCGTTGACGTATAAGGATAGTATTCACGATTTAAGTCTTCGACGAGGTCTGAGTACCCTTTCGCAGTCGCCCAATCGATGATGTCCTGACGAGCTGCTGGTGACTCAAACATCGTATCTAGCAACACGAACTTTGGATGTCCCCAGTCTTCGACATATTGACCGATGGCTGTGGCCTTTTCAGAATCTGTCAAGTGATGAAAAGCATACGACGATACGACCGTATCCACGTTTGATAAATCCGGATAACGGAGGAAATCGCCTTCGAGCACATCAATCCCCAATTTTTCAATAGCAATTTTTCGCATTTCCGGCGACGGTTCAATCGCAATCAACGGATGCCCTTTCAAGATCCGGCTACTCAAGTTCCCTGTTCCGACACCAAACTCAAGCACCGTTCCTTCGACGTGGAGGGCAACCTCATCGAGCATTTGCTCATATCCGATGAACACTTCGTGATATTGCTCATCATGCCCCTCGACCGTCGTATCATAATCCTTTGCCCAATCCTTAAAGATATCCATGAATGGTAAGTTCATATCGCTACCCCAATCTTAATTCTTACTAATTTGATATGTTTTATTGGTATTTAACTTTAACGTTACATTAACAGGTTTTTTTATTCATTTCAAGTCATTCGCTAGATTCTCACATCACATCCAGTTGGATATAGGTCTTATGTGTTAGGTCTTTAGTAATTGTCAGAACATTAAAATTTGTGCAAAAACACTTACCTGTTTTACAAATAAACCCACTCTTTTTCATCTGATTAGCGATATGATAGTTCTCAATGTGAGTTTATGCTTTAAATTTTACAGGTACTAACAAATTTTAGGGGGTCTATACGTTGTCACGAAAAAAAATCTATTTAAACGCTTCACTCGCCACATGTATCGCCTTGTCACCTGCACTGATTCAAGCTGGAACAACCTCTGTTTCAGCTGAAGCTTCCGTTAAACCGAAACTGGTTCTAGAGAAGAAACAGAAAAAAGTTCGGGTCGTCGTTGAGCTCGTCGGGGATCCTGCCATTGCCGAAGCCGCTCAAAAAGGAAAGAAATTTAATGAATTGTCGAAATCAGAGCAGAATAAGGCACAACAATCTGTTCAATCAGAACAAAAACGTGCCAAGTCCGCCTTGAAGAAACAAGGCGTAACGGCTACACCGATTGAAGAATTCACGACCGTCTTTAATGGCTTCTCTACATTCTTGTCTACAAGTGAAATCGCCAAAGTCGAAGCATTACCTGAAGTGGCGACCGTTCACATTGTCAACGAGTATGAGCGCCCAGAAGTCAAACCGGATATGATCACGAGTAATGGCATGGTTCAAGCCGAACAAACGTGGGGAGATTACGGGTTTGCCGGAGAAGGTACTGTCGTCGCCGTCATCGATTCTGGAATCGACCCTGAGCACCGGGATTATAAGATCACAGACGCCAAAACGGCAGAGTTGACTCAATCTGAAGTCAATCAAGCCATCACATCGTTCGGTCTCCCAGGCGAATACGTCAACGAGAAAGTTCCATACGCATATAACTACTACGATGAGAACAATGACATCAAAGATGATTCACCTGGCGCTTCCATGCACGGACAGCACGTTTCCGGTACAGTTGCCGCAAACGGTGACTTAGAAAACGGTGGGATCAAAGGTGTCGCACCGGAAGCACAAATTTTGGGATTGAAAGTATTCAGTAACGACCCGAACTATGCGTCTACATATGGAGATATCTACATCAAAGCAATTGATGATGCCATTAAACTCGGTGCTGACGTCATCAACATGAGCCTCGGATCAACAGCCGGTTTCGTCGATGCCGATTCTCCAGAGCAACAAGCCGTTCAACGTGCTGTCGACAATGGCATCTTTATGTCGATTTCTGCTGGGAACTACGCATACTTCGGTCACGGATTTGACTTGCCGACTGCTTCAAACCCAGATACGGGCGTCGTTGGGGCACCGAGTGTCAGTCAAGCGTCTACATCGGTCGCCTCTCTTGAGAACGATCAAATTCAATTGGATGCATTCCGAGTCGGTGATGAGAAGATTGGATGGAAGAAACAAGACGGCCCTGCCTTCAAAGAAGGAACATACGACATCGTATATGTCGGAGACGGACAACCGGAGAATTATGAAGGAAAGGACGTAAAAGGAAAACTCGTCCTTGCTGTTCGCGACGGCGGTTACTTCTACTCGCAGATCCAAAAAACAGCTGAAGCGCAAGGCGCAGCAGGTGTCATCGTACGTGGTGCGGTCGGGCACGGCGATTATGTCTCGATGGCTCTCGATCAACCTCAAATTCCGATGGCTTCACTCAGCATCCAGGACGGGAATGAACTGAAAGACAAGTTAGCAGACGGTCCGCTTCAAGTGACGTTTGCCGGTGACCGCATCAGTGTCAATAACCGTTCAGCCGGTGCGATGTCTGATTTCACATCGTGGGGCGTCACACCGAACCTTGACTTCAAGCCAGAGCTTTCTGCTCCAGGTGGCCAAATTTTCTCTACGTTCAACGATAACCAATATGGGTTGATGAGCGGAACATCGATGGCAGCACCACACGTTGCCGGAGGGGCGGCCCTCGTCCTTGAGCGTGTGGACCGTGACTTCAAATTGAGTGGAAAAGCACGTGTCACGATGGCGAAAAACTTGTTACTCAACACGTCGAAGCCTGTCACAGATATCGGACCGTATAACCAAGAATTGAAACAATCACTCCCATACTCACCACGTCGGGCCGGAGCAGGTCTCATGCAATTGCATGCAGCCGTCACCTCTCCTGCTGTCGCATATGAGAAGTCGACAAAAGAAGCAAAAGTCGCTTTAAAAGAGTTGTCGAAGAGCAAAGCATCGTTCACGATCGTCGTCGAGAACACGTCGACTGAATCGTTAACTTATGATGTAGCCGCATCGTTGCAAACGGATCTCGCTGTCAAAAACAAAGACGGAATCGTTCAAAATGCGATGGAAGCGCAAGCACTTCAACAAGCGATCATTAAAATTAACGGATCAAACACAAGTAAAGTCACGTTGAAAGCAAAACAGAAGAAGGAAATTAACGTTTCAATCGATGTCTCGAAAGCAAAAGTGTTGAATCCTGAAACATTGGAAGGCACTGTATCCGCTAAATCTGTCTTTGAGAACGGCTATTTCGTCGACGGATTCCTTCGTTTGACTGATCCGCGCGGTACAGATGGTCATCCATCTCTCGTCGTTCCAATCGTCGGATTTGAAGGGGATTGGGGCAAAGCGCCGATCTTTGACGAGACAATCTATGGAGAAGGCGCATTCTATGGCGTCTCTGGATTGGTGGATGCAGAAGGAAACTACTTAGGTGAAAAACTAGATGAATCTGTGGCTAGCGAAGCGGTTGCCATTTCACCGGATGGAGACGGGTCGAAAGATACGGCTACTCCAGTCTTCTCGCTATTACGCAATGCGAAAGACATCAAATATCGCGTCGTAGATGAGAAAGGGAACGTCCTTCGCACCCTCAAGATGGAAGACGAATTGAGAAAGAACTACTTCGATGGTGGAAGTGGTGATTATTACTATTACGCAGCGGATAACGCTTGGGACGGAAAATTGAATGGGAAGATGGCGCCAAAAGGCACATATTACTATGAAATCGAAGCAAGCATCGATTACATGAAGAAACAAGCTCAAACGATGCGCATCCCTGTCAAAGTAGATTACACAGACCCACGCTTCACGCTTCGTTGGGACGACAACGTAGCAAGCGTCAAAGCGTCGGATGACTTTGCTGGAATCAACGGTATCGAATTCCTCATCAACGGGAAAGTCGTGGCAAAAGAAGCGAAAGCTTCAGCGAACTTCACACTTGAACAGCCGCTCGAGACTACAGATCAGCTTTCAGTTCGTGTGTCAGACAATGCCGGGAACGTGATCACTCGAAATGTTTCAACAGAAAATGATGCGGCCAAACCTGGTATCTTTGTCGATGCACCACTCGCCTTGTCTCCTTACGGTACATCCATCGTTCCATTGATCGGTCAAATCAAGGATGCCTCTGAAATCGCATCGTTCACGGTAGACGGGGTCGACGTACCACTCAAATATGACGTGTCAGCGAAACAATATACGTTCAATACGACACGCACATATAAGGATGGTTTCCACAAAGTCCGCTTTGTCGCAGAAGACACTGCTGGGAACGTGACGAACTTCGTCCGCCCAATCTTTGTCGACTCAACGAAAGCAACATTGTCGGTGACAAACGTACCGAAGAACGTATCGGCTAAACAGAAGTCTGTAAACGTGAAAGTTCAAGTAAAGGATAACTTCGACGAAATCAAGCTTCGGGTCAACGGGGACTTGAAATGGAACTATACGTTGAAAGAACCATACGCGATGCGTGCATTCTCACGCACGGGAACAATCACACTTCCAGTGACAGCGAAAGGAAAGAATACCTTCACGTTCGAAGTGACCGACCTTGCCGGGAACGTCACGAAAAAAGTAATTACAATTAACAAAAAATAAGCGATACAAAAAACGGATGACCTCAATCAGGTCATCCGTTTTTCATGTCATTTGTTGAGTTCAAGCGCGAAAGAAATCGCAGATAATGCATAAAGCGGCGCCGTTTCAGACCGAAGAATGCGTGGTCCAAATGCACATGCAGTCGCTCCAGCCTGAGTCCATTGATTGATTTCATTCATATCGAATCCACCTTCAGGTCCCGTGATGACGAGAAAGCGTTGTTTCGGTTTCAGTTGAGTCAACAGTTGTGCGAAAGCAGACTGTTCCCCTTCTTTTGCCGACTCTTCATACGCGATGATGACGGCATCATAGCCCTCCATTTTCTGATGAAGCTCTTTCGGAGAGATGTAGGAACACGTCGGTACTACGGCACGATAGGATTGTTCAGCCGCTTCTTGCATAATCTTTTGAATCCGCTCCACTTTTTTCGGAGCTTTTTTCCCATCCCATTTGGCGACAGAGCGCGCTGATTCGAACAACAACAGATGGTGAACGCCAAGCTCCGTCGCTTTTTGGGCGACGAGCTCGACTTTGTCCCCTTTCGGGAGTGCATACGCCAAAGTCACCTCGATTGGCAACTCAGTCGTCGCCTGTCGCGATGACGTGACTTTCGCTTCCCCGCTCTTCTTCTCAAGCGATGTCACGACACAGGCATACTCAACACCTGTACCATCCAACAGGACCATCTCATATCCAGGACCTTGTCGTAAGACTGTACCGATGTGGTGGACCACGTCTGAAGGAAGGATCACCGCTTCGCCTTTAAAGGCTTCTTTTGTCAAAAAATAACGTTGCATAACTTACCCCTTCTTGGCGATAATCGCGACCCAGTCTTCCATCACGCGCGTCTCTTCAATCTCAAATCCAGCAGCGACCAAAGCATTCGTCACTTCAGCCCGCTTCTCTCCGATAATTCCAGAGGTGATGAAGCGCCCACCTGACTTCGTACGTGCATAGGCGTCTTCGATGAAAAGGAGAATGACGTCAGCAAGAATGTTCGCTACGACTAAATCGTACTCGCCTTCCACACCTTTCAGAAGATCACCTGTGTCCACTTGAACGAGTTCGCCCACTCCGTTCGTCTCAACGTTTTGACGAGCAGCTTCGACTGCGACCGAGTCTAAGTCTAGTGCCTTTACCTTCGTTGCACCAAGTTTTGCTGCTGCAATCGACAATACACCCGATCCTGTACCGACATCAATGACACGGTCACCTTCCTGGATGTAGTTCTCAATCGCTTGAATGCAGAGCATTGTCGTCGGATGCGTTCCTGTGCCAAACGCCATACCCGGGTCAAGCAAAATCACATTCTCTTCCGGCTGCGGGGTGTACTCTTCCCATAAAGGAACGATGGTTAGTTGTTGCGAAATCTTTACCGGCTTATAATACTGCTTCCAAGAGTGTGCCCAGTCCTCTTCATCGATTTCAGCGACCGTGACGTCTCCAGATCCGATGTCGAGCATCGTGCGAAGTCGTTCGATTTCTTTTTTAAGATTCGAAAGTAAATCTTGAAAATCACCTGAGGCCGGGACATACGCTTTGACGTGTACGCCAGAAGTTGGATACGTTTCACGATCCGAAACGTCCCAAATTTCTCCGAAATGGTCCTCCGCCATCATTCTGTCGAAATCTTCCACGTCCTCGATGACGACACCTTGTGCCCCCACTTCGTGTAGTAAATTGGATACTGCTTCTACCGCAAGTTGTGTCGTGTGGACACAAATTTCAGACCATTTCATCGTTCGTACACACTCCTTTTAGTGACTAAAGAACTTTTTCATTTTTTGGAACATGCCATGTTCCTCTTCGACACCGGACTCTCCGCTAATTTCTTCAAATTCACGCAGTAACTCTTTTTGACGGTCTGTCATGTTTTTCGGCGTCATCACGATGACACTGACATACTGGTCACCATTTGCACCACCACGAACACTCGGCATTCCTTTACCGCGTAAACGGAATTTCGAACCGGTTTGTGTCCCTGCAGGTACTTTCAAGCTCACATTCCCGTGAACTGTTGGTACTTCGATTTCCGCACCGAGAGCAGCCTGGGCGAATGTAATTGGCATATCCATTGCGATGTGTTGGTCGACACGTTCAAAAATCTCATGTGCTCTGACACGAACGACGACGTATAAGTCTCCTGCTGGACCACCGTTCACGCCTGGACCACCTTTACCAGAGAGACGAATCTGTTGACCGTTATCGATACCGGCTGGGATTTTGACCTCGACGGTTTGTTTCTTCTTCACATGACCTGAGCCATGGCACGTCGGACATTTTTCTTTAATCGTCTTACCACTTCCGTGACACTGGCTACATGGACGCTGATTGACCATACGACCGAGAATCGTGTTCTGTTCGACCGTTTCGACGCCGCTACCGCCACATCGATTACACGTTTCCGGTTTCGTGCCCGGTTTTGCTCCACTTCCCATACACGTGTCACATTCTACTTCGATTTCGAGTTCAATCGTCTCTGTTTTACCTGTGACACTTTCCATAAAGTCGAGATCGACGACGTACTGGTAGTCTTCACCGCGACGTGGTGCATTCGGATCTTGACGGCGCCCACCACCTCCAAAAAACATGTCAAAGATATCTCCGAAGCCGCCTTGGAAGTCACCGCCTCCTCCGAACTGATTGGCCCCTTCGAAACCGAATCGGTCATACTGGGCCCGTTTCTGTTCGTCTGAGAGTACTTCATACGCTTCACCAATCTCTTTGAACTTGTCGGCAGCATCTGCTTCTTGGTTGATGTCCGGGTGATATTGACGGGCTAATTTTCGATATGCCCGCTTGATGTCTTGTGCTGAGGCCGACTTGTCGAGCCCGAGCACTTCATAATAATCTCGTTTCGCCACTATTCTCGCTCCTATCCTCACTAACTACGTATCGATTTTACCGATTCTACCTTAACACGGAAAGAGCCAAAGCAGAAACCTGCTTTGGCGCTCTCCTTTACAACGGCTGTTTATTTACGGTCGTCGAGATCCTCAAACTCTGCGTCCACGACATTATCGTCTTGTTTCGCTTCCGCTTGTGGTTCTGCGCCTTCAGCACCTTGCTGTTCAGCCATTTTAGCATATACTTTTTGCGTCAACTCTTGAACGACAGCTGACAATTCGTCTTTGGCTGTACGGATCGCCTCAAGGTCTGAACCTTCGAGAGCAGTTTTCGCTTTTTCTTTCGCAGCTTCTGCTTTTTCTTTGTCCGCCTCTTCTACTTGCTCACCAAGATCTTTGATCGCCTTGTCTGTCGCGAAGACGAGTTGGTCTGTTTCGTTGCGAAGTTCTGCTTCTTCTTTACGTTTGTTATCTGCTTCTGCGTTCGCTTCGGCTTCTTTCACCATACGCTCGATTTCAGCTTCATCGATACCTGAAGATGATTGGATTGTGATCGATTGTTCTTTGTTCGTACCGAGGTCTTTCGCCGATACGTGAACGATTCCGTTTGCATCGATATCGAATTTAACTTCGATTTGTGGCACACCACGTGGTGCTGGTGGAATATCCGTCAATTGGAAGCGACCAAGTGTCTTGTTGTCTGGTGCCATCGGACGTTCCCCTTGAAGAACGTGGATGTCAACAGCAGGCTGGTTATCGGCTGCAGTCGAGAACACTTGTGATTTCGATGTTGGGATTGTCGTGTTGCGATCGATGAGTTTCGTCATCACGCCACCCATTGTCTCGATTCCAAGTGAGAGTGGAGTCACATCGAGAAGAACGACGTCTTTCACGTCTCCAGCAAGAACTCCACCTTGAATTGCTGCACCAAGTGCAACGACTTCATCCGGGTTTACCCCTTTGAACGGCTCTTTCTTCGTGAAGTCGTGGATTGCTTTTTGAACAGCAGGGATACGTGTCGAACCACCAACGAGAATGATCTTGTCGAGGTCAGATGGTGTGAGTCCTGCGTCTTTCAAGGCACGGCGCGTCGGTTCCATTGTGCGTTCGACAAGGTCAGCCGTCAATTCTTCAAATTTCGCACGTGTGAGTGTCATCTCCAAGTGGAGTGGCCCTGCTTCACCTGCTGTGATGAACGGAAGGCTGATATGTGCGCTTGTGACACCTGAAAGGTCTTTCTTCGCTTTTTCAGCAGCATCTTTCAAACGTTGAAGTGCCATCTTGTCTTTGCCGAGGTCGATGCCGTTCTCTTTTTTGAACTCTGCAACGAGGTAGTCGATGACTTTTTGGTCGAAGTCATCTCCACCGAGACGGTTGTCACCAGCTGTAGCGACAACTTCGAATACACCGTCACCAAGCTCAAGGATGGAAACGTCAAACGTACCACCACCGAGGTCATAGATCAAAATCGTGTGGTCTTCGCCTTTATCAAGACCGTAAGCGAGTGCCGCAGCTGTTGGCTCGTTGATGATTCGCTTGACATCAAGACCAGCAATCTTACCAGCATCTTTTGTCGCTTGACGCTCCGCGTCGTTGAAGTATGCAGGAACTGTGATGACGGCTTCCGTGACTGTTTCACCGAGGTAGTCTTCAGCATCTTTTTTCAACTTTTGCAAAATGATTGCCGAGATTTCTTGTGGTGTGAATTTCTTGCCGTCTACGTCGACTGTATGTGACGTTCCCATGTGACGTTTAATTGATTGGATCGTATTCGGGTTCGTGATGGCCTGACGTTTCGCGACCTCACCTACTTGACGCTCTTCTCCTTTGAATGCAACAACCGAAGGAGTCGTACGGTTACCTTCTGCGTTCGAGATGACGACTGCTTCGCCACCTTCCATTACTGCCACACATGAGTTTGTTGTCCCTAAGTCAATACCGATAATTTTACCCATCGTTTATTCCTCCGTCTCGTTAAGTAGTATTATTCTGCAACTTTTACCATGCTCGGGCGAATGACTCGACCGTGCATCGTATATCCTTTTTGAAGCTCCATCGTCACGATACCTGACTCGAACTCATCGCTCGGTTCTTGCATGACTGCTTGATGGAAATTCGGGTCGAACGGCTGTCCGACTGCTTCAATCACTTCGACTTGCTCAGCATTTAATACGTCAAGCAGTTGACGATGAATCATATCGACTCCTGATTGAATCTGCTTCGCATCCTCCGAAGTTGCGTTTACTTGAAGTGCACGCTCAAAGTTGTCAATAAGCGGAATCAATTTTTCAATGACAGACTGTGAAGCAAACTTGACGCGTTTGGCGTTCTCTTCGTTCGTCCGACGACGGAAGTTGTCAAAGTCGGCACGAATCCGAAGCTCGCTCGCTTTCAATGCTTCGATTTCTTTTTGTAAGTCCGTCCCCTCAGAACTTTCTTCCACAATCTCAGCATTTAAAACCTCATCTTCATTTGATTCAGTCGACTCATTCTCTTCTGTTTGTGTCGAGTCTACAGATTTTTCTTCAAGCACGTCATCTTGTTCATGCCCGTTTTGGTGATCTGCTGTCATAGTAAAACTCCTTTCCGTCACTCATCTAGTTTCGTTCGTCGCAACGCTTCGATAATTTGTCCCATCATTTGGACACCATGACGGTAATTCATACGCGTTGGACCAATCATAGCGATTGTACCGAATGTTTTTCCGTCTAGTGTATAATCCGAGGTGATGACACTACAATTTTGAAGGGCGACAATTCCGTTCTCGCTCCCAATGCTCACATAAATCTCGCGATTTGGCAACGATTCGAGCCAGTGTGTCAATCGTTCTTGCTCATCAATCCATTCTAGGAATGGACGTAACGTGTCGAGCGTCTGAAACTCGGGTTGGTTGAAGATTTTCTTCTTGCCACCCAAATAGAGTGAGGATGGCGTCTGTATTCCGACCGTTGATTGAATCAGTTGCATCATGTTCTCGTACTGCTGTCGCTGAGCAAGTTGCAATTTGGCAACTTCTTCGCCGATACGGATTTTCAATTGTCCGATTGGCGTTCCGACAAGGCGGTCGTTCAGTAGTCGAATCGTTTCCTCGATGACGTTTGGAGCGACACGCGATTCAAACATGACAGTACGATGCTCGACATGACCTTGATCCGTGACGATGAGAACAACACCACGCCGCTCGTCTAATGGCATAAAGTCCACACGGGCCAACGTTTCCATTTGGCTATTTGGACCGAGGGCGACCGTCGTATAATTGGTCAAATCAGAAAGGAGATCTGCAGCTTGTCGAATCAGGATTTCAGACTCTTTTGAAGATTGTTTTAACCGTTCTTCTAGTCGACCGGTCTCCCGTTCGTCGATAATTTGTTTCTCGACGAGATGGTCCACATAATATCGATAGCCGACCTCTGACGGGATACGACCTGCAGAAGTATGCGGTTTTTCAATCAGCCCCATGTCTTCCAAATCGGCCATATCATTCCGAATCGTTGCTGAACTAAACGTCAAATCGTCCCGTTTCGACAACGTCCGCGAACCGACCGGCTGAGCCGTCTGGATGTAATCATCAATGATGGCTCGAAGAATGAGCAATTGTCGATTTGTCAGCACAACATCACTCCTCTCTGAAAAAGTTACCCCGCTTTATTAGCACTCATATTTAACGAGTGCTAATCACACTTCAAATATTATCACGTTCTCACTATTTGTCAATTCATACACTCGGATTTTTTCACCTTTTTTCAAGTTGGCAAACCTATGAAATGAAAATAAAAACTCATTTCGTTATGATAGAACGTGAGGTGATTACATGTTTACAACAAAACAATTTAATGTATTTAAACAAGAAGGACTCGACGAGCGAATGTCTGGCATCCGTTCGGATATTCAACCGCTCTTCCATCGGATTTATGACGAAGTCGGGCCAGGGCTTGAGGCTGATGTCGGTATCCCTCTTTATTTACATGTGGCGAAGCACGCTCGTCGGACAGTGAACCCACCTAAAGATACGTGGATGGCGATCTGTCACGACAAACGCGGGTACAAAAAACATCCACACTTACAAGTTGGGCTCTTCGACGATCGTGTCTTCATTTGGCTTGCGTTCATCTATGAGATGCCGAACAAAGACGCCATCGCGAAACACCTGCAACAAATCGATTTGAAATCAACATTCTCTGATTTCCATATCGCGGGCGACCATATGAAAAAAGAAGCGTTTCTTGTTGAGGATACGTCAAACGAAGACATTCAATCACTACTTGAACGATTCGGCACTGTTAAAAAGGCTGATTTCTTGATTGGTCGTCAACTTCCTGCCGATGCATCGATTCTTCAAAACGAAGACGCGTTCCTTGCATTAGTCGAAGACACGTTCGGTCGCCTTACACCGCTCTATCGAGATCTCGTCTTATAATAAAAAAATGGACAAATCCTCACGAAGGACTTGTCCATTTTTTTATGAATCAGCATGTTCAAGTTTTGCTTCTCCAATAAAGGCTGCAAATGCTTCATTGGCGAGTGGCAAACCGGATGCCGTTAGACGGATATGTGTACCCGTTCGTTCAATCAGTGACTTCTTCACTAACTCTTCGATGACGTGACCGAACACATCATCGAGCGACACTCCATACTTCTGTTCAAACGTCTGAAGCGAGACCCCGGAACGCATACGCAGGCCGAGGAAGAGCTCTTCTTCCATTTTTTCCACTTCTTCCAGCTCGGTCACCCGTTTCACAGGGATGCCTTCTGCTTTAATATAGTGAGGAATCGGAGCGATATTGGCGCGACGTGTCCCGTTTAAATAACTATGCGCACCGGCTCCGAATCCATAGTACTCTTCATTGCGCCAGTACACTTGATTGTGACGGCTCTCCCGACCAGGCAAGCCATAGTTGGAGATTTCATATTGTTGGAGACCATGGCGTTCAAGCGTCTCCATCACTTTCAAGTACATTTCGACTTCGACATCTTCTCCCGGTAAACGGAGCTTCCCTTTTCGATCTTGAATCGCAAAGACGGTATGCGGTTCGAGAATCAACGAATAAGAGGATACATGTTGAATCGGTAATTTAAGCGCTAGTTCTAAATCACGGTCAATTTGTTCAAGTGTTTGTTCCGGAAGACCAAACATCAGGTCAATCGAGATATTGTCAAAGCGTTTTGCCGCTTCACTTACCGTCTCGAACACATCATCCGCTCGATGCGTACGGCCGATGCGCTCCAGTCCACCATCATCAAACGTCTGGACACCGAAACTGAGCCGGTTGACGCCACCTGCTTTCATCGTATCAAGCTTTTCCGCACTCACAAAGTTCGGGTTCGCTTCGACAGAATATTCGAGGTCATCTGACGCGAGTGGCAGAAGGTGTTGGCGGACCATATCCATCAGGCGCGCCATCTGCTCCTCATTGAGCGCGGTCGGTGTCCCGCCTCCGATAAAGATGGTATCAATCCGCTCTGTCGGAAACGCCTCGAGCGTCAATACCATCTCTCGTTCTAATGCATCTAAATAATCATCAACAGGCTGATTTTTTAAAAACACCTTGTTGAAATCACAGTAATAACAAATATGTTCACAAAATGGAATGTGAAGATATACGGCTTTAGCCAATTTCGGCCACCCCTTTCTTCTCATTCCATTTATAACGCTTTTCGTCTGTTCTTTCCAGCCTGCGCCATCAATCAAATCGATGAATGAATAAACCACTCTTCAATTTCGGCTCGAACCAGGTTGATTTTGGAGGCATCTGGCCACCATCATCCGCCACGCGCATCAGTTGTGACATCGTTGTCTCATGGCACGTGAAAAGCAATCGATTTGGTACTTTAGTCAGCTTCTCTAATTCCGAGGCCGTCTTGTTCCCACCGACAAAATCGACTCTCGCGTCTGTACGAATATCCTCGACGTTGAAGTACGGCGTGAGTATATCTCGTTGTAAGATGGCAACGTCTAGCGCCTTGTCCTCTTGCCGTTTCGTCAACTGATAATATTTCCCTCGATAGGCGACTCCAAAGACGCCATGTTCTTTCGGCAGGACAAGACCATCCTCCTCATTGATCATGTATGAAAACGAGAGTCCGTCTAACATATTCTCTACCTCTTCTGGACTAATCGCTGTCAGCACGCGATGATACGGCAAAATCGTCAATTCGTCACTCGGGAAGAGGACACCTAAGAAGTGTGTACGTTCATTCTTTTGAGAACGATCCCCACCCATCCCGGAAACGACCGCTGCCGCTTTCGCACGATGATGTCCATCCGCAATGTAGATCGACGGGATGGTTGCGCCAATCATCATGACACGAGCGAGTTCACGGTTTGGAATCATGAATCCTTCATGCATGACGCCTCGTTCATCCGTGAACGAGAACAACGGGTCTCCGTCTGTCGCTTTATGTAAGATTTGCTTCAAGTTTGCATGTGGAGGATGACTGAGTAGAATAGGACCGGTGTGCGCTCGCGTCGCCCGGACATGCTCGACACGTTCCCGCTCCTTCGCCTCCCGTGTATATTCGTGAATCTTGATTCGACCGGCTTCATAATCCGCGACTGAAAAGGTGGCGACTAAACCGGTTTGCTGACGTTGTCCCGATGTCAATCGATAGACGTAAAATCCATTCGGACGTTCCGTCAACTCCTTCTCATAGAGACGTTCTAGCTCATGACGCGCCAAATCCCCCCACTTCTCAAGCGAAAGGTCGGATTGAAGTGCTTCCGGCTTATCAACTGCTAAAAAAGAATCAGGATTTTCTGAAATGACGGCTTGCGCCTCTTCAATCGATACGACATCGTACGGGTCTGCGGCGACACGTTCCGGATGCGCAGGCATATAAGGGCTGAACGGTTTAAATACGACCATAAGATCCTCCTTAAAATTCCCGGACGCGGATGACGCCCTGTATTTCATACAGCGCATGAATCGATAACGGTTCATGCTCACTGTTGTCTAAATCAATTAACGTATACGCCATCTCCCCGCGGCTACGATTGACCATGTTATCGATATTCAATCCATGTGAGGCAAGTTCTCCCGTGATTTGACCGACCATGTTCGGGACGTTTCGATGCAAGATTCCAAGACGGCGTTTACCGGTGTAAGGAAGCTCGACGTTCGGAAAATTAGCAGACGAACGAATATTCCCTGTCTCGAGATACAACTTCAGCGTCTCCACTGCTTGAATGGCACAATTAACTTCCGATTCTTTAGTCGATGCACCGAGGTGAGGCAGTGCCATGACTTGCGGATGACCAATCAACGTGTGACGGGGGAAGTCGGTCACATACAGTCCCACATGATGATGCAACGCCTTCAATAAGTCATCATCTTTCACGAGCTCTCCTCGCGCAAAGTTCAAAACAGTCATCCCCGGTTTCATCCGTTCGAACCAACTCTGGTCAATGCTGAATCGAGTCTCCTCAGTCAAAGGCATATGAATCGACAATAAGTCAACATTTCCCAGTACCTCACTTAAATGTTTGGCACGCGTGACGTGTTTCGAAATATTCCAGGCGGCATCAACCGAGAGATGGGGATCGTATCCGATAACATCGACCCCAAGCTGGAGAAGATCGTTGGCTAGCGACGCACCGATGGCTCCTAGACCGATAATCCCTACTTTTTTGCCTCGCAACTCCGCTCCGAGGAATTGTCGTTTTTGCACTTCCATCGCTTCTTCTAATTGCGATTGCGATGCGATAGTCTGTTCATTCACCCAATTGAGTCCTTTCACAATGGGTCGTACCGAGAGGATCATGCTCGCAAGGACGAGTTCTTTCACCGCATTCGCATTCGCACCAGGTGTATGAAACGCGACGATTCCTCGCTTCGCAAGTTTATCGAGCGGAAGGTTGTTGACACCGGCCCCTGCTCTAGCGATGGCGAGAAGATAGGGAGGGATATCCTCTTCGTGGACTTGATGACTTCTCAGTACCCAAGCATCGGCTTGATCCGATGCATTGATGACGTACTCGCTTGGCTCAAATCGTTTCAGACCAGCGGCAGCGATTTGATTAAATGTTTTGATGTGATACATGGGTTTCCTCCTCGAATGCTCTCATGACGTCGACGAGGCGTTCTGCCCCTTCTAGCGGCATCGCGTTATACAGACTTGCACGTAAGCCCCCTACCGAACGATGACCACCGAGTTCGAGCAATCCACGTTCTAAAGCGTATCGTTCAAATCGCCGATCCATCTCTTGATCTCCCGTTGTAAATGGGATGTTCGTCAATGAACGACATTCCCCCGAAACAATTGGAGAAAAGCAGGTCGACTCTTCAAGATAGGAATAGACCCTGTCACTTTTCTGATGATTCAATCGTTCCATCGCTTCGACGCCTCCGCGGTCTTCCACCCACTTCAATACACGCTCTGCTACATACATGCTGAAGGTCGATGGTGTATTGAATAACGTATCGACATGTGACCCATACTGAAGATAACTCGGCAACTCAAGCGACTGAATCAAATCCCGACGGATGATGACGACCGTCAGTCCTGCAGGTCCGATATTCTTTTGGGCTCCGGCATAAATCACCCCGAAGCGCTCCACATCGATTTGCTCGGCTAGAATGTTCGAGGAAGCATCTGCAATCAGCGGGACATCGATTTCAGGGAGATGTGTAAATCGAGTCCCTTCAATCGTGTTGTTCAGTGTCACATGGAGATAGTCCACCTCTTGGACAAGGCTCGATTCAAACGACATCTTTCCCGTCGCATCTACCAATGGGTGAATGACATCGACCTCTCCAAAGTGTTTCGCATCTTCCATCGCTTTTTTAGACCAGATGCCCGTATCCACATAAGCGAATCGATTCCGCTTCCGTAAATTCATCGGAATCATTGAAAATTGTAACGTCGCACCGCCTTGTAGCCAAAGCACAGCGTAATTCTCAGGGATATGCATGAGTTTTCTCAATCTCAATTCAAGAGAGTCGACCACACGTTCGAAAGACGCTGAGCGATGACTCGTTTCGATAATCGAAACGCCTTCATACTCAAACGTCAAAAGATGTTGTTGAATCTCTTGCATCACTTCTGTCGGTAGCATGCCAGGACCCGCAGAGTATGTATACGTCGACACGGTGTTTCCTCCTTTATAGTCTGTCTAAGGGTTTACTCTTCCTTATATGAAAGGGCATTTCCTGCCTGAAATACAAAATCGCCCTGATTCGAAAATCAGGGCGACTCAAACTCATTATTCTTCGTCCATAGAGAGAACAGACATAAACGCTTCTTGCGGGACTTCGACGGACCCGACCATCTTCATGCGCTTCTTACCTTCTTTTTGTTTCTCGAGGAGTTTCCGTTTACGTGAGATATCTCCCCCATAACATTTAGCCAAAACGTTTTTACGAAGTGCTTTAATCGTAGAACGTGCGACGATTTTAGTTCCAACGGCCGCTTGGACTGGAACTTCGAACTGCATCCGTGGAATGAGAGCTTTAAGCTTCTCAACAATGACCTTCCCACGTTCGTACGCGAAGTCACGGTGAACGATGAAGCTGAGGGCATCGACGATTTCGTTATTGAGCAAGATATCCATCTTCACGAGACGCGATTGACGGTAGCCGATCAACTCATAATCGAGAGACGCGTAGCCTTTCGTGCTCGATTTCAACTGATCGAAGAAATCATAGACGATTTCACTGAGCGGAATCTCGTACGTGATTTTGACGCGAGTCGTATCGATGTATTGCATATCGATGAACGTTCCGCGTTTCTTCTGGCAAAGTTCCATGATTGCACCTACGTAGTCGTTCGGTGTCATGACAGCCGCCTTGACGTATGGTTCTTCGATTGAATCAACCTTTTGTTGCTCTGGCATCTTCGATGGGTTATCGACGTGAATTACTTCGCCTGAAGTCGTCGTCACGTGATAAATTACCGATGGTGCCGTCGTAATCAAGTCGATGTTAAACTCACGTTCAATCCGCTCTTGAATGATTTCCATATGAAGCATGCCGAGGAATCCACAACGGAAACCAAAACCGAGCGCTTGCGACGTCTCTGGTTCAAACTCGAGTGCGGCATCTGAGAGCTGGAGCTTTTCAAGTGCCTCACGAAGATCATTGTACTTAGCCGCATCAATCGGATACAAACCACAGTAAACCATCGGGTTCATCTTGCGATAACCAGGTAGCTGACTCGTTGCCGGGTTTTTAGCAAGTGTGATCGTATCCCCGACGCGAACATCTCCTACTGTTTTAATGGATGCAGAAAGCGTACCAACGTCTCCTACGTTCAATTCTTTAACAGAGATCGGTTTTGGCGTCGACACACCGAGGTCCGTCACTTCGAACGTCTTGCCAGTCGCCATCATTTGAACTTTGTCTCCTACTTTGACTGAACCGTTCACGATACGAATCGATGCGACGACACCGCGGTAAGCGTCATAGTATGAGTCAAAAATCAGTGCTTGCAATGGTTCAGACGGGTCACCTGTCGGCGGAGGGACAAGTTCCACGATTTGTTCGAGAATCTCTTCAATCCCGATTCCCGCTTTTGCAGAAGTCGGGACCGCATCACTCGCATCGAGGCCGATGACGTCTTCAATCTCTTGACGGACCCGCTCGACATCCGCTGACGGCAAGTCGATTTTATTAATGACCGGAATGATTTCAAGGTCGTTATCGAGTGCTAAATAAACGTTCGCAAGGGTTTGCGCTTCAATTCCTTGCGCTGCGTCGACGACGAGAATCGCACCTTCACATGCCGCAAGCGAACGTGACACTTCATATGTGAAGTCGACGTGTCCTGGCGTGTCGATCAAGTGAAGAATATACTCTTCTCCGTCTTTCGCCGTATAGTTCAATTTGACGGCGTTCAATTTGATTGTAATTCCACGCTCACGCTCCAAGTCCATCGCGTCAAGCGTCTGCTCTTTCATCTCACGAGCCGTGAGTGCACCAGTCTTCTCAAGAATCCGGTCAGCGAGCGTCGACTTTCCATGATCGATGTGCGCGATGATGGAAAAGTTACGAATCTTCTTCTGACGATTCTCTAATTCTTGTTTGTTCATATATGGGTTCACCTATCCTTCTCATGCATACCGTGTCATTATATCAAAATCCTAAAGTAATGTGTACGACCTACTACAACAATACCACAGATAGTTTTCAGAATAATCATCAAGTGGTTGCTTTTCATATAACCGTTTGCTACAATTGTGCTTGTTCTGTTGAATGATTACTTGAAGTAATAAGAACATACACTTTCTTGTTTCAGGAGGTGACAAACAATGGCAAACATCAAATCAGCAATCAAACGTGCAAAAACTTCTGAAAAACGTCGTGTTGCGAACTCACAAGAGAAAGCGGCAATGCGTACAGCAGTAAAACGTGTTGATGCTCTCGTACTCGAAGGAAACAAAGAAGCTGCTCAAGAAGCTTTCGTCCTCGCTACGAAGAAGCTCGACAAGGCTGCATCAAAAGGTCTTATCCACAAAAACAAAGCAGGTCGTGATAAATCACGCCTCGCAGCTCGTATCGCTGCTCTCTAATTAGAGATCACACGAAACAGCCGCCTCCTATTCGGAGCCGGCTGTTTTTTTGTATACCATGATGTAATGAGGACCGATTTCAGGAATGTCGAATGGCTCTCCGATTCGTGTAAGCCCATTTCGTTCATAGAAACGGACAGCCACTTCTCTCGCATTACACCACCATGGACATCCCAGCTCATCATGGAGTGCCTGTAAAAATCGAGAGCCGATTCCTTGTCCCGAAAAATGAGGATCCGTCGCCATACCACGGAGTTGGAGCGGAATCCCCTCACCCTCGATTTGTTTCGGGGACATCATGACTGTAGCGACCGATAGCACTCGATCGCCTTCAACCCAAGCGAAGTGTCGCGTCGTCGGTGCCTCATCCCCTTCAAAATAACACGTCTCAACATCTTTTCCTGGTCTGAGCACAACATGACGGAGTGGAATCACGTCTTGAAGTGTCACTTGTTCGAATCCCATTCCCTCACCTCACAATAAGGCCAGTTGACAAACGAGCGTATCGAACACGATTTGTTTGTCACCACGTCCCGTTTTCATAGCTTCATCCGCGTCTGCAATCAAGGTCAGCGCTCGTGCGAGCTGAGCCTCGGAAAAGCCTCGGCTCGCTTGTGTCGCCAATTTGATTGTATACGGGTGGGCCCCGATTTTCGATGCGATTTGCTTTTCTCCATAACCTGCCTCTGTCAACTGTTTTGACAGGTACATGTTCCGATATTGTCTAGCAAGCAACCCGAGTAGTCCAATCAGTTCTTGCCCTTGTTTTTCTAAATCCCGAACCAATCGAAGCGCTGCATCTGCTTGACGTTTGACGAGAATCTCCGAGAGTTGAAAGACGTTATCTTCTAATGTACGGGGAACTAAATCATTCACAATCTCAATCGGAATCGTCGCACCCGTTCCCGCGTACAACTGTAGCTTCTCTAATTCACGAACCAACTTTCCCCAATCATCCTGACATAGGAATAAAAGACGCTCCATCGTAGAGCGCTCCATCTTTTGTTGTTCACGACTCAATGCATCGTTCACGTATCGCATCAGTTCGTTTTGGCTCGGTTTTTTCGCTTCGAGTACGATGGCACGCTCTTTCAAGCGCTTCACAATTTTTTTCCGCTCATCGAGTTTTTCTGACTCAACAATTAAGACAAGAACCGAGTAAGTCGCCGGTTGCACGACGTATTCCGCCAGGCGGTCGACATTGTGCTTTTGCTTCTCTTTCGCACCCGTTAAGAACTGGGCATTTTTCACGATAACCGTGCGATATTCACTAAAGAAAGGGACCGTCTCCGCTTCATCAAGCGCCGTATCGAGTGACGTCTCTTGAAGATCTAGTTGCATGACATCAAATTGATCACCGGATGGATTGGCCGCCTTCACGATTTCACGTTCCCACGTCTCTAACAAATATTTTTCGGTGCCATGGAGAACATAGACGCTCGCCAGTTTTCCATTATGTAACCATGGTTCATTCAAAACACACACCACTTTCACAATTTATTCTCATCTAAACATAGATTATCTTCCCATGATTCGCTATACTTATAAAGGAAGTATGATAAGGAGGGACCTAATATGCAAATCAACTCAGTACGCCCACCGAGTGAAAACCCGTTTGAAAATGACGTTCAATGCAAACGTAATGACGCCATCGACTCTGCGATCGGCTTCATCGTCCCATTTGGCTTTTTCTTCACGATTTTCTTCATCGGTGTCATCATCAAATTCTTAAGTCTATAAGTGTTCAAACGATTGCCCCGGGGGAGCAATCGTTTTTTAGTGTATCACATTTTATCCCGTACTACTCGATGATCCCCCGACACATGTTCTCTTCACAGACAATCATTCCATTCAAGTCGGTTCGATATAGACGTCTGCCCACAACCCGTCGTAACGTCTCTATGTGCGGATGTCCATATCGATTGTTCGAACCGACACTCGCAATGATCCATTCTGGATCGATTCGCTCAAGTAGTTCTTCCCCCGACGACGTGTTGGATCCGTGATGCCCTAATTTAAATACGTCGACGTCAAGCGTCGGTAACTCTGCTTCTCCCTCTATCGGCAAATCTCCTGTTAATAGATACCGCATGCCACCTACATTCATGTAAAGGCTAATCGAATGATCATTTTCATCTTCATGTCGCCGATTCGGTGCCACAATCCACATCCATGGCGTCGGACGATCGTCCGCCTCGAGATAACGGACCGATACATCATAGACCGCAGCTAAGTGTAGCAACTCTTCTCGTTTTTCAGCATTCGCCACTTCTTTTGATATCCAAAGTTCTTCCACCGTCACCACTTTCAATAATCCTTCTAATCCGCCGATGTGGTCATGATCCGCATGGGTCAACAGGACAAAATCAAGCGAACGCTCCCCACGCTTCCATAAATAAGGGGCCAATACATCTTCCCCCGGGTCAAATGTGCTTCGCTTTTGTTCGTTTGGATCTTGAAATACGCCCCCTACATCAATGACACCAACCGTTCTTCCCGATTCTACGACGATTGCATCACCTTGCCCGACATCCAAGAAGGTCACCCGTGAGGATTCCGCCCATTCCGACCATCCCGCAATCAACCCACATGTCATGATGGCCGCCCCCCATCCGATCCAACGTTTTCGATTCATCAGCGTTAAGCTTCCCCACAATCCTAGCAACAATGCGATTTGCGACGGCAATGCCAGATCGTGCAACGGAAGCCAAGGTCGTAAATCATCGTGGAGGGCGAACATTCCATTGATCGCATCCAACACAATCATGAACAACGGGGCAATCGAAGGAATCAGCCATGTGACAAATGCGAGTGGCATGATGACCCACGAGATACAGATGGCCATCAAGAGATTCCATATCGGTGCCGCGACGGATAGAACCGGTTGAACTTGCCATAGAACAATCAACCCGAACAGCTGTGCGAAAATGGACAACTCCATGAGTCCTGTCCAGATTTGTCTCGTAACTAACAAAAAGAAGGTCATCCCGACCGTCAATTGGAAACCCAGATTCGTGAGAAGGAACGGTTGAACGGCCAACATGCCCGCCGCACACCAACTCAAGAGCCGAATTGGGTCTCGAACCGTCACACCGAATAGAGAGATAAAGAGTATCACATCTGCGACGACAACAGCTCTTGCGACAGGTGGAGAAAAACCAGTCATCCATCCGAATACCGTAATACTAAAGATCATCAATATCGTCTTCGTCTCACGTCGAATAGGGATCGGGTGCAACAATACGCGCATGGCCACAATCAACATGGCAATATGCGAACCGGAAATCACAAGAAGGTGAAGAAGGCCCGTCACACGATAAGAAAACGAGGTCTGTTCATCTAGCATTCGACTCTCCCCGAACAATAATGCCTCCATATATAATGCGACATCCTCACGATGACGATGCTCAATTTGTTGAAGTTGTTGTTCTTTCCAACGCAACAACCGACCGCCCCATCCTGCTGTCGGACGACACGCATCGATTCGTTTCACCTTTCCTTTGAAGGATACGTTTGAACTCAGCGCCCAATCCCGTTCATCAAATCCTCCAGTGTTTCGTAACGGTTGAAACGCCTCTACTTCGATTTGCATAAGGCACGTCTCCCCAGGTCGTCCGTGTTCTAATTCGCGTCCTCGTAAAACGCCCTGAAGATCGTCTACGTTCCCATATAGTCTTGCCGATTTACCATTTTCCTTTCGACTTTCGATTGAGAAGGCAATCGTGTCTCGCGATAACGATTCTATAGGGGTCGTATGGAACGATGCGATGCAGATGAACCCAATCACACCGGCTTTCGCATATAAGCCTTGTCCACGTCGTGTAAATAGATAGAAGACAAAAGCGACCACGGAGACCCAATAGAATCCTTCTGTCAGACCGGTTACAATGAGTACCGCAAATAATGGAAACAGCGGCATCCTATGGCACCAATAAATATGGTTTCATACTTTCTAATGTCTTTTCGCCGAACCCCTTCACATCACCTAGCGCTTCATATGTTTTAAATGGACCGTTCGCTTTCAGATGATTTAAAATCGCCTCGGCTTTGGCTGGACCAATTCCCGGAACCGTCATTAGTTCCTCTTTCGTCGCACTGTTGACATGAACACCGTTCGTCTCCATCTCGGGACTCGGTGAGTCTTGCGAAATCGGTGTTTCTCCTTTTTTCGGCACGATGATTTTGACTCCATCTACTAATAGTTGTGCCAAATTTAACTGTTCTGGGTCAGCTTCATCTGTCAGGACTGCTAAAGACAACACATCGCCCACCCTTGCCCCTTCTGGTACGGTATACACGTTCGGAGATTCAACCGCACCTGTCACGTACACAACGAGCTCCATACGCTCTGGTGTCGTGGTCGGTGTGACCTCCTCAGGTTCTATGACGAATTCATCCACCATTCGTTGCTCCGGTTCCTTTTGATAAAACAAATAGCCTACTCCTAAAAATAGAACGACTATTAGACCAATGACGAGTTGTTTCCACCTTTCCAAACGTATCACCACCCTGTTCGACTGTTACGTTGAGTATGCCGAATCAGCTGTTTCGAAACACGTCTCCTTCTTCTCCACATTCGTGTCATTAGGAAATGATTTGTTTGGAAGTTATATATCACACTCATACATGCAACGGTATTCAATCACATAATTTTAATGCATGGGTTATAGAATGACGGAAAAAACGGAGACCACCACGTGGCCTCCGTTCCTACTGTTCACTGTTCGATTATTCTTCTTCGAAATGCTGAACCTGGTCAGCGAGCGCCGCTGCCTGTCCTTCTAACTCTTGCATCAATGTAAAGATTTGATCAAAGCTCGCTTGCTGTTCTTTCATCGAGGCTGCCACTTCTTCGTTTCCTGCGGCTAACTCTTCCGTCACGCCAGATACTTCTTCGACCCGACGTAAGACGTTGTTTACCTCGTTACTCGATGTGCGCATCTCTTGTTCAATCGTACGCACGAACGAGGCGACGTGGTCTGTCCGTTCATGGATTCGGTTGAACGCTTCTTTCGTTAATCCGAACGCTTCCAGCTGAGCCTCTTGTTCACGTTTTGACTCGTTCACCGTTTCCGTCAAACGTACGACTTCTTGCTGGATCGTCTCGACAACGTGGAAAATGGATCGAGTCGCCTTGTTGCTTTCTTCCGCCAACTTCTTCACTTCACTTGCAACGACAGCAAATCCTCGTCCCGCTTCTCCCGCACGGGCTGCCTCGATTGCTGCATTGAGAGCAAGTAAATTCGTCTGAGCTGCGACATCTTCGACAAGCTTCGCCATCGCCTCAATCTCAGCAGTTTGTCTTGCAAAGTGGTCCATGCGCGAAACAAGCACTTCATTCCGTTCGCTTGAACGATCTAAAATATGCTCTTGGTCCGTTAATGTTTCAATTCCAGCCGCCACTTCACGTGTCATTTCTGACGTTTCTTCCGTCGTCTGTTTCGTCTGGTTCAAGCTCGTCTCAAATGAAGTTGCCATCGTATGCACAGAGCTGAGCGTTTCTTGCAGTTCGTTTGCAATTGACTGTGCTCCGTGTGCCATTTCATCAACTGCGTTCGTAATGTTAGAAGTCGTACTCACGACCGCTTCATTTTCGGCCGCTGCCGTTTCGGTCATCCCGTTCACTTTCATTGATGTGACTCGAATCGAACCAATCACCGTCTGAAGTGATGCCGTCATATCACGCATGGCACGTTCAAGACGCCCTATTTCATCATTCCGCGTCGACTCAGGGAGCATGACGAGACGTCCGGCCGCAATCGCTTCTGCCACTTTGACATTTCGTTCGAGTGGTCGGGTGATTGAACGGGCAAAGAAGAAGTTATAGATTCCGAGCGCAAGAATGACAAGAATCGTCAAAAGGACCGAAATCAACAAGAGACGTTCCGTCTCATTTGCCGCCTCTACTTGAAGCGCCTCATAGAATGAACCGTTCTTTGCAATCAATGTATTGATATCGTTTAACAAACCTTCTAGTTTCGCTGCCTGGATCCGAGCTCCGATACCGCCCTCAAGTGCCGACTCGACATCTTCGTTCACCTGTTCGTACTTCATCGTGGCACGGTCTAAATGATTTGAAAATGCCGGAATCAAATAAGACTGTTTTAAATCATCAAATGTTTCCGCGTTCGTCACACGGATGCGCTCTAGTTGAGTCAATGTAGATTGGTTCGACTGTTCGCCAAGTGACGTCCAGAGTGACTGCTCTTGTAAGAGTGACGTTTCAAGTTGAGACAATTCAATCATTTGACTCCCATATTTCTCGTTATACGTTTGCAAGCGATTCAAAGTAGACAAGACATAACTCATCATCAGTACGACTAAGATGACAGTGAACACAGTTGAGAAGATAAAACGTTTACGTAAACTCATTTAAGTGTTCCCTCCTTCAACTGGCGTTCTACTGATTCATACTCTGATGTTTCTTTTTCATCCCATTGAATGCGACGAAGTGGGGCCAAGCCTACGCCACCTTCCTCAATTCCAAGAATGACATGTTCATTAAACGGTTTTTCGGTCACACGACCCGCGATTTCCACAATCGCCAAATCGACTTGTTTCAACATCGACGTCACAACCGCATCCGGTGCAATCATCGATTGATCACTATCGACCCCGATTGCCTTGACGCCGTATTTTTCAGCCGTCTCGAGTACACCGACTCCTGTAAGTCCAGCTGCAGCATACAGAACATCTGCTCCCGCTTTAATTTGTTTCTCAGCGAGTTCGCGACCGAGCTCTGGTGAAGCAAAATCATTCGAGAAATCAACGAGCATCTCGACATCTTCGTTCACCGCTTTAGCGCCACGTTCAAATCCTGCTTCAAATTTTTGAATAAGTTCCATATCCATCCCACCGATAAATCCAATCGTATCGGACTCTGTCTCAAGACCAGCCACTGCGCCGGCGAGCGTACTTCCCTCTCCCTCTTCGAACGTGATACTCAAGACGTTCGGAAGTTCGGACACGCCATCGATCAAAGCGAATTGCTGTTCCGGATGTTCAGCCGCTACGGCCTCTAAGTCTTCTTGACACGCAAAACCGAGACCGACAATTACGTCATGTCCCTCTTTTACCAATTCTTCAAAACCAACTTTGTATGTCTCCGTTTCGGATAGTTCACGATAATCAACGAACCAATCGCCCGTTTCACGTAGCTCACCCATTCCACGCATAGCTGCGTCACTGAACGATTGGTCCCCGAGACCAACGTCAGATAGAACAACTCCCATCGTCTGTCGTTCATCGACAGTGGCACTTGGATTGTCGATAACTGACTGACAACCGGACAACCAAAGGGTGCAAGCCGTGATTGTACTGAGCATTATACTTTTCTTCATATATTCAATACTCCCTCTCTCTAATGGTCTGACAACACTTATATCGACCGAGAAAGGGTTATTCTACATTATTTTTTTTAAAAGTTGTGGCAATAAAAAAAGCCATAGACATCGTCCATGGCTTCTTACACTTATTCTTTTGAAGCAGCAACCGTTGTATCAGCTAATTCACGCTCCGGTGTAGGAGCTGTTGCAACGTTCCCTTTCCCCGCAAAGTTCTCAAGCAAGTCTTTCATATCAATGCCCGAAGAAGCTTTTAATGTTTGTTGAAGCGACGCCATGAGGTCGGTTGCGTAACCTGTCACTTTCCCGGCACCGCCGTTTTGACCGCTCCCCGTGTCGACGACCGTAATTTGATCGATGTTTCCAAGTGGCGATGCAATTTCTTTCGCATAATCAGGAAGCATCTTGACGACCATATCGAGAATCGCAGCCTGCCCGTATTGCGCGAAGGCTTCGGCAATCTTCTCTTTCGCTTCCGCTTCGGCAAGACCGGTCAAGCGGATAATTTCAGCTTCTGCCTCACCTTTCGCACGTTCAGAATCCGCTTCTGCAAGACCTGCCAAACGTACGCGTTCCGCATCGGCTTTCGCCTGTGCTTCAATACGATACTTCTCTGCATCCGCACTTGCGATTTGACGTGCCTTATCCGCAGCGGCAGACTGTTCAATCGAGTATCGATCCGCATCGGCTTTTTTCTTCACTTCTGAATCATATTGTTTCTCACGACGCATGATTTCTTTCTCTTCGAGCTCGATTTGCTTTTGACGCTCGATAATTTGAACTTGCATCTGCTGTTCAGTGACTTCTTGTTTCGCACGCGCTTCCTCAAGCTCATACGCTTGGTCGGCCCGCGCTTTGGCAACATCTTGCTCACGGCGATAAGCCGCAATCCGAAGTTGGTTCTCTTTCTCAGCTTCCGCGATTTCAGACGCACGCTCAAGCTCGGCCTTCTTCGCATCTTTCATTGCTTCCGCCTGTTTGATGCGCGTCTCTTTATCTGCTTCTGCTGTCGCGATATCAGCATCACGCTTCACTTGGGCGATACGCGGTTTCCCTAGCGATTCCAAGTATCCGTTCTTATCTCGAACGTCTTTGATGGTGAATGATACGATGACTAGCCCCATCTTCGCTAAGTCTTGTGATGCAACTCGTTGAACTTCTTGCGAAAACTTGTCACGGTTCTTATAGATTTCTTCAACGGTCATAGAACCTAAAATCGAGCGCAAATGGCCTTCTAACACTTCTTTCGCTTCATTTTCACGTTCAATCTTCGGTTTTCCGAGGAACTGCTCAGCCGCTGTCGCGATTTCACTGATTGATCCGCCGATTTTAATGATGGCTGTTCCGTCTGCCATGACCGGGACACCCTGTTCTGTATACACTTCAGGTGTCGTGACCTCTAATTTGCTTGAGAGCAAGCTGAGCGGTTCTGCTTGCTGGAATACTGGGAAGACGAATGTCCCGCCGCCACGAATGATTTTGACGCGGTTACCGGATGTATCGCTATGTACATTTTTCTTGCCTAAATAACTACCTGTCACAATCAGTGCCTCATCTGGTCCGACTGTGCGATATTTTAGTACGAATACAAACACAAGTGCGAGAATGATGACCCCGACGATAATGCTGACTAAAATAGCCGTATTCATGTGTTATATCTCCTCTCGAATTGTAGGTTCGTCATATGGCATGACGATTGCGATATTGCCTTTTACTTCAATGATGACTACCCGATGATCTGTCGAAATCGATGTACCGTCTAAGCTTTGAGCCGTCTTTAAAAGCGATCCCGTCACTGTCTCAATCAAGACTTCACCGTATCCGCCTTCAGGAATGGGCACGGTCAATCGTCCGACACGTCCAACTAATGCCTCATCCGTCAAACCAATGGACTCTTCCGCATTTGAGAGCGGTAAGAGAACAAACAAATAGAGAAGCGTCGTCAGAGCAAGAGACCCGACCAATGCGACAGCGAGCCCAATCATCGGGGAAACGTGAGCCAATGCGTTTAAGATGAGCCCAATTCCTGCCCCTAGTGCCAAGAAAGATAGGATGACTGCAGGGTTGAACCAACCTTCAAACATATCGAACGCATCGGAAAACATCATGTAAATGAAGGTTCCAAGACCAGCGATGATCAACACCCACCAATAAAGTTGATCGATTGCCTCCATTACCACCCCTCCTGTCGACGTTTTTGTTCCATCATCAGTACGCGTCGAAGTTGTTCGACTTCTAATGCAAGCCGATCTTCAATTTCATCCCACTCCGACAGTGATGAAGTGGATAAGTCGTTCACTTCTCGAACTCGACCAATGGAACGTTCAATCCGTCGCCGATTGTATATGTCGACAAGTTCTTGTCGTTCGAGTCGCATCCTGTTTAAAAAATATTCCACTTCTTTTTGAACTTGAACGACTTGATCCGTCACGCCCTCAGAAGAATCTTGCATCAGTAGCCGACGCACTCTCACTTGATGAGCTACTAATTTAGCAATTCTCGACTCGAGTTCGAGAATGTGCTTGTATAATTCCTCTACCTCATCTCGTTGCGTGTCATCGCGCCACCACACGTCCACCTCACCTCACTTTTCTCTACTCACCTCCATATACGATAAAACCTCATCTTCGGTTTCAAAAAATCATAAAAAAATGTAAAATGAATTTGCCAGACAGAAAGGAAGTGCTCATGTTGGGCAACCAAGTCATTAAGCTATCAACCGCATCACAAGAAAAACTAAAAAAGATGTACCATGAGTATGCAGTCGCGCCACCACCATATGCGACATTCAGCGCCAAGACACCGGGATTTGTCGTAACGGTTTATCAATCAGGGAAAGTGATGTTCCAAGGAAAAGATGCTGAGACCGAGGCAGTGAAATGGGGACTACCTGCTGAGAAGAAACAAGCATCCGCACCGAACACCCTCTTACCTGAAGGATTTTCAAGTTGGTCTGTCATTGGAAGCGACGAGGTCGGAAAAGGAGACTACTTCGGACCACTCGTCGTCGTAGCGGCTTTTGTCTCACGCGATCAAATCGCACTCGTCAAAGAACTCGGCGTGAAAGATTCAAAACAGTTATCCGACCCTGAAATCATCCGGATTGCAAAAGATTTACACGCTACGATTCCCTATCAAAAAGCAACACTGCATAATCCAACATATAACAACATGCAACGGACGATGACACAAGGTAAAATGACCGCCATCGCCCATAATGCTGCACTTCGAGCGTTACTTGAGAAAATCGGACAGAAACCCGATGCCATTCTCATCGATCAATTCGCAGAGAAGTCGGTATACTATCAACACTTGCGGGCAGAGCGGGATATCGTGCGCGACGATGTCTACTTTTCAACCAAGGCAGAAGGTCTTCATGTCGCCGTCGCAGCTGCTTCCATTTTAGCTCGCGCCTTCTTCTTAAAAGAAATGGACAAACTAAGTAAACAAGTAGGATTGACCCTCCCGAAAGGGGCAGGAGCAAAAGTCGACCAAGTCGCCGCTCAAATCATTCGAGGTCATGGACAGGATTATTTACAAAAGATTGCTAAAGTCCATTTTGCGAATACAAAGAAAGCCATCAACTTGAATGAACGTCGTTTGTAGAGCTTCGACATCAAGTATGATATACTCGTTTTACGGTTAAATGAACTTAAAATTTTTGGAGGATAGCGTTCATGTTGCATTATAAAACCTACACGATTAGTGATGACCATCCTTGGGT
The DNA here is from genome assembly GCF_018617295.1 of Exiguobacterium sp. S3. Taxonomy (GTDB): domain Bacteria; phylum Bacillota; class Bacilli; order Exiguobacteriales; family Exiguobacteriaceae; genus Exiguobacterium; species Exiguobacterium profundum. Next base: position 467,125 of record NZ_JACSJW010000001.1, read on the forward strand.
CATCTTTATACATGGGGCCGGAGGAAGTTTATCGCATTGGTATCGCCAACTTCGTCCCTTCCGTAAAAAATATAATGTCCTGCTCGTCGATTTACGCGGTCATGGCGGTTCATACGATGCTGAACAGTCGCTCAAACAACCATTGAATGCCTATACGTTTGATGTCGTTGCCAAAGACGTGATTGAAGTCATGGATCACTTAGGTATCGAAAAAGGGCACATGGTCGGTCTTTCTTTAGGGACGATTGTGATTCAGGCGATGTTTGAGCACTATCCGGATCGAATCGCATCAGTCGTCCTCGGCGGAGCCATTGTAAAATTTAATGTGCGCTCCACGTTGCTCATCCGACTTGGTAGTCTCGTGCAAAACTTCGTCCCCTATATGTGGTTATATAAATTATTCGCATGGATTTTACTCCCGAAGAAGCGTCACAAGAAGTCTCGGATGATGTTCGTCCGCGATGCGGCGAACTTATGTCAACGTGAGTTTATCCGTTGGTTCAAGATGACGGAAAATATTAATCCTTTATTGAATCAGTTCACTTCGATTCAAACGAACGTCCCGATTTTGTATATTATGGGTGATGAGGATTATATGTTTCTTGAAGCTGTCGAGCGGACAGCGAAACATCAACCGACAGCCAATGTTGAAATCGTTGCAGACTCTGGTCATGTGGTCAATGTAGACCAACCCGATCAATTCAATGCATTGTCGATGAATTTTATCGACGATCAGATTCAAGCACGCTCATTACAAATGAGCTAATTCAGGACGCCACTGGGCTTCCTGAATTTTTTTGTGTTTATTTTCAGAAAATATTGATTATTACAAAAATAGATGGTATTCTTTAGCAAATCCAACGAAGAGGAGATGCTCGAAATGTCCAATCCCGTACATATGAACAGCCTGCTGATTATTATTCGACTGAGGGACTGAAATCGTTTTGTTTTCAAAAAACGACTTTTCAGGCCCTTGTTCCCGTGGTAATCGGACAGGCGCCTGCAGGTTGAAACCGCGCCTATCCTTGATGGATAGGTTTTTTTGTTGACATAAAGATATAGAGGAGATGATGGAAGTGAAGCAGTATATGATGGATCGAATGGTAAAAATTTCAGCAGGTATGGCAAATGCCGTACTCGTCACGCTCGGTGTCGGTTTATTGATTGAGACGATTGGTAATTTGAGCGGAATCGCGATGCTCGTACAGATTGGACAAGTCGCCAAATCATTGTTGGCACCTGCTTTAGGCGCTGGCGTCGCGTTTCAACTCGGAAGCAACACGCTCATCCTATTTAGCGCCATGATTGCTGCAACCATTGGCGGTGCAGCTTTAAAAGCGTCAGAAAGCGGACTCGTCCTCGTTCCAGGTCAACCGATTAGCGCACTGATTGCAGCGGCTGCCGCTGTATGGCTCGGAAAACGTGTCCTCGGCAAAACAAAGTTTGATATGATGGTCGTCCCGGTCACAGCCGTTTTAGGTGGCGGCATTGTTGGGGTTGCTGCGGCAGCGGTCACGACTCCTCTTATCAACTCAATCAGCCAAGGGATCACCGCATCTGTTGAAACTTCACCGATTGCCACATCTCTTGTCATCGCACTTGTTTTCAGTGTCATGCTCATGTCGCCTGCATCATCTGCCGCACTCGCCATCGCGCTTCAACTTGACCCTGTCGCTAGCGCCGCTGCCTTGATCGGTTGCTCTGCTCAATTTGTTGGATTTACCTTAATGGCATATCGTCAAACCGACCCAGGTGGATTGGTCGCCTCATTCTTTGTCACACCGAAAGTGCAGTTTCCGAATATCATCAAAAACCCACGAATCGTCGTCCCACCGTTTATCGCCGCGATGATTTCCGCACCGATTGCTACTTTGATGTTCTCACTCCAAGTCCCATATGAAATTGCGGGTCTCGGGCTCAACTCCTTGATTGCCCCGCTTCAGATTTTAGCGGTCCAAGGGTTGGATGCCTTTCTCATCTTCACGATGACCGGCGTCGTACTCCCTGCACTCATTACATGGGCTCTTTATCGTGTGACGAGTCTTGTCGGATGGACCAAGTTCGGCGATCTCGCACTTGAGATTCAATAATAAAAGGAGCGTTGTCACAGGTGGACAACGCTCCTTATTTTTTACGCTCGAAGTTCAGCGCCGTGTGTCGCACGGACCGCCTCAACGATCGTTTCATATGCTGCCGTTACTTCTTCATCTTGTAACGTTCGTGACGGGTCTTGGAACTTGAGTGAGAAGGCAATCGATTTCTCATCCGCTCCAACATTCTCCCCTGTATAGACGTCAAACAAGACGAGGTCAATCAAGAGTGGACCAGCCGCTTGGCGAATCGTTTGTTCCACTGTCCCAGCCGGAATCTCACGTGATAAGACGAGTGCCAAATCTCGTGAAATCGAAGGATAACGTGGTACGTCTTGATAAAGAAGTGTCTCGTCTCCATGAAGTGCCAATAGGTCGAGTTCGAATACATACACTTCCTTCATACCGTAGACGTCTTTTGATGTTCCTGGATGCACTTGTCCGACATATCCGATGACCTCTCCGGCCATCAAGATGTTCGCTGTGCGACCTGGATGCATGTCAGGCATCGATACGGCCTCATACGTGACATCTAGGCGAAGCGTTTGGACTAACGTGTCGACAATCCCTTTTGCGACGAAATAGTCGACCGGGACCCGTGTTCCTTGCGAACGATGGTCCATCCAAAGACCTGTGACAACGCCGGCCACCCGTTCTTTCTCACGCGGTAACGTTTCTCCGTGCTCCGTATAGACGCGCCCTGTTTCATAAAGTGCGACGTTCGATTGTTGACGCGCCGTGTTGTAGCGCGCTGCCTCCAACAATCCAGGGATGAGCGACGTACGAAGGACAGAGCGTTCTTCACTCATCGGCATCGCCAATCGGACGAGCTGATCGTCTTTTCCACCGAAACGTGTCGCATGCGCCTCACTCGTTAACGAGTAAGTAATGGCTTGTGATAAGCCGACTCCTTGTAACAAACGACGTGTCTGTCTGCGCAGTACGTTGATTGCTGGCAAATACCCTTTCGATTGTGAGGCAGGTAACGTCGACGGGAGACTATCATATCCGTATAGACGTGCCACTTCTTCTGTGATGTCAGCCGGAAGCTCTAAATCCGGACGGCGCGATGGAATGTGTACTGTCAGCACGTCATCCCCTTCTGTCGCGAGACCGAGACGCTCTAAGATGTGAACGATTGTCTGACGATCGAGTGTCATCCCTAAACGCTTGTTGATATAGTCAATCGACACTTGGATTTCTCGGGCACGTGATTCGGCTTCACCTGAACGCACCGCATCATGAATGGCTCCTCCACCGAGTTCGACAATCAATTGCGCAGCACGGTCAAGCGCGAGCATGACACGTTCTGGGTCAACGCCTTTTTCGAAACGAGCGCTTGAATCTGAACGAAGACCGAGCGTACGGCTCGTCTTGCGTACGGATGCCGGATCAAAGTACGCTGACTCTAAAACGATATCTGTCGTTGAAAGATCTACCTCTGTATTGGCACCACCCATGACGCCTGCGATGGCGACCGGGGCTTGCCCGTCCGTGATGACCATCATCGATGAATCGAGCGTGCGCGTCACGTCGTCGAGTGTGACCATTTCTTCTCCATTTTCGGCTTGACGGACCACAATCGAGTTGCCGAGTTTCTTCGCATCGAATGCGTGAAGCGGTTGTCCGATTTCAAGCATCACGTAGTTCGTCACGTCGACAATGTTGTTGATTGGACGGACACCTTCTGCGATCAAGATATTCTTTAGCCATTGTGGCGACTCTGCAATCGTTACCCCTTTGACTTCACGAGCTGCGTAATATGAACAGTTCGGTGTCGCAAGTTCGATAGATACCTCCGATGGTGATGATGACGTGACATCTGCCGTCGGCAACGTGTATGGACGTTCTAAGATGGCCGCAACCTCATGAATGATTCCATAGAGGCTCAAGCAATCTGAACGGTTCGGAGTCAAACCGAGTTCGATGACTTCATCGTCCAAGTCGAGTAAATCGAGCACATCTGCTCCGACTTGTACGGATTCACGGAATGTGTGGATCCCATCCTGCTCGTCTTCCCGAATTTGTTTCTTCTCAAAGCCGAGCTCTTCGAGTGAACAAATCATCCCTTGTGATTCGACACCACGAAGTTTTGCTTTTTTGATTTTTAGTCCTGGTAAGCGTGCGCCAACTTTGGCCACGATCACATGTTGCCCTTCGCGCACGTTCGGTGCGCCACAGACGATTTGAACAGGGTCACATTCTCCGATGTCCACTTTCGTCACGTTTAACTTATCCGCTTCCGGATGTTTCTCACATGAAAGGACCCGTCCGACGACGATCCCAGAAAGTCCTTCCCCACGATTTGTCACACTTTCGACTTCGATTCCGTTCTTCGTAATCAAGTCACCGAGCGCTTCGCCGCTTAAATCGGATACATCAATATATTGATTCAACCATTTTTTTGAAAGTAACATCTGTCTTCCTCCTTAGAATTGCTCGATGAAACGTAAGTCATTTGTGTAGAAATGACGGATGTCATCGACGCCGTGTTTGAGCATCGCCATACGCTCCACTCCGATTCCGAATGCGAATCCTGACACTTTTGATGAGTCATAGCCAGCCATCTCTAAGACATGAGGATGGACCATTCCGCCTCCGAGAATCTCGATCCAACCGGTTCCTTTACAGACGTTACATCCTTTCCCGCCACATTTGAAGCAAGAGATATCGACTTCGACCGATGGTTCCGTGAACGGGAAGAAGCTTGGACGAAGACGAATTTCGCGCGTTTCACCGAACAACTGCTTCACGAACACTTCGAGTGTCCCTTTTAAGTCAGCCATCGAGATGGATTCATCGACAACCAATCCTTCGATTTGCATGAATTGATGCGAATGCGTCGCATCGTCTTCATCACGACGATACACTTTACCTGGACAGATGATGCGAATCGTTTTTCCGTTCGCCTCCAACATCGTGCGAGCCTGTACGGGAGATGTATGAGTACGAAGCAACGTCTCTTCCGTGATATAGAACGAGTCTTGCATGTCTCGTGCCGGATGATCTTTCGGCAAGTTAAGCATTTCGAAGTTATAGAGATCGGTCTCGACTTCAGGACCTTCAGCAATCGTATATCCGAGTCCAACGAACAAATCTTCCATCTCGTCGATGATTTGTTGCAAGAGATGGCTATGGCCAGGAGTCGATGTCCGTCCCGGGAGTGTCACATCAAGCGTTTCCGCTTTTAACTTTTCCTCTAATTCAATCGCCTTCACTTCTTCGATTCGAGCATCGAGTGTGCTTTGAATCGCGGTACGAACGGTATTGGCCAACTCACCGATGACCGGACGTTCCTCAGCAGATAATTTACCCATGCCACGAAGTACTTCAGTCATCGGTCCCTTTTTCCCTAAATATTTGATGCGGACGTCATTCAATGATTTTTGTGTGGATGCTTGTTTGATTTCTTCTAACGCTTCCACTTGTAACTGTTCTAATTGTTCTTTCATATGTTCGCTTCCTCCTCTACATAAAAAAGTCCCTTCAGTCGTTGACTGAAGGGACGAATCATCGCGGTACCACCCTACTTGGCCAATTCATGGCCCACTTGAGAGCATCGTTATCGTGATGCCAAACCGGTGTTGTCTCCAACACGACTCCAGAGTGAATTCAGCGACGAATCCGGCAAAGGCTCTCAGTCACGGCCCTTGCTCCCTGAACGGAATCGGTCATTCGCTTACTATGTTCTTTCAACGTCATATCTTATTCATCGATGTGTTTAACCTATCACGTTTTTCACGTGCTGACAAGATTATTGTAAAGCGATGCGATACATTAAAATACCCGCAGCGACCGCCGCGTTGAGCGATTCTGCATCACCAAGCACCGGAATATGCACACGTGTGTCACAGAGTGCCAATACATCAGCATGAACCCCTTGTGCCTCATTCCCGATGACGAGGGCCACTTTGTCTTCGAATGCAACTTGCTCATACGATGTTGCCTTTGAGAGAGCTGTGCCGTAGACGTGGAATCCATCCTCTTTCAGCTCAGGTAACTTTTCAAGCAAGTCGACCGAGGTCACGTTCACGTGAAACAGTGAACCTTGTGTGGCACGTACGACTTTGGCGTTGAACGGATCGACCGTACCTTTCCCGAGTAACACCGTATCGAATCCGGCAGCATCTGCTGTCCGAATCATCGTACCGAGATTACCCGGGTCCTGTACTCGGTCTAGTACGAGTACTTTCTTCATTGTTCGTTCCACCGGTGTCATCTTGACAACGGCAAACACGCCTTGGGTCTTTTCCGTTTCGGAAAGAAGGTCCGCAACGTGGTCGGATAACTCGAGGACTGGCATATCTTCAAGTCGCCACGTTCCTTTTGGTGAATACGACTCAGCCATGATGAGTTGGACGAGTCGACCGGCACGAATGGCCTCGTCCACCAAATGCTCTCCTTCTACTAGGAATTGACCCGTTTCTTGACGACCTTTTTTCGTCATCAATCGTTTTAATCGTTTAATCGTCTCGCTCTTCGTAGACGTAATCTTCGTCATATTATCCCTCTTTCAACCATTGGACCGTTTCGTGGTCTAAACGTTTCGTCAATGCGACAACGAGTTGTACCGCTGCCTCGTAATCATCCTTATGGATGATGGACACGTTCGTGTGTAAATAGCGGACCGGCACTGTCAATGCGATGGCCGGCATCCCAATCCCAGAAAGATGGAATCGCCCAGCATCTGTACCACCGCCTGGCGTTAAGTCCAATTGATATTTGATGTCTTGCTCTTTGGCCACGTCAACGATGAGGTCGACAAGGCGTGGGTTCGTGACGGTAGTCGCATCAAAGAAGATGACTTGAACCCCGTCCCCGAGTTTTGACAACCCTTCTGCTTGGGTCATCCCCGGCGTATCACTTGGAATGCCTGTATCGACAGCAATCGCGACATCCGGGCGAATCAAGTTGGCAGCGGTCACCGCTCCACGTAACCCGACCTCTTCCTGTACTGTCGCTCCTGTATACACGACGCCTGGGAACGATTCTTCCTTCAGACGTTTTGCTGCTTCGATGGCAATCGCACATCCGATTCGGTTGTCCCATGCCTTCGCCATCAAGAAGTTCTCATTTTTCATGACAGTGAATTCACAATGGGGCACGACCGTATCGCCTGGACGAATTCCCCAATCAGCCACTTCGTCTTTCGACGTGGCACCGATATCTAAGAACATATCTTTGATTTCAACGGGTTTTTTTCGTGCCTCGAGCGGTAGGACGTGAGGTGGTTTCGCACCAATGACACCGGGAATCTTTTCACCAGACCGTGTGACAACATCCATTCGCTGTGCCAACAGCACTTGGTTCCACCAGCCACCGAGCGCTTGGAAACGAAGGAAACCGCCTTCTTCCACACGTGTCACCATGAAGCCGACTTCATCCATGTGACCCGCAATCATGACACGCGGACCTTCAGCATCTCCAGTCACTTGACCAAATAAACTTCCGAGTCCATCCTGTTCAAACGACTCGACATGCGGCTCGAGGTATTCACGCATCAATTGACGGACTTCTCCCTCATTGCCCGGGACGCCTGTTGCATCCGTCAAACGTTTTAACATATGTAACGATTCATTCATACCAATCCGCTCCTTTTCATTAATATCCTTGATTTTGTCGCTCATGGTTTACTTCATTTTTATTCATGTATGCCAGCAAAATGAGTTGCTCATTAAAACCGAGCGTATAACCAAGTTCGAGATAAGCTGCCATCAGCGTCTCGTACATGGCTTCCGTTTTTGAAAGACCAAAATTCGTCACTTTTCGATAAATATCTAAAAAAGCATCAGTCGCATCAAGATATGAACTTCCCGCAGGAAACGCATCTCGTTCATACCCAAGCGCAAGACCAAGTGACAGTAAGAAATGAATGCCGTCTACATATTCTTCTAAGATCACATCTTGAGGCGACGGTCCTTTCTTCGACCAAAACTTAAAGCTACGTGTTTCGTTAGCCAGTTCACCGAGCTCGACAAGCAGCGCCAGTAACCGTTCATCGAATTGATTGCCGGATAATCCATGTTGTGCTTTGATCCGCTCGTCTAATTCGCGCTGCCGATCAAACAATGTTGTCCAGTTCACCGGATGTTCCTCCTCTATCTCCACTTATAGCAGTACTAAAATCATTAAAGACCAGCCCACTGCTAAAATCAATACTTGTAATTGAAGCAGTTTTGGGGCATGAACCGTCTTCTTCCGAGTCAGATGAAGACCGAACAAGGCACCGATGGCTCCTCCTGCATAGGCGAATAGGACGTTAAAGTCACCTTTCCCTTGCGTATACTGTTTCGCTTGGATATAGGTGTAAACGTTCAAGACAATGAGCGCTAAGGCGACGATGGCAACAACCGATTGATTCATACGCTTTCCTCCTTCTCTTAATTCTAAGAAATTCTAAAGAAAAAAGAAAGCGCCGAGAGAGTGTCTCGGCGCTGTCGATTGAACGATTACGCGTTCAATTTTGATTTAGCTGTTTCAGCGAGTGACGCGAATGCCTGTGCATCTGTCACAGCAAGCTCAGCAAGCATCTTACGGTTGATGTCGATTCCTGCAAGCTTGAGGCCGTGCATCATACGGCTGTATGAGAGACCGTTTGTACGTGCTGCCGCATTGATACGTGTGATCCAAAGACGACGGAAATCACGTTTCTTCTGACGACGGTCACGGTAAGCGTACATGAGTGACTTCATGACCTGTTGTTTTGCTACTTTAAATAGAATGTGTTTCGAACCAAAGTATCCTTTGGCAAGTTTAATTTGCTTTTTACGACGTTGACGAGTCGTATAACCGCCTTTTACGCGTGGCATATGGATTCCCTCCTAAATTGTTTCTGTATTACTTCGCGATCATGTTGCGAATGCGTTTGAAGTCTCCAGCTGATACGATAGCGCCTTTACGGAGCTTACGTTTCGCTTTAGTCGATTTGTTTGCGAACAAGTGACTTGTGTAAGCGTGTGAACGCTTGAGTTTACCTGATGCTGTACGTTTGAAACGTTTTGAAGCACCGCGGTGCGATTTCATTTTCGGCATGAGTATTTCCTCCCCACTGAGAATCGATAATTAATCTTCTTTGTTCGGAGCCAGCACTAAGAACATGCTGCGTCCTTCCATCTTCGGCTTTTGTTCAACTGTTGCCAAATCGGCACATTCCGCTGCCATTTTGTCCAAAACACGTTTCCCGATTTCCGAGTGTGTGATGGCACGTCCGCGGAAACGAATCGAAGCCTTCACTTTGTTTCCTTTTTCAAGGAACTTGCGTGCATTACGCAATTTTGTTTGGAAATCGTTGTCCTCGATTGTTGGACTGAGACGTACTTCTTTCATTTGGATGACTTTTTGGTTTTTACGCGCTTCTTTCTCCTTTTTCTGGAGTTCGAAACGGTACTTCCCATAATCCATAATTTTAGCGACCGGTGGATTTGCTTTATCCGCGACTAAGACGAGGTCTAGTTCCGCTTCTTCAGCTAAACGTAACGCATCGTTACGTGATGTCACACCGAGTTGTGCACCGTCTGCGCCAATGAGACGTACTTCACGGGCACGAATGTTTTCGTTGATAAAGAGCTCTTTGCTAATGGTTAGCACCTCCATCGTGCGATTGCACGAGATTTAGATTGACAAGACAACATGGCAATAAAAAAAGCGTCGGCAGTTTCCCACCCACACATCAGTTGAGGTCATAAAACGGCAGACGATGCCGAATGAACCAAGAACTTGATGGACCTGCCTGATGACTCTCAGACGAGGTGAAAAGCGGGTGCTTCTGCTTTGTTGTTTTTAATCACTATGTCATCTTAGCACTAGCAGGAAAAGATGTCAAGATATCGCGCATGAATAATTGGTAGCTCACACTTTTATGATGATACCAGTCATTCTCTCGTTTCGCAATACCTTTTCAAAGGGAATAATGAAATATCAAAGGAGGGATCGACATGAACTGGCGAAAAGATGTATCGCGAGAACATGACTACCATGATCAAGTCCAGCAGATTGTCAGTAAGACGATGCAAGCACATGGGTTAGAAGACGAAAAATTACAGGCGGTATTGACAGACTTACTAGAAGAAATGAATCGCATCACTTTAAAAATCGTCGATGACCACGAGTCGGCTCAAAATTATATCCATAAACGGTGGTACTAAAAAAGGGCATGCGCCCTTTTTTAGTACCACTTAGTTTGTAAGTGACTTGAAGAAGTTCCCGATCGCCTCAAACAATCGGGCGAAGAATCCTTTTACTTCTTCTTGTTCGAGGAATGCCTGCACATCTTGACCCGCATCTTTCAATCCACTACTGATCGCTGACCAATCAAGATTTGCTTGCTGCATGTTTTCGAATAGTGTCGTCAGTTGATCGAGTTGGCCCTCAGACAACTGGACGTTATTTTGGTTCAATACTTGAATGACGATGTCACGGATCTCAATATTTGTCTCCGGCATCTGATTTGCGATTTCCGCTTTAATCTCGTTCATGAGACCTGCTACGTCCTCTTGTCCGACTGTCTTACCGATTTCAGACGTGACCGCCAGCTCTTCTTGCGCCAATTCTTTTCGTTCATCCGACAGTTCAATCCCGGTCTCGGCCGCGGTCTGATCATATGCCTTCATAATTCCCGTCAAGGCCGAGGTACCCGTCACGTTAATCGGTGACGTGATATAAATATCGGCATCCGTCACACCCGCCGTGACGAGGGCGTTCGCATACATATCTTTCGTGACCCACGTCACGTTTTCCGTCTGAATATCAAGACCAGTCCCGTTCGTCAACTTGATTCGGGCAGACGAGTACATGCCGCCTCCACGCTGTGCTTGCGGGACCGAATCACCTAAATACTTTTCTTCATCTGCGGCAGTCGCGATAATGGGTTCGATTCCTTCTGGGGCATCCATACGCTCAAGTACCCATTTTTGTTGCTCTGAAGATAATGATTCACCAAGGGTTACAATCGTATCATTGACGATTGCCTCCGCTCCGACTTTCGGAAGCGCTCCTGTGAACGCAACCGCTCCAATAGTAAGTGCCAATACTGGCTTCATATAATTCATTAAGTATCACTCCTTACGTTTACGATACGTGTAGATGACCAAATACACATCCGTCTATAGACCGAAAAAAACCACCCTTCTGGTTGGAAAGGTGGTCCCTCACTTAACGTGAACGGTTCGCAATCTCATCTGTGAGCGATGCGATGAATTCATCAAGTGAAGCAGAAACTTGTTCCTGCTGACCGTAGCGGCGAATATTGACCGCACGCTCATCTCGCTCTTTATCGCCAAGAACGAGCGTCATCGGAATCTTCTTCATTTGTGCTTCACGAATCTTATAGCCTAGTTTCTCGTCACGGAGATCCGTTTCGACACGAACACCACGTTTGACAAGTTCTGCTTTCACTTCTGCGACGTATTCGTCGTGGACGTGTGAAACCGGGATCAACTTGACTTGGACCGGTGCGAGCCATGTCGGGAACGCGCCTTTATACTCTTCAATCAAGTAAGCGACAAACCGTTCCATCGTCGAGACGACACCACGGTGCAAGACGATTGGACGATGGTCCTTACCGTCTGGCCCAGTGTATGTCAAATCGAAACGTTCCGGAAGCAAGAAGTCGAGTTGGACAGTCGAGAGCGTCTCCTCTTTCCCAAGTGCCGTCCGTACTTGTACGTCAAGTTTCGGTCCGTAAAATGCCGCTTCGCCTTCTGCTTCGAAGTACGGAAGTTCGAGCTCGTCCATCGTTTCCTTCAACTGACTTTGTGCCATTTCCCAAATGGCATCGTTATCGAAATACTTCTCTTTATCAGCAGGATCGCGATACGAGAGACGGAAACGATAATCTTTTATGCCAAAGTCAGCGTATACTTCTTGAATCAAATGAACGATGTCTTTGAATTCTTGCTTCATCTGTTCAGGTGTAACGAACGTATGTCCATCATTCAATACCATATAACGAACACGTTGTAGACCTGTGAGCGCCCCTGACATCTCGTAACGGTGCATCCCGCCAAGCTCAGCGATTCGAAGTGGAAGTTCGCGGTACGAACGTGGCTCATGTTTGTAGATTGTCATGTGGTGCGGGCAGTTCATCGGACGAAGGACGAGTTCTTCGTTGTCCATCTCCATTTTCGGGAACATGTCGTCTTGATAGTGATCCCAATGACCAGATGTCTTATACAAGTCGACCGAACCGAGAACCGGTGTGTAGACATGTTGATATCCGAGTTCGAGTTCTTTATCAACGATGTAGCGCTCGACCGTACGACGAATCGCAGCCCCTTTCGGAAGCCACATCGGAAGCCCTTGACCGACTTCTTGTGAAACGAAGAAGAGGTCGAGTTCTTTCCCGAGTTTACGATGGTCGCGTTCTTTCGCCTCTTCAAGAAGACGCAAGTGTTCAGCGAGTTGTTCTTTCGTCGCCCACGCTGTCCCGTAAATACGCTGTAGCATCTTATTGTCTGAGTCCCCGCGCCAGTAGGCACCAGCCACGCTCATCAATTTGAAGATTTTCAACTTCGATGTTGACGGGACGTGAGGTCCACGGCAAAGGTCAAAGAACTCACCTTGATGATAGATTGTAAGGGTTTGATCAGCAGGAATGTCCTCAATCAACTCAATCTTGAGCGGATCTCCCAATTCTTTATAACGAGCGAGCGCCTCGTCACGGGAAACGACTTCACGTGTGATTTCTAAGTTTTCGTCGACGATGCGTTTCATCATCTTTTCGATTTCAGGAAGGTCTTCCTCATTGATGCGACGATCCATCTCGATATCGTAATAGAACCCGTTCTCAATCGTCGGTCCAATTCCGAGATAGATGTTGTTGTCTTCTCCGTATAACCGTTTGATCGCTTGAGCCATCAAGTGCGCTGACGAGTGACGCATCAAATCAAGACCATCTTCCGAGTCCGGCATCACGAGTTCGATTTTGCCGTCATGTTCGATTGGACGACGATAGTCGATGAGTTCTCCGTCTAGTTTTGCTGCGATTGCCTTTTTACGAAGTCCCGGACTGATCGAGCCCGCGACGTCTTCTGCTGTGACGCCTGCATCAAATTCTTTTACCGCGCCATCTGGAAATGTTAATTGAATCATGTACATCTGTCCCCTCTCAAAAAATGAATATAAAAAAAGCCCATCCCTCAAAAAGGGACGAGCTTTGATTCTCGTGGTACCACCCTCGTTCCCAAGCAATCTGCTTGGCTCGAACACACGATAACGAGTGTGAATCGCCGCACGATTGACCCGTACGGTGCTCTGAGGGAGTAAATCCATCGTCGTCGTTAGGAAGCTTCCACCGCCCTTCCCTCGCTAAAACTCGTCTCGATGATCCATATCCTCTTCTATGCATCCTTTATATGCTTCTTAGTATAGTCAACTCACCAAAGAAAAACAATCCTTTACCGACGGCGATTTTCACCCTTTAACTCAATTTGGGTCGTCGTCGTGGAAATACGTTGCATGAGTCGCTGTGCCTTCATTTTATTTTGCGGCGAACCATCGATTGAAAAGTGCGTCTCGAGTTCTTCTCCGCTAAAGTTTGAACTGTAGAGCGTCGGCAAGCGATGCATCATCCGATACTGAAGAATGATCCCGAACAATTCATCTCGTACCCACGGACTGATGGCTTCAGCTCCGATGTCATCAATCAGTAAGACTGGCACATGTTGAAACGACGTCAAGAAAGAGTCGAACGACTCGGTACGAATTTTGCGTTTCGCCTCCGACACAAAGCCCGGAGCATGGACTAGAATCGTCTCGATGTCCGCCACCTTCAACTCATTGGCGATTGCGGCGAGTAAATATGTCTTCCCGACGCCAAAACTACCATGGAGATAGAGGCCGTTCACTTTTTGACGAGACTTCATCCCTGTTACAAATCGCATCGCTTCACGCAATGCGATTTTACGCGCGTCGTCGCCCCAATCGAAAGATTCGAAACTCGCCTCGCGAACTTCTTCCGGTAAAAACAAACTTTTGAATTTACGGTCCATTTCTTTTTGTCGTCTCGCCTGGCGATGTGCGACCGTTTCTTCATATCGAATTGCAATCTGTCCTAAATCGACATAAAGTACCGGTTGATGGCCTGGGATGACGGCCTGATCTTCTCTGAACGTTTTTCCATCCATCTGTTCCGCGTACTCACTCAGTTTGGTAAACCCGATTTCAATCGCCTTCTCCTCTAACTCTGGATGAGCGTTCAAAAATGCGATGACACCCGGGTGGTTCAGTGTACGTCTGCGAATCGACTCGTACGCCTCCCGAACTTCTTTTCGGTTCATCAACTGAGACAGCGACTGATTGATTCGTTCCATCCCCTCACCCCTTCTCTTTCAATTCATTTAATAGTTTCACAAGTTCCGCGTCATCCGGTACGGACGACTCGAGTTCTTTTTTCCTCGCTTGGTCGTATGAGCGCTGTTGTTTCGCCTCGTCCTCGAGCCATTTCGGCATATCCCCTTGTTGGGGTTTCCGTCGTGACCCGACTGTGGTGCGTTGCACACTCTCACGTTTTTGCTGTTTCTTCTCGATGAGCGCATCTTGAGATTCTTCACGCTCTAGCGCTTCTTTTGCATTCGTATAGCCCGCTGTTTTCCAACTCGTCGCAATGCGCAAGACATAGTTCTCGCTCAGCCTCGTCTGCTTCTTCACTTCGATACAGTAATAGAAGAGCGCATTGATAACCCCTGGCGCGAGACCGAGTGTGTCGACGAGTTCAATGACTAACTGTTCATCACTTTTTGAAAGTTGCGGGGTCTTCCGAAGCGTCGAGACATATTGATGTGGGTGTGCGGACTCCATCACTTCGGGATCATGCAAATCTCCTAGTTTCGTCTGTTCAAGTTCGACGGTCTTCTCTTTCCGGTGGCGCGTCTGTTTCTTCTTCAACTGCAGAACCATTTGACGACAACCGTCCCGCTTCTCTTGTTCGCTGAGTGGCAGGTACGCCTCATGTACGAAATATTCTTTCAACATTTCCGCCATCGTCTCTTCATCGAGTTGTGACACGTAGGCCAATTTTGTGATCGTTTCGTCTAATTTTTTCGTGAAAAATCCAACTGGAAAATTCGTCAGTTTTTTCACAATTTCCATATCGAACGAATAGTTGATCTCAATCTTAGCCCGGTCCGGCTTTTCATAATTTTTTTGTGTGAACGCACGATGGTTCACTCCTTTGACATCAAATACTTCATTGAAATCCTTTGTCACTTCGACGATGCCTGCGGGCAACGGATCAATCGTAAAACGCCCTTGCAGTTGTTTGAATCGTACTTCCCCGACTTTATAGAAGAGGAAACTCGACAGTAACCCATCATTCAAAAACGTGTGCGGTGCAAGCGGAACACGTAACTGATAAACGTATTGTGTCAATCGAGCGTCTTTTGTTTTATAGGTTCGCACTAATCCGATCGCTTCTAAGCGGAACAAACTGTCCATTAACTCATTGATGGAGAACTCCAACATCTCACACAATGCACTATGGGACATATAGTTGGATTTCATTTTGCCCGGTTTTAGTTCGCTCCATAACGTTTGATAGAGTGCGAGCGCCTTCACCCCGATGACAGGTTGATATAAGTGGTAAAGGGACTGGTACGATTCACGGTCGACTAGACCGGTACTCATGATTAACAATTCGTCCGTCCCAAAGATTGTACGTTCTTTCTCCATGGCTCTCTCCCTTGAAAAAGGGCGACCAGCAGGCCGCCCTTTAGTTGGTCGAATTTTCTTGCTTCATTAAATCTTCAAGTTCTTTAAAGAACACCGTGATGTCTTTGAATTGACGATAAACCGATGCAAACCGAACATATGCGACTTCATCGACTCGTGCAAGTTCATTCATCACAAGCTCGCCTACTTGTTCACTTGGAATTTCTGACTGGGCGAGGGCACGGAGTTGCTGTTCGACTTTCGTCACAACCCCTTCGAGCTGTTCAAGTGTGACAGGTCGTTTCTCGCACGCCCGAATAATGCCGCGAAGCACTTTTTCACGACTGAACTCTTCACGATTTCCATCTTTTTTAACAATGATGAGCGGTGTCTGTTCAACCGTCTCAAACGTTGTAAACCGATACCCACATTTTTCACATTCACGACGACGTCGAATCGAATAATGGTCTTGCACCGGACGGGAATCGAGCACTCTCGTTCCATTATGATCACATTTCGGACAACGCATGCTCAAACCTCCTTATCGTTCGACTGTTTTATTACCAATGGCACGTAACGGGAATTGTTGCGTGAGCGCCTCGTAGTAGTGCGATACAATTTGCGAGAGGTCTGCACCGAGTCGCTGTTCACGGTTTAATGTAAAATCGACAGCCGTCCGGCCGCCATCCACTTGTACAATCGTGATGAGCCCGTCCCAGCCTTCTCCGAGAAACGAAAGTTCTCCTCGATTCGCATCGATTCGACGAACCGTCTGACCGTTCTCTTGAATTTTTCCTTCTAACCATTGCAACATCGCATGTGACGATGCCGCATAGTAACGTGTTTGGAGCATTTCATTTTTATGTGTATCTTTCGTTTCAATATGTGTTTGTAACTTATCTAACAGTCCCATAATCCACCTCAACGCCTGAGTTATATACGTTAAGCATATCAAAATTAAGGCGACAACAAAACAATTAAAAGGGCTGACCGTTAAACGGTCAGCCTCAAAAGGTCAATCTGATTTATTTGCTGATTGCCACTTGCGCTTCCGGAACACGAATTGGTCCCATTCCACGCTCAAGTTTCACATCTTCACGTACTTTTGCATCCAATCCTTCAGCAATATACTGCGATGCTGTAGCCGGATCGATTCGATCTCCACATGTAAACACGTCAACTGACGCATAGCCATGTTCTGGGAAACTGTGAATCGTTAAGTGTGATTCTGAAATGATGACGACTCCACTTACACCGTGTGGCGCAAATTTGTGGAATGCAACTTCGCGGACTTCAGCGCCCGAACGAAGAGCAGCATCGACGAACAAACGCTCGATGTAGTCGATATCATTTAATTTGTCGGGATTGCACTCCCAAAGTTCTGTAATAATGTGACGTCCCATAGTATCCATATTAGTGGATCCCCCTTTACATCAATGGTCTCAAAGTAGTTGATGATCACTCACTTTGTGCCTGAATCGCCCACAACCACGGGGGCAAGTTAGTCCTAAGAGGTCCTAACCCTTTAAGTTGCGTTTGTCAGACCAATTGAAGTTCACGAAATTGAGTGTAACGTGTTTGGGACGTCGTTACAAGACATTTGATAAAAAAATCTGAAAAATATTTCTCCGCACGTAATATTTTTTTAGGCGTGTGTTTCTTGTTGCCCGATTTGAAGATAGCTGGCCACCATATCCAACAAGTCCACGACACGGCATGAGTAGCCCCATTCATTGTCATACCATGCGAGTACTTTGACATGATTCCCTCCGAGTACCATCGTCGAATCCATGTCGATAATCGACGAGCGATCGTCCCCGTTGAAATCGATAGAGACGAGCGGTTCGTGAGAAACGCCTAAAATACCCGTCATTTCTCCATACGCTGCCCGTTCAAACGCTTCATTGACTTCATCGACCGTAACATCTCGGTGGAGTTCGACGACCAAGTCGACAAGTGATACGTTCGGAGTCGGTACACGGAGTGCCATTCCGTTTAACTTCCCTTGTAGTTCCGGCATCACCAGACCAATCGCCTTAGCCGCTCCCGTTGATGTCGGGATGATGGAACTGCCACACGCACGCGCGCGCCGCAAATCTTTATGCGGGTTGTCAATATTGTTCTGGTCGTTCGTATAGGCGTGTACCGTCGTAATCAGTCCCGTCTCGATACCGAACGTCGAATGCAAGACCTTCACGACAGGTCCGAGACAGTTCGTCGTACACGATGCGTTTGAAATGATATGGTCTTCCTCCGGGCGATAGTCACGATCATTGACCCCCATCACGATCGTGCGTAAGTCCCCTTTACCCGGTGCGGTCAAAATCACTTTTTTCGCGCCTGCCTCAAGATGAAGTCTTGCCCCGCTATCGGAGTTAAACTTCCCGGTCGCTTCGACGACGATGTCGATTTCAAGGTCTGACCAAGGCAACCGTGATGGATCACGTTCCGAAATAAGTTCAATCCGTTTCCCATCGACTTCGAGCGCATCCCCATGCGCACGTACTGTCAATCCGAATGGACCGTGAATCGAGTCATGTTTAATAAGATGCGCAAGTGTTTCCGCCGGATAACTTGCGTTAATCGCCACCACTTCATGACGTCCCTCGAGCATCAATTTTCGAAATACCATTCTTCCGATTCGACCAAATCCGTTAATTGCCACTTTTGTCCCCATGATAGATCCCCCTTTTTCTACATTACGGTTTCATTATAACGGATAGCTGTAAGCGTTTTCACTATGATTCGTCACATTTTTTTCGTTTTTCTTTGTTTATTTTTTGAAAATGAGGGAAATTTCTTGGCGTAACAGACAAGAGAAAGGAGGCGTCATGATGTTTGATTGGGGAGATATCGATAAATTCTTTATTTCGTTCTTTATCATTTTACCGATTGTGACGTTAATTCATGAGCTTGGTCACTTCTTCTTCGCAAAGTTGTTCGGCGGCTCACTCGATATGCAAATCGGTACCGGGAAGAAAATGTTTAAAGTAGGTCGTTTACAAGTAAATCGTGTTTATTTTTACGATGCATGGTGCCAGTTCACTGATTTAAAATGGAGCAACAAGGTCACCCGTACGCTAGTCTATGGCGGTGGAGCCATTTTCAATTTAGCGAGCATCTTAATCGTCAACGCGTTCATTCTTCGACGAGATATTGAACCGACACTCTATACGTATCAGTTCGCCTATTTCTCGTTCTACTATATCTTCTTCTCACTCTATCCCATCTATTATTCGAACGGTCATCCTAGTGATGGACGTGCGATTTATGATACATGGAAAAAAGGGTCTCCAGAATCCGATCCATTAAACTAAAAAGAAGGCGATATCAGTCGCCTTCTTTTTGTATCGTTTGAAACTGTTCGACCAGACGATTGATTTGTGGAGGAAGGTCCCCTAATGCCCCATTATTGTTTATGAGGAAATCCGCCTGGTGCTTTTTATCTTCAATTGGAATCTGTGAACGAATACGGGCTAACGCCTCTTCTTTCGTCAATCCATTCCGTTCCATGAGACGCATCAGTTGAATCTCTTCACGGCAATAGACGACGACGGAATAATCAACCAGATCGAGCATCGTTCCTTCAAACAGTAACGGAATATCAAAAATGACGACAGGTTCCCCCGATGCCTCATACGTTCGCATTTGCTCATTCATTTCTTCTCGAATCGCTGGATGCATCAATTGATTCAATTGCTGACGTTTTGCTTCATCATGGAAGATTTCCCGACCGAGCGCAGGACGGTTCAGCACGTCGCCCACAAAACACTTTGGAAATGCGGCCCTTACCCCTTCAATCGCCTTTCCTCCTGGTTCAACGACCGTCCTTGCAATCAAATCGGCATCGATAATCGGAATGCCTCGTTCTCGAAACAGTCGCGATACCGTAGACTTCCCGGTTGCAATTCCACCAGTCAATCCAATCTTCAACATACACGTCCACCCCTTAACGTTGTTGACAGTGCGGACAGTAATGCGTACCTCGCCCGCCCAATTTCATCTTTTCAATTTCATGTCCGCATCGGCGGCACGCTTCTCCGGTCTGTCCATATACGTAGAGCCTCTCTTGAAACGTTCCTGTGGCGCCATCTGGATTGGCATAACTGCGAATCGTACTACCTCCACGCTCAATAGCCTCAGTCAAGACAGCAACGGCTTCAGTCCGCACACGGTCGACTTCTTCATGGGACAAACTTGCGGCCGGTCGTGTCGGATGGACACCCGCACGAAACAACGTCTCATCTACATAGATGTTACCTAATCCAACAAAGATGGACTGATCGAGGAGGGCGGTCTTAATCGCGCGTGTCTTCATGCGCTCTAAACGTCGGTGTAACACCTCGGTTGTCACACGCTCGTCAAACGGCTCGTACGCAAGTAATGAGAGCGGTGGTGTGGTATGAATCGTTTCATTCGTCCGCAACTCCATCGTACCGAATTTACGGACATCATTATAGTGTAGAGTCGATTGGTCCGTAAACGTAATCACGATATGTGTATGTTTTACCGGTTCTGTAATGGAGTCATAAGGGAAAAACTTCCCTTCCATGCGAAGATGGGAGACGAGATACCCGTTCGTCAATTTGAATAAGATGAATTTCCCCCGACGTTCCACATCCGTAATCGTTTCTCCAATCAAATGGTGAACCCATTCTTCGGGGTCGAGCCCGCGGATAATTTTAGGGTCGAGGACATCGACAGACTGAATCGTTTTTCCTGAAACGGCAGGTCGCAACCTACGACAGACCGTTTCGACTTCTGGTAATTCTGGCATACTGATTTCCTTTCTATCCGTTTATTTCGTGTCAAACCATGTCGTTCCAACCGCTCCGTCCGCACGTAACGGGACATCAAGTGTGACCGTATGTTCCATCGCTTCGGTCACAAGTTTTTCTAATGCTTCCATCTCTTCGGCCGGACCTTCGAATATCAATTCATCGTGTACTTGTAACAACAGCTTAGATTGAAGTTTTGACGTGTTTAACGCATGATCGACATCAATCATCGCTTTTTTAATAATGTCCGCTGCCGTTCCTTGAATCGGTGTGTTGATTGCGGTACGTTCAGCAAACCCACGCAAGTTGAAATTACGAGAATGGATGTCCGGGATGTTCCGGCGTCGTTTCAACATCGTCTCGACGAACCCGTGTTCACGTGCCCGTTCAATCGCGGCATCCATGAACGTCTTCACCCCAGGGAACTGTTCAAAGTACGTATCGATAAAGGTCTGCGCTTCTTTTCGTGTAATCCCTAGGTTTTGTGAGAGTCCATAATCACTGATGCCATAGATGATTCCGAAGTTGACGGCTTTTGCTTGACGACGCATGAGTGACGTAACTTCTTCAGTGGAAACTTTAAACACGTTCGCCGCCGTCGACGTATGAATATCCTCATCGTGAAGGAAGGCTGCCATCATCTTCTCATCTTGTGACATATGTGCCATGATGCGCAGTTCGATTTGAGAGTAATCGACCGCATAGAGTACCCATCCCGGTTCACTCGCGGTAAACGCTTTACGGATGCGACGCCCCTCTTCTAATCGAATCGGAATATTTTGAAGGTTCGGGTTAACCGACGAAAGCCGTCCCGTTTGAGTAAGCGTCTGTGTATAACGCGTATGAATCTTGCCATCATCCTTCACGACTTTCTGCAAGCCTTCGACATACGTGGACTGAAGTTTGCCAAGTTCACGATAATGCATGATTTTCTCAATGATCGGATGAAGCGGTGCCAATTTTTCGAGGACATCCGCTGCCGTTGAATATCCTGTTTTCGTCTTTTTCACAGGAGGGAGTGACAGTTTTTCAAATAATACGACCCCTAACTGTTTCGGTGAGTTGATGTTGAACGGTTCCCCGGCTAATTCATGAATCGTGACCTCAAGTGCATTTAGACGTTCACGCAGGTCCGTTTCCATATGTTGAAGCGTTTCGACATTTACGTGGATACCAGCCCACTCCATCTCGGCCAATACGGAGACGAGTGGTTTTTCAAGCGCCTCATAGAGTTCTGTCTGTTCATTCTCTTTCAACTCCGAAACAATGCGTTCAAACAATGTATAGATGGCGTACGCCTTTTCTGCGAGATGAGCATGAAAAACATTCTCTTCCGGCACCTTGATTTTTGCACCTTTTCCGTAGACCGTTTCATCTTCCTCAAGAGGATACGTAAAGTGTGCAGCAATCGAGCTGAGAGACGTCCCCCCAGATAGGTTGAGCAAATACCCTGCGACAAGCAGGTCTTCATACCCACGCAGTGCCAATTGGTGACGTTTCAATTGAATAATTGTCTGCTTCGCATCGAGACAAATCGTCGTCTTCGTCTCGTCTTCGATCCATTCCTTGACCCGTTCGTCCTCAAGAAGCGTCACATCTCCAATCGTGACACCTCGTTCCGACGCGATCGCCACTCCAATCACGTCTTCTTCAAAATAATCATCATGCAGCTGTTCAAGCATTAACACAGCTCGCGATAAATCTTGATCGGCCAACGCGATTGTTGGTCGTACCGCTTTTTCAACCGGTTCTTCTGAAGAGGTATCCGACAGTTTGCCGATGAGTGACTTGAACTGTAAATCCATAAATAACGTTTTGACGACCGAAGCGTCATATGGCTTAAAGAGAAGTTCATCCATCGTCACATCAATTGGTACATCCGTGTAAATGGTCGCCAACTGTTTCGACATTTTCGCTTCTTGTTCATTCGCCTCTACTTTTTCCTTTTGCTTCCCTTTCAACTCATCCGTATGTTCGTAAAGGGCCTCGACGGTACCATATGTGGCAATCAACTTCAGTGCCGTCTTTTCCCCGACCCCTGGAATACCAGGGATGTTGTCGGATTTATCTCCCATTAATCCTTTTAGGTCAATCATCTGAATCGGTTGTAGTCCGTCGTAGCGTTCCTTGAACGCGGTCACGGTCATTTTCTCAACTTCGGTGATGCCTCGTTTCGTCAAATAGACCGTCACACGTTCATTGATCAATTGAAGTAAATCCTTATCCCCCGTCACAACCGTCACCTGATCAAAGGTCGGGTCTTTTGAGAGCGTCCCGATGATATCATCCGCCTCGTATTGGTCAAGCTCTAAGACAGAGATGCCAAACGCCCGACAAACGTCACGCACGAGCGGAAATTGTTCACGCAATTCTCCCGGTGTCTTTTGACGTCCACCTTTGTATTCCGCGAACGTATCGTGACGGAACGTTTTCTTTGACGCATCGAACGCCACAGCAAAATGAGTCGGTTGCTCATCTTCCATTAGTTTCAATAACATCATCGTAAACCCATACACTGCATTCGTATTCCGACCTGACGCATCCGACATCGGAGGCAGTGCAAAAAACGCACGATATGTTAAGGAGTTCCCATCAAGGACTAGTAGTTTATTCATTCAATCGACCTCCATTCTTCTCTTCAACCATCATACCATACGGGTACATGCGTTCGAAAAAAAAGACCCTTTTCTACGAATAGAAAAGGGCCAAATTCTCGATCGTGTGGAGATGAGCACCGATCGAGTCACGAGATGATGAAGAGGTCTCATTCATAGGATAGCAAGGTTTTGTAAAGTAAATATGAACGAACGATAAAGTCATTGTTAAACCCGAGGGAATGTAATGGTAAACGTCGTTCCTTTGCCTTCCTCACTCTCTACGTCGATCGTGGCATGATGCAAATCGATGATGTGTTTCACGATGGCGAGTCCGAGGCCAGTTCCACCCGAGTTCCGACTTCTTGCCTTATCGACACGATAGAAGCGCTCAAAAATACGACTCACTTCTTTTTCGGCGATCCCGATTCCGTTGTCCTTGACGCGAAGTTTATAGGAATCTGCCTTTGCTTCCACGGCGATTTCGACACGACTTCCTTCTGGTGAATAGTTGATGGCGTTGGCGACCAAGTTCATGATGACTTGCTTCATTCGGTTCAGGTCCGCTTGCAAGACGACCGTCCCCTCGTGTTTCGTTTCTAGCTGAATCGACTTCTTGCTCGCCTTTTGACTGAGCAGGAGGCAGACCTCATCCACGAGTTGATTCAGATCGACGGACACCAACTCCATTTGGAAGTCATCCCGCTCCAATCTCGACAATTCAAGGAGATCCTCAACAAGCATCTGCATCCGCGTCGCTTCTTTTTGGATGATGTCTAAAAACTGGTCTCGAAGTTCCGGGACTTCTTTCGCCCCATCCAGAAGCGTCTCACTAAACCCACGAATGGACGTGAGCGGTGTCTTCAACTCATGGCTGACGTTCGCCACGAAGTCTTTCCGCATCTTCTCAAGTCGCTTCAATTCTGTAATATCGTTGAACAACAACGTCGTGCCGCGAAGCATCCCGGTGTCACTGAAAATCGGTGCCGCGGATACCATATACGTTTTTTGATTGAAACCCGTTCGAATCGATAATTGACGGCGATGGACCTCCTCCGTCAGATAGACGTCTTCGATCAGTGTTTCTACCTCGGGACTCGGTAGAATCCCGTGATAAAACTGTCCGATCGATAAATCATCGTATTGGAACATCTCACGGTAAGAACGGTTGACCAACGTGACGATCCCACGCTCATCGACGAGCAGAAGACCCGCCCCCATATACTCGATTAACGATTCGAGTCTCGCCCGTTGCACAGACTCCCCGAGAGAAATCGACTCCAAATTCCGAGCAAGTACGTTGATCGACCCTGCTAGGCTACCTGTCTCCTCATCATTTCTGAGTTCATACACACGGGCCCTGTAATTCCCGTCTGCTAGTTCCCGCAAGACAATCGTCGCCTCATCGATTGGTCGAATAAATTGATTCGTCAAATGTTGAAGCACGAACAAAATAATGAAGAAGGAGAAGAAGAGCGCGAGGGCAATCGTCAACCAGATGCGATTGTACACCCCTTCTAAATCCGATACATAACGGATGAATGTTAAATAGACTGTCCCACCCGTCGCAAGTTCAATCGGTTTTGTGTATTGAATCAACTCGTCCTCATCCGCTTCACCGAACGTCCCTTCCTCAGGGACCATACTCGGATCGATTTTATAATCGATGGACCCGACGCGAAACGGCGTGCCAGCGATTACCTCCATCCGACTATTGAGAAGGAGAATATCAAAGCTGCTCCCGTCATCGATTTGACCGACATACTCACGAATCTCGTCCAATTCGCCTCCTTCGAGGTAGAGGGCTGCCAATTGAGCATCTTCTTTTAGACGATCTCGTTCTGAATCCAGATAAAAGTCTTTGAAGAGCTGCCCAAGGACAATCCCGAGCGTCAGCAAGACACCGGTGACAAGAAAAATGAGAGTCGTCATAAATCTAGAGCGATACGTCTTCATTCCGAAGTCGGCTCCTCCATCTTATAGCCAAGACCGCGAATCGTTTTAATATAGGTCGGTTTCTTCGTTACCGGTTCAATTTTTTCACGAAGGTGACTGATATGAACATCAACAATCCGGGTATCACCCACAAAGTCATAATTCCAAATGGCCGATAATAATTGATCTCGCGTCAACACGCGTCCTTTATTTTTCGCCAAATAGGCTAACAATTCAAATTCTTTCGGCGTCAACTCGAGGCGCTCCCCTTGCTTGAACACTTCGTAGTTTGAAGTGACGATTTTAACATCTCCGATTTGAATGACGTCCTCTTCAACCGCCGATTCTTGCGGGGCAGAACGTCTAAGAATCGCTTTGACGCGCGCGACTACTTCACGTGGGCTGAACGGCTTCGTCAAATAATCGTCCGCTCCGAGCTCGAGCCCCAATACTTTGTCAAACTCATCATCTTTTGCCGTGAGCATTAAAATCGGTGTATTGACTTTTTGCTGACGGAGTCGTTTGCACACTTCAAGTCCATCCATCTCCGGCAGCATCAAGTCGAGCACGATGAGCACGGCGTCCTTTTTCTCAGCCAATTCCAATCCGGTTTTGCCGTCGTGCGCCGTCTCTACTTCAAAGCCAGCCTGTTCTAAATTAAATT
Organism: Exiguobacterium sp. S3; assembly: GCF_018617295.1. Taxonomy (GTDB): domain Bacteria; phylum Bacillota; class Bacilli; order Exiguobacteriales; family Exiguobacteriaceae; genus Exiguobacterium; species Exiguobacterium profundum. The sequence continues at coordinate 492,830 of NZ_JACSJW010000001.1, forward strand.
TCAATAATGTCGCAATCGATACTTCATCGTCGACAACAATTACTTTATCAGCCACACTGCTTCCTCCTCTTAAACCATCAAATGTCACTTTCTATTTTACAAATCAATGCTTGAAACGACCAACCTCAAAGCAAATCTTTACAAAAACAAAACAAATCCACTTTCAGTGTAGCATGTTCGATAAGAGAGAAGGCGCAAAAAAGGTGCCTCCTGCAACATGACAGGAAGCACCTCAAACTTATAAGACGCTTAATACCGAGCGGACAGAATCCGCAGACTTCGATAGCGCTGCTTTTTCTTCATCCGTCAAGTCGAGCTCTAACACTTGCTCAATTCCATGTTTACCAAGAATCGTCGGGACGCCAAGATACAAATCATGGAATCCGTACTCTCCCTCAAGGTATGCGATGGCCGGTAAGATTCGACGCTGATCTTTTACAATCGCCTCGACCATCTCCACGATGGCAGCGGCTGGCGCATAATACGCCGAGCCATCGCCCAGTAGTTGGACAATCTCGCCGCCACCTTTTCGTGTCCGTTCAACGATTTGCTCGATTCGCTCATGTGGGATGAGTTTTTCGAGCGGGATGCCTCCAGCGTAAGAATAGCGTACGAGAGGCACCATTTCGTCTCCATGACCTCCAAGGACGAATCCGGATACGTCTTTGACAGAAACATTCAGCTCTTGTGCCACAAACGTTCGGAAGCGAGCCGTATCCAATACACCGGATTGACCGATGACGCGTTCTTTCGGGAACCCTGATTCTTTGAACGCCGCGTACGTCATGGCGTCTACTGGGTTCGTCAATACGATCAGGATGGCGTCTGGAGAGTAACGGGCAATCTCTTTCACAACCGAGCGCATGACGTTTGCGTTCGTTGCGACGAGGTCGTCCCGGCTCATCCCCGGCTTGCGCGCGATTCCCGCGGTAATGACAACCACATCGGAATCGGCCGTGTCCGCGTAATCAGACGTACCTGTGACCCACGAATCAAACCCTTGAATCGGTGCCGTTTCTTGCATGTCGAGCGCTTTCCCTTTCGTCGGTCCTACTTTTTCTTCCATATCGAGCAGTACGACATCCCCTAGCTCACGTTGAGCCAAGTACAGTGCAGTCGTTGCACCGGTGAAGCCACTTCCAATAACAGAAATTTTGTTACGACGAATCATGAGCTCTCCTCCTCGGTCGTCTTACATGTTTTTAATCAATTCATCCGCGAACTCTGAACATTTCACTTCTGTCGCTCCGTCCATGAGACGTGCGAAGTCGTATGTGACAACTTTCGAAGCGATCGTTTTCTCCATTGAGTTGATGATGAGGTCAGCCGCTTCGTTCCAGTTCATGTGGCGGAGCATCATCTCACCTGAAAGGATGACTGAAGATGGGTTTACTTTATCAAGACCCGCGTATTTCGGAGCTGTACCATGTGTCGCTTCGAAAATCGCATGTCCTGTGATGTAGTTAATGTTCGCACCAGGTGCAATCCCGATTCCACCTACTTGAGCAGCAAGGGCATCTGAGATGTAGTCACCGTTCAAGTTCATCGTCGCAACAACGTCGAACTCACGTGGACGTGTCAAAATCTGCTGGAGGAAGATATCAGCGATTGAATCTTTGACGATAATTTTCCCTTCAGCTTCCGCTTTCGACTGAGCTTCGTTAGCAGCTGCTTCACCAGATTCTTCTTTGATACGGTCATACTGTGCCCATGTGAACACTTTGTCACCGTACTCCGCTTCAGCGAGTGCATAACCCCAGTTTTTGAAGGCACCTTCTGTGAACTTCATGATGTTCCCTTTGTGGACGAGCGTTAAAGATTTACGGTTGTTCGCAATCGCATATTCAATTGCTGCACGAACCAAACGTTCTGTTCCTTCAGAAGAAACTGGCTTGATTCCGATTCCTGATGTTTCTGGGAAACGGATCTTGTTGACATTCATCTCGTCTTGCAAGAATTTGATGAGTTTTTTCACTTCATCGCTTCCTGAAGCGTACTCGATTCCAGCATAGATATCTTCAGTATTTTCACGGAAGATGACCATGTCTGTATCTTCAGGACGTTTTACTGGTGATGGAACACCTGTGAAGTAACGAACTGGGCGAAGGCATGTATATAAATCGAGTTCTTGACGAAGTGCGACGTTCAATGAACGAATTCCTCCACCGACCGGAGTCGTAAGTGGTCCTTTGATGGCAATCAAGTACTCACGAATTTGATCAAGTGTCTCTGTTGGGAGCCATTCGCCTTTTTCGTTATATGCTTTTTCCCCAGCATATACTTCCATCCATTCGATTTTCTTGTCGCCGCCATATGCTTTTTCAACCGCAGCGTCAAATACGCGAACAGCCGCATTCCAAATGTCAGGACCTGTTCCGTCACCGATAATGAATGGTACGGTCGGTACATTTGGTACGTTCAATACACCGTTTTCAACTGTAATCTTTTGTCCTTGTGTCAACATAATGAATCCCCCTAAGTACATTACTGTAGGTCGACGCGTGCGCCGACCTACGTCACTTGTTAGTTTACCAAACTTTTGTCTAAAATGTGTCTCGAATTAACGTTCGTTTACCGGAACATACTTACGGCTCGTTTCACCGACATATTCCGCACGTGGACGAATCAAGCGATTATCCGCATATTGCTCGAGAATGTGCGCAATCCAGCCAGACATACGAGATACGGCGAAGATTGGTGTGAATAGATCTTCTTCGAGACCGAGCGCATAATAAGTTGAAGCTGAATAGAAATCGACATTTGGTTTCAAACCTTTTTCCGTTTCGACAAGATGGTCGATTTTCTCAGACATCTCATACCATTTCGGTTCGCCGATTTGAGCAGTCAACTGACGGCTCATTTCTTTCAAATGTTTCGCACGTGGGTCGCCATCCTTGTAAACGCGGTGACCGAAGCCCATGATCTTCTCTTTGCGCTCGAATTTGCCACGAACATATTCTTCAACACGGTCGACCGAGTCGATCTCGTGCAACATTTTCATTACCGCTTCGTTCGCACCACCGTGAAGTGGCCCTTTGAGTGCCCCCATGGCCGCCGTGACACCTGAGTACATATCCGAGAGCGTCGCTACACAAACGCGAGCAGTGAATGTCGAAGCATTCAACTCGTGGTCTGCGTGTAAGATGAGCGCTTTATCAATCGTCTTTTCTGCTACATCGCTCGGCTCTTCACCGTTTAGCATGTATAAGAAGTTCGCAGCGTAAGAAAGACCTGGTTTCGGTGCGACCGGCTGCTCCCCTTTACGAAGACGAGCGAATGCCGTCACGATTGTAGCGACTTGTGCTTGTAGGCGAATCGCTTTACGCATGTTGGCCTCGTCACTCATGTCTTCAGATTCCTCATCATATAGAGCGAGTTGTGAAAGTGCCGTACGAATCGTCGCCATTGCATTGGCTGATTTCGGTGCACGTCTTAACGTATCAATCACCTCTTCAGGCAATGTCGCTTCTTTTACAAGCGCATCTGAGAGCGCTGTCAATTCCTCTGCATTTGGTAAGTGGTCGTTCCACAATAAGAACACTACTTCTTCGAATGTGGCGTTGTCCGCTAAATCATCAATGGTGTATCCTCCGTAAGTCAATTGTCCGTCAATAATTGAGCTGACTTTTGAGGCTGCTGCCACAATACCTTCTAACCCTTTTGTCGTTGACATTCATAACTCCCCCTCAGTCTTGAATAAAGTGGTCGACCGTAAAAACAGTCTGTTTATAGGGAATAAGGATACGGGACGGGTTGTTCCCCTGCATTCACCCAGTCTCCGTTTACCCTGTCCTTTATATAGTATAAACAATTTATTGCAAAAAAGAAATGTAAGCGGCTTCAGTTGTCAGAAAATATCAAAACCATTTTTCAATAACTTGATATCCACCTAAAATCAATGCCGCGATACCAGCTCCGACAAGCGGTCCAACGGGAATCCCTTTCATGAATCCAACCGCTAGAATCGTACCTGCGAGGAGTGCCGTGGTGACGACCGGGTCGACACGCATCAGTTGTACACCTTGCCCCGCAGCAATGGCAACGAACATCCCTGAGGCAAATGCAACAATCCCGACCGGCCCTTTAATACTATTCCACAATTCTTTAAACCCGATATCGCCGGTCGCGATTGGGACGAGAACTGCGATCGTAATGATTGTCACACCCCAGCTGATTCCTTTCGATGCAAGTGTCGGAAATAACTGGTCTCCGAATCCGATTGCTTTGATGATCAACAAGACGCTACTTGCGATTATGACAGATTGGTTATTTGAAATGACACCGATTAAGACAAGCATCAATAAAAATAGATATGCACTCATACGTATTCCTTTCTTCGAACGGAAAAAGAACCGACCTTTGTAGAAGGCCGGTTCGATTGTCGTTCAATTATGCGTTGTAGATTTTACCTGTGAGTGGGTCGATTGAAATCATCTGACCGTCACGAAGCGATGCTGTCGCTGCATCAACACCTACGATGACTGGCTTGCGAAGTGATGGTCCAACGATCCCAGCATGGCTCGTCAATCCGCCGTCTTCTGTGATGATTCCAGCCGCTTTTTCGATCGCAGGCATCATTTCTTTATCTGTGAATGGTGCGACAAGGATCATGCCGTCTTTCGCTTTTGCATTTGCTTCATCCGCATTTTTCGCGACAACGACTTCTCCAACAACACCGCGCTCACCGATTCCACGCCCGTCTGCGAGAGCGTGACCAACGATGTGGACTTTCATCATGTTTGTCGTACCAGCTGTCGCCGCAGGAATACCAGCTGAGATGACAACGAGGTCACCGTCAGTGACGAATCCAGCGTGACGTGCCGCTTCCGATGCTTGAACCAACATTTCATCCGTGTTGTTCGGCATTGTTTCAGCAACGATTGGGTATACGCCCCATACGAGGTTCAATTGACGCGCAACGCGCTCCGATTCTGTCACCGCGATGATGTTCGCTTCAGGACGATACTTCGCTGTACGAGCAGCCGTATAACCTGATTGTGTCGGTGTCAAGATTGCTTTGGCGTTCAAGTTGATTGCCGTGTGCGCAACCGCTTGAGAGATCGCATCCGTCACTGTGTGCTCACTGCGCTTCTGACGATCTTTCAACAAGTTTTTGTAGTCGAGCATGCGTTCTGTACGCTCTGCGATTGCAGCTTGCATTTGAACAGATTCGATTGGGTAGTCCCCTGCAGCTGTTTCACCAGAAAGCATGACTGCGTCTGTTCCATCCAAGATTGCGTTTGCTACGTCTGATGCTTCCGCACGTGTCGGACGCGGGTTACGTTGCATTGAATCAAGCATTTGCGTTGCTGTGATGACCGGCTTCCCGAGATCGTTACACTTCTTGATGAGTTCTTTTTGAACTGGTGTCACTTCTTCTGTCGGGATTTCAATTCCGAGGTCCCCACGGGCTACCATCAAACCGTCAGAGATTGCCAAGATTTCTTCGATGTTATCGACACCTTCTTGGTTCTCGATTTTCGGGTAAATCTTGATGTGTGATGCGTTATGTTTCTCGAGAAGTTGGCGAATTTCAACTACGTCAGATGCACGACGTACGAATGATGCTGCAATCACGTCAATGTCTTGTGAGATCCCGAACTCGATGTCCGCGATGTCTTTGTCCGTGAGGGCAGGAAGGTTTACCTTGACGTTTGGCAAGTTAACACCTTTCTTCGTCTTGATGATTCCTTCGTTTTCAATGACGCAACGGAGATCACGGTTATCAAGCTTTTCAACGACACGGAGTCCGATGAGACCGTCGTCGAGCATGATGTGTGAACCGACTTCCACATCATCGTAGAGTCCTTCGTACGTCACAGAGAAACGATCTTTCGTTCCGACGATTTCTTCCGTTGAGACGATTGTGACTTCTTTTCCTTTTTCAAGAAGTGCCTTACCGTCTTCGAATGTATGCGTGCGGATCTCTGGACCTTTTGTGTCGAGAAGAACAGTAACAACTTTACCCGCTGCTTTCGCCGCTTCACGGATGTCACGGATACGAGCGCCGTGCTCTTCATAGTCACCGTGTGAGAAGTTGAGACGGGCAACATTCATCCCAGCTTCGATCATCTCAGGAAGACGCTTCTCAGAAGCCGGTCCAATGGTACATACAATTTTCGTTCTACGCATAATATAAAAACCTCCTAGGGGATATAGTGCAACTTACAAACAGAAAACGGGGGGCCTTGGACCGTATCCCGTCTCTGCAACATACAAAATCGTTTAAATCGACAATTGGTTAACGAGGTCAATCAATTGCATATCAATCGTGTGCTTGTTATTGTCGAGCGCCTCATCGATATCAAGATCCATCATCTGGTTGTTACGGATTCCGACAACGCGGCCCGCTTTCCCTTCAAGCAAGATCTCAACAGCGTATGCACCCATACGACTTGCAAGGACACGGTCAGCGGCAGTTGGGGAACCACCACGTTGGATGTGACCGAGAATCGTGACGCGTGTTTCTGAGTTCGTCTTCTCAGCAATCAATTTGCCGATTTCTTCCGCACTTCCCGCACCTTCAGCAACAATGACGATCGAGTGCTTCTTACCGCGTGCAATCCCGTGATTGATTCGTTCCACGATTGCATTCAAATCCTCTGGACGTTCTGGGACGAGAATCGACTCAGCACCACCAGCGAGACCAGAATAAAGCGCGATATCACCAGCGTCGCGACCCATGACCTCGATGACATACGTACGTTCATGTGATGACGCCGTATCACGAATCTTATCGATCGCATCAAGCGCTGTATTGAGTGCTGTGTCGAAACCGATTGTCGCATCTGTTCCTGGGATATCGTTATCGATTGTACCCGGAAGGCCGATTGTTGGGAATCCGAGTTCAGTCAATTTTTGAGCTCCGCGATAAGAGCCGTCTCCACCGATGACCACGAGGGCATCGATATTGAATTTCTTCAACTGTTCTACTGCTTTTGCGCGACCTTCTTCTGTTCTGAATTCAGGACAGCGCGCAGAGCGAAGGAACGTACCTCCACGTTGAATGATGTCGCCGACTGATCCAAGATTTAATTCGACTAAATCACCTTCGATTAATCCTTGATAGCCGTTATACACGCCGTACACTTCAAGACCTTCAAAAATTGCTTTTCGGGTCACGGCACGGACAGCAGCGTTCATTCCAGGAGCGTCTCCTCCGCTTGTTAATACCGCAATACGTTTTAAATTCACGTCGCTCACCTCTTATGTGTTTTAACGAAATCTGAAAATAAAATACCACGTCTGACCTTTGTTTTACAACACAAGTATGTGAAAAAAATGCATAGGGTATCTCACAAAGCAGTCACTTGACGAATGAATAAAGCTTTATTCAAAGCCATTGTTACCGTTTTCACTCATTAATTGTGCCAATTTGATGATATTTGGTCGCACGTCCTTGAATCAGCTCAGAAGTCGATTGCGCAAGCAACTCGTTCATGTGCTGTAATAAGACAGGTTTCAAGAGTGATGACTGTAGTGACACATCAACGTGTGCCCCCCCGTACACTTCTCCTACCACTTCATCGACAATCCCTAGGTTGAATAAATCTTGTGCTGTAATCTTCATCGTCTCTGCCGCACGCTCTGCTTGTTTCGCGTCTTTCCACAATAGTGCCGCTGCACCTTCTGGCGAGATGACTGAGTACGTACTATTCTCAAGCATCAATAGACGGTCGCATACACCAATCCCAAGCGCACCACCTGAACCACCTTCTCCAATGACAACGGAGACGATCGGCACTTTCAGCGTCGCCATCTCAAACAAGTTACGGGCAATCGCTTCACTTTGACCTCTCTCTTCTGCGGCTTTCCCCGGATAAGCCCCTTTCGTGTCAATGAATGTCAAAATAGGACGGTTGAACTTCTCGGCTTGTTTCATGAAACGCAATGCTTTTCGATAGCCCTCCGGGTGCGGCATACCAAAGTTTCGTTTCATGTTCTCTTTCGTGTTTCGCCCACGCTGATGTCCGATAATCGTCACCGGCACTCCTTCAAACGTCGCAAGTCCAGATACGATTGCCGCATCGTCATACCCATGTCGGTCCCCATGGAGTTCCATGAAGTCAGGGAATAAATGCTGGATATAATCGAGCGTTGTCGGTCGCTTCGGGTTTCGCGCCAACTGGACGCGATCCCACGGTTTCATATTCCCATAAATATCTTTTTCTAATCGGTCGAGCTTTAACTCGAGATGACGAATCTCTCGGGATAAATCAATCCCTTTCGTCTCAGCGGTCTCCCGTAATTTATTCAGTTGTTCAGTGACTTCTTTGATTGGGTCAAACATGACGGACACCCCCATCGTGTAATTCAATCATCCTCTTCAAGAACGAACGCATCTGTTCACGATGAATGACCGCATCCAGCTGCCCTGACTCAAGTAAAAACTCAGCAGTTTGAAAGTTCTCTGGAAGTTTTTCCCGAATCGTCTGTTCGATGATTCGTCGTCCTGCAAACCCGATGAGCGCTCCCGGCTCTGCGACGTTCAAGTCGCCGAGCATCGCAAAACTCGCTGACACACCACCTGTCGTCGGATGAGTCAAATACGCGATGTACAGCAGTCCTGCTTCGTCATGTTCTTTTAGAGCGATGGACGTATTGGCCATCTGCATCAAACTGACCATTCCTTCTTGCATCCGAGCCCCACCTGATGCTGTGAACAAGACGACTGGGAGCCCGAGTGATGTGGCGTTTCGGACAGCCGAAGCAATCGCTTCTCCAACGTATGCACCCATCGACCCCATACGGAATCTCGCATCCATCACACAGACAACGAGTGGTAGTCCGTCGATTGTCGCCTTTCCACATACGACGGCCTCTTCAATCCCGGTCCGCTCACGATCTTTCGTCAACTTTTCCTCATAGTCAGGGAAGTCGAGTGGATTCGCCTTGACAGACGGTCCCACAAAGCGTTCGAAAGACCCTTCGTCGACAAGCATATCAATCCGTTCTTGCGCCTGAAGCGGAAAATGATAGCCGCAATCACATACTTTGTGGTTCTCATTCAACTGTTTTGTATAATGCATATATTTACAAGATGGACATTTCGTCATCAATCCCTGTGGTGCGTCAATCTTTGGTTCTCGTTGACGCAATGGCATATATCGTTTCGGTTTCTTGAAAAAAGCAGTCATCGCTTCCCCCTCGTTCATTCCGGCATCCCCATTCCACGCCACGTCTCGACAAATCGTTTCCGTTCCTCGAGCGTATATAAATCCCCAACGTCTAATCCGTCAAAAAAGCGATTGACCTCACTCCAAATTCGAATGAACAGTTCATTCTTCAACTGAAAGATGAGTTGCTGGCGAAACGTTCGATCATCTTCGATCACCGTTTCTAATAGAGCCAGTCGTTCCTTAGTCGGTTCAATTTCTGAAAACGCCATGCGCTCCAATAGTCGAAGCATCTCAATAATATCGGTCGCTTTCGTCTGTTTGGTCACAATGAACTCCGACAATATCTCAATGTACCGATGTCGGTCTTGCTCACACAAAAAGGTACCACCACCATGTCTCGTCTCCACGATGCCTAAAAAGCTCAACGCTCGTAACGCTTCGCGAACCGAAGCGCGGCTAATGGACAGCGTTTCGGCGAGCTCTCGTTCGGATGGAAGCCGATCACCTGGAACTAAAGACGATTGGACAATTAATTTTCTAATCTTTGAAATGTTTCCGTGAAATGAGGATGCGTGTTTTTCATGCATCTGACCGTTCAACTCCCTTTTTTGGATCACCTATCAAACTTAAGTGGTCAGACCAATTAGTGCGATTATATCACTTTTTAGGACTTGGTACTAGTTTCTGGACCAACCATTTTTGTATCGATTCGTTTCAGTACGACATTTTCTTCCCCGAACCGTCTTTTCGCTTCCGCCACATACTCTTCATTCGGATTGATTGAAAAAGCTGAAGCCAGTTGTTTCACTTCCTTCGAATCCGTGAATCGGCATACAACCGGAACATCCCCTTGTGCTCGTTGAATCCAATCTTCCAATTCAGGGAAGCGGTCGAGTGTGAGCCGGATGAATAAGGCTTGCCCGTGCAACGGTCGAACCCGTTCGACAATCAATTGCTTGCGACCATCCCGTTCATTCGAATGGACCTCGAGTAACAAGATGTTACCGGCATAGAGGGACCGTCCAAACTGCGCGAATGTTCGAGGAAACACGACGACCTCGTCTTGCGTCATGCCATCGTCCACCATGAGAACACCCATCCGTTCTTGTTTTTTTGTCATGAACGTACGTACGTCATCTACATATACGACGAGATAACCGTTTGTTCCATTCATGACTTCTTCAATTGTAGACGGTTCGATCCCGATATCCGGAAGTGCCGTCAATGGAGAGTGGACCACCCATGTCCCGAGCGCCTCCCTCTCTTCTTCAGACCAATTCGGTTCTTTCACTTTTTTCTGTTTTAGTCCGAGTGAAGACAGCTCATCCGGTAAAAAATGTGTTCCCGCTTCTTCTCGCAAACGTTCGACTGCTTCAAAGGCATGTGTCCGGTCACCGTGATACATCCGGTCGAGCGCGCCCGCACCAAGTAATCGACGTAATTTCAGTTGGTCTTTATTTTTCCACTCCATGGCTTCTTGAAGCGTTCTGACATCTTTCAACTGCCCGTTCAGTTCAATCAGTCGGTCCACATCCCGTTTGGTCAACCCCTGGACCGCCTTCAACCCGAGCCGGACGCCCGGTCCCTCAAGTGTCGCGTCAGCGTAACCATGTAAGACGTCCGGTGGGTACACCGGAATTTGATCTTTCCGTAACAGTCTGACAAGTTCCGTTGTTTTTTCTGATGTCACCACATGAAAGACACGAGGGAAATGTGCTTTGACGTAAGCCAATCGGTAACTGATCAAACTGTAGGCGACAGCGTGAGAGCGGTTAAATCCGTACCCGGCAAACTTTTCAATCCATGAAAAGATTTGCGCCAAGACGTCCTGGTCTCCCGCTTTTGCTTGTTGCAAAAATCGTTCTCGTTCCCGAGCAATCGTTCCGGTATCCTTTTTGGCAATAGCACGTCTGACCAAATCCGCTTCCGCATAGGAATAGCCTCCGAGTTTACGGAGAAGTTTCATCACCTGTTCTTGATAGACGAGTACACCGTATGTCGGTCTCATGACGTCTTCTACGTCTGGGTGGACTGGTTGGAAAGGCATACCGTGTTTTCGCTTCGCATACGTTTCGATGAATTGCATCGGTCCCGGGCGATAGAGTGACATCGTGACAACGATATCTTCAAACTCAGTCGGTTTCACTTGTCGAAGCGCTTGCTTCATCCCGGTCGATTCAAATTGGAAGATTCCGTCCGTCTCACCTCTCGCAAGCAATCGATACGTCCGAGCATCGTTTAACGGAATTGTTTTCAGAGAGAACAGCGCATCACTTTCTCGAATCAAATCCTCCATCTTTCGCAAGCGACTCAAGTTTCGTAATCCGAGCAAGTCAATTTTCAGAAGCCCGACCTCTTCCAAATCCTTCATATTATATTGGGTCACGTGTTCTTCAAGTTCGGGTTGGAGCGGAGTCACTTCTTCAATCGGTTGACGACTGAGCACCACTCCTGCCGCGTGAACGGAGGATTGACGCGGCAAACCTTCTAGCTGTTTGGCAATCCGTAATAACTGCTGACGCTTTTGGCTACCGGCAAACCACTTCATCTGCTTCTGGCTCGACATCAGTTCATCAAGTCCTCCGGCTTTCACTTGCTTGCTCGCAGCCTGCCCTTCCTCAAGGGTCATCCCGAGCGCTCTCGCAACGTCTCGAATTGCCGCTTTCGCACCGAACGTGGCAAGTGTCCCGATCTGTGCGGCATGCGTATGACCGTATCTTGATAGTACGTAAGAAACCACTTCCTCACGACGTTCATCTTCAAAATCGAGGTCTATGTCTGGCATCGACACACGCTCTGGATTTAAGAATCGTTCGAACAACAACCCGTAATGAACCGGATCGACTTCCGTGATATGGAGGGCAAAACTGACGAGTGAACCTGCTGCCGATCCACGCCCCGGACCTACTTCAATCCCAGATTCTCGAGCAAACCGAACGATGTCTTCCACGATCAAGAAATAGGAAGAAAATCCGGTATTGGCGATGACTTCAAGCTCAAACTTTGCCCGCTCGATGTAAGGTTGTTTCACGAGTTCCATTGCCTTCAACCGCTCACCGACAAGTCGTTTCAGATTTTGATCGGCATCCGGAATTTCTGGAATCGCCCCTTCCGCACGTGGTAGATGATCCAGCCGAATCAATGCCTCGAATCGATCCAGTTCCGATAATTCTTCCGTTGTGAACCAGTCATTCATTTCACTCGGTAGTCGAACGTGCAATCCTTTTTGTCGCACGTCTTCATTCGACATCACGTCCCCTTCGCGAATGGCAGAAATGGCTCGGAATCCTTCCACATCTTCCGGTCTCATGTATCTCGTTTCAGGGGCCGGAATTAATTGGACAGCAAGCTCTTCGCGCATGAGACGAAGTTGTTTCAACACTTGTACCTGTTCCGTAGTCTGAGGTGCCGGTAGTCCGAGCCACAGCTTCTCTTCATCGACAAACGACAAGAGTTGATGATAAAGGCGACGCCGGTGAACCGGATCACTCGCTTTCCAATTTTCAGGTAATACGATCAGCGGCATCGTTGTCCGTCCTTCAATTCCTCCCGCCTGGATGATACGATATTGTTCCTTAAGCTCCGTTTCGTTAGATGAATACACAATCACGGATACGTCTAACCCATCCAATCGGAGGACCGTTCTCAGTCCGATTAGCGGTTTCACCTCATATCGTTGGCAATATGACAAAAATGTCGGAACCCCATAGAACGCATCGTCTGCGATCGCCACGGAACGACTTCCCCGTTCGGTCATCTGCAAGACATATTGTTCTAACCGGATTGTACTTTGTAGTAAACTATAAGCAGTTCTGACATTCAGATGAATCATCGTTGGCCTCCTTTCTATATTAATGGAATTGTCAAACTCAATTCATCACTTCTCTGATACAATAATTATAGACAAAACTCACGACAAAAGGGGGTAAAAGCGTATGATTATCAATCGGGGACAGATTGCACGCGATAAGTTAGAAAAATTACAGCATGGTCAAACAGTGTTTGCCGACAGCCCAGAAATCATCGACCGGCTCCGTAAGTACATTACTGAGTATCAGCTCGACGTCGTCGAGGACGTGACCGAACGAGGTACATGGTTCATCCCAAAGGAAAATGGAGACAAATGAAGAGAGCTGACCTCGGTCAGCTCTCTTCATTTTCTTCAAACGTGAATTCCCCAGCCACTTCATTCAAAGCCGCAATCACGTCATCCATCTCATCCCATGTGTCAATCGTGGCACCAGCCGCCATAGGATGACCTCCCCCACGGTATCGCTTGGCCACTTCATTGATGACAGGACCTTTCGACCGGATGCGCACACGAATCTCTTCTTTGTTTTCCACGAACATGACCCAACATTTCAATCCTTCGAGGCCAGAGAAGCTATTGACGAGTTGCGATGCCGCTTCCGGGGACGCATGGAACGTCCGGAGCACGTCCTTGTCAATCTTCACATAGCCGACGCCTTCTTCTGTGACATTGACGTGCTGTAACACGTACCCTTGTAACTGAAGAGTCGCTAAGTTGGTCTTATACATGTGTCGGTACAATTTATTCGTATCGATGTCTTTCGCGATCAGCGCCGAAGCAATCTCAAACGTTCGGGCCGTAGCATTTCGAAACTGGAATCGTCCTGTGTCGCCTACGATGCCGGCATAGAGTAAAAATGCCGCCTCTTGGTCGATTGGATATCTCCAAATGTCCGCGAGTTCCACAATCATCTCAGACGTCGAACTGACCGAGGTATCGACAATCTGTGTCATCGCATATGGATCTTCATCGGGATGATGATCGATTTTAATGATTGTCTTCCCTTTTAGCGCAAATGGTCCATCGATTCGCTCTTGATTCGCCGTATCTAATATAAGGACGAGCGCGTCTTGATACATTTCTTCTTCGACATGTTCCATCTTTCCTAAAAACTCGAGGTCTGGAACCATGCCACCGACCACATAGATTTGCTTCTCCGGATGAACCGATTTTAGAATGCGCTGTAAACCAAGCTGGCTCCCCAACGCATCAGGGTCTGGTCGTACGTGGCGGTGAATGAAAATGGTGTCAGCCGCCTCAATTTCTGATTTGATTGTATCCGCTTCCTGCCATTGCGTCATGATGATTCCTCACTTTCCTACACACTATTATGGTATGATGATAACAGATTACGAGATAGAAAGGGGTTCCTTCACTTGCAACTTGTCATGATTGGACTCATTTTGTTCGCGCTCGGTGCGTACCTTGTCTTCAAGCGCCGTGCTTTTTTGACAAAGACGCCAAACCGAAAAGCGTTGTTCAACACGCAAGCGTTGATCTGGTTAAGTTTATTCCTCGCATTGTTCGCTGCGAACCAAATGGTCGGGGGATTCGGTCTGAATTCATCTGTCGGTTGGATTGTCAGCATCGTCATGTTAGTCGTCGGTTTAGGGAATGCTGTTGTCGGATTTATCCGTTACCGCAAAATTTACCCTCTCGCCGCAGAAGAACCGACGAATACGCCATCATGAAAAAGAGCACCCGCTACGCGCTGTAGCAGGTGCTCTTTTTATTACCGATCGATGAGTTGTGCCGTGACGAGCGCTTTGGCGACAAGTTGTGTCCCTTGCGTCATCTCCACATCCACTTTCCCGAACTTCCGACCGAGGTCGAAGACATGGGCCGACACTCGAATCTGACTTTCAATTTGAATCGGCTTCATGAAATAGACGGTGATATTCTCAACCACGAGATCGCCTTTCTTCATATGACGTAGACTTCGCGTCGCCCCTTCGACCAACAAGGTCGTCAACACGCCAGATGAGGCGGTCCCCATATGACTCGTCATCTGTGGGGCCACTTCAACCGTGAAGGCCGTCCCGTTCGATGCAGGATCTTCTTTCAGCTGGTTCGTGATCATGTTATCGAACGTCTCACCGACTTGCGGTTGTCGATTCGCCAGTTGCAACGCCTTCAGCACATCTTGGCGGCTAATAATCCCAAGCAGACGTCCGTAGTTATCAACGACAGGTAACATCTCGATCCCTTCCCACACCATCTGGTGCGCGGCATTGGTGACACTCGTTTGTACGCCTACTGTAATCGGACTTTTCGTCATGACCTTCTCAATATCATAGTCGTGTGATTTATCAATGACATCCTTTGCCGTGATCACGCCGACCACTTTCATCTGTTCATCGATGACGGGATACCGATTATGTTTCGTCCGTTCATTCAGCTCGTGCCAACGTTTCACTGTGTCATCTGACTTCAGATAGAACGTATCGTGGAGCGGGATGACGATATCTGAGACGAGTAAAATCTCTTTTTTGATTAGACGGTCATAGATGGCTCGGTTGATCATCGTCGCGACGGTAAAACTGTCATAGGATGTAGAAATGACAGGCATATCATACTTATCTGCCATTCGTTTCACTTCATCCGTTGTGTCGAATCCCCCTGTGATCAACACAGCCCCACCTGATTGTAAGACGAGTTCATGCGCTTTCTCGCGGTTCCCGATGATGACGAGTGAGTCGACATCGATATATCGCATCATCGCCTCGAGCTTCATGGCACCGATTACAAATTTCGATAGCGTCTTGTGGAGACCGTTACGTCCGCCCAACACCTGACCATCGACGATATTGACGACTTCGGCGAATGTCAGCTTTTCAATATTTTCTTTATGTTTTCGCTTGATCCGAATCGTCCCCACCCGTTCAATGGTTGATACGAAACCTAGGTTCTCAGCTTCTTTGATGGCCCGATAAGCCGTACCTTCTGATACAGCCAACTCTTTGGCGATTTGGCGGACCGAAATTTTTGACCCTACATCGAGTGACTCGATATGTGCTATGATCTGTTCATGTTTTGTGGTCATACGCGGAGTCCCTTCTCTCAATACATTTTCTACTCTATTCAGTATACTGTATCAGTCGAACTAGTTCAAACTGTACCAATCAAATTGCAACATTTCCTTTCTGTTTTCGAAACAGCTATAATAGACGAGTAGTCAACGTAAGAGGTAGAAGGGAAGGGATTCAACTTGAATCAACGCACCAATCAAATTGCACAATCTCTAGCGACAAAAGGGTTAGATGCAGCATTCATCACGTCGAAAGCATCCGTGTTTTATTTCTCGGGAGTATACGCGGAAGCGCACGAGCGATTGATCGCCATTTTAGTTTTGAAGAACGGCACAACTGCCATCATCTGCCCAGCACTTGAAAAAGGGATTGTCGAAGCGAGTGACTGGTCAGGTGAAATCGTGACGTATATGGACCATGAAAACCCATGGGACAAAATCGTCAAGTTATTCCTCGATAACCAAATCGTTCCTGAACGAATCGGAATCGAAGGGGAGCATTTGACATTCAACCGAGTCGAGCAGCTTCGCGCCGGTTTTGCCGGTCTGTCAATTATCGATTTGACAGACGAGCTCCAAACGTTACGTATGATCAAATCACCGGATGAAGTCCGGATCATGAAGCGGGCCGCCGAGTTGGCAGATATGGCCATCGAAGCCGGGATCCGCTCCCTCCGTGAAGGCGTGACAGAACTCGAGGTCATCGCGGATATTGAATACGCCATGAAACAGCAAGGCGTCCGTGAAATGTCGTTCGACACGCTCGTCTTGTTCGGTGAGAATAGTGCCGACCCTCACGGTGTCCCAGGCAACAACCGCTTGAAAAAAGGAGATTTTGCCTTGTTCGACCTCGGTGTCGTCTGGCAGGGATACTGTTCAGACATCACACGGACGGTTGTCTTCGGTGAGGCGAGTCGCAAACAACGTGAGATTTACGAAACGGTTCTTCAGGCTGAGGAAGCCGCAATCGAGATGGCGAACGTCGGTACGACACTCGGCGCAATCGATATCGCGGCACGACAAGTCATCACGTCTGCAGGATATGGTGAATACTTCACTCATCGAATCGGTCACGGAATTGGAATCGAAGTACACGAACACCCCTCGATGGCAGCGAACAATGACATGACCGCCCAAGTCGGGATGACGTTCACAGTCGAACCGGGTATCTATCTACCGGGAGTCGGCGGAGTCCGTATTGAAGACGATCTCGTCATGACAGAAAGTGGTCCCATCACATTGACGAGTTATCCGAAAACTCTTCAAGAGATTGAATGACAAAAACTGCGATCCATTCTCAAGGATCGCACTTTTTTACATATCTTAATAAAACAAGCGCAGCATGACATCCCGTTGCGGTACGTCATAACGTTCCATCTTCTCTAAAAAGGCACGTTTGTCATATGGGACCGCCTTCAGTTCAAGAGCAATCCCGGTTTCTCCTTCAGATAATATGGCAAAGCGAGCCAGGTCATCTTTCGCCACTCCGAGCGCACCAGGATTGACGTAGCGCTTGGTGTCATCTTCAAACAGATGGACAGGATGGTGATGTCCGAATAACACGATTTCTCCTGTATATGCTCCATACAGTCGCTGCATATTTTCCAGTGTCGGTTCGAGAATCTCGTGAAACGGTTCTTCGACAATCGTGGCGTGGCGTCGTTCGGTCGGGATATGATAATGAATGCCGAACACCGTTTCGCCAACCATTTTGACGGACATTGTTCGTGGAAGGGATTCGAGGACATCTGCATATCGAGTCTCTAGATGACGCGCAACCCACTCATGGTGGGGGCGCGTATGAGCATAACTTTCTGGATGACCGTGTCCAGCCAAAAGGGAAAGGACCGCTTCATCATGATTCCCAGAAATCATATGCGTTCCCCGGTCTAACAAACGCTCCATGACCGCATTAGAGTCCGGTCCCATTGCAATCATGTCACCGAGCGACCAGATGACGTCGACCCGCTCCGCATCCATGACTTGAAGTGCAGCCTCCAACGCCTCGAGATTTCCATGAACGTCCGTGACCACTCCAATCTTCATCGCGTTCCCCTCACTTTCGGTATTGATGGACGACGTTGACGCCGCCTGTCACATCGATGATGGCACCTGTGATCATGTCCGAGTCTTCTTGTAATAAGAACGAAATCAAACGCGCGATATCTTCTCCTGTCCCGTGTCGACCGACCGGAGTTCCTTCATCCACTTCCGCTTCATCAATGCGCATCTCCTTTTGAGAGCCGACGATATTGCCCGGATTGACCATGTTCGCCGTAATCCCGAACGGGGCCTCTTCTAGCGCGACCGATTTTGTCAAACTGACGAGTCCCGTCTTTGCAGCGGCAAACGCAGAACGATGGATCCAGCCAGGGGCCGTCCCACTTTCCGGAAACCCATACGAGATGATGCGTCCAAATCGATTTGAGCGCATGGAAGGAATCGCACGACGCATCAACCAAAATGAGGCGGACAGGTTGCCCATGAGTACTTCGTCCCACTCTTCGTCTGTCAATTCGACGAGCGGTTTCCGCTCAAAGATATATGGACCTGCATTTAAAATCAAGGCGTTCGGTTCACCAAAGCGTTCGACCGCTTCCTCATAGGCTGAGAGCAGTTGTTCGCGGTCCGTCAATCCGGCCTCGATCATATGTATCCGTTCATGTTCCCAGTCAATCGGATTCCGTTGCAAAATGCTGACGTGCCACCCATCTTGTAACAGACGCTCCGTCACTACGCGTCCGATCCCTTTGGCACCAGATGTAATCATTACATGTTTCATCGACCTACCTCCTCCGCCTTATTTTACCCGTTCTTTCACACGAATTCCAAACTTGGACATGTCGTGAACATCGTCATGAAAAAATTCACGCATTTTCATGGCGAAAAAGCGTGAAAACTGAAAGAAGTGGTATACTATATATGTAAGCCGAACGTATATTTCGAGCGAAAGGTTGGGATTTACATGGCAATTGTATACAAACACATTTTATCTGCCGTTGACGGCTCTAAAGAGGCAGAACGTGCATTTGAAACAGCAATCGATGTCGCGATTCGTAACGAAGGAAAACTGTACGTTGGTCATGTGATTGATACGCGTACGTTTGCGACTGTAGAAGCTTACGACCGCACAATCACAGAGCGTGCCGAGACATATGCGAAAGAGTTGCTTGAAGACTATGTCAATCGCGCGAAAGAGCGTGGCGTAAAAGAAGTCGAAACGGTGATTGAATACGGTTCCCCGAAAGTGACGATTGCGAAAAAGATTGCACCTAACCATGATATTGATCTTATTATTTGTGGTGCGACAGGTTTAAACGCCGTTGAACGGTTCTTTATCGGAAGCGTTTCTGAAAGCATCGTCCGTTATGCGAAATGTGACGTCCTTATCGTTCGTCAATAATCACCCATCCATCAAAAAGGGTCTTGCGCAATCGCAAGACCCTTTTCCTATGCATTATAACACCTTGACTGTAACCGTTTTACGACCAAATTGAATCGCTGCATTTTGCGAATACATTAAGATGTCAATTTTATTTCCTTTGATGGCGCCACCAGTGTCAGCTGCCGTGTAGGTACCCATCGACTTGCCCCCTACGAATACTTGTACTTTCGTTCCGAGTGGAATGACGCGCGGGTCTACCGCGACTACATTTCGCTTTTGGGTACGAACGTTCCATCCAAGTGCTGTCTTACCTGAACATCCCTTGCAGTACGGTGTATATGCGGACGCTTTCATCGTATACGTCTTCACGCTTGCTGGTTTGAGCGGTTTAGGAGCACTTACAGTACGTAAGTTCTTTGTAGGAACCCATCCGGCCTTCCCTTTATAGTTCACGCGAATCCAAGCACCTCGAGAACCTGTACGTTGAAGACGATCACTCGCCGTCATCTTCCCAATCACTCGTGCATTTGATTTCCCTTCTGCATAGACCATCTTCGAACCTGACTTTGTTGCAACATATACTTTTTTCGTAGCTGCTTCTACTGGTGAAGTGGGTAGAGCAAATGCAAATACGGCGATGGCGAGAAGTAAGAGCGTCATGATTTTTTTCAACATACGTTTATTCGTCCTCTCTTCGTCAATTTGGTTTCATTTCATATCATCATCTATCGAACGAGTGACTCGTCACTCCAATTGAATATTTCGTCCAGATAACTATATGACGAAACATCAGTCAGTGCCGTTACACTTCCTGTTCATTTGAGTGACACGAACATTACAAATCGATGTCAAAATTAACGGTTTATCGCGTTAGATTGACATTTAAATCGAATACGAGATATTTTTATAAATTAAAATCCAATATACGGTTCATTCATGACATTAACATTGCAAAACGATGTAAACGAAACGCCTAATGTTACAAAGGAGAAAACATTTGTCCTACTTACGATTCTTCACATTAGTAAAAAAGACTCATAAAAAAACCCACGTTACACGAAGTAACGTGGGTTCGTTTCGTATTATGCGTGTGCTTCGACAAGGTTTGCAATGCGTACCGTGTCGCGCGCGATGACCAATTCTTCGTTCGTCGGGATGATGATGACTTTAACTGGTGAGTGCGGATAGTTGATAAACAACTCTTTTCCGCGAGCACCGTTGTTAAGTGAAGGATCCCAGTAGACACCCATGAATTCAAGACCGCGAAGGATGCGTTCACGGATGACGTCCGAGTTCTCACCGACGCCCGCTGTGAAGATGATGGCGTCGACACCATTCATTTCAGCCGCATATTGACCGATGTAACCGTGAATACGGTTCGAGAAGATTTTCAATGAAACTTCTGCACGATGGTTGCCTTCTGCAGCCGCTTGCTCGATGTCACGCAAGTCACTTGAGATACCAGAAAGACCGTACACGCCAGACTCTTTGTTCATGACGTTCAATACATCTTCAGCAGACTTCCCTGTTTTTTGCATCAAGAACGGGATGAGGGCCGGGTCCAAAGAACCTGAGCGCGTTCCCATCGTGATTCCTTCGAGTGGTGTGAAGCCCATCGTTGTATCGATTGAGCGACCACCTGCTACTGCAGCGATCGATGCACCGCTACCGAGGTGACATGAAATCAAACGCAAGTCTTCTAGCGGACGACCGAGAAGTTCTGCCGCACGCTGTGTGACATACTTGTGGCTCGTTCCGTGAAAGCCGTATTTACGTACACCATGTTCTGTATAGTATTCATAAGGAAGACTGTACAAGAAATTCTCTTCAGGCATTGACTGGTGGAACGCTGTATCGAATACCGCTATTTGTGGGACATTCGGCAAAATTGCCTGGAATGCACGAATACCTGTCAAGTTTGGTGGGATGTGAAGTGGTCCGAGCTCTGTGAACGATTCGATGTTCTTCATGACTTCATCGTCAATGACGACCGAATCCGCATACAACTCTTTTCCGTGTAACACACGGTGACCTACACCAGAAATCTCATCGAATGATTGGATGATATCCAATTCGATCAACTTCTCCAACGTCAATTCAACCGCTTCTTTGTGCGTGTGAAGTGGTGTGACCACGTTGAACTTCTGTCCTTCACCGTACTTGATTGTAAAAATCGCATCTTCTTTCCCTACACGCTCTACAAGTCCGACTGCGAGCAACTCTTCCGTTGGCATCTCGAGTAACTGGAACTTGAGCGATGAACTACCCGCATTGACTGCCATAATTTTCGTCATGTCATACACCTCTTACCTTTCGTTTTAAACGCATATCTTTATCTGTTCAATTTAAAACTGATAACTGTAT
The DNA here is from genome assembly GCF_018617295.1 of Exiguobacterium sp. S3. Lineage (GTDB taxonomy): Bacteria > Bacillota > Bacilli > Exiguobacteriales > Exiguobacteriaceae > Exiguobacterium > Exiguobacterium profundum. The sequence goes on from NZ_JACSJW010000001.1 coordinate 514,537, forward strand.
CATAATGAAGATACTTGATTTTGCATACCTTTTTCAAGTATTTTGTCCATTATTTTTGAGTTGTTTTGAACCAATCATCAATCTGTTTCACAACATTGGCTACCGCTCTGACATCTGTGAATGACGGAAGTTCCACAAATAGCGCTTGTTTTGGCCGTGTGACGCCTTCTCCTACTTTTTGAAGGAGCAATAAGCTTTTCGCGTAACGTTCGTCTTTAAACATCGTCGTCGGAAGTTGAATGACCCCTTTCACAACAGCCTCACGGTCCATCCATTGTTTTAATTTCCCTTCGTCATCCTGTTCAAACAAATTGTTCGGGATGACAAATAATCCATGCCCACCTGGTTTCGTATGGCGAATCGCCTGTTCCATCAAGAGGAAATGCGAATAGGCATGTCCTTGTTCTCGTTTCATGTCGTATCCGGCTGCCACTTCATCATTTGGATAATATCCGATTGGCAAGTCAGCAACGGAAAGGTCGCTCGGTTCAACAAACAGAGGAGCAAGGGCGTCTTGATGGAAGTAGGATACTGGTTCTCCTAACAAGTTACTAATGGAATAGGAAAGACGAAGCAACAGTTCATCCACTTCGACCGCTTGCGCTGTCGCATCTTTTAACTGAGAGAGAACGGCGTGCGTCAACGTACCTGTCCCACTACCTAAATCTAGAATCGTCGCGTTTTCCTTAAGTAGCTTCGAAGCTAGATAACCCATAAATAGGCTGACCGCATCCGGTGTCGGTTGATTGTTCGGGGGGAGTTGTGTCGTTTCTTCCAAGACGAGTAAACTCACTGCTTTACGGACATCGTCCATCTTCTCTTTTTCAATGTCAACATGGTCAAATACTTGGACGAGTGCCTCGATCGGTAATACATCCAGGTCGTTGACCAGTTTCTTTGCTTCCTTCTTCCAATCACGATAGAGTTGTTCAAAACGTTCCATTTTCGTTCATCCTTTCCATACAAAACCGGCCCCCATGAGAGGACCGGTCGGTTCACGTACTAGTGTAAGCTATTTTAATCAATTTCGCCAAACGAATCAATTCGCTTGTTCGAACGCCTCAAGTGCCGCCGCGAAATCAACTTCATCTGTCATTTCATCCATATATTGTACATATTGGACGACGCCATTCGAACCGACGACGAATACAGAACGCGCAAGAAGACGCATTTCTTCAATTAAAACACCATATGCTTTTGCGAACGAAAGATCGCGGTGGTCCGAGAGGGTGACTACGTTATCTAAACCAGATGCAGAACACCAACGGCGCTGTGCGAACGGCAAATCGTTCGATACAGTCAAGACTGTACCACCGAGTGATGAGGCCTTTTCGTTGAACTCACGCGTTTGTGCATCACATACGCCTGTATCGATTGAAGGAATGACACTGATTAGTTTTTTCCCCGGATAGGTTGCTAACGTCACTTCTTCTAAAGCAGTCGTCAAGACGCGGAAATCAGGAGCTTGATCTCCTACCTTCACTGGATTTCCTTGTAATGTTACGTTGTTCCCTTTAAATGTTGGCATGTACTCATCCCCTTTGTTGTAGTTACTCGTTCATCATATCGATGAACTTGAGCCTTTGACAAACTTCCTGCTTTTGACTCTGTTTCAGTTTTCCCTATATCGGTAGGAAGAAACACGTTATAATAAAGAGGACACCATTGACAAAGGGGATGACTCAGATGAGAAACAACGTCTATTTGTACCATCGTAACGTCAACGAATTCACAAAAGAAGTGAAGAAACTGAGAGAAATCGGGGAAAAACACGGGTTCAACATCGTAAATCAACCGGAGGACGCGAACATCATCGCTGCAGTCGGCGGGGACGGGGCATTTTTACAGGCGGTTCGCTACACAGGCTTTCGTCAAGACGCCATCTACGTTGGCTTCGGTCGTGGATTGAACGAGTTTTATTGTGATTTCGACATACATAAACTCGATGAAGTCGACCGCCTCTTCTCGGACAACTCGATGCGAATCGAAGAAGGTCTCGAAGTCCGGAAGTATCCACTTCTTTCAGCATCGATCAACGAATCGACACCGCTCCTCTGTTTAAATGAGGCTTCGATTAAATCAAGTATTATCAAATCACTCGCCATCGAGGTCTATATCGACGATCTACATTTCGAAACATTCCGTGGGGACGGAATGGTTGTATCGACGCCGACGGGATCGACTGCCTATAACAAATCTCTCAGCGGTGCGGTCGTCGACCCACTCATCCCATGTATGCAAGTCAGTGAGATCGCTTCGGTCAACAACAATCGCTATCGCACACTCGGCTCATCCTTTATCGTTCATGATTCGCGTAAGTTGTCACTCCGCATCGTCGAAGACGGCAACGACTACCCGATTATTGGGATGGATAACGAGGCGCTCAGCTTGAAGTACACAGACCGAATCGATATCGAACTCTCGGACCAGGTCATCAAGACTGTCAAGCTTCGGACCAACTCGTTCTGGCATAAAGTACAACGTTCATTCTTCTGATGTAAAAAAAGAGTTGCTTCATCCCTTTCGGATGAAGCAACTCTTTTTTTACAGCGTGGCTTTTTCTGCTTCGTACACTGGTTGCCCTTCGACGACAGTCATGACAAGACGGTTGTGCAGGATGTCTTTCCCACTCAATTTAAAGAAATCTTCATCCCATACTGTGAAGTTGGCATTGTAGCTTTGAACCAACAGCCCGTTTCTTCCGTGCGTCCCTGTAGCAACATGAGGCGAATACGTGAAACTGCGAAGAGCTTCATACATCGAAAGACGTTCACTCGGATTTAGCGTGCTCGACCCGTGAAACGATTGTCGCATCACCGCTCCAAACAATCCCTTTCGAACGTCAACAGATGAAATCGGCGCGTCACTTCCTCCTAACACCAATGCCCCTGTATCGAGTAAAGACTTGAATCGATAGACATCATGCACACGCTCATTGCCCAACCGCTCGAACAGCATGTCCATGTCATCCGATAAAAATACCGGCTGTGCATCAATCAAAACAGGCAATGATTTGATTCGGTTGATCAATGAGTCATTCAATAATGAGGCATGGATAATTCGATCTCGTGTCCCTTTTCTGGCAGGGTACTTCTCAAGCAGGCCGACAAATTGCTCGACCGCCGCATCACCGATCACATGCGCTGCCACATTCATACCGTATGTTCGTGCTTTTTTCACGAGTGCCTCGAGATGATCTGGTCGATGTACTTCAATTCCTCGTTGACTCCGATCATCCGCATACGGTGCAGATAACAGAGCGGTGCGTCCACCAAACGAACCGTCGACAAAGAGTTTCATCGCACCGAAGTCAAACCGCTTCCGACGCGTCATCGCATCTTGCTGGATGACACGATCCACCACCTGTTCGTGGACGAGAAGGTGTGCTTGAAACGGAAGTTCGTCCAGTACATCTTCGTACGCTTGAATCGTTTCGAGCGGATCTCCATGATAGAACAAGTCTTCCGTATGGGCACCAACGATTCCATGTGCGAATAATGAATCGATTGCCCGGCGAAGAGAAGCGGCATTTTTCTTACGATTCCCACTCAATTCTTTATATAAGAGATCTAGTGCAGCATCATATAGGACGCCATTCAATTTGCCTTCTTCACCTCGCCCAAGTTTTCCACCTTCGATCACCGTATGGTGGATCAATCCAAGTCGTTCAAGTCCTTTCGAGTTCACGACGGCTACGTGACGACAGACACGCTTCAACACGACAGGACGGTCGTCAATCACTTCATCAATCATCTCGCGTGTCGGCATGTCACCGAGCAGACGATCATCAAACCCTTCTGCGACGATCCAATCGTCGTCCGACCCTCGTTGCTTCATCGTTTCAAGTAATTCTCGAAGATCCGTCGCTTCACTCGCATCGACACGGTCGAGCGCTTCGCCGTATCCGACAAGGTGAATATGTGAATCGGTAAAGGCCGGATACACACTCTTTCCTTCCAAATTCACAATCTCCTCGATGCGACCCGCATATGTACGTCGGAGATGTCCCTCGTCCCCCATCTTCAAGACGCGTCCATGCTCAATAAACATGGCACGTTCCATCTCACCTGGTTTATTCAATGTGTAGATGTTCCCGTTGACCCATAGTGTACCCATCTGACGATTCCTCCTTGATTGAAAAAAGATTGACGTCTACGTTTTTCCCGTTTCCGTCAATCTTCATGCATCGTTTATTTTTTTAGCAATTCCTGCTGTTCTAACCCTTTATCCACACGTTGACGAATTTCATTGGCTCCGTTCTCATCGAATCGACCGAGCACCCGCTCACCGATTTCGACCGCAGTGCCATACTCTCCATGCAAGAACTTGTTTTCCGCAAGCGTCAAGGCGATATGGACCTCGTTGTCACGGCGACGGAAGCGGTTTGCATATTGGAGCAACTGTTCCGCATACGTCACTTGACGAATCAGTGCATGGACACGGTCACGGAAGTTATCCATCATCTCTTCGACATCATGGCTAAGCCCGACGATATACGTCATGTTGAACGGTGCCTTGTCAAACTGTTCGTCTAACGACTGGACACCTTTTTGGAGCTGACGTAAGTCGTTTGACAAATCATTCGGAACAACCGGCATCGCACTTTTCGCTAACAGGCGACGATGCCCAGACAATTCTTTTTTCCACGTTTCTAACTTGTGACGGACCTCAAGCTCTTCTTTACGTAATGAATTCGTATCCTCAATGAAACGCTCATGCATGGCACTGAATTGGTCAAGTGACCGTTTCGCTTCCTGCACTTTGGATTTGATCATACTAAACGGTAACATTTGCGCGACGAGAGCTTGTTCAATATCAAGTACATTCGCCGTGAGAGTCGTTCGTTCACGTTCTAATTGTTCGAATTCTTCTCCGACGCGTGCATTGATTTCATAGTTGCTTACAAGTCGAGACATTTCCGTCTGTAAGTGATTCATGATTTCGGCAGATTGCAATTCGCGCTCTTGTATCGTCGCAAATTCTTTTTTCACGTATTGGCGGGCATCGACCTCTGTTCGGAATGCTTCGAATAATTGATCGATATCCGAGCTCAACTGTTGCATGTCCTCTTCAAAATGATCAAATTCCAAGCGTTCGATTCGAGCCATCAACTCTTCTCGACGATCTTCCGCTTGATCGATTTCTTCCATTAATCCAAGTGGTTCAAGCGCATACCCGTCCATTTGCATTTCTTTATGTCCAGCCCGGAGTTGTTGAAGTTGTTGTTTCAGTTCCACTTGAACCGTACGTACAAATTGCGGAATGATCCGAATCAGTTCACGGATGTGTCCTACTTGATTCGATAAGGCTTGTCCGGTTTCAAATGCTTCAGAAACTTGACCGACCTGCTTTAAGTTGATCATCTCACTGCGTTTCGCCTCGGCAGCGGCAATCTCTTGTTCCACCAATGCATAGGTTGGTCCGAACGCATGGTTTTGTGAATTCAATGTCTTGCGGAACTGATACAACTCTTTCTCATCCTGCTTCACAATGTCCATAAGCGAGGTGTGATGCGTCGTAAATTCATCCATCTCATCGAGCATGGCGTGTACCATCGTCTCGAGCTCTTCAATGAGTTGTTCAGTTGCATTCAAGTCAGCTTTGACTTTCATGAAACGATATTTATCCAAGTCTTCCTCAGCCCGGTATAACGCTTCATCGATTTGACCTGCATGTACACTGACTAACTCATCCCAAGATTGATGCCAACGATCAAACTTTTCTTTTGTTTCCCCTTCCATCGGCCACTGTTTGAATTTCTGGAGTTCGACGGGTATGCTCGCACTGAGCACACTTTGTTTCCTCATATCCAAGTCGTCAATTTTTTGGTAAAAATTCCTTCGAATGAGCATACTCCCCAACATGCCGCCTAATACGACGACGATGATTCCAATGATTAATCCATAAATTCCGTAATCCATCTTTTTCACAACCTCCAAGCCGCTTTCGTGGACTTATGTACCTTTATATTAAAAAAAAGAAGTATTTTATAAGAATAGATATACCTAATCATATTATAGAACCAACGATTTGCATAGGTTTTCCAATGGTTTCAGTGGAGATTGTTCATTTTTTCGGAACTTTCTAACAAGACAAATCTTAAATTTGCGTGTACCATAATGCTAAATTCTAAAAACACGAAAGATGGAGGGGAATTTATATGTTCCAAACGACATCGTACTCAGGTGATTTGACAGCCGGTTACGAACTATTAAACAAGCAACTCGCCGCATTATTAGAGGGCGAAACAAATACAGTGGCCAACCTTGCCAACGCCAGCGCTTTACTCAACCAATTTTTAGATCGGATCAACTGGGTCGGATTCTACGTGACTGATTCTGAAGACAGTCTAATCTTAGGACCATTCCAGGGACTCCCGGCTTGCGTTCACATCGCGTTCGGTAAAGGGGTTTGTGGAACTGCGGCAGCTACACAAGAAACACAGCTCGTGGCCGATGTTCATCAATTCCCTGGTCATATCGCATGTGATGCGGCTTCGAATTCTGAAATCGTCGTCCCTCTCGTACGTGACGGGAAAACAATCGGCGTGCTCGATATCGACAGCCCGGAGTTCGACCGTTTCTCAGAAATCGACCGTCAAGGACTCGAACGTTTTTGCGAAACACTTCTTCGCTATATTTGATTGACAAGAGATGGTATTCATCGTATACTCATCTTTGTGCATGAAATGACGATAGCAGTCACAGACAAACGTATCCACCTTTCGGGCCTCGACTTTTGTCGGAGGGGCATCTCGTAGCTTCGCTATCAAGTGAAGGTGCTTGCACCTAGAAAGGGGCGTTACTCGTCTTTGACACCGTTGTTCTTTTGTGCAAAATACATGAACAACAAGGAGGAGTCCAATCATGGCTCGTTACACAGGTCCAGCTTGGAAACTCTCGCGTCGCTTAGGCATCTCGCTTAGCGAAACGGGTAAAGAATTAGCAAAACGTCCTTACGCACCAGGTCAACACGGAAATGGTCGTAAGAAAATCTCAGAATACGGTCTTCAGCTTCAAGCGAAGCAAGCACTTCGTCACATGTACGGAGTGAACGAGAAGCAATTCCGCCGCATCTTCAACGATGCTGGTAAAATGCCAGGCATCCACGGTGAGAACTTCATGTTCTTGCTCGAATCACGCCTCGACAACCTCGTTTACCGTTTCGGCCTCGCTCGCACACGTCGTGGAGCACGCCAACTCGTCAACCACGGTCACATCACTGTTGATGGATCACGCGTTGACATCGCGTCTTACCGCGTAAAACCAGGTCAAGTTATCGCTGTTCGTGAAAAGTCGAAAAACGTAAAAGCAATCGCTGAAGCACTTGAAGTAGCACCAGCTACAAAAGACTTCGTATCGTTTGACGCTGAGAAACTCGAAGGTACATTCGTACGTCTCCCAGAACGCGCTGAACTCAACGACCAAATCAAAGAGCAACTCATCGTCGAGTACTACTCACGTTAATGCTTTTTATCCCCTTCTTCACGAAGGGGATTTTTTTATTTCTTCAAAATTTCTTGCCGAATGCGTCCCATTTGCGTATCGAGGGCATCCGCCATGAGTGACGCTTCAATCAGCTCTTCTTTCGATGATTCTGGCACGGCATGTTGATATTTGTACTGAAGCTTATGTTCCGTTGCCGCCCAAAAGTCCATGGCGAGTGTCCGAATCTGAATCTCCGCAGGCACCCAGATGATTCGTTCTGCCAAGTAGACTTTCGTTTTCACGATGAGATGTAAACTCCGATACCCGCTCGGTTTTGGATGTTTGATGTAATCTTTGATTTCGATGATATCTAAATCATCTCGCGCCTCTAGATGACGCAAGATTTCATAAATATCGTCGCGGAAGCTTGTAACAATCCGAATGCCCGCCACATCGTGCACATGTTCCCAAAGCGCCGAAACTTCCAAAGGCAAGTCTTTCCGTTTCATCTTGCGCACGATGGACGGCAATGTCTTCATTCTCGTCTTCACATGTTCAATCGGTGAATACCCGAGTCTCGTCTGCCAGTCCAAGTCGATGATCCCGAGATCGCTCTCAAGTTCCGTGATCGCCATTTCATAATAACGAAAGTGTTCGCGCCATTGATGGAACTGCTCACCGAAAAATTCTTCTATCTCCATCGTCATCCCTCCTATCTTCCCATTTTAGCAAATCCGAACCGCACGTCATGTATAAAAAAAGTCCATTCCTCAACAAATGAGGAACGGACATCGTGATTATATGTGACGAATCACAAAGTATTTCTTCTTACCACGGCGAATGATGGTGAATTCACCGAGCGTGTCTTCGCGCGTAATCATTTTATCGAGCGCTTGTTCACGTTCGCCGTTCAAGTAAATCGCTCCGTTCGTCACATCTTCACGTGCCTGACGTTTCGATGGTGAGATCTTCGCTTCGACGAGGAGGTCGACAAGGTTGCGTTCACCGTCAAGTTCGAATTGCGGCATGCCTTTAAACGCATCTTCCATATCTTCCGGTTGAAGCGACGTCAAATCTCCGCTAAAGAACGCTTTCGTGATGCGCTCCGCTTGTTCAAGTCCTGCTTCACCGTGGACAAGCTTTGTCATCTCTTCTGCGAGTCGGCGCTGTGCCACGCGCTTTTCAGGCGCTTCTGTCACTTCGGCTGCAAGTGCCTCAATCTCTTCATGCGACATGAACGTGAAGTATTTGATGAACTTGATGACATCTGCATCGTCGACGTTGATCCAGAACTGGTAGAACTCATATGGCGACGTCTTATCCGCATCTAACCAAACTGCACCGCCCGCTGTCTTCCCGAACTTTTGTCCGTCCGACTTTGTGACGAGTGGCACGGTGAGACCGAACGCTTTTTCAGAGTGACCAAAGCGACGAATCAATTCAAGACCTGCCGTGATGTTCCCCCATTGATCACTTCCACCGACTTGAAGACGACATTTCTCTGTCTCGTATAGTTTCAAGAAGTCGTAAGATTGGAGCAACATGTAAGAGAACTCTGTATACGAGATCCCGTTCTCCATACGTGAATCGACAGAGTCTTTCGCAAGCATGTAACTGATTGGGAAGTGCTTCCCAATGTCGCGCAGGAAGTCGATGATTGACATCTCTTCCGTCCATTCGTAGTTGTTGCGAATCGTGATCGGGTTCTCCCCTTCAAGTGGAAGGAATCGGCTCAACTGATCCTTGATGCGATCGGAGAAGAGCTTGACCGTATCCAACGTGTTTAGTGAACGTTCATCCGAACGACCAGACGGGTCACCAATCATCCCTGTCGCCCCACCGACGAGCGCGATGACCTGATGGCCGGCCTGCTGGAAACGTTTTAGCGTCAAGATCGGGAGCAAGTGCCCGATGTGAAGCGAGTCCGCTGTCGGATCAAATCCCGTGTATAACGTCGTCGGTTGTTTCAGTTGTTCTTTCAATCCTTCTTCATCTGTCATTTGGTTGACAAGCCCTCGAAACTCTAAGTCTTTTAATAGTTCCATCTGTTCCACTCCTTCAATTGACATAAAAAAACGTCCCTTCTCATATGAGAAGGGACGGAGATTCCGCGGTACCACCCTACTTGTCGCAATTTGCGACCGCTTGAGCGAGAGATAACGGTCTCGAACCGGCCCAAAGGCACGCTCTAAAAGTGTAATTCATCGATTGACATTGGCTAGTTCACAGCAACCACTAGCTTTCTGGACAAGAGGTCCGTCGACTACTTCGCTTTCTTCACAGCGTCATCTTATTGTTGACTATGCTATTCATTTTATAAGCATCGTTTTCAACTTGTCAACTCTTACAATGAAACTTGCACGAGACTTCGGTTTCGAGGTAAGGTGTAGGTTGAATTGTGCTATAATCGAATATATTACTGTCTAAAATAGTTTTACACCATATTTAAGGAGGCTGTCATGCTGCAGAAGATTCGAGACTTATGGAATAATCCGACGTCATTGAAAGTACGTCGTTATGCCAATGTTATGTATGATGTGTCGTGGAACGTCCTACTCCTGACCATCATTTCTGTTGTACTCATCGGGTTTTTAGGTGCTGGAATTGGTGTCGGATATTTCGCGTCACTCGTCAAAGATATGCCGACCCCGGCCTACAAGACAATGACTGCGCAAATCAATACGTATACATCGACTTCCAATATTTACTTCGGAAGCGGGGAGCGCATCGGGAACTATACGACCGATGAGGTACGAATCCCGATTCCAGTAGAAAAAGTTTCTCCATACGTTGTCGATGCACTACTTGCGACGGAAGATGTCGAATTCTATGAGCACGATGGCGTCGTTCCAAAAGCGACGTTACGCGCTATTTTACAAGAAGCAACAGGATCTGAAGATCGCACGGGTGGTTCAACGTTGACGCAACAATTGATTAAAAACCAAATGTTGACGAACGAAGTATCTTTCGAACGGAAAGCAAAAGAAATATTACTCGCCCTTCGTCTAGAGAAGGCGATGGACAAAGATGAAATTTTAAACGCCTATCTGAACGTTGTCTCATTCGGACGTAACTCGATGGGACGTAACATTTCAGGGATTGAGGCCGCCGCTCGCGGTGTGTTCAATACTTCGGCAGAGAAATTGACACTTCCACAAGCCGCTTTCCTTGCCGGTATCCCAAAAAACCCATTCTTCTACACACCTTACTATCAAGGTGGCGTCATCAAAGAGGACGTATCGGGTGCGGTTAACCGAATGAAAACGGTATTGAACCGCATGTACGTTGCAGGAAAGATCACGAAAGAAGAATATGATGCCGCTTATAACTACGACATCACACAAGACTTCATGCAGACTCAGACGAAGCCTCGCGACAAATATCCGTACGTGGTAGACGAAGCAGAACTTCAAGCACGCCAAATCGTAACGGATTATCTATTGGAGCAAGATGGGATTGAAATCAATGAGTTGAGCTCGGAGGAACAGGACTCTGTCCGTTCGACTTATGCGAAGCGTGCTCATAACATGTTGCGTCAAGGTGGGTTCAACATCCGTTTGACATTGGATAAAGAAATTCACGAAGCGATGCAACAACCGGCTAAAAACGCTGGCAACTTCGGACCGAATCAAACGATTGAAGATGAGAACCGCACACTTCCTGAACAAACCTCTTCTGTCATGATTGAGAATAAGACCGGGAAAGTACTCGGATTCGTCGGAGGTCGCTACATCAATGGCAAGACCGACGATTTGAACCGTGCTTTCTGGGCAGAACGTCAAATCGGATCGACTGCAAAACCGATTCTTGTCTATTCAAATGCGATTGAAGCTGGCATGATTACACCTGCCACTCAAATCATTGACGAGGAGTATTTCTATAAGTTTACTGGTCCCGGACAACCGAAGAAACAAGTTCAAAACGAAGGGAAAACGTATCGCGGTGCTGTCACAGTACGCGATGCGCTCAAGCTCTCCTTGAACGTTCCGGCTGTTAAGATTTATGAAGAACGTAACCAAAAACCTGCTGATACGCAGAAATTAGTCGACATGGGAATTCCGGTATCTGAAGGAAACCGTTATGCTTCAGCGATGGCACTCGGTACCGGGGAAGTCAAGCCTATCGATTTGGCCGCCTCTTATGCGATGCTAGCAAATTACGGTGAACACGTGGAGCCGCACTTCATCCAAGAAATCGAATATCAAGGTGAAGTCATTTACGAAGCGAAGCCGAAGAAAACGCGTATTTTCACAGAACGTACCTCTTATCTCGTGGTGGATATGCTCCGCGACGTCTACACGTCAGGTACTGCGACATATGCACAATCATTGCTCAGCGTTCCTGGCGATTGGATGGGTAAAACCGGTACAACGAACGATCAACGTGATTCGTACTTGGTCGGGTCGAACCCGAACGTTACACTCGCTGTCTGGTCAGGTTATGATTCACAACGCCTCTCAATGCTAGATGGTTGGGATTATGGACGTTACTATCAACGGACACAGCGCATCTGGTCGCAAACGATGAATCGTGTCTATGCGGATGACCCAGAAGCTCTAGGCGTCAGCGCCCGCTTCTCACAACCTTCAACCGTCACTTCGAAAGACTTCCAAGACTCAGGTTCATTCTCTGAGAAGAAGAAAGTAGAAGAGAAAGAAAAAGAAGAGGAAGAGAAGAAGAAAGAAGAAGAGGCCAAGAAAGAGGCCGAAGAAGCAAAGAAAGAAGCTGAGGAGAAGAAACAAGAGGCTGCTGCCGATGCTGCCGCTAAGAAAAAAGCTGAAGAAGAAGCTAAACAAAAAGCAGACGCCGAAGCAAAGAAAAAAGCTGAGGAAGACGCGAAGAAGAAAGCTGAAGAAGAGGCTAAACAAGAAGCCGAACAACAAGCTGAAGAAGAAGCCGATGCTGATGCTAACGGTGAATAAACAAAGGGTCGACACACGATGTGTCGACCCTTTGTTTATCTTAATCTTCCATCGTCGAGAGGTCACCTGTTTCAAGATTCAATTCCCAAGCCTTCAAGACGCGACGCATGATCTTCCCGCTTCGCGTTTTCGGCAACTTGTCCTTGAATTCGATTTCACGTGGTGCCGCATGCGCAGCCAATCCTTCTTTGACGAACTGCTGGATTTCTTGCTTTAACTCATCAGACGGTTCATAACCTTTACGTAGCGCAATGAACGCTTTGATGATTTCACCTCGGACCGGGTCCGGTTTTCCGATGACACCCGCTTCAGCCACAGCCGGATGTTCCACGAGTCGACTTTCCACTTCAAACGGTCCGACCCGTTCTCCTGCTGTCATGATGACGTCGTCGACCCGACCTTGGAACCAGAAATAGCCGTCTTCGTCCATATAAGCAGAATCACCTGACACATACCAATCTCCCCAGAAGTAACTCTCATACTTCGCATCGTTCTTCCAAATCTTCCGCATCATCGACGGCCAAGGCGTCTTGAGTGCCAAGTTCCCCATTCGGTGTGGTGGAAGTGGTTGACCCCGGTCATCCAAAATAGCCGCTTCGCAACCTGGGATCGGTTTCCCCATTGAGCCCGGTTTGATGTCCATCGTCGGATAGTTACAAATCATCATCGCACCGGTTTCTGTCATCCACCACGTATCATGGATTCGAAGATCAAATGCTTCGTGTCCCCAACGAATGACTTCTGGATTTAGCGGCTCACCGACGGATAAAATATGACGAAGTGAAGACAAATCATACTTCTCAAACGCTTCGTCGCCAGCGCCCATGAGCATGCGGAACGCCGTCGGGGCACTATACCAAACTGTCACGCCAAACCGTTCAATGACCGAATACCAAAATTCAGGATTGAAGCGTCCACCAACGATGACGTTTGTCGCACCATTTAAGAAAGGCGCAAAAATACCGTAGCTCGTCCCCGTCACCCATCCAGGGTCAGCCGTGCACCAGTAAATATCATCCGGTTGAAGATCGAGTACCCATTTGCCGGTCATCATATGTTGAATCATCGCATTATGGACGTGGAGAACCCCTTTTGGTTTTCCTGTTGAGCCCGATGTATAGTGTAAAATCAGACCGTCTTCACGGTCGACCCACGTCAATTCGAGATCTGTCGTCGCATCGTTCGCCAGTTTACGATAATCGAGCACCTTTTCCGACTCTTCGACATCGTCCCCAACGAGTAGAATTGTCTCTAAATGAGGCAACTGATCGACCGGAATGCGCGGCAACAGTTCTTTCGTCGTCACAATCACTTTCGCTTCCGAGTCGAGCAAACGGTCGTGAACCGCCTGTTCCATGAACGCCTCAAACAATGGACCGACGATGGCCCCTCGTTTGATTGCACCGAGCAAAATAAAATAAAGTTCTGGCTGACGTGGCATAAAGATAAAGACGCGGTCGCCTTTCTCCACACCAATCGACTTCAGAACATTACCAGAACGATTACTTTCTTTCTTCATATCCGCATACGTGTACCGCTCTTCTCGATCCCCATCGAAATAAAGCAGTGCCACTTTTGTCGCCAATTCACTTTCCGCATGGCGATCGATGGCTTCATATGCCAAATTGACTTTCCCCGTCAAATTCCATGAAAACAATGCTTCTGCTTGTGTCCATTCAAACGACTGACAAGCCTCTTCATACGACGCTAATTGATGTTCCCCTGTTAACGCTTTCAATTTTTCCATCGCTAAAGATTCGCCTCCCCTGTAAAGATTGGTATAACCACTTTCAGTATAGTGTTAAAATTATGACAAATCAATGAATTTCCAATTTCATCAAAACAGGATGATTCCAGCTTGATGAAAGCGCTATAATAAGAGATGGAAAAGGTGGTGACCCTATGGAAAAACAATATCATTCAAAAGTGTGGCAGACCTCACAAGGTGACGTCACGATTGATGGTCCGGTGGCGCCTGACGTGTTACAGACGTATCGTCTTGATGAAGGATTGACAGCTTTTCGTGAACCGGAAGATCAGCACGAAGCACTCGTCGATATTGCTGGGTTAAAAGAAGGAAGAATCATCGTCGCCAGGCAAGACGATCTCGTGATTGGATACGTGACTTTCCTCTATCCTGACCCGTATGAGCGTTGGAGTGAAGGAAACGACCCATACATCCTTGAACTCGGGGCAATCGAGGTGAGTCCTCGCTTCCGTGGTCAACGAATCGGGAAACAATTACTCGAAGTATCGATGATGGACCCACATATGGATGACTTTTTGATTTTGACGACCGAATATTATTGGCACTGGGATTTGAAAGGTAGTGGACTCTCGATTTGGGATTATCGAAAAGTCATGGAGAAGATGATGAATCACGGTGGACTTGTTTTCTTCCCGACAGACGATCCTGAGATTGCCTCCCATCCTGCCAACTGTTTGATGGCTCGTATCGGAAAAAACGTACGACAAGAATCAATCGACCATTTTGATTCACTTCGTCTTCGCCGACGATTTATGTACGACTAAGGAGGGATTTCATGTTAATCGAACAGATGATGAATCGACATGTCGTGACGATTCAACCGACCAATACGATTGCCCATGCCGCAAAATTAATGCGTGAACATCGTGTCCGACATTTGATTGTGACAAATCCCGCTCGACAAGTCGTCGGGATTGTCGGCCAATTCGAGCTGAGTGGTGCGACGAGCGTCTTT
Organism: Exiguobacterium sp. S3; assembly: GCF_018617295.1. Taxonomy (GTDB): domain Bacteria; phylum Bacillota; class Bacilli; order Exiguobacteriales; family Exiguobacteriaceae; genus Exiguobacterium; species Exiguobacterium profundum. The sequence continues at coordinate 529,609 of NZ_JACSJW010000001.1, forward strand.
CATCCCGAAAGTGAAAACGCAGACTTTCAAAACCCTGTATCGAGCATCATGCGATCCGAGGTACCGACAGCGCATCCATTCGATTTCTTTGAAGATGCAGCTGCGTTATTTTACGAAAACCGGCTAACCTGTCTCCCCATCGTCGAACAAGGGAAACTCGTCGGTGTATTGACAGAGACCGATTTATTACGTTACTTCGTGCAATTGACAGGCGCACTCGAACCGAGTTCGCAAATTGAAATTCTCGTCGAAAATACGACCGGCACACTCGAAAAAGTGACCCGACTCCTCGCCAAAACAAACGTCAATATCATCAACGTCTTCGTTCATCCGACGAGCGATCCGTATAAACGTATCATCTCTTTCCGCGTCCAGACGATGAACCCGCTCCGAATCATCGAACGGTTGAAACGTGAAGGGTATGATGTCCTCGGTCCGGAGATGTCACGATGAGACCGATTTACATATTTGGCGAAGACGAGACGTCTTATCGCTTTCATGAGGATCACCCGTTCAATCCGTTACGACTGGAATTGACGACATCCCTTCTGATTGCAGCCGGAAAACTCTCCAAATCGGAATGTGTGTCTCCTCCACTCGCTTCGGTTGAAGCGTTAGCGCTCGTTCATGACTTTGACTACATCGAAGCCGTACAAGCTGCGGCGGCAGGAGAACTTTCTACGCTGAAAGCGAATAAATTTGGTCTCGGTACGGAAGACACTCCCATCTTTCCGACGATACACGAGGGAGCCGCACGGCTTGTCGGTGGGACGATTCATGCGCTCGATCTAGTTGCGAGCGGCAAAGCAGAGCGAGCCTTCCATGTTGGGGGCGGTCTACATCATGGAATGCGGCGCAAAGCATCAGGATTTTGCGTCTATAACGATGCGGCCGTCGCCATCGCACATGTGAGAAAACAATACGGGTCGCGCGTTCTCTATGTAGATACGGATGCGCATCATGGGGACGGGGTCCAATGGCTCTTCTATGACGATGATGATGTGATGACTTTATCCATACACGAGACAGGTCGCTATCTCTTCCCGGGTACCGGAATGGTGACAGAGCGAGGGAATGGGAAAGGATACGGCTATAGTTGGAACGTACCAGTCGATGCGTTCACCCAAGATGACTCATTTTTGACTTGCTATGAGACCGTTTTACGTGAAGCGTGCGAATGGTTCAAACCTGATATCATCCTGACTCAGAATGGTGCGGATGCCCATGTCTTTGATCCACTCACCCATCTCGCATCAACGATACGGACGTTCGAACAGATTCCCCAAATCGCTTCACGTATGGCAGACGAGTATACCGATGGTCGTCTCGTCGCACTTGGTGGCGGCGGCTATGACTGGTATCGAGCCGTTCCTCGCGCCTGGGCACAAGTGTGGGCCGGTCTGACGAGAGAGACACCCTATGCCGGAGATATCCCGACCGAGTGGATTGAGCAATGGTCCGATGTCGCTGGTCAACCGTTACCCACTCGGTGGGACGACTCTCTTTACGCGTTTGATCATATCCCGCGGCGTCAACAAATTGAAGAAAAGAATTGGGAAGTCACGAAGCGTGCATTTTGGCCGTTCATCTCGAATGATCGAAAATCGATTTATTTATAAATAAAGCTGCCCGTTCATCTCAAAAATGGATGAACGGGCAGCTTTTCTTTTAGTCCTGACGAAGCGAGTCACGGCGTTCGATTCGGTGAGGAAGCACGACGTTTTTCTCTTCGATTTCTTCCGCGTTCAAAATCTTAGTCAAGAGACGCATCGCGACGGCTCCGATATCGTACATCGGTTGAACGACCGTCGTCAACTTCGGACGAATCATCGTCGCGAGGCGCGTGTTATCGTGACCGACGACTTCGAAATCGTTTGGAACAGAGTAACCTGCATCTTGAATCGCATGGATGACCCCAAGTGCCATTTCATCCGTCCCTGCGAAGATGGCTTTCGGACAATCGTCACGTTGCAACATTTTTTGCATCGCCTCGAGACCAGACGCATACGTATAATTTCCGAGAATCATATCGTTCTCATGGAAAGGAAGACCTGCATCTTCAAGAGCACGGCGGTAACCGGCAAATTTCTTCTCGCCATTGATTTGTTGCTCGAGTGGTCCAGTGATGAATCCAACACGGTCATGTCCGTGGTTGATCAACATCTGAGTCGCGTCATACGCCGCTTGCTCATAATCGATATTGACAGCCGGGAGATCATATCCTTGGTTCAATGTCGCTGCGAGAACGATTGGAACTGGTGATTTTTTGAACTCTTCCACGAGATCTTCATGCAAACGTCCACCCATGAAGATGATACCGTCCACTTGTTTACCTAATAGCGTATTGAGTAAATGGACTTCCTTGTCACGACTCGAATCTGAGTTACCAAGGATGATGTTGTATTTATACATCGTCGCCACATCTTCGATACCTCGCGCCAAGTCGGCAAAGAAGATATTCGAGATATCCGGTACGATGACACCGACCGTTGTCGTTTTCTTGCTTGCTAGTCCACGTGCGACGGCGTTCGGACGATAACCAAGACGGTCAATCGCATCCTGTACCTTCTTGCGTGTTGTCGGTTTGACGTTCGGGTTTCCGTTGACGACACGAGAGACGGTCGCCATCGACACCCCGGCTTCTCGTGCCACATCATAGATTGTTACGTTGTTACTATTCATAAACTACTCCTCCTACAAGTCCTGATTTTCAAAAAGTTTTCATAAAACGTCTTAAAAAAGGAAGACAGGTATCTGTCATCCATTTACCCTGTCTTCATGCGATATAAAACGTTTCCATTTGGAAAGCTTACTTTTTCACCAAATCAAGTTGGGGAAACTGGACCGTGAGTCCTTCCACAAATTGATCGAATTGATCGAAGTCCAATTGTTGTTGCGCGTCCGAGAGGGCGATCGCCGGATTCGGGTGCACTTCTACCATCACACCGTCAGCTCCGATTGCAAGGGCCGCTTTTGCAGCTGGCAACAATAAATCACGCCGACCGGTCGAATGCGTGACGTCTACCATAACAGGCAGATGCGTCTCTTGCTTCAAAATCGGCACAGCGGTAATGTCCAACGTATTGCGTGTCGCACGTTCATACGTTCGAATTCCCCGCTCGCACAAGATGACTTGGCTGTTCCCGCTCGCCATAATGTACTCTGCCGCATAAATGAACTCTTCGATTGTAGCGGATAATCCGCGCTTCAACAAGACCGGTTTGTCTGTCTTCCCAACTTCTTTTAACAAATCGAAGTTCTGCATGTTGCGAGCTCCGACTTGAATGATGTCAACATACGGTAACGCCGATTCCACTGCGCCAGGAGTCATGATTTCTGTGATGACTCGTAGGTCATGTCGGTCAGCTGCCGTCTTTAACAGTTTCAATCCCTCAAAACCTAAGCCTTGAAAATCGTAAGGTGACGTACGCGGTTTATAAGCACCGCCTCGCATGATTTTAACACCAGACAATGCAAGCTTTTCTGCGACCGCATTCACTTGTTCGAAAGACTCTACGGCACATGGTCCTGCAATCAATTGTGGACGGCCGTTTCCGATCGTCACATCTTTCATATGGACCAACGTGTCTTCCGGTTGACGTTTACGCGAAACGAGAAGCGTTTTATCTCGATCTTCTCCTTGTAATTCAGCAGACGCTTTAAAGACTTCTTTAAAGATATGTTGAAGACGTGACGTTTCAAACGGCCCTTGGTTTGATGCGGCAATAAAATCAAGCATCTCTCGCTCTCGGACCGGATCATAACGTTCGACACCTTGAAGACGTTTAATTTTTCCAATTTCGACGGCAAGTGTACCGCGCCGACTAAGCAAGTCGAGCATTTCATGGTTCAATTCATCCATTTCTCGACGTAATCGATTCAATTGATCTTGTGGACTCATAGTTTCCCTCTCATTCCTAAGCCGTTCTTTCCAGATTCCTAATTATATCGAACTTTGTGCGCTTTGTCATAAGGAAACCTTCTACGACACAAAATCACCAAAAAAGGACCGAATCCATTCGGTCCTTACGAATTACTCATTTTTTTTTAAGTCTTTCTTTAAATCTTCTAGTTCTTCTTTCGATTCCTCGTCGAGCAACTCATTGACAGGTGCTTCGAGCGAATCGTCAGACTCTGAATCCGATGCGTTCGATGGCTTTTCTTCTTCAGCCGCGCGGTCCATCTGTTCCTTCACTTCCGATTCTGCTTCCGCAACGAGTTGATCTGCTTTTTCCATCGCCTCTTCAATCGAAAGCTCATCTTCATCGATTTGTTGCTTCAATTCTGCAGCTTCGCGTGCCTTATCTTTTACGATATTGAGGACAGGTGCCGCCTTATCGCTCGCCACTTTAATCCATTCCCCTACGACCGGTTCTGCTTTCTCACGCATCTCTTTCGATTTGACAGTCAGGCGTTCTCGCGATGTTGACGTCTTCTCATCAAGGTACGTCCGTACTTCACGTCCGTTTTTCGGAGACGTCAATAACGCGACTGCCGCTCCAACAATCCCTCCGAGAATGACACCCGTCAAAAATCCGCTACTTGATTGATTCTGTTCTGTTGATTGCTTTTGGTCTGTCATGTGTGAGTTCCTCCCCGAGATTAACTTATTTGATCGTATCATCCGTTTGAATCAAATCAGGTGATACAGGTGTTTCTGCTTTCTTCTCGCGTCGTGTGCGACGACGTGGACGTTCTTTTGTAGTAGAAGATTCAGGTTTGTTCTTCTTGAACAATTCGACCGCAACCGATCCCCATCGGACGGCTTGCGCAATCTGTTCTTTGTTTTCGTCCGCTGCCGAATGGACAGAAGTCGAGACGGTACGAACAGACTCGGTTACCTCGTTCAATGATGTCCCTAGCTCATCAAGCGCATGAGCGACAGGTGCGAGCAATTCTGTTTTTTCTTCGACGTTGTCTACGAGACGGTTCGTCTTATGTAAGAGCGCCGTCACTTCCATCGTGATTCCATCGAGCTGGCGTTCTAAATTTTCGGTCGTATTGGCGACGCTTTCGAGTGTACGATTTACATTCGACAAGACACGCGCCAAGAAGATGACGAGTACGACAAACGCGAGCGCCGCAATTAGCCCAGCGATGCCTCCTAATGTGATCTCCATTCAATCCATTCCTCCTATTCAATCGTTTCTTGTTTCATTATAGCACCATTATGACTGAAAAGATTTGCTACAACCGTTTTCGCCATTCGGTCTGATTATTCCTTTACCCGTTTTTGTGTTTTCGATTACACTAAAATAGAAATTCATAAAAATAATTAGGGGTGATCGTGTGAGAGATCCAAGAATTACACAATTAGCTGACGGTTTAATCAATTATTCCGTCAAGCTACAACCGGGGGAAAAGGTATTAATTGAGAACTTCGGCGTCGAAGAGTCGCTCGTTGAAGCACTCGTCGAAAAGGCATACGAAGCAGGGGGACATCCTTTCGTTCTCTTAAAAGAGAGCCGTATCTTACGTAAGTTGTATACAGGCGCAAGCCGTGAACAACTCGAACTGATGGCCGACATCGAACGTAAACAGATGCAAGCAATGGATGCCTACATCGGCTTACGTGCTGGTGATAACATTAACGAGTTGTCAGACGTTCCAAGCGAACAGCAAAAACTTGTCGGTGCCACACTTGGGAAAATGCATACCGAAGACCGTGTTAAAGGAACGAAATGGGTCGTTCTCCGCTATCCATCTCCATCGATGGCGCAACTCGCTGGAAAATCGACAGAAGCGTTCGAAGACTTCTATTTCAATGTCTGTACACTCGATTACGGAAAAATGGACCGTGCGATGGATGCGCTAGTCGAGTTAATGAATAAGACAGATCACGTGACATTGAAAGGACCAGGTACCGATCTTTCATTCTCGATTTTAGATATCCCAGCCATCAAGTGTTCTGGTCAGATGAACATTCCGGACGGTGAAGTGTTCACAGCACCGGTCAAAGACTCGGTCAATGGTGTCATCACATACAATACGCCATCTCCATATCAAGGCTTCACGTTCGAGAATGTAAAGTTGACGTTTAAAGACGGGAAGATTGTAGATGCGACAGCGAACGATACAGAACGGATCAATGAGGTGTTCAACACGGATGAAGGTGCGCGTTATGTCGGTGAGTTCGCCATCGGTGTGAACCCATACATCCAACATCCAATGAAGGATATTCTCTTCGATGAGAAAATTGATGGAAGCTTCCATTTCACACCTGGTCAAGCGTATGATGAGGCTTATAACGGCAACAACTCATCTGTCCACTGGGATCTCGTCAACATCCAGCGCCCGGATTACGGTGGCGGCGAAATCTGGTTCGACGATTTGCTCATCCGAAAAGACGGACGTTTCGTCATCGATGCGTTGCTTCCGCTCAATCCAGAAAACTTGAAATAATATAAAGAATGGTGCGCCTTTTTCAGGTGCACCATTCTTTATATTTATAATTTTGTTTTCTTCCCGAGGGCGGCAGACATCATCCAAATTTCTTTTTCGAGTCGCTCGATATGAGAAACGAATGTATCTTCAATCGCCTCATCGCCGTCCTCAAATTTCTCCATCGCATCTTGCATCTCTTGACGGATTTGTTTGAAGTCACTGATGATATCTTTGATCATCTGATCTGTCTCGGCATGACGATCGCCTTCTTTTAACGTTGAATGTTCGAGATACTCTTTCATCGTCGCAAATGGTTCGCCGTCATTCATAAGGAGTCGTTCTGCCACATCATCGTAGAGTTCTGCCACTAAATTATAGAGTTCTTCTAGTTTTTCATGATACGTGAAGAAATGCGGTCCACTAATATACCAGTGATAATTATGAAGTTTTACAAACAGCAATCCATAGTTCGCTACTTCTTTGTTTAAGGTGTTGAGTGCAACTTGACTAGCCATTCCTAACATCTCCTTTGTCATATTCATCGATACTACTATTACCGAGATTTTGGATGGCTAAACATAAAAAAGAGAGACTTTCGTCTCCCTTTCACACTTACGCTTCAAGTTTTACAACTTCTTCATATTCGCGCTGATACGTTTGAATATCACCGGCACCCATGAATAAGAGCACGGCATCGGCATGGTTGCGTAACACGCTTGTACCACCACGTTTTAAGATATGTGCTCCTTCGATTCGTGATTGAAGGTCTTCGATGGTGACCGTCCCTTCTTGTTCACGTGCTGAACCGAAAATATCACATAAATAGACAGTGTCTGCTTCGGCCAATGCCGTCGCAAAGTCGTCCATGAATGATTTCAAGCGTGTATACGTATGTGGTTGGAAGATTGCAACGACTTCTCGATTGCCATACTTTTTCCGAGCTGCTTCTACCGTTGCACTAATCTCACGCGGATGATGCGCATAGTCATCGACAAGCACTTGATCGTTTAACATCGATTCACTGAATCGGCGTTTTACACCGTTGAACGTTTCAAGACGTTCTTTTACCAATTCTTTCGGCAAGTTCTCGTAGTCACATGTCGCAATGACGGCAAGCGCATTCAACACGCTGTGGTCTCCATATCCAGGAATCCGGAACGTTCCGTAGAAGTCATCACGTAAAAAGACATCAAATGTCGTTCCATTTTCTGTCGATGTGACCTGTTCAGCACGGAAATCATTGTGCGCCCCGAAACCATAATAGACGAGCGGCACGTTGGCTTGAATCTGTTGAAGATTTTCGTCATCGCCACAAGCAATGATTCCTTTCTTCACTTGTTTCGCCATTTCTTGGAAAGCGTCAATGACGTCATCAAGACCAGAGAAATAGTCCGAATGGTCAAAGTCGATATTCGTCATAATCGCGTAGTCTGGACGGTAGTATAAGAAATGACGCTTGTACTCACAAGCTTCGAAGACGAAGTTTTTCGAATCCGCCACTCCTTCTCCCGTGCCATCGCCGATTAAGAACGATGTCGGTTCGATTCCACGCATGACGTGTGCAAGTAATCCCGTCGTTGACGTCTTCCCGTGTGACCCGGTGATAGCGACACTCGTGTAATGGTTCGCGAGTTCACCTAAAAACTCATAATACTTATAAATCGTCAATCCGAGTTCACGTGCACGCACGATTTCTGGATGATCATCACTGAACGCGTTTCCTTGCACAACGATTTGGTCTTCCGAAATATTTTCAGGATCGAATGGCAAAATTTCAATCCCTTTACGGTTCAATGCTTCTTCTGTAAAAAATGCTTTTTCAACGTCCGATCCACGGACCTCATTGTTCATATCAAATAAAATTTGAGCTAAAGGACTCATGCCCGTTCCTTTAATTCCGACGAAGTGATAACGGTTCATCTGTAAATAGCCCCCCTAATTCATTGCAGCTCGTCAAAATGCGACAAACCTTTGTCATTATAGCAAAACTCACAGAGTCGTGCTATTACAGATTATTGTTTTTTTGCGCAAGTCGTCGGCTGCGGTACATCGCCATGCGATCTTTTGGCGTCATCATCACATTTACAGGCGGTTGATCCGCTTTAAATGAGACTTGAACCGCTGATGTCAAATCTGTGGCAGATGGCACTTCTTGCTGTTCAGATGGTGTTTGTAATCTTTCTGCAATCTGCTCAAGCGACGAACCGATTTGTTCCGCCGATTCGTCAATATCTAGGTCAGTATGAGGAGTGGCATCTTGATGAGCCTCTACGACCGTCTCCTTTTTTGAACGGGATAAATCCGTTGATTGCATAAAAACAGATGAAAAGCCATTATCTAGAATCGAAACTTCACCAAGAATCGATTTTTCTTCCATTTCCATTTCCTCGGAAATCAGCTCGTTGGACTCTTTGCTCCATTCAGGTTCAGAGACGGGTTCAGTAGATGACTCTTGGATTGGCTCTTCCGTCGTAGAATGAGTAGATGCCATCGTTGAATCATACGCATCTCTCGTTTCAGGAGAGTGTTCGACCGGAAGGACAATCTTTGGTTTCGGACGAGCATATCCATAAATCGGTGACGGGACGTCTGACGGAATAAATTCCTCGGTTACCTCTACCTTTGGCGGAGGGGAACCTTTTTGTCCTTCTTTCGACAGTTCTCGTTTGATTCGCTCTGCTTGTTGCTTCAGTGAACGTTCATATGCATCCATACTTGATTCCTCGCTTTTTCACTCAATCCATATTTAACAAAAAATCGGTCGAATTTAGCGACCGATTTTAAATGCTGTACCTACTTCATATTCGTCATCTAATACTAAAATCCCTTTTTCTTGCGGGGCGTTCGGAAGGTTTAATTCACGGGCAGAACAAATCATCCCGTGTGAACTTTCACCACGGAGTGCAGACGGACGGATAATCAAACCAGTCGGCATCACCGCACCCGGTTTTGCGACAACGACTTTTTGCCCTGTTGCCACATTCGGTGCGCCACATACTATTTGAACAGTCCCTTGGTCGATTTGAACTTGACAGATTGACAGTTTGTCAGCGTCCGGGTGTTTTACTGCGCTTTCAACATACCCGACGACAAACTTCGGCGTCACGTCAACCCATGAAAAGTCCTCTTCAATCCCGTTATCATTTAAGATAGATTGCAACTGTTCCACTAATTCGACTGTCAACTCAACAGGACCATTCCATCCTGTCACATCAACATGTTGACTTGCTTGAAACAGGTTGTACCCGTTCACTTTTCCGTCTGCCGACTTGACGATTGCCACGTCTCCCGTCCGCTCGACAGATTGATGATGTCGTTCTCCTTCTTTTAACAACACCATGAGTACATCACCGATTCCTTCTCGGTTATAAAACACATTCATTTGCATACGTTCCTACGTCCCTTCTTTCAAACTCATCTCACTTATTTTATCAGATTATGTGTTCGATGGCGGGGTCTTTTTTCCGACAATGAAAATCGGTTCAAGTTCCCCCGCCACATAGTGAAAGGCGAGTGCAGTGACGGGAATTCGACCATTTGTGAAGAAATCAAACATCAGTTGCTGCATCGCATCATATCCTTGGTCATTTCGAATGTCCGCAACGATCATCACATCCTGATGCGGGACACCGACGAGCATATCCCCTTCAATCCGTCGTTCCATCAGCCGAAGAAACTCGTCATTTAACACACGAGATGCCTCGTAGCCATCACGAGTTGATAAGAAGTAGAATGGGTTTCCAGCCACTTCGTCTTGTTTCATCTCGGTCGGTAGTTTTTTCACATTCTCACGGGCGATTCGCTCGATGCGGTCGAGCGTCATTTCATCCGAAAGGTGGCGTTCTTCAATCAACCGATATCCGTTTCCACGGTCCAGCGCATAAAAAATCGCGGTCTCGGCCGTGTGCGGGGTGAATGCAAGTGCTTCTCCATTTTTTGTCGTCTTCGAGAAAGAGTTCGAACGAATGACCGGATAGATGGCATCTTCATTTCCGGTGAGGGAGATTTGATCATCCGCCTTCATCGCTGATTCGATATACTCGATGACTTCATCGACGGCAACCGTACCGCGTGTCTTAGCCTTTGCCACAATCGGCGCAAGGCGGATATTGACCCCAAAACGGTCAGATTTCCGCTCGACGCGCAGTACCTCATTCTCACGGTCGTAAGAAGTACGGTATTCTTCATTAAAATGCGATTCTAGATAACGTCTTAACTCATTCCGTTCCATAAAGGCTCACCCTAATCCGTTCAAGAAAGCTTCAACCTGTTCCGGCGTCTTCCGTTCACGACCGACGTAGCGATCAACCTCATTGCCATTTTCAAACGCAACAAAGCTAGGGATGCCAAAAATATCAAGTTCTTGCGCAAGTTCCATGAACTCGTCACGATCGACGTAATAGAACGTCCATGCTTCAAATTTCTTCTCGATTTCCGGCATGAATGGGTCAAGGAATCGGCAATCTCCACACCATGTCGCCGAAAACATAAGGACACTTTTCGCTTCTTTTGCTTCGATATATTCTGCCATTGTTGATAGTCGTTTCATGATTATCACTCCTGTTCGTTTTTTCCTCACTTATAATAGCATAAGTCAAGTCACACATTCTGCTCTGCTGTTTGTTATAATCAAAGCCGAAACTAGTTGAAACAGGTGAAGCTGAATGAAATTAACACGCGAAACGTTAAACCCTGAAATGAAGCACCCTCTTGAACAGATGGTCGGTGTATTTGGAATGCTTGCCATTTTGCGATACGGCTACTTGTTTATTGACACTGATAAAACGAGACTAGAGATCTTGATTTGGCTCGTTGTCGGTTTCGCCGTCATTTATGTGCTCGAAAAATATCTCAAGAAATTGACACGTCACTTGCCCATCGTTCGAAAGCGTTTCTTGATCCCCATTTACGTGATTGTGCTCATGTTATTCTTAATCAGTTTCCGCGTCCCTCGTGAGACGGTTGAGTCCGTGAAAATGTGGTTCGGAATTGGATGAAAAAGAGCAACGTTCCTCGAAACGTTGCTCTTCTTTAGTAATCAATTTTTAAATCATTCGGTTGAATCCGACCAGTTCTTCGCAAGACTGCGTATACCGCGTAGCTCAATAGAGCTGGTCCGATTATGAGGAAACCAATGACGACGAGAAAGGTGTACCAAGTAAAGCCCATTGTTTCGAGCATGACGATTGGACCGACAAGCCCACTTGTTCCCATGCCCGCCCCCGCAGCGACACTTTCCAGTTCAAACAACAGAATCGCGATTGGTGCCAATACAGCACCGGCCATTGTCGGCGGAAGGAGAATCCAAGGGTTTTTCACAATGTTCCCGACTTGAAGCATCGAGGTGCCAATCCCTTGAGCAATCGCCCCACCGACTCCGTTATCACGATAACTCGTGATGGCAAACCCGATCATCTGAGCCGCACAACCGACAGTCGCTGCACCAGCGGCAATCCCATTCAAACCGAGCATCAATGCGATGGCAGCACTTGAAATCGGTGCCGTTAACGCAAGTCCCATCAATGTCGCGACGACCACTCCCATGAACAACGGCTGTTGCTCCGTCCCCCATTCAATCCAACCACCGAGTTGCGTCATGAACAGGCCGACATACTTGCCGATATACGTTGCTGTGAAATAGCCTACGGCAATCGTAGTGAACGGCGTCACTAGAATATCTAGCTTCGTCGATTTAGAGACGAGTTTTGAGACTTCGACCGAAAGAATTGTCGCAACGTAGCTTCCTGCCGGGCCGAACTCATATCCAAATGCCCCGACAACGAGCGCAGAAAACAAAATGAGCGGTGGCGCCTCTAGCGCATAGGCGATGGCAATCCCGATTGCCGGTCCGGTCAAGCTCATGGCAACATCCCCGATTTGAATCAATGTGGCACTCATCCCTGTGAATGTCGTCCCTTCGAGCTGACCTCCGATTGTTTTCATGATCAGACCGATGATTAATGTACTAAACAAACCTAGTGCCATATAACTTAGCGCCGTCACAAAATAAAGCGACGGGCTCAATGAGATTCCTTTTTTCTTGAACATAACATATCCTCCTTACCCTTATACAAGTGTCTTGTCATAAGTAATATACATGTATAAACACTTTTATCAGTATAAGACGTTTTCATGAAATAGCAAGCACATCCACAAAAAAACCGTTCACTCATCTTTCGAGTGAACGGAATGTTTGACTTAACAAGATGGACGTAGCGTTTCAAGTGTCGAACGATCAAGTCGCTTGACTAACGCTTTGAGTAACGCTTTTGCTGCATCATAGTCATCTGTATGAAGAATTGAAGCATGTGTATGGATATAACGAGATGCGACGCCAATGACGGCTGTCGGCACCCCTTCTCCGCTCATGTGAACGCGCCCCGCATCGGTACCGCCTGGTGAGACGAAATATTGTGTCTTGATGTTTTCGTCTGAAGCCGTATCGAGTAAGAAATCACGCATTTCAGGAGACATGACCATGACGCGATCTAAAATTCGGATCAATGCTCCCTCACCGAGCTGACCGAACTCCGTTTTACTTCCTGAAGCATCATTGGCCGGTGAAGCATCGAGTACGAGTGCCACATCTGGCTGAATCAATTCAGATGCTGTCTGCGCTCCACGTAATCCGACTTCTTCTTGTACGGTAGCACCCGAGAACAAGATGTTCGGGTGATCCGCTTTTGTCGTTTCCTCCAACAATTCGATTGCAAGACCGACGCCATAACGATTGTCCCAAGCTTTGGCCATAATCTTTTTCGGGTGATGAAGTGGGGTAAATGCGCTCGATGGAACAGCAGGGACCCCTGGACGTACACCCCATGACTCTGCTTCTTCTTTAGAATCTGCTCCGATGTCGATAAACATCTGCTTGATGTCCATCGGCTTACTCATCGCATCTGGTCCTAACAAATGAGGCGGTGTCGAAGCGACGACACCCGGGATTTTACCGTTCGACGTGATGATGTCGAAGCGTTGTGCCATGAGCACTTGACTCCACCAGCCACCGAGTGGTTGTATGTAAAGCATGCCGTTCTCGGTAATCCGTGTCACCATAAAAGCGACCTCATCCATATGTCCGGCTACCATGACTTTCGGTCCCGACTCGTCTCCGACACGTTTTCCAAAAATTGATCCGATGCCATCCGTGACAATTTCATCTGAATGGGGTTCAATTCGTCCACGTACAAATTGACGAACTTCAGACTCGAACCCAGGAGCTCCCGGGAGTTCTGTTAGCGTCTTAAATAAATCTCTCGTCTTCTGATCCATCTTTTATCATCCTTTCCTAACCGTTCTTGTCTCATTATATACAAAAGTTTTGACAGGATGCGAATGCTTTTCATTCCATTCGGGTACAGGTTTTGGTACGATGTACATGATAGCCATAGTTCAAGGGGAGGTAGTCATATGAAAAAAAGGTATTGGTTTATTGGAATCGGGGTTGCCGTCATTGCCGCACTTATGACGAAAAAAGCTTTAGATGAACGTAGCTTATCTGCAGAAAACGCCTTAGAGTACACGAAGCGTGCTTTCTCAGCAAAAGGTCATGTCCAAGGGGCATGGATTTCTGCATCACCGGAGATTTACACATACGACGGTCGTGAATACGACGTCTACAAAGGTGGCATCTCGGTTCTTGAGAACGATGAAGAGAAAACATATGAGTTTACAGTCGACTCTGAGACTGGCGCATTACTCGAATATGCATGATACGAAACCGACGAATGATTCGTCGGTTTTTTTGTTTAGTTCCCTTGAAAGAGTGGAAAATTGAAATTGGTAGTTTTCAATTTAAAAAAGGAGTGATCTCGCGTGAAGAAGCTAATCGGTGAAGCAAGTGAACTCGTATCGCAAATGGTTGAAGGGATGGTCCATGCCCATCCTGAAGTGTATGGTCGAGTCGACGGTGTGAATGTCATCTGTCGGGCTGACGGAGCGAAGTCTGGAAAAGTCGGTCTCGTCTCTGGAGGCGGTAGTGGTCACGAGCCAGCACACGCCGGATATGTCGGGGACGGTATGCTCGATGCGGCAGTTTGTGGGGAAGTGTTCACCTCTCCTACTCCGGACATGGTGCTTGAAGGAATCAAAGCAGCTGACGGTGGAAACGGCGTTCTCTTGATTGTGAAAAACTATTCCGGCGACGTGATGAACTTTGAGCTCGCCGCAGAACTGGCCGAAGGAGACGGCATCAAAGTCGACCACGTCGTCGTCGCAGATGACGTCGCCATTTCGAACAAAGAAGATCGCAGAGGGGTTGCCGGAACCGTCTTCGTCCATAAAATCGCGGGAGCTGCCGCTGCTAGCGGGAAGTCACTCGAAGAAGTCAAATCCATCGCCGAGAAAGTAGCGTCTCACGTTCGCTCCATGGGGATGGCAGTCGAACCTTGTTATATGCCGGTGAGCGGTAAACCTGGGTTCGACTTGAACGAGGAAGAGATGGAGATTGGCATCGGGATTCACGGGGAACGAGGTGTTGAACGGAAACCGACGAGTGATGTCGACCAAATCGTCGACGACCTCCTCAGTCACCTGAAAAAAGAAGTCGAGCCAGGAGAAGTTGCCGTCATGGTGAATGGAATGGGTGGAACGCCACTATCTGAGCTGTATGTGACGTATCATTTCGTTGCAGAAAAACTTGAAGCTGCTGGATATACCCTCAAACGAAAGTATGTCGGTAACTACATGACTTCACTCGAGATGCATGGGTTCTCCATCACGTTACTCCCTCTCGATGATGAGATGACGACGTATCTCGACGCTCCTTCAGCAGCACTCGGATTCAAAATTTAATAAATGAGGTGTTTGGTTTATGTTGACGATTGATCGGATGAAGCAGGCGTTACGCGACGCACAAGTTGGCATCGAAGAGCAAAAGGATACGTTGACCGATTTAGACCGGGCCATCGGCGACGGTGACCATGGGATCAACATGTCTCGTGGTTTTGATGCGGTCGCTACAATTTTAGATGAGGATTATGATTCTCTTGGAGCACTTAGTAAAAAGGTCGGGATGACCCTCATGTCGAAAGTCGGCGGTGCGGCCGGACCTTTATACGGTTCAGCTTTCGTGAAGATGGCAAACAAGTTCGGGGATGCGACCGAAGCGGACTTTGGCTTACTCAAGGAGGCACTTCAGGAAGGTTCGAATTCTATCAAAGCACGAGGGAAATCGGAAGTCGGCCAAAAAACGATGGTCGACGTGTGGGACCCGTTCCTCGAGCAAGTCCAACAAGGGGAAGATTATAAACAGAAATTAGACGCACTTGTCCAAAAAACAGAAGATATGGTGGCCACGAAAGGAAGAGCCTCTTATTTCGGAGAAAACTCTCGCGGAACCGTTGATCCGGGTGCCCTTTCTAGCTCAATCCTTTTGGCCGCGATTATGAAGGAGGTCGATTGACATCGTTGAATTGATCATCGTCTCGCACAGCGAAAAAATTGCGGAAGGCATCCAAGATTTGATGAAGGAAATGGCACCGTCCGTGCCCATTCATCTAGCTGGTGGCCTTGAGGATGGCGCTATCGGAACGGACGTGAATCGCATCTTATCAGCGCTCGATCAGGTCGAAGGAGAAGCACTTCTCCTCAGTGATATCGGATCGGCGACAATGAATGCGGAACTCGCCATCGATATGTACGAAGGTGACAAACATGTCGAATTTTTCGATGGTCCAATTGTCGAGAGTGCCTTTATCGCCTCCGTTTCTTCAGGAAATGGGATGTCACTAACTGATATCGTCGGACAGTTAAAACAACAGTAAAAAGTACCCCGTTCTCTTGAACGGGGTACTTTCATGTCTTATCTTGGGTTGTCATTCTTTTCATATACGGCATTCATATATGAACTTGTTGAATAGAAACGTGGTACGACCAAGAACAAAATGAGTGCTGGAATCGCAATCATTAGAAGCAAGACCAATACCGGTAACCAATAGACGATCTGTTGACCGAGCATGTCGATGTTCGCGTCCGCAAACTCTGAAGCTCCTTCTACTTCTACGAGATCCGCTGATGTAAGAATCTTGTTGTCTGTCGCATCAAAGTAATGGTACTCGGTTTTACGTGTGATGAAGATCCCATCACGAATCGTATCGAGCTCTACGACAGCCGCGATGACTTCGTTGCCGTTTGAATGGCGAAGTGTCTCTTCTTTGATGATTTCAGCTGTTCCTTCTTTATAGTCGTAATGCGTTGCTTTCAAATCCTCTTCGAGAGCGTCTAAGAACGCTTCGTTCGCTGAGGTATTCATTGGTGCGATTGTTAGAATGAAGATTACTGCAAGCAGGCTTGCCCATGCTTTTTTCAACATCCCCATGTTCCCCCTTCTCTTATTCCAGTTTAGCGTCATTCCTATTGTACCAAGAAGAAAGAAAAAAGTGTGAAGAAAATACTATTAAAATAAGAAAAAAGCGTGTCAATTTTTCGGACGGAAGACGGCTTCCATTCGGTAAATCGGCTGACCGAGCGCACTAAAGCGCTCTTCATACTCTGTTCGAATATTATCTTCTGGTTCATTGACATGTAAATCTAGTGAAATTTCTGTGAAGAACATCCCGTATTGACTCATACTCTGAAGCGAATATTCAAACAATCCACGGTTGTCCGTCTTGAAATGAATCTCTCCTGCTTTCGGAAGAATCGCCTCATATGTCGCCAAAAACGTCTTATACGTTAGACGTCGTTTCGCATGTCGTGTCTTTGGCCACGGATCGGAGAAGTTTAAGTATACGCGATCGACTTCCCCCGCTTCAAAGTAGTCGACGAGTCGTTTCGCATCGACCGTCAATACTCTCACGTTCGGCATCGGGGTTTCGACTAATTTTTGTACGATGGAAACGGCTACGCTCTCAAACAACTCGATTGCAATGAAGTTCACATCCGGGTGTTGTTTCGCCATCCCTAAAATAAATTGTCCTTTTCCTGAACCGACCTCGATAAAGAGCGGGTGGTCATTCCCGAATTCAGTGCTCCAGTTACCTTTCATCTGTTCAGGATGTTGAATAAATACATGTTCTTGAGCTTCCATATATTCTTTTGCCCAAGGCTTATGTCGTAAACGCATGAAAATCCTACCTTTCGTTCATCAAATGTTCAAGTTTAATGGGAATATGCACGTTACGGACGAGCAGTCCTCTTGCGATTATACACGAAATCATAGTTTAATGAACGTGAATCATCCTTCACAAGGAGGTTAAATACAATGAGTACTTTAGATCAGTTCCTTATTTTTTATGCAGCTCCACTGACGTTTTTTGCTGGTGTCATCGCAACGTTCGTTTGGGCTTACTTTATGAATCCAGATGACATTTAACACATTCAAAAAGGGGTGGCGAACAGCCATCCCTTTTAATTGATTCGTTCGTACGCCTCGTCCATCAGCTCACGTAATACATGAAATCCTTCAGTTCGCGCAGAGTCATTCTCTTCCCCATAGATTGTCAGAATCGTCTGGGCGATTGCATACCAATGCATTCGATTATGGAGCTCACTCGAGACACGTACCCCGTAATGAGAGAACCAATGCTCCCACTCCACTTCATCCATATAGCTATATACAACCATCGCCAAATCGAACGCGCGGTCTGCAATGATCGCATCATCCCAATCCGTCAAGTAGAGTAGGCCGCTCTCATCCTCAATCCAATTATTATGGTTTAAATCAGAATGACAGACGACGAATTCTTGCTCGTCGACTTTTGGCAAATGGTGTTTTAGCCATTGAATGGCTTCTCCGATGATTGGGTCTGTTTCATCTTGTTCATATGCCTCACACTGACGGAGCAACAAGTGCGGCGTCACCGGTGTGTGGTTAAGCTGTTGCAACATGAATAATAGCTCTTTCGAGTTATGAATCTTTCCGAGTTGCGCCGCGACATCAGGTCGTTTCATATCTTCTGGTGAAAGTTCGCGGCCTTCGATAAATTGTTGGGCGCTTAACACGTCCCCATTAAACATTCGCTTTGTCCAAAGAAGCTTTGGTACGATTCCTTCCGCTGACAAGATCGCCAAAAACGGAGAAGAATTTCGTTTGACAAAAATCTTCTGTTGGCGCGTCGTCGCTACATACGCTTCGCCCGTAATGCCTCCGGCTGAAGCGACTGTCCACTCTTTCCCGAGCGCACCGACTATATCTGAATACATATTCATCACGCTCAAATCTTACTTGAATTAAAGAGATACAATCAACATCTTAACACGCGAGAATCGTCATTGACAACGACTCGACTTGAATGTGTGCTGGGTTTCGTGCGAGCGGAACGAGACTCGCCGTTTCTCCTTGAACGTATACGTTCCATTTCGCATCGCTCTCGAATGAAAGCGAGTCGAACGTACCATTCACATAGACGCGTACCCGTTGCCACGCATCATAAGAATGACTGGCCGTCAATTCATAGATAATGACGCCAGGAGGCGATGGGAGAAACGTGAAATGGTCAATGACTTCTTGTCTGGAATCATACCGGAAACATGTATGGAGTCGCCGCAACTTCAAGAGCGTCTTCACATACTCGATGTCTTTGATTCGTGTGTCACGCAGATCCCAATCAAAATGATTGATGTGATCGGGTGAATTATAGCTATTTTCGACACCCTGTTTCGTCCGCCCAAACTCTTGACCGGCATGGATGAACGGGATGCCTTGGGATGTGATGACGACCGCATTAGCAAGACGTTGCATGGCAAGACGAGTCGTTTCATCGACTCCTTCACAAGACAACATTAACTTGTCATAGATCGTATAGTTGTCGTGAGCTTCGGCATAATTGATGGAATAAGTCGGACTCGGGAAACGACCGACCGTTACGTTCGGAATGTGGACGGCTCCAGTAAGACATTCTCGAAGTTCCCACTCTCGCCACTCATTCCCGGAGATGAATCCACGTTCCCTGTCATTAAACGTCGACCCCTTCAACGCATCTCGAATCATATCGTTGAAATGTCCGATGCGAGGCATGCGTGCAGCATTTTGTGACGTCGCCTTCAATGACTGTCCAAGCGGTGTCGCCAAGTCCCACCCTTCTCCATAGACGAGAATTGAGGGATCAACCTTATCGAGCGCGGCCCGTACTTGATTCATCGTTTCGACATCATGAATCCCCATTAAATCGAAGCGGAACCCATCCACTTGATAGGTTGTTGCGAAATACGTCACGAAGTCGACAATCATACGTCGCATCATATAGCGTTCTGACGCCGTGTCATTCCCGACACCGGTTCCGTTCGCTATCGTCCCGTCGTGCTCGTATCGAAAATAATAGTATGGTACGAGCGCTTCGAGTGGGGATTGTTCTCGAATATAAATGTGATTCATCACGACGTCTGTAACGACTCGAAGACCAGCTTGATGCAAGTCAGAGACGAGTGTCGCATATTCGAACACACGACTCATCGGCACATCCGGTCTTGAGGCATAACTTCCTTCAAGTCCGAACCAATGAATCGGGTCATAGCCCCAGTTGTACGGCATACGCGTTGTCTCATCGACACTTCCAAAATCATGGACAGGAAGCAACTGGACATGAGTCACGCCAAGTTCTTTTAAATAGTCGAGTCCGGCACTATTGCCTTCCTTCGTCCGAACTCCTTTTTCAGATACCCCACCGTATAGTCCTTTCAATTGACTCATCGATGAGGGATGGCTTGTAAAATCCCGGATGTGCAGTTCATAGATGACGGCATCCGTTGCCTTCCATAAAGGCGGGCGCGCGGCTTGTTCGACCTGTTTATTGACAAATCGTAAGACATCTTGTAGTACGCCATACTCACCGTTCAAACTGACGGCTCGCGCATAAGGATCGACGACTTGCCTCGTATCGACCGGTGTTTTCACTTCTAAGCGATAAAACATACCTTGGAACGCTTGTGGTATTTCACCACTCCATTCCCCGCGTGCGCCGCGGTTCATGTGAAATCGCTCAATTTCTCTGTGATTCGTATCATCATGCACTGTAATCCACATGGATAAAGCAACCGGAGACCATACCGTCACTTCCATTCCGTGCGGCGTAAACGATACGCCGAGTGGACCATCATATGAGAAACGACGTTCGAATTCCTCTGATCGGACGATTTCTCGTGGTACGACAACCGTCGTCTTATGACCCGGATGGCAGACGGTGTACAACGTTTCTAAAGAGATTGGTTCGTTTAAACGAAGGATTTGTTCGATCTTCCCGGATTCCGTCACAAACTGTTGCTCGACGAGATAGTCGACTGGGCGTCCATTCTGTTCGATTTGTACTGGAACGGATTCATATTCGCGCACAATCTCAAGTTGTATGGTCTCAAATGATACGAAAGACGCGCTCTCGATGGTCACATGTGAGGCGGTCTTTTGATCTGGTGTGTGATGCATATGCGTCCCTTCCTCTCAATCACTGATCCATGAATTGACGAAACGGCAACTTGGCAGTCACTTCTAATATGGTAGCAACGTCACGAATCTGCTGTGCTTTTACAATCGGTGCACGACCGTTCACTTGTTTCATCCATTCCGTATATTCATTACGACCGATATATTGGGTCGATCGAACACTTGGAACGTTATCAAAATATCCATTTGTCGCAATGACGACTTTTTGTAGTACGCCCGCATAATGCGGTAGAACTTGACGAATCAGTTCCTCTGTCCGTGTCAATGCAATCAGCGGGTTCACTACACGGGTATTTTCCCCTTTCAGCGGTTGATGAACCCATGTCTTCTCTTTCGATATGTGATAGATGCTTCGATCGCCTTCAAGCCATTCTACGATATAAAGATGCGTCGGTCCGACGATGACATGACTCAATTCAACCATCGCACCATTCCATTCGATGACCGGTCGATACAAGAAAAAGTGTCGTTCGTTCCAATCGGTGCGCATCACACGATAAGCGAAGTCACGAATAAACGCCAGATGCGGTAAATCTGTCTCAAGCACCCCTTCGCAAGCGAATTGAAGCTTTTGGATATGCCGGCGCTCTCGTAACAACTTTTGATATTGTGATTCAGAGAGCGGCTTCGGCTCCAATTCGATTCGTTCCGTCTTCGCCCAAAACTTCCACCACGGTCGGTCAATTTCGAGCACTTCGACCGGGTTTAAGCGATTGTTTTCATGAAGGCGCTGTAGACGTGCCGTATCGGATTCCACATATTCCAAATAACGATTATATTGATCTAATACATCACGTTCATATTTTGAGATTACGTCAAAAATTTTAACCGGGATTGCCATATATCCTCCTCTGGCCGTCTTAGCGGAAATACGTCTACTGCTCGGTAAGCAGGTGTATGAGTCGGCTGTACTTC
The DNA here is from genome assembly GCF_018617295.1 of Exiguobacterium sp. S3. Lineage (GTDB taxonomy): Bacteria > Bacillota > Bacilli > Exiguobacteriales > Exiguobacteriaceae > Exiguobacterium > Exiguobacterium profundum. Next base: position 551,285 of record NZ_JACSJW010000001.1, read on the forward strand.
ATATAAAATTAATTCTTCTACTGATTCCGTCGCGTGAAATTCAGGGGGGACGTATGGGACACGCTCCCCTTCGCCCCATTTTTTAGCGAGCGTCACGTGAGGGACAAACGACTTCCGGTCCAATCTTGGAATCACATCAACTAGTTCATGGCGGAGGGTATGCGCCAACCGTTGAAGGGGTTCGGAGTCATCCGGAACGATGGTCAAAACGCGGGGCCGATCTGGTCGCCCAAAATGGTCGATGGCTCGAAACTCCAACGTGAATGGTAATGTTTTCTCACAAATTCTACGCGTGATTTCTTTTACTTCGTCTAATTCATCCCCATCCACGCTTCCTAAAAATTGCACTGTCATATGGAACTCTTCCGGTCGATAGATTCTTCGATACGAATAATAAGGTAAGATGGTTTGCTGTACGTCAACCAATTCAGTCGCTTCAATGGGAATCGCAATAAAGTAATGCGTACTCATCTCATTCATCCTTTCAGGTTGCGACGTGACATTCCGATCCAAATCAACGCTCCTAGTGCCGTGACGATGGTATACATCCAAAACACGCCTAAAATATCGTCAAGTTCAATGATCTTACCACTGAGCATATTAAATCCAGCTGTCGCGAGCCCGGACGTCAATGCCATATATACCCCGATGGCCGTCGAGGAAACTTGCCGATCGACGAGCGTCCGAACGAATTGAAGTGCGACGGGAATCAAAAGTCCGACGACGAGACCTTGTGCAATCGCGAGGAGCCACACGACCCAAATCGGTGGTTCTAACGCAAGTACCCCGTTCCGAACTGTCGAGATGATAGCGGCCCCGACAAGAACGCTGACGTTTCCATAGCGTTCAACCAATTGGGACGCCACTTTCATAAACGGGATTTCAAATAGCACTGCCACGAGGAATAATGTTCCGACGAGCGTCGTCGAACCACCGCTATTCGTCACGTACAGACCGAAATAATAGTTATTCGCATAAATCGGTCCGAAGACGAGCATCCCCCCACATAAGAAGAACACAAAGTGTTTGTTCCAAACAGCCGTCCACGAGAGAGATGCCAACGTCACATCGCGAATCGAACTTTTCTCAGGAATCATTCGAACAAATACGCTACCAAGGATGAGTATAACAGCGCTCAACACGAATGTACTAGCTAGTCCCCACGTGCTATCAGATATTCGTCCCATTGCAAAGACGGCAATGGCAAATCCCGCTGAGCCATAGAGTCGAATTGCACCGTAATCAACTTTCGACCGTGTCGTATAGTCGAGTGTCATCATATCCACTAGCGGGATGTGAGCACATTGGAAAACGGACCAAATCACCATGAGTACGACAATCCAAATGTAAGAGGTCGCCACTAAAAACGTGAGAGAAATGAGTGCGGCGCTCAGCATCGCCAAAATCAGCCAGGCACGGACTCTCCCCGTCCGGTCGGTCAACATCCCCCATAGTGGTTGCACGCCGATGGATAGAATCGGTAAGATGGCCACGATATTCCCGACTTGGCTCGGAGTCAGTCCAAACTTGGTTTGTGAAAAATATAAGGTCATATAAGGGATCAACGCCCCTTGCGCGAAGAAAATCGCGACGTACACAGACTGAAACATTCTCTTTTGCGAATTCAATGATAACTTCCTTCCTAAAGGACAGAGAGCCGACTATACCAGCCAGCTCTCCTAGTTTCTTATTTAGCGAGCTCGTAAATGGCCTCAGCATAGATTGCTGCAGCACGTAATAAATCTTCTATCTCCATATATTCATCGACCTGATGCGCCACATCTTTAGCTCCTGGGAACAATGCGCCGAATGCGACACCTGCTTCGAGTGAACGTGCATACGTACCGCCTCCGATGGCCATCAAGTTCGCGTGCTCTCCCGTTTGACGCTCGTATACGCCTGCTAGCGTCTTCACGAGTGGGTGATCTTCTGCCACGTGATGAGGCGGCATATGTTGACGGGTCTTCAACTCGAAGCCAAATGACAACGCGATTTCACGTAGGTTTTGTAAACGTTCTTCGAATTTGGCCGTATACGGGTAACGGATGTTGACCGTTGCTGTTCGTTCTTCCTCATTGTATCGGAACACGCCGCCATTGATCGTCAAGTCGCCCGTCTCATCGCTCGCTTCAATCCCAAGAGAAATTCCACGTGAGTCTGCAAACACGTGACGAACGAGTTCAATGTAGCGTTCCCCTTGAATGTCGAGAGGAAGGTGCAACAGGAACCCAGCCAACACGTACGCAGCATTGATCCCGTTATCCGGTTCCATCGCGTGCGCCGCTTTACCTTTCATCGTGAACGTATATGTGCCACGATCGTATTCGCACGTTCCGTCTGCTTCATATTTTTTAAGATAGGCCTCGAACTTCTCCTCGAGTACCTCATCCGTCTTCAATTCGGCTTTCGCGAAGTCCGGCACCATATTCGGACGCTCCCCACTCGTGAATGACACGAGATGGTAGGCAGAACCTGGTACACGTTGAATCGGTAATTGAGTCAACACACCGTCATACAACCCTTTTTCAGCATTGATGATCGGAAAATCCGCATCTGGCGCAAATCCGTATGTCGGCATTTGTTCTTGTTTGAAATACTCACGGACACAGCGCCATTCGCTCTCCTCATCGCAACCTGCAATCAAACGGACCCGCTTTGAAAGTGGTAGTCCGAGCTCTTTGACAATTCGTAGCCCGTAGTATGCAGCCATAGACGGACCTTTATCATCGTTACTCCCACGCGCCACAATTTTCCCGTCAGTCGTGATGGTCGGATTGAATGCGCCATATGTCCAGCCATCGCCTGCTGGGACGACGTCAAGGTGACATAGAATGCCAACGATTTCCTCACCGTCCCCGTATTCCAAATGTCCCGCGTAACCGCCGACGTCCTTTGTTTTGAATCCATCTCGCTCACCGATTTCAAACATGTAGTCAAGCGCCTGACGAACCTCAGGACCAAACGGCATGTTCGGTGCCGCTTTCGATTCATCGAGCACGCTAGGCATTTGAAGTAATCCTTTCAAATCTTCTAAAAATGCATCTTTACGATTGTCGACTTCCTGTCTCCAATTCATGTTCATCTCCCCTTTTGCGAATGTTCTCTCCCTTACTAGTATATCCAAATGTATGAAAGACGAACATTCATTTAGAAAAGTTTTTTTCGTTCGTGTTTAAGCTTCTTTTCGATGTAAAAAAATAATCTTCATTCGATATTTACGTTCATAATCAAATCTTTACAAACAGATTGTTCGTGCTTTCCACTTGCATTTTTGCTCAAGAGCGGTATACTAAAGGTGTAATTTTAGAAAATAACAATTTTATATTTCATTTTGTCGTCTGTAGGTATGGTTTGTCATTATTCTACACATTGGGAGGTTATCCAATGAAAGGCTCAACAGATCGGATGTTAACGCGCATCAAGTCCATTTATTTGTTCATCAATGAAAGGGAATCCGTTACCACTTCAGAACTAGTAGAAGAGTTCGGCATCACGTCACGCACTGTGCAACGTGATTTGAACGTACTTGAGTACAATAACCTTGTGGAGAGCCCTAGCCGTGGCACGTGGACTTCATCAAAACGTTCACTCAAGACGGCAAATTGAATTGTATATGTATATTCAAGAGACCTGGCGTTCAGGTCTCTTTTTTATGGATGAAGGTTTTGTGGTTTTAGATTGTATCAGTTGTTTAAGATGAGGTGATGATGTGAAAGAAGAAATAATGAAGTACATAGAGGACAATTTCCCAAACCTATCTGGAGAAGTCCATCTAAGATTCGAACTTGGCGAACCGTATAAAAACGGAACGGATGAGAGAGTAGAGCAAGTTGTAAACAGAGTTACTACATTGTTTGAGGAAGTGTTTCAATCTGATGATTACATCCATATCTTTATCAAGGATTGGAACGAAACAGAGGACATCATGTTTGGGAATACCACTCCCGAATATTTGTATGGTTTATTCATGAAACAACAGATTGAAGAAGAAACGTTATTTGAATTAAATGAAGATATTGACGAAATAACAGGGGAAATTATTGAAATCAAACATGAATATAAAGCAAAATTTGTATCCTCGCAGATCAAGTCAATCTCTTACGAAAAAATCCTTAGAGGTATAGGAAATTACGAGCAAGGAAGAGAACCTTCAATTGGACAAGCTGTTTACTTTATTAGCACCGAAAAGAACATCGTGTTTCATATGTACGATGATCGAGGTTGTATCATAAGTTCAAATGAAGTTGAACCACTTGTTCCTTTGTATCATAAATATAACGACTGGTTGGTTGACTCTTGGCGTGATGATTTTGATGCCATTTTTAAAAAGATATAATCGAAAATCAGAGCTTTTTATACAAAAAGAGAATCCGTCCCATCAGACAGATTCTCTCATCTTCTTATGATTGAAGAAACAGTTGAACTTCTTCTTCCGTCAACTCACGATATGCCCCGAGCTCAAGCGTCTCATCGAGTTCTAGCTCCCCAATTTGAACACGCTCCAATCGTTCGACATGTTTGCCGACCGCCGCGACCATTCGTTTCACTTGGTGATATTTCCCCTCAGACAATGTGAGGCGAATGACCGACCGACGTCCGCTCTTGCTCAGTATTTCAAGACGGGCCGGCTTCGTCGTATATCCATCCTCTAACTCGACCCCATTCGCGAACGTCTTGATATCCTCTACTGTCATCTCTCCGTCGACCTCGGCGATATATACTTTGTCGACGTGCTTGCGAGGTGACATGAGCGCATGATTGAATGCGCCATCGTTTGTGATGAGGAGCAGTCCCGTCGTGTCCTTATCGAGACGACCGACCGGGAAGAGGTCATAATGGGTATACTCAGAATCAATCAAGTCGATGACCGTCGTCTCGACTTGATCTTCCGTCGCGCTGATCACACCTTCCGGCTTATTCATCATGAAATAAATGTACGGACGATACTCGACCACTTCCCCGAACACCGTGACTTTCTCTGATGATGGGTCGACGTGCCATTTCGCATCTTTTACAAGTGCCTCATCGACTCGCACCGCCCCTTGTTTCAGTAGGATTTTCACGTCTTTCCGTGAACCATATCCCATGTTCGCTAACAACTTATCAATCCGCATTACATTTTCCTCCGATATTCAAAGCGTTTCCCTAGTAATTTACCTGCGAGGTGGCTCCGCCACCCGAGGTATCCATATACGAGAACGCCGATTGTCACTCCCACGATTGTCGCAAAAATGTCGTTCCCCCAACTCGCCTCATCATTCATTGTAACGAGAAGAGAGAGGAAGACGGCAGCGAACATCGCCCCACCCATCAAGAACATCAAGATGGTGCGACGAAGCAGTTGCTTATACGGGAAGTGGAGCGTTCGTTGAATCATCCATACCATGAGAATAATGGCCACGATGTATCCAGCGATGGTCGCGTACCCGGCTCCGATTCCGCCGAGCCAATAGACGAGCGGTACGTTCAATGCAAGTTTCGTCAACAGTCCCATCGATGTGGCGAAGATGGTGAAGTACTGACGGTTAATCCCTTGGAGAATCGCAGCCGCGACCGAGTAATAGGCCAAGAAGAAGGCACTTGGTGCGTAGTGGAACAAGTATACCCATCCTTCACGGTCACCCGGGAACAAGGTGCCAAACAATGGCTCCGCAAGTGCTACGAGACCAATGACCGCAGGAATCGTTACGAAGAACGAGACTTGGAAAATATGGTTTACTTGATTCCGAACTTTTTGCATGTCCCCCGTCGTGAACGAACGAGTCACAAGCGGGATCGTCGCCATCGATACACTCGCCGCGACAGAGACTGGAATCAACACAATTTTATGGGCGTTCCCGGTCAAAAAGCCATACGCCGACGTTGCTTCAGAAACGGTCGCACCCGTACTGAGCAACGTATTGACCATCGTCAATTGGTCAATCAATTGATAGAGAGGGGTCGATACCCCGACCATCACGATTGGAATCGAATAGCTAAGCAATTCGAGCAACAACGATTTCATCGAGCGGACCGGTGTGCCCGCCGGATTCTCTGTCTGACGATGAATGTCCTTTCGACGTTTCCAATACATGATGAGCACGGCGAAACTACCGATTGCCCCGATGAACGCACTGAACGTCGCAATCGTGACGGCAATGACTTTTAATCCGTTCAATTCAGTCGTTTCAACAGATTGCGTCCCCCCGAGGGCATTAGCAATCGGTTGAATGAAGTTTGAATCCGCAAAGACGAACAAGACGAGCATCGTTCCACTGAGGAGGAACAGGATGCGTACAATCTGTTCGACCACTTGTGAGATTGCCGTCGGTGCCATGTCTTGATGTCCCTGGAAATAACCACGTACCATACTCATCGCCGGGATGAGCAGTAAGGCAAAACTGACGCTTCGTGTCACGAGGGTGAGCGAGTCAATGTATTGCTGATTGTTCTCTGAGTTTCGGACCATCAGTTCGGATAACCATGGTGCCGCAAAAAAGAGTAATAAAAAAGCGACGACACCGGTCGCAAGCATCAGCTTCATCCCTTGTCGGAACAGTCGTTGACTTGTCCCGTATTCTCCTAGTGCATTATATTTTGCGATAAATTTCGAAACGGCAACGGGAATCCCTGCCGTCGAAATGGAGATCATGATCGCATAATACGTATATGCTGCTTGATATAATGTCACTCCGGCAATCCCGACCATCGCTTGGAACGGAAAGGTATACAGTAGTCCTAACATTCGGGAAATCAAGTTTCCCGCTGATAAAAGAAGCGTTCCTTTGACGAAGGAGGCTCTTCCAGAATCTTGTTTGGCGCTTGATGACATGAGGTACCTCCATCTATAAATCAACGATTTCAATGAATTCGGTTTTACAAAACAACCGCTTCTCATTATACTCTTACTGTTACGGATAATAAAGTTACGATAATTTTACTAATCATATAGATGAAGAAATGAGGAGATACCCTATGAAAGATGTCATCGTCATCGGTGGAGGGCCGAGCGGGCTCATGGCAACGTATGCAGCGGCAAAAAGTGGCGCTTCGACCTTGCTAATTGATAAAGGTTCAAAACTTGGTCGGAAATTGGCCATTTCAGGTGGAGGACGTTGTAACGTCACGAACCGAAAGCCAATCGATGAGTTGATTCAGTTCATCCCAGGCAATGGTCGTTTCTTATACAGCGCCCTTGCTCAGTTCGACAATCAATCGATTATCGACCTCTTCACTGGATTCGGGATTCCGCTGAAAGAGGAAGACAATGGGCGCATGTTCCCTGTGACGGATAAAGCACAGGATGTGGTCAACACGTTGCTTCGGGCGATTGAAGACCTCGGCGTCGAGATTCGAAAAAAGGCTGAAGTCAAAACGCTACATTTTAATGAAGAAAACGAGTTTCATGCGGTCGAGTTGATGGACGGTGAGATGCTCGAGGCGAAAGCTTGCGTCGTCGCGGTCGGCGGACAGTCTGTCCCACACACCGGTTCGACCGGAGACGGCTATCCATGGGCACAGAAGGCAGGACACACGATCACCGAACTCTTCCCGACAGAGGTGCCAATCACATTGAATGACTCGTTCATCGGAACGAAACAACTTCAAGGATTATCGTTACGGGACGTCGCTTTGACGGTGCACGGCAAAAAAGGGAAAGCGATCAAGACGCATCAGGGAGACATGATTTTTACCCATTTCGGGATTTCAGGTCCAATCGCGCTCCGTTGCAGTCAGTACACAATCAAAGAACGGAAACGCAGCAAAGAGCAAATCGTCCTCTTGTCACTCGACCTCTTCCCAGACACGTCACGAGATGAGCTCGTTCAGGAACTGTGGAACCAAGTGCAGAGCCAACCGAAGCGTGCCGTTAAAAACGTATGGAAAGGCTATATCCCCGAGCGACTTCTTGACTTGTTGCTCGAAGAACTCGCATTTGGAGAAGAAGACGCGAGTCAGTTGAAGAAGCAATCCGTCATTGATTTCGCAACACGTTTGAAAATGTTCGAGATGCACGCCGTCGGGACACTCGACTTTGATAAAGCGTTCGTCACAGGTGGCGGCGTTTCGGTTAAAGAAGTTGCACCACAGACGATGATGTCAAAGAAGGCACCAGGTCTCTTCTTTGCCGGCGAAATACTCGACATCCATGGATACACGGGTGGCTACAACATCACGGCCGCCTTCACGACAGGACATTGCGCCGGATCGCATGCAGCCAAACTGGCGACAGGGCGGTAAAAGGTTCGGTCAAACGCATCGTCTGCGTTCTATCATGATCACTAAACAATAAAAAGGTTTGATCCTGTCTCATTCAGGGTCAAGCCTTTTAACATTCTTTTCAACTTAATTTTCCAATTCCATCACATCTCGATACTTGTATTTTTCTAAAATCTCATGATCTTCTTTGAAGGTCCATTCGGGAATCGACAGTTCTGGGTGCGCCGTCAAATAGTCATGGAGCACATCCCTCCCTAGAATATAGTTACTCCAACGTGGCATATCTTTTTGATAATTACCGACTACAAAATCGGTGAAGGACGTTTCATAATCATTCACTCGACTTGCAATGTGTTCCATGGTCGCATCATCTAATTGCACATGCCATGGGGGAGAAACTCCTTTGACAATCCGATCAGCAAATGCGTCCGCTTTCCCTTCGACAATAATAGACTCCAGAATCGAACTAAGATTGTATTTGTTTTGATCACGAAGAATCAGATGATGATACTCGTGAGCCGTCGAATAGGCTAGCACATCTTTGTCAAAATCTGTATCGAGAAACAAGATGAATACGTCTTTGTATGCTGCTGCGCCTACTCCTTTCAACGGTTCACTATCGTAAAAGAATTCAGGATTATACGGTGCAATAAACACTGTGCTCTTCTTTTTGGGTAAGATTTGATTTGAATCTGCATATGTCGATGCAATAATCTCTTTAATCTCCTCATGCTGCTCGATTAATTTGTCTAACTGCTTCAGCAATTGTTGCTTATGAGGGGTCGGCTTTAGATTAAAATCAGTTTTTAATCTAGATGTATCGATTTTTTCTTCCTCTCCGACTTCACCTATGTAATTGAGTACGTATTTTTTGAAGTTTTGTTTACTCTCCTCCGAATCGGTTGATTCAAGGGATGCGTTCAAATATTGTTGGTATTGCGTATAGAGTGGGACGATTGTCAATTCATTCTCATCGTTAATTTTTATCGTTTCGATTGAAACGTCAGGCTCTGATTTTTTAGATTCTAACTCTTTTTCATCCTCACTACACGCTGCTAACAGAAGTGCTGAACTCACACATAACATACTAATCAATTTTTTCAGTTGAACGACCTCCATCCCCATGATCAAGATCTTTTACTCGCTTACTTATGTTAAATTATACCATAAATTACTCCCATGACCTTTCTGATACCATCTAATACCATCATGTCGTCACGACCATCACAACAAAAAAACGGCTTGAACCCTTTGTAGTGAGGACTCAAGCCGTTTGTGATTATTCTTTCCCTGCGATTTGACGACGCACTTCTTTTTCGAGCTCCGGCTCTGGTGGCATCCATCCTTCAGGTTTCATGACTTTATTGTCCGATTCGCGTAAAATCGGCTTCCCGTCCGGTCCAAGTTTCGCCATATTGGCACGCTGGACGATTTCAAACAACGGAACGGGATCGAGTCCGAGTTCAACGAAACTGCCCATCACGAAATATAACGCGTCCGTTAACGCATCCCCTTGTCCGACGAGACGTTCCACATCATCCGATGGCGGTGCGTCTTGCAACGATTTTTGGACCGCTTTCTGGAATCCTACTTGGAATTGCTCGATGGCTTGTAAAAACTCTTCTTCCGATTGCGAGGATTGATGCAAAAACTCGACGACCGCTTCCTCTGCCGTCCAAACCGAGCGTTTTGTCGCACGATCAAGCGTCAACGGTTGCGGCGATTTTGCTCCTGGATGTCCAAAAGTTTCATGAAATTGTTTCACTTCTTCAAAAAAGTAACGTTTGCTCATCTGTTCTTCCCCCATTGTTAGTCCACAGACACGAATGCATCCAAATCGAATACTTCCGGGTGGACGATTGCAAAGATTTCATTGTCTTGTAAAAACATACCGGTCGAGTCATATACGCGAGGCGTCACCATCTGACCGTTGATGGTCTCTTCTTCCGGATTGACTGTGTAGAGGACGAGCTCTTCTGAGTCGAGCACGTAGATGCGTCCTTGTCTCTCGACAAGGCCGACTCCTTCGAATCGCTCAAACTTCTGTTGGATCGAGGCGCTCATCCCGTCAGCAGACAACGCTTGGCGTGAATCAAGCATCCATTCGGTTTCGGGCTCTTGATTTTCTTCTTCCGCTTGTTGTTCGTTCGACTCATTTTCAGGCGCGTCTTCAGATACAGCCGATTCGCTCGAGGCGTCGTCATTCGTCGAGACGTTCTCTGTCGTTGTGTCTTCCGATGATTCTTCTGTTTTTGGAGTATTCGTGTCAGCATCAGTTGACGCTTCTGATGATTTGTCATCGGCTGGAGTCTCCGGTTCGATCTCCCGTTCTTCGATATAAAGGAGCTCAAGGTCCGGTGTATCCGCCAAGCGATTCATCATGAACAGACGCTTCGATTCCCGGTCATAACCAAGACCAAAGATTCGGTCTTCCGACACGAGTCCTTTGATTTGTTTACGTGGTCTCTCGACCCAGCGTCCTTCTTCTCGCTCGATTGTAATGAGCGTACCGTTCGCTGTGACCGCATACACAAGATCTTCTTCGACCATGCGCATTCCGATAAAATCATCGAGGCGCTGTTTCCCTGAATTCTCAAGTTGAAGCACCGAATTGACGCGCGTTCCGTTTCCACTCACCTCAAAAAATTCAGCTTGTTCGGTTAAGACCAAATATGCCCCGATCGTGTCACTGTAGTACACTTCATCGATTTGACTGATTTGTTCGAGGGCATCGGTCGTATCGATATCTTCATCATCCTGCGCCGCTTCCACGGGTGGAAGGGATGCCGTTTGATGACTCGTTTGAATATCAATTTTTTCAAATGTCGAGGCGACCTGTCGTTGAATCTCTTCATCTGAAAAGACAAAAACATAACAAAGGATCACACCGACCACGACGGCACATAGTGTCGTGTATAGCACATAAGAACGTTTCATGGACATGTCGTCCCCTTCTACTTCAGTATCGCCCTTTAGTGTATCAAAACCGTCCATAAAAGAAAATGACCTCACCAAAAAGAAAAGAATGTGCGACAATGTCACACATTCTTTTTGTTACCCCACTACAATATTGACGAGTTTTCCAGGAACGACAATGACTTTACGAACCGTCTTGCCTTCTGTGAACTCTTGGACACGCTCGTTCCCGAGTGCTTCCGCTTCAAGGGCTTCTTTTGATGCGTCACGAGAGACGTGCATTTTCGCACGGAGTTTCCCGTTCACCTGGATGACGACTTCAATCGTGTCGCTCACAAGTTTTGACTCATCGTATGTCGGCCAAGCCGCATACGTTAACTCTTCCGTCATACCCATCTTCTCCCACAACTCTTCAGACAAGTGCGGCGCGACTGGTGAAAGCATCTTGATGAAGTCGACCATTTGCGATTTCGGCAACGTCTCTTGTTTGTTCGCTTCATTGACGAAGACCATCAACTGCGAGATTGCCGTGTTGAAGCGAAGGGCTTCATAATCCTCCGTGACTTTTTTCACCGTCTGATGATACGTGCGTTCAAAGTCGGCAGTCGGCGCCACGTCTGCGAAGTTCGTCTGATCGAACAAACGCCAGACGCGGTCGAGGAAGCGACGTGCCCCGTCAAGACCATTCGTCGACCATGCGATGGCCGCATCAAGTGGTCCCATGAACATTTCGTAAAGACGGAGTGTATCGGCTCCGTGCGACTTCACGATATCATCCGGGTTGACAACGTTCCCACGAGATTTCGACATCTTCTCGTTGTTCTCACCGAGGATCATTCCTTGGTTGTAGAGTTTTTGGAACGGTTCGCTCGTCGGGACGACACCGATATCAAAGAGTACTTTATGCCAGAAACGTGCGTAGAGCAAGTGAAGAACGGCATGCTCCGTACCCCCGATATACAAGTCGACTGGAAGCCAACGCTTGAGTTTCTCAGGATCCGCAATCATCTCTTCGTTATCTGGATCGATGTAACGGATGTAGTACCAGCAGCTACCTGCCCATTGTGGCATCGTGTTCGTCTCGCGACGACCTTTTTCCCCTGTGACCGGATCTGTATACGTCAACCACTCTTCTGCGTTCGCAAGTGGCGACTCACCTGTACCAGATGGTTTGATTTCATCGATGAGCGGAAGTTCGAGCGGAAGTTCTTCGACCGGTACCGTCTTCATCGTTCCGTCTTCCATATGGACGACCGGAATCGGCTCGCCCCAGTAACGTTGACGGCTGAACAACCAGTCACGAAGACGGTATGTCGTCTTCGCACGCCCTGTGCCACTAGCTTCGAGCTCTTCAATGATCGTCTTGATGGCATCGGCTTTATTAAGTCCGTTCAAGCTACCAGAGTTGACGTGCTCACCGTCTTCGACGTAAGCCGCCTCTTCCACGTTTCCACCTTTGACGACTTCACGGATCGGGAGGTCGAACGTTTTCGCAAACTCATAATCGCGCTCATCGTGTGCAGGAACGGCCATGACCGCACCTGTTCCGTATGTCGAGAGAACGTAGTCCGCTGTCCAAATCGGAAGTTTCTCGCCGTTCACCGGGTTGATCGCATAAGCGCCCGTGAAGACACCTGTCTTCTCTTTGGCAAGGTCTGTACGCTCGAGGTCCGTCTTCTTCGAGACTTCCTCAATGTATGCTTCGACTGCCGTCGATTGTTCAGGCGTCGTGATCACTTTAGTGAACGGATGCTCTGGTGCGAGTGTCACGTATGTCGCCCCGTGAAGCGTATCTGGACGTGTTGTGAATACTGTGACGATCTTATCATGACCGTCGACCTTAAAGTCGACCTCGGCACCGACCGATTTGCCGATCCAGTTGCGTTGCATCTCTTTCACGCTCTCAGGCCAATCTAGACCTTCCAAGTCTTCAAGCAAACGCTCTGCGTATTCCGTGATACGAAGCACCCACTGCTTCATCGGGACACGGTAGACAGGGTGGTTCCCACGCTCTGACAAGCCATCGATGACTTCCTCGTTCGCAAGGACCGTACCGAGAGCCGGGCACCAGTTGACCGCAACTTCATCGACGTATGCGAGGCCACGTTCGAAGAGTTGCGTGAAGATCCACTGCGTCCATTTATAGTATTTCGGGTCCGTCGTGCTAATTTCACGGTCCCAATCGTATGAGAATCCGAGTTCTTTCAACTGACGGCGGAACGTCTCGATGTTGCGCGCTGTGAATTCACGCGGGTCGTTCCCTGTGTCGAGTGCATATTGCTCGGCAGGAAGACCGAACGCATCCCAGCCAATCGGGTGAAGGACGTTATATCCTTGCATCCGTTTCATACGAGCGATGATATCCGTCGCCGTGTAACCTTCCGGGTGACCGACGTGAAGACCAGCACCGGATGGGTACGGGAACATATCAAGGACGTAGAAACAATCCTTCTCCGGGTCTTCTGTCGTTTTAAATGCTTCTTTCTCTTCCCAACTCTTTTGCCACTTCGGCTCGATTTCTTGATGTTTAAAATAACTCAACATTCTTCCTCCTCTGCATAATAAAAAGCCTTCCGTCCCCGAAAATGGGACGAAAGGCTTGAAAGCTCTCCGCGGTACCACCCATGTTGCATTGCTGCCACTTGAGACGCCGGTAACGAGGCGTAACCCCGGTCTTCCCTACTCGTTTCAGGAAAACAGCTCCAAGGCGAGTTCACAACATCCGCTTATCGATTCACACCATCCATCGACTCTCTTTGAAACGGAACGTTCGCTACTAGTCCTCTTCAACGCTTGCTATTCATCGTAGTCTATTTTAGCCCATTCTGAAATTCAACGTCAACTTGATTTTTCTGTGACACGAATGTCTTTCATGATGACAAATAGCGTTAAAGCTAACGTAGCAAGTAGTAGAAGCATACCGAAGACTGCTGTAATGCCGAACATGTCATAGACAAAACCAGACAACGTCGGTCCAATCATCCGACCGACGGATGCTGCGATATTGACGAGCCCTTGGTATTGTCCAGCTTTCCCAGGAGGGGCGAGTTTCGCCGCAATCGTCGGAACCGCCGGCCAGACAAACATCTCACCGATGGTCATGACGACCATCGCGACCATGAACATCCCGAACCCACCAGCGAATGGGACAATCAAGAACGCGCCGAGGAAAATGGATGCCCCGATGATCAGTTGACGTTTTAAGTCGTCCTCAAACTGTCGTAAGACACGATTGAGCAACGGTTGTGCGAAGACAATCATCGCCCCGTTCACTGTCCAAAGGAGTGAGTATTGACTGATTGTGACACCGAGGTCTTTCGAGTGAACGGCAATCGTCCCTTGCCATTGCACGTACACGAACCAAAGTACCGCATAACCAACGGCGACATACCACATCGACTTCATCGTCGCACTCGAGAGTGTCGTGGCGGCCGCTTCGAGTTGCGACTGAACGACAGGACGTGCCGGGTTTTTCAAATAACGCAATCCAAACAAGAGCACCACGACAAATAATACTGACAAGAAGAAGTTCGCATAAAAAATCCACTCGATGTTAAGTCGAGCGATTTGACCACTCATTGCCGTTCCGAGGGCGACCCCCACGTTTTGTGCGACATAAATCGCATTGAACGAACGACGTCCCCCTTCAGGCCAAATGAGACCTGCAAACGCATATACGGTCGGAAAGACGAGTCCGCCGGAAAGACCGATCAACCCGAGCCATACGAGATAGCCGAAGAACGTGGCATGAAACAGTAAAAATCCAAGCGAGCTCGCGAGCAAGAGACCGACAGAGATCATCAGCGTCGTCTTCCCACCGATTCGATCGAATAGCGTCCCTCCGATGTAGTTCCCGACAATCGCGAGCGCCGAGTTCACAAGAAGCGCCACCCCGGCAAGCGTCATCGACTCACCTAAAAAATCATGAATATACAGTGTGTTAAACGGCCATAAAAAAGACGCCGCCGTTGTATTGAGCGCCATCGCAATGACTAAAATCCATACCGAAATTGGCATTTTATTGTTCACACCAAGTCCTCCTTTCATTCTTCTTTCACATCAAAAAAATCGGCACAAAAAGGCCGAATCGACAAGATTTCCTTATCAAACCTAAACGAACGCCAAGGAAGTGTCAAGAAAAATTACTTATTATGAAGTTTTGTTATTTTTCGTTTGTGATAGGATGAGCAAGGAAGGAGAGATGAACATGAATCCATTTGGTCAAAATCGTTACCATACACTTAATGAGGCGTATCGACGAGAGTACGGGGGCAAGGTGTTTAAAGTGCCACTCGATGGCGGCTTCACATGTCCGAACCGTGACGGACGTGTCTCAAAAGGTGGATGCACGTTCTGTTCGGACGATGGCAGTGGTGATTTCGCGGGAAATGCTTGCGACCCGATTCCCGTTCAATTTGCAGAAGTGAAGGCTCGTCTCCACCGGAAGTGGAAGAGTGCCAAATATATTGCTTATTTCCAAGCGTTCAGTAACACGTACGCACCAGTCGAGCGGTTACGTGAATTGTATGAACCGGCATTAAAAGAGGATGGGGTCGTCGGTCTCTCGATTGCGACACGCCCTGACTGCTTACCGGACGACGTCGTCGCCTATTTAGCAGAGTTGAATGAACGGACGTCCCTTTGGGTGGAGCTCGGTCTTCAGACCATTCATGACACGACCGCTAAAAAGATCAATCGTGGGCACGACTATCAATCGTTTTTGACCGGTCTTGCCAAACTTCGCCGTCACAATATTCGTGTCTGCGTTCATATCATCAATGGTCTCCCAGGTGAGACACCAGAGATGATGCTCGACACGTCACGAGAAGTTGCTAAAATGGACATACAAGGAATCAAGATCCACTTACTTCACGTCTTGAAACACACACCGCTCGCCCGTCAATATGAGAAAGGACTGCTCGACTTGATGGAGGAAGACACATACGTCTCCCTCGTCTGCGATCAACTCGAACGAATCCCTCCCGAGGTGATTATCCATCGTTTGACAGGAGACGGTCCACCCGACCTCTTGATCGGTCCATTATGGAGCCGTCACAAGATGCAGGTGCTTAACAAGATTCGTGCGGAATTGGAGCGCCGGGATTCTTTCCAAGGAAAAAAGAAGGATGAGATCTATGGGATTAATGAGAGTACTACCTTTTGCAAAACAATTACTACATGACCATATCGAGGAAGGTCAGGTCGCCATCGATATGACGGCCGGGAACGGACACGATACGTTGTTTCTAGCGAATGCCGTAGGCGAGACAGGACATGTCTATGCCTTTGATATTCAATCAGAAGCTGTAGCAGCCACAAAGGCGCGGGTTGAAAAGTCGGGTGTCAGTAATCGGGTGACCGTGATTCATGATAGTCATGATACGGTCCAAGCGGTCGTTGAAAAGGAAGCGCGGCCGATCACCGCGGCCGTCTTCAACTTAGGGTATTTACCAGGAAGCGACAAATCCATCACGACACACGGAAATACGACGATTGCCGCATTATCCCAACTATTAGACGTCATGGCCGTCGGTGGCGTCATCGTCATCGTGATTTACCACGGACATGAAAGTGGAAAAGTCGAACGAGACGAGGTGCTCCATTATGTAGAGTCCCTCGATCAAAAACAGGCAGGCGTCCTGCGTTATGGATTTATCAACCAAGTCAATCATCCCCCATTCATCGTGGCGATTGAAAAACGTGCATAAGAAAAAGGCGGCTCATTAGAGTCGCCTTCTGTCATTCTTGAATCAATTCATAAAACGTCATGAGGGTTTCCGCGAATTTCGTGTTCAATCGTTCGTAACCAAAGTGCGGGAATCCTTCCAATCGCCGGATATACACTTGGTCCCCACCGATTTTCCGACAAACATTCAACGTCAACTTCACGTCCGCGAACTGGTCGTCTGGTGCATAGAAACAGGCGAGCGGAAGGCGTGGCAGATGCTTCTTCTCTTCCTGATGCTCGACGATTTCCTCTTCGATTTCTCGATATTGCGCATACGTGATTTCTCCGAATCGGGATGACTCGTCTCCCCCACCGGTGAATGTCATCATCCCGAGTGGCAAGTCAGGGCGAAAACGGTCGACAGCACTTGCGACGACTTGTTTCAATCCACCGATTTGACGAGTGGCATGCCAATCAAACAATGGGGAGATGTATGTGAGACTCCCGAGTGGCACATCGTACTCCTGCAAAAGGCGATTCGTTAAGAGTGCGCCAAGGCTGAATGCCACGACATGAATCGGTAATTTATATTCCCCTGCCTCGCGCAACGCTCGCTTGATCAGTTGCTTATGGTCACCTGCCGTCAATCCAATCGATTGATCGCGGACGACGATGACTTCGTACTCGTCCTCGAGCCGTCGAATAAAGTTCTCGCTGATCCGTGACGTGAATTGTAACGGATACACGATGACGATGACTCCTTTTCGTGCTTCTTCATTTGCCATACTGCCGTCACCTCGTTTATAGACTACATTCATTGTATCAAAAAAACATCAGCCGCAACTGATGTTTGAATAAAATCCGTCTGGAGGCTTAGCTCGGGTCATATCGTAAATGAATGAGTTCCATCGGACGATCATATACTTCTTCCTGGATACGATTCACTTCTTTGAAAGATTGATGTAAGAGGAAGGCAATCGCTTGATCATTCGAGCTTTCGACGTACACTTCCATCGGTTGTTCTTTTTTCGATTGAAGGTGGGCCAGAAAGGCTGCGCCGTAGCCGTTTCGATGATAATCGGGGTGCAGATAGAGGCGGAGCATCTCCCACATGTCACCGCGATCGATGGCATGACAAAATCCGATGACCTCTTCTTCATATTCGCCAACGATAAAATACTGTTCTCGTGCTTCTTCACTTGAACTGATTGCTCGTACAATCTCTTCTTGCCGATATGCGCGTTCCATCGCTCTCATTCGATTGGAATCATCCTGTGATATGGTCGCCAGCGCGATGTTCCGAATCAGCGTCGCATCTTCTGGCACTGCTTCCCTCATGTTCATGACAGCTTCCCCCTTTTGGCCAATCTATTTGTATCATTCCCTATCCCAATGTTTTTATCCTGCTCCTTCATTTCTTTTTCATGACGATTCATCAGAAAACGTTACATCGCCATTTCTCTAGGGTATAACACAAGCAATGCCAATCAAACGAAGGAGTGGAACTGCATGGAACCTAGACAAGAACATGATCCGAAAGTAGAACAGACAGCCAACCCGAACCGTCAATTTGATCAATTGGACGGGGGAAGTCCAAAGATCAGTGTCGTGACCGGGATGTTGCTCGGTGCACTCGTCGGTGGTCTACTCGCCTTACTTAGCTCCTCGAACCGGGAGCAGACAAAGCAATCCCTCTCGAATGCGAAATCGTCGGTCGGGGGCCTCGTCAACGAAGTGAAACAAGATCCTGCCGGCAAGGCGTCTCAAGTCATTGAGCAAGTGAAGTCAGCCTCGACAAAGATTCAAGAAGTCTCCACAGACGTCCAAAACGTATACGAAAAAGTCGTCGGGGAAGTCGATACCGTGAAAGAGGACGTCACTAAAATCGTCGAGACGGCTCAAGAGGCCAAGTCAGACTTACAGGACATCGGGGAGAAAGTCGTCGAAGCGAAGGATACGGCGCTTGGACAAGATACGACGACAACTGATTCTTCATCCGATTCAAATAAACAGACACCTCCGACAACGTAAAAAAAACGACCTTTCCGCGGAAAGGTCGTTTTTGATGATTACGCGAAACGTTTCGCGCCTTCTTCAAGAATGGCTGCTTTATCTGTTTGCTCCCATGGGAGTTCGATGTCTGTACGACCGAAGTGACCGTATGCTGCCGTTTGTTTGTAGATTGGGCGACGAAGGTCGAGCATCTTGATGATGCCCGCCGGACGGAGGTCAAAGTTCTCACGAACGAGTTCAACGAGTTCCGTTTCGCTCAATTTACCTGTGCCGAACGTATCGACAGCGATCGATACTGGGTGTGCAACACCGATTGCGTACGCAAGTTGAACTTCCGCTTTATCCGCAAGTCCTGCTGCAACGATGTTTTTCGCTACATAGCGAGCTGCGTATGCCGCTGAACGGTCAACTTTTGTAGGATCTTTTCCAGAGAATGCGCCGCCACCGTGACGAGCGTATCCACCGTACGTATCAACGATGATCTTACGTCCAGTCAAACCTGCATCTCCTTGTGGTCCACCGATTACGAAGCGACCAGTCGGGTTGATGAAGTATTTTGTTTCAGCATCGATGAGTTCAGCCGGAATGACTGCCTCGATGACATGTTTTTTCAAGTCTTCTTGAATTTGCTCAAGTGTGATCTCTTCCGCGTGTTGCGTCGAAATAACGATCGTATCGATGCGAACTGGGTTGTTGTCCTCATCATACTCAACCGTTACTTGCGTCTTCCCGTCCGGACGAAGGTACTCGAGCGTACCGTTCTTACGTACTTCAGCAAGACGACGTGACAACTTGTGTGCCAACGAGATTGGGAGTGGCATGAGTTCAGGTGTCTCGTTTGTTGCATATCCGAACATGAGACCTTGGTCTCCTGCACCGATTGCATCGAGTTCCTCTTCAGTCATCTGACCTTCACGTGCTTCAAGCGCTTGGTCAACACCTTGCGCGATATCTACCGATTGCTCATCAATCGACGTCAAGACCGCACACGTTTCAGCATCGAAGCCATATTTTGCACGCGTGTATCCGATTTCGCGGATTGTTTCACGGACAACTTTCGGGATATCCACGTAAGTTGACGTTGTGATTTCACCAGCTACGAGTACAAGACCTGTTGTGACAGACGTTTCTGCCGCAACACGGGCATTCGGGTCTTCCGCTAAAATGGCATCCAAGATGGAGTCAGAAATCTGATCACAAATTTTGTCTGGATGTCCTTCAGTAACCGACTCTGAAGTAAAAAGTCGACGGTTCAATTTTGACATTCAAAAAACCTCCTATAATAAGGGTATTATGTGGACGGTACTCGTTCCCCTTACGCGTTGCTTTGGGACGGTAATGAAAAAAACCTCCCCCGATGACATACATTGGGAAAGGTTGAATCGTTCTTCCTTACCCTCTTATCGTTCGAAGCTAATGGCTTCGCTTCAGGATAGCACCTTTTCCGCACAAGACTTCATGTCGGACGGTTGCTGGGCTTCGTAGGGCCTTGTTCCCTCCACCGCTCAGAATAAGAGTATCCGTTACGAAAACCATCATATAAATGACACTCGATTATGTCAAGGGAATCAGATGAATTCGTAAAAGTTTTCACTGACTTGCAAAACATTTCTGTTTGTGAATCGTCAAACATTTTTTTATTTCGTTTCTGTTTTTTAACACCTTGTGATAAGAGAATGTGATAAAATGACTTTGTAAGAAAGCGCTTACTTAGAGAGAAGAAACGCTTGTGTTTAATTAGTGTGTCACATATAATTAAAAATGTCATACTGATTAATCGTAATCGCGGAAGTATGCGGATTTCATCCACATCTATTTAGGGGAAAGGTGGGATTCAGGATGGCGACAACGCTCCTGAAAATCGAAGAATTAATTAATGGTGCCGACATGTTACGGAACTTGACGGTTCCAGAGCTGGTGGAAGAAGCCATTCAAAATGGTGAAGGTGTACTGACAAAAGATGGGGCATTATCTGTCAGCACCGGTGCTTTTACTGGACGGTCACCGAAAGACAAATTCGTCGTACAAGATGAAGTCAGCAACAACCTCGTCGATTGGGGTAAAGTGAACCAACCGATCGCAGAAGAGAAGTTTTCAGCACTTCTCGACAAAGTACTCGACCATTTAGAAAAGAAGGATAAACTGTATTATCTAGAAGCATCTGCTGGTGCAGATGAACATTATACGTTGCCGGTCCGTGCCATCACGGAGTATGCGTGGCACAGTCTATTCGCTAAACAATTGTTCTTACGCGAATGGCCGACGAAAGGTGCGTTCGACCCGTTCACGGTCATTTATGCACCGAGCTATAAAGCAGACCCTGCCGTCGATGGTACGAACTCTGAGACGTTCATTCTCGTCTCATTCGCCAAGCGCACGATTCTGATCGGGGGAACAGAATACGGTGGCGAAATTAAAAAATCGATCTTCTCCGTCATGAACTTCTTGCTGCCCGAGCAGAACGTGTTATCGATGCACTGTTCGGCAAATGTCAATGATGCGAATGAAACGGCACTCTTCTTCGGATTGTCGGGCACTGGGAAGACAACGCTCTCGGCTGACCCTGAGCGTCATTTGATTGGAGACGACGAACACGGATGGTCACCGGACGGGGTCTTCAACATCGAAGGCGGTTGTTACGCAAAGACGATCAACTTGTCTCGTGAGAACGAACCGCAAATCTATGATGCGATTCGCTTCGGTTCATTGATTGAAAACGTCGTGTTGAATGAAGATCGTACACCGGACTATAAGAACATTTCCTTGACGGAAAACACGCGTGCGGCATATCCAATCGAGTTCATCGACAATGCGATGCTCCCATCACGCGCCGGTCATCCGAATACGATTGTCTTCTTGACGGCAGATGCATATGGCGTCTTGCCTCCGATCAGCAAACTGACGAAAGAACAGGCGATGTACCACTTCTTGTCGGGTTATACGTCAAAACTTGCTGGTACGGAGCGCGGTGTCACAGAACCACAGGCGACCTTCTCGACTTGCTTCGGTTCACCGTTCCTTCCGCTCGCTCCAGAGCGTTACGCGGATATGCTCGGTAAATTGATCGAGCAACACGACGTGGATGTCTACCTCGTCAACACAGGTTGGACTGGCGGTGCATACGGTGAAGGTTCGCGTATGAAACTCGCGTACACGCGTGCGATGGTCAACGCCGCAGTCAACGGTCAACTTCGTGACGTCGAGACGATGAAACATGACATTTTCAACGTCGAGATTCCAGTAGCCATCGAAGGCGTACCGAGTGACGTGCTCAATCCACGTGACACGTGGAGCGACCCAGCTCGCTACGACGTCGAGGCGAAAGCACTCGCAATGAAATTCAAAGAGAACTTCACACGGTTCACGAAAGCGAGTGAATCGGTCATCGCAGCCGGCCCACTGGTCATCTAATACGAAAGCACCGACTCATCGAGTCGGTGCTTTTGCTTGTCGTAACATCCATTCCATCGCTTGTTCGGTCGTCTCCCATTTATCCCAAAATGGGAGTTGGTGTCCGAACGGAAGCACCCAAAACTCTGCCTGCTCCCCTAACTTCTCGGCGACTGCCGTCGCATGGCGCAAACGGACCTGCTCGTCATCCGTACCATGGATGATCAGCGTTGGTGCATCCCATTCCTTATAAAGCGGAGAACGTTCTGTATATGCTGTTTCTGCCGATTCGGGGTCTCCCCCCGTCATGCGACGTAACATCTTCCGCATCGAGCGTTGCTCTTCATACGTCCACTCTAGATTGGTCACACCGGCCCATGAGGTGACGGTAGTGACCGGTCGTTCAGATGCGAGAGAGAGTGCCATCATCCCGCCGCGTGAAAAACCGAGCGCATGAATCGGTCGTCCGCTCGTTTGGACGCGATCATAGAGTGAGAGCACGTCCTCCAAATCCTCTCCACCGAAGTCTTCTTTTCCCGTGCCCCCGTGATTACCTCGATAAACCGGGGCCACCACATGAAAACCGCGTGCCGCAAACTGCATGAGGCGCGGTAACCGAACGTCCCCGATTCGTGCAGTTCCCCCTCGTAAGTACATCAACACCTGTCCATTCGACCGTTTCGGTTCAATCGAATAGGCGACGACCTCTTCCCCATCATTCGTCGTGTACCATCCACGCGTCACCCGGTAACCGGCGTATGGTGGCAACACGTCGATTCGATCAAACCAGTTGTTGCTCATGGAGCACCCTCATCGTTTCTGGTAAGACACGGTCCTTCATCATAAAGCTGTAACGTGGATTTCGTAGTAGATTGTCCGGTAAGACATCAATCAAGACGGCCCCATCCGTCTCGTCGACTGCGGGATGATCTTCGAATCGTTCAATCTCCGCAAAATAGATATTTTTGATGACGGTGTCACCACGACCGAGCACACGATATTGCCCCATGTATCGTAACGTCTTGACGACGCCTCCAGTCTCTTCATATACTTCCCGGATGGCCGCGGCATCCTCATGTTCGCCCGGTTCGACTTTCCCACCTGGGAACTCGAGCCCGCGTTGTTTATGCTTCGTCAATACCCATTTGTCCTTGTAACGGGCGACGACCCAGACGTGGAGCGGCGTGTCTGAGAACGGATAATGGGTGAAGCTTAACTCGACTTGATTATGATAGTAATCCTTGAATGTCTTCATAGTCCATCCCTTTCTTTCCCCTGTCTACTCTCACTTTACCTTGTCTGCACCCAGTTTCAAACAAAAAAATCGGTCCGACGCGCGGACCGATTCGTTTTCTTATTGATTCAAGCGTTTTTCGAGTTCTGCTTTTTGTTCTTCATACCCTGGTTTACCGAGTAGTGCGAACATGTTCGCTTTGTATGCTTCGACGCCTGGCTGGTTGAACGGGTTCACCCCGAGGATGTATCCGCTCATCGCACATGCTTTCTCGAAGAAGTAGAACAAGTAACCGAGGTGGTACGGTGTCATCTCTGGCAATTCGACGACGAGGTTCGGTACGTCGCCATCTGTATGCGCGAGGAGCGTCCCTTCTGTCGCCTTGTCGTTCACGAACTGAATCGTTTCCCCTGCGAGGAAGTTCAAACCATCCAAGTCTTGTGCGTCTTCTGGGACGTTCATTGTGTGACGGACTTCTTTCACACGGATGACTGTCTCGAACAAGTCACGACGACCTTCTTGAATGTATTGACCCATCGAGTGAAGATCAGTCGAGAAGTCGACAGCCGCAGGGAAGATTCCTTTGTTGTCTTTTCCTTCAGATTCTCCGTAAAGCTGTTTCCACCACTCAGACACGTAGTGAAGGGCTGGCTCGTAGTTGACGAGCATCTCAATCGATTTGCCTTTCGCGTAAAGGGCGTTACGTACGACCGCATACTGATACGCTTCGTTCTCAGCCAATTCTGGTGAGCTGTAAGCGTTTTGTGCATCACGCGCCCCTTCCATCAAGGCATCGATATCGATTCCTGCAGCAGCAATCGGGAGAAGTCCGACCGGTGTGAGGACAGAGAAGCGTCCACCGACGTCATCTGGAATAACGAACGTCTCGTATCCTTCTGCGTCCGCGAGCGTCTTGAGGGCGCCACGGGCACGGTCTGTCGTCGCATAGATCCGCTCACGCGCTCCATCTTGACCGTACTTGTCTTCCATGAACTGCTTGAGGACACGGAATGCGATGGCAGGTTCTGTCGTCGTTCCTGATTTCGAGATGACGTTGATTGAGACCTCTTTCCCTTCAAGCACTTGAAGCAATTCTCTCATATACGTTGAAGAGATGTTGTGACCCGCATAGAATACTTGCGGCGCCTTGCGCTCTTCTTTTGACAATACGTTGAAGAACGAATGTTGAAGCATTTCGATCGCTGCACGGGCACCGAGGTAAGATCCTCCGATTCCGACGACGACGAGAACGTCTGAATTCTCGCGAATTCGTTCCGCCGCAGCTTTGATTCGTGCGAACTCATCTTGATCGTATTCGGTCGGAAGGTCGACCCACCCAAGAAAATCACTTCCGGCACCGCTCCGCTCGTGAATCACCGAGTGAAGGGTTTTTACCGTTTCTTGCATTTGGTCGATTTCATGCTTCCCTACGAATGAGAGCGCGTTTGAATAATCGAAACGTACAGTTGACATGTCATTTCCTCCTTTAAATCGCTCGTAAAAGAGCCATACATGACCCATCATAAACGGAAACGCTAGATTCGTTCAATCATTATTGCAAAATAGGCAAGAAATCGCCTTATTTACTGAGTTCGAGAATATGCGCGACATCTTCCCGTTCGAGTGTACGGAAACGACCGAATGCGCCACGTTTCATCGCAGAATCGAGAATCGCATCGAATGTCGACTCATCGATCTCATAGTCACGAAGCGAGTTCGGTGCACCGAGTTGGTCAAAGAATGCACGTACAGCTTGGATCGTACGTTTCCCTGTTTCCAAATCGTTCTCGCCAGGCTCGACATCAAATACTTCTGTACCTAGTCGTGCAAAGCGAGCCGCATTGTCTTCATCCAACACATGTTCCATCCAACGTGGGAAGAGGATCGCGAGGCCCCCAGCATGCGGGATGTCATGGACAGCAGATACGGCGTGTTCGATGTTGTGCGATGCCCAGTCACCGGCTGCACCCATTTGAAGTACACCGTTCAATGCCATCGTACCTGAGAATAAGATGATGGCACGGAGGTCTACGTTTTCTAAATCGTTGACGAGTTTGGGTGCCGATTCGACGACCGCTTTCAACACACCTTCTGTCATGCGTTCTTGTACCGGCGCATGGTTCGGGTGGAAGTATTGCTCGAAACAGTGGCTCATCATGTCGACGATACCATAAATTGTCTGGTCTTTTGGAACTGACACGGTGTAACGTGGATCGAGGATCGAGAATGTCGGGAATACAAGTGGGTGACCCCAACCGAACTTCTCTTGAGTCTCCCAGTTCGTGATGACCGATCCCGAGTTCATCTCCGACCCTGTCGCAGCGAGTGTAAGGACTGTCCCGAATGGTACCGCCTCTGTCGGGATATGTTCACGAAGTACGATGTCCCACGCGTCCCCGTCATATGGAATCGCTGCTGAAATCAGTTTTGTGCAGTCGATGACGGAACCGCCACCGACAGCTAGCAAGGCATCAACGTCCTTTTCACGCGCAAATTTCACCGCACGACGTACCGTCTCGATGCGTGGGTTCGGTTCAACACCTGAGAAGTCTACGTATGAGATACCGGTTTTTTCAAGCTCGGCCACGACTTCATCGTACGTCCCGTTCTTTTTGATGCTTCCGCCACCATAGACGAGCATCACTTTCTTCGCGTCAAGCGCTTCGAGTTCTCCACCTAATTTTTCGACCTGATGTGTCCCAAAAATTAGTTTTGTCGGGTTTTTATATTCAAAGTTGTGCATAAGTTAACCTCCTCATAGAAATATGTAACACCTACACTATATACCCTGTTTTCACGGAATGAAAAGTATCGTGCTTACTGATAGATACGGTCGATGATGTGATGCAAGATGACCGCTTCCTCCGCTTGCCGATAGTTCGGCTCTTCTCCACAGGCCTCAAGGAAGAGTCGGATTTGCCGCTCATACGGGTCGTGTTCAGTCAAATAAGCTGGTCGCTCGTCAAACAATGCCCCAAATTTCTCCGTGTGAAGTGTGAGCGGGAACAGACTGGCTCCGGATTTCGTGCCACGACATTCCACTCGCATCGTATCTTTTTCCTCGATATTGGCCATGTAGCTGACGTCGAGTAATAAGGAGGATGCTCCGTTTTCAAACGTGACCATCGCTCTCGCCGTATCCTCGACTGTGAGTGAACTCGCGTCCCATTCCCCCAGCAAGCCGACACCAGGACGATTCCCTAAATACTGACCGACATGACCGACGACCTCTCTCGGTTTCGGGTATCCCATCAAATGAAGCGCCAGGTCTAACATATGCACACCTATGTCGAGTAATGCACCCCCGCCTTGCAGTTCTTTATTCGTGAAGACACCCCATCCCGGAATGCCACGCCGTCGAAGCGCGAGCGCCGTCGCTGCATAGATGTCTCCGAGTTCACCCGCATCAATCATTCGCTTCAACAGAACCGTATCCTCACGATGTCGGTAATGGAATCCGTAATGCAATGTTTTTCCGGCTCGTTTTGCCGCTTCCACCATCTCGATCGCTTCATTCTCTGAGATTCCCGGTGGTTTCTCACAGAGAGCGTGACATCCTGCTTCAAGCGCAAGCAGCACTTGCTCTTTATGTAAGGCGTTTGGTGTACAGATACTGACCGCATCGAGATTTTCGCGTGAAAGCATCTCTTCGACCGTCTCATAAAGGTTCGGGATGCCGAACTGTCGTGCGACACGTTCCCCGTTTGCCCGTGTCCGGTTCATGACCGCTACCACATCCATGCCTGCTTTGACATAATTCGGGATATGGGCACTCGTCGCAATTCCTCCCGTTCCGATGATGCCAATCTTCATGCCATCCCCTCCTACTCGCTTTACAGTTTCGTCATTCAATCCGCCGATTCCTGTAAAATAAAAAAGGTGACCCGTTTAGAACGGGCCACCTTGGGACACTTACTTCTTGAAGTTTGTGTTTTTGATCCAGTCTTCAAGTTTGTCTTTGAGGACTGTGAATCCTGGAGCTTCTTCTTGCTTGAAGTTTGAAGATGCTTCGTTGCGGCGTGGCGCACGACGAGCTGGCTTCGCAGACTTCTCGCGTTTTGGAGCTTCTTGAGTCGCTTTCATTGAAAGCTTGATTTTTTTAGAAGCTTCGTCCACTTCAAGGATTTTCACTTCAACTTCTTGACCAACTTGAACGTAATCGTTTACGTCTTTTACGTAGTCGTGTGAGATTTCTGAAATGTGTACAAGACCTTGAGTCTCATCGTCGAGTGCTACGAAAGCACCGAAAGGTTGGATTCCTGTTACTTTACCTGTTAATACTTGATCTTTTTCGTATTTTGCCATTACAAACAACTCCTATGCTAAATTCATCAACTTACTATAACATACTTTTTTCGATAAAGTGTAGAATTTAGTAAAAAAGATTATTTTTGACGTGTTGGTATGTTTTAAAGTCGAAGTGCGGGGTAAATACAAATCAAGCAAGACTTCAAGTATTCCCCCCTGATTCCGCTAGGCGACTCGCCTAGCCCTTTTTTTGTTCAAAATGTCGTAAACGGCTTCTGATGACGAATCGGATAGACCGTTTCCCCAGCCATGTCGTTCAAAATGACCGCATTTCGATAGACTGCCATCCCGAGATTCGTCGCAGCCGGACCATGTGAATGCTCTATATTCGTGTGCGTAAACAACTTTCCGCCTAGCGACTCGCTCATGATCACCTCATACGTGTCACGGACTGCCCATTCTCCCTCTACTTCCCATACAACCGGGAGCTGATTGATCCAAGATGGGATCACCGGGCGATACCCCGTCGCCACGACAACGAGATCGTACTCTCTTTCAATCACTTCTCCCGTATACCGTTGGGTCCCTTTCAAACGATGTGTTAACCAATCATAAGAAATCGATTCCACTTCGACCTGTGTCATCATATCAGCCTTCGTCGCTTTCGCTTCTGCCGTCCGATGATACAACGTCTCATAGATCGAGGTCATCGTCTCAGGATTGACACCATGACGGAAACGCTCGAATGACCCGAGTAGCTCTTGCCGAGCGTCGTACGGTAGCTTATGAAAATAATCGACATAATCCACACTAAAAATTTCATCCCCAAGCTTGCCTGCTTCGAGTGACTCAAATTGTTCGGAGCGTGTGATCCAGTCGACGCGTTGTTCATCCGTCGCTTCACGCAACAAGTCCAGAAAGACTTCCGCCGCACTCTGTCCACTCCCGACGACCGCGACACGATATCGGTCTTTGAGGACGTCCCGGTACGTCAAATAATCGCTCGTATGAATGACTTGTTCAAACCCGTCCGGCACGAATGGCGCCGCCCCTGTCCCTAGAACGAGATGTCTTGTATGAACTTGTGTCGATCGACCATCTGATTCGACGGTCACGAGGAAGCCCTCTTCTTCCACTACAACGTCAGACACATAATGATTGAAACGAATCGTCGACAGTTGATTTACAACCCATCGCAAGTAATGATTGTATTCCGTTCGAGGAATCTTATCTTGTTCTTGCGTGATAAATGTTTGGAGTCGACCCGTATCACTCAAATAGTTCAGAAAACTCGATGGATGGGTCGGGTCCGCCAACGTGACGAGATCTTGTAAATAATGCGTTTGCATCGTCATCCCTTCAATCAACATGCCTTCATGCCACATCATCTCCGCGCGTTGCTCAAAGCAAACCCCATGCAGTTCAGTCTTCTCCGCAAGGGCCATGAGACCAAGATTATACGGACCACACCCGATTGCAACAAAGTCAAATCGTTTCATCCTCTTCACCTCGCCCGTCTTTTCCCTTTCGTTATATCGCTAAAACGCCAAAGAACTCTCACGAATGAGAGTCCTTGGCTACTGTGACTTCGAATTGTTTCATGAAACGTTGAATCCGAAGAATCGCTTCTTGTAGTTGTTCGAGCGAAGTCGCATAACTCGCTCGGACGAACCCTTCCCCGCTCTCACCAAAGGCGTTTCCAGGAACAACGGCGACACGTTCTTCGACGAGAAGACGTTCTGCAAATTCTTCACTCGTCAATCCAGTATGTCGAATCGAAGGGAAGGCATAGAATGCTCCGCCTGGCACGTGCGTCGGAAGCCCTGCTTCGTTCAGCGCTTGAATGAAATAGTTTCGACGTTGACGATAACTTTTCACCATGCTCGGCACGTGCTGATCACGGGTCCGAAGTGCCTCGAGTCCACCGAATTGAACGAGCGTCGGTGCACACATCATGCCGTATTGATGGACCTTTAACATCTCTCGCGTGACGATTTCCGGTGCGCATGTGAAGCCAAGGCGCCATCCAGTCATCGCGAACGCCTTCGAGAAACCGTTGACGACAATCGTCCGGTCTCGCATGTCGTGAAGCGTCGCAAAGCTGACAAATGGTTCGTCGTAACAGAGTTCCGCATAAATCTCATCGCTGACGACCCAAAGGTCATACTTTGTCGCGAGCTCTGCGATTTGTGCGAGTTCATCGCCATTCATCGTGGCGCCCGTCGGATTGGACGGGAAGCAAAGCAAGATCGCTTTCGTCCGTTCTGTGATGGCTTGCTCAACGTCTTCCCGATCGAGTCGAAACCCTTTTTCCGGACGACATGCGACAGGGACGACGGTCCCACCTGCCAACTCGATGAGTGGACCATAAGAAACGAATGCCGGTTCGACCACGATGACCTCGTCCCCTGGATTGAGAAGGGCACGGAATGCGATGTCGAGCGCCTGCGATGCCCCAGTCGTGACAATCAATTCAGACGTCGGATCGTATTCGACTAAAAAGCGTTCTTTCATATAAGTAGCGATCTCTTCGCGCAACTCGATGAGACCGGCGTTGGCGCTATACGCTGTATAGCCTTCTTCGAGTGCGGCATAGCTCGCTTCTCGCACGTTCCACGGTGTGATGAAATCCGGTTCTCCCACCCCGAGAGAGACCACGTTATCCATCGTCTGTGCTAAGTCGAAGAAACGGCGAATGCCCGATGGCTTCATCGAGACGACTTGATTTGATAAAGACTTCATGGCGTGATGTTCAACCGCTTATCTTCAGTTTGTGGGGTGAACAAGATCCCGTCATGTTTGTACGTCTTCAATTTGAAGTGAGTTGTCGTCGACAAAACCGAATCAAGCGGCGAAAGCTTGTCTGAGACAAATGAGGCAACATCTTGAAGCGAGTTTGCCCGGATGACGACTTGAAGGTCATACGCCCCCGACATCAAATAAAGCGCCGTCACTTCTGGGAAGCGATAAATACGCTCGGCCACGTCGTCAAATCCGCGCCCTCGTTTCGGAGTCACTTTAACGTCAATGAAGGCAGTGACATCGTGGCGATTGATTTTTTGCCAATTGACCATGGCACGAAATCCAAGGAGAATCCCGTCTTGCTTGAACTTCTCGAGCATCGACTCAATCGTCTCTTCATCGAGTGCCAACAAGTCAGCCAACATCTTCGTCTCGAGATACCCCTTTTCTTCTAACAATTCTAACAACTCAAGTTCTTTTGATGAATACATACTTATTCTCCTTCCGTTCGACCAGGTAGCACGCCTGTGAACGTTCTCTCTGTCTGTCTCACGAATGCACGTCGTTCTTCCTGAACGATATGGAAATTCTTCATCTCCATGTCTGTCAGACCGTGCTTTTGACAGAAATGATCAAAATAACGACGTCTCGTTTCATCCTGTTTTGCCGACAGGTTATCGGTCCCGTTGAAGGCGTAAAGTACCGTCGCACGCGCCGGGTGTGACACGGTGAATGCATCCATTACCCTTAACAAGAAATCCCAATCCCAGTAGTTATAGACGTCTTCGTCGAATAGACCAATCGTGTCATGAATCGATTTGCGATACATCGTGCCCGAAGGGATGAACGTCGAGTCCTGACGCATCCGCTCTCGATCAAACGCGTAAGCGAACGGTTCCCAGTCCGTCACGACACGACGGCCCGCTCTCCATTCGAATCGGAACAGCTCAGCATCCGAATAGACGAGGTCTGCCTGTTGAAGGTCGCGTAGCCCCTCCTCCAAGTGTGTCGGCATGAGCAAATCGTCATCGTCTAGTAACAAGATGACATCGCCTCTCGCTTCGAGAACACCACGATTACGGGCACGAACATGATGGTTTTCACCCACTTCGATGACACGTGCATCCAATTGATTCAAAAAAGGCGCCAAAAGGTGTTGTTTTGGCGGCCCTTCATTATTCATGACCAAGACCTCAAACTGCTGAAATGTTTGGACCGTTAGACTTTCAAGCAGTTCCGTCAGTTCCGTCTCGCGTTTATAAGCCGGAATGACAATCGAGACAATCGGTTTCATCCGCGATATGCCGTCTCAACGAGTGGAAGAATCGCTTCCCAGCTCACACCGTTCTCCTTTGATACGGTCACAAAGTCACCATAAGCAAAGACACTCTCGACGCCTTCGATTTCAACTAGTTTTGCGAGGAGCGGCTGATCTGTCGCTTCGCCCGCCTTCACACTTTGACTCTTGGCGCCAAACACGTTCTCTGGAAGTGTCACTTTCATCGCATTCGGATTCGGTGTTGGATCAATTCGTAACATTATTGGTTCCTCCTTATAGTTGGCAAGATGACGATACGAGGAGTCGCTGCGCCATCTCGAAAATCTCAGTTTCTGGTGGACACGCATCGAACGCTTCAAGAAGCGTTCGGCGAATCACTTCGGTCAATTGTTCGGGAGAATCGACATAGGTTAATGCCATCATGACTTCATCAAACTCAGGTCCGTATGAACCTGCCCCATAACCGAGTGGGTCCCATGTTAATAATAAGTCTTCTGTACGCACTTGTTAAACCCTTCTTTTCGCTGAAATTCCATGTCCTACTTCACCAATCTACCTTACTTTTTACTCGGATACCAGCCTTGACAAATGGATTCATATTTCTTGATTCATCAGAACACTATATCTAGTATGAAATGAATATGCAGGTATTTTGATAAGTAACGTCAAATACAATCCATTCCACCTCAAACAAACGGATGAAATGTTTCATCAAGAGTGATGAAATCGAATTCATCAATTTGTGAAAAAACAAGCAAAGACAATACATAATTTTTTTCATCTCAGTTCTCTGTCTCAAATTGGGTCATGAAGCCCTTTTGGAGCAAAAGCAAAAAGGTGACGGGCACATTCCAGAATGTCAAGGATTGAAAAACTAAATATAGGTGTTTTATGATTAAAAAGATAAAAAAGTGTCAATATATAGTTAACGGGTATTTTGATCGTTAACACGATATTGTGACAGGTAAGGAAGTTCTTATTATCCTTTTATAACGTCTACACCATCTAAAGGAGTGATCTATTTTGACAGCCCCTATCCACCACGAGACGATGCTACCAGCGGCTCCAACGCTTTCTGACGTCTCTTCTCTTATTCAATCTATCCAGACACGGTATCCTCACTTAAGCGTAGAGCGCTATGAAGAACGGGCTATTCGGGCGCTCGAGACAAAAACGCTAACACAAGATGTAGTATATGACTTATTGACGATGCATGCCCTCGATATGTTGAAAGCCGAAGAACCGGACTGGACGTTCGTGGCAACGGAAATGTACTTGAACCGCCTCTATCTTGAAGCGGCACGCAACCGCGGTTACGAAGCATCTATGCGTTATGGTAACTTCTATCAACTGGTCGAGACGTTAACATCAAAACGAATTTTCACGTCAGCTCTTCTCGATACGTATTCAAAAGAAGACATGGACCATCTCGAAACATTGATCGATCCATCCCGTGACCGTCTCTTCACATATATCGGACTCCGCACGTTGTCGGACCGCTATCTTGGGCGCGATCATGTGAAGAATCTTTATGAGCTTCCACAGGAGCGCTTCATGGTCATCGCCATGACGCTCATGCAAAAAGAAGACGAGACGACTCGTTTGAAGCTCGTCGAAGAAGCTTATTGGGCCTTGTCAAACCTTTATATGACGGTCGCGACACCAACGTTGTCAAACGCCGGCAAATCATATGGACAGCTCAGCTCTTGTTTCATTGATACAGTCGACGACTCTCTCCGTGGCATCTATGATTCGAACACCGATGTGGCGACACTCTCAAAAGGTGGC
This sequence comes from Exiguobacterium sp. S3, assembly GCF_018617295.1. GTDB lineage: Bacteria > Bacillota > Bacilli > Exiguobacteriales > Exiguobacteriaceae > Exiguobacterium > Exiguobacterium profundum. The sequence goes on from NZ_JACSJW010000001.1 coordinate 584,762, forward strand.
GGCGGAATCGGTGTCTACCTCGGGAAAATCCGTTCACGCGGTAGTGACATCAAAGGTTTCAAAGGCGTCTCAAGTGGTGCCCTTCCTTGGATGAAGCAGTTGAATAACACAGCCGTCTCGGTCGACCAACTCGGTATGCGTCAAGGCTCTATTGCCGTCTATTTAGACATTTGGCATAAGGACATCTTCGAATTTCTCGACGCGAAATTGAACAACGGGGATGAGCGTCTCCGGACACACGACTTGTTCACAGGCGTCTGCCTCCCGGATCTCTTCATGCGTACGGTCGAGGCACGCGGCGACTGGCACTTGTTCGACCCACACGAGATTCGTACCGTGATGGGATATAGCCTTGAAGACTATTTCGACGAGTCAGAGAACGGCGGCAGCTTCACCGAGAAATATATGGAATGTGTCAACACGCCAGAATTATCTCGTGTGACGGTTCCGGCCATCGACCTTGTAAAACGTTACATGCGCTCACAACTTGAAACCGGTACACCATACATGTTCTTCCGAGATGCAGTGAACCGCGCAAACCCAAACAAACATGCAGGGATGATTTACAGTTCAAACCTCTGTTCCGAAATCGCGCAAAACATGTCGGCAACGACAATCGAAGAAGAATACACACAAGACGGAAAAATCGTCATCACAAAAACACCTGGTGATTTCGTCGTCTGTAACTTGAGTTCGATCGCACTTGCTCGTGCCGTGAAAGCCGATGTGCTCGAACGACTCATCCCGATTCAAATGCGTATGCTCGATAACGTCATCGATTTGAATACGATCGAAGTGCCACAAGCGATGATCACGAACCAGAAGTATCGTGCCGTCGGTCTCGGAACATTCGGTTGGCACCATTTGCTCGCACTCGAAGGAATCCGCTGGGAATCGGTCGATGCCGTTCAATACGCTGAGAAACTCTACGAAAAGATTGCGTATCTCACGATCCAGGCATCGATGGAACTCGCCAAGGAAAAAGGAGCATTCGGTGTCTTCGAAGGTTCAGAATGGCATACAGGCGAATACTTCAAGCGTCGGAACTATCGTTCACATGACGACCTCGATTGGGACGGTCTCGCAGCAGAGGTACATCAAAACGGTGTCCGTAACGCCTATATGATGGCTGTCGCACCAAACTCATCAACGGCGATTATCGCTGGTAGCACTGCATCGATCGATCCGGTCTACAAAAAAGTCTACTCAGAAGAGAAGAAAAACTATAAGATTCCAGTCACGGTGCCGGACTTGACACCAGACACGAACTGGTTCTATAAATCAGCATTTGAAATCGATCAATTATGGAGCATCCGTCAAAACGCGGCTCGCCAGCGCCACATCGACCAAGCCATCAGCTTCAACTTATACGTGAAGAACGATGTAAAAGCGACAGAGCTTCTTGCGATGCACCTCGAGGCATGGTCTCTTGGCATGAAGTCGATTTACTACACTCGTTCGACGACTGTCGAAGTCGACGAATGTGAGTCGTGCGCTTCGTAAACCGTCGTCCTAATCATATGTACATTTTATAGAAAGGTGGTCCACCCTATGAACATCGCAATCATCTGTCATTCGATGAGTGGAAACACAGAAGAAGTGGCATCGCTCATCGAATCGACACATCATCGCCGAGGCGATACGGTCGTCCGCTATGATGCCGATCGCGTCGGATATCGCGAAGCAAAGTCTCTCGCTTCGTTCGACCTAGTCTATTTCGGCTCCTACACGTGGGCAGACGGAATCTTACCAGACGAAATGAAAGATACGTTCCGCCTCGTGTTGAAGGAACTCCAAGTGCCGATTCGACAAGCTGCGGTATTCGGAACGGGTGACAAGATGTTTGTACATTTCTGTCGCGCTGTTGACGAGATGGCGTACCACCTTTCAAAATACGGAATCCCACTTGCCGGGGAACTGCTTAAAATCGAGCAGTCCCCACGTAACCAACCGTTCAACGTCCAACATTGGGCAGAGCGGATGGCTCACCATGTAGAAGAAGGAGTTATGCATCATGTCGATTCAGAAAATCAAATTATTGTCGCCCAAACATCCTAACCGGGCAACCGCCATCATTGGCGGGGAAACGAGTTCGATCGTCAATTGGAACGATATCGCGTATCCTCAGTTCTATACCATTTACAAACAGTTATTATCGAACTTTTGGATTCCTGATGAGATCTCAATGTCTAAGGATATGCAACAATGGCCGCAATTGACTGAACGTGAACAGGATGCATTCAAACGGATCATCGGACTGCTCTCGATTCTCGACTCGGTCCAGACACGATACATCCTCGAGTCTTCCATGTTCTCATCTGACTCATCTGTACACGCCGTTCTCGCGGTCATCGCACAACAAGAGGTCGTGCACAATCAATCATACAGCTATGTCCTATCAAGTCTCGTGCCACTCGCTGAACAAAATCGAATCTTTGACATCGCCAAAGACGATGAAATGGTCATGAAGCGCAATCAATTCATCTTGGACTTATATGAAGCGTTCCGCGAGACACCAAACGCCGAAAACTTTGCGAAATCGCTCGTTGCATCCGTCATTTTAGAAGGAATCAACTTCTATTCAGGATTCGCTTATTTCTACAATCTCGCCCGTCACCAAAAGATGGTCGGTACATCCACGATGATCAGTTATATCCAACGTGATGAGATGCAGCATTCTTACTTCATCAGCCAACTCTTACGTGCCGTACTGACAGAAAATCCTAAGATTGATGAAAACGGACAGTTCAGTCAGTTCGTATACGACACGATGGCGGAAGCGGTCGACCTCGAGATTGAGTGGTGTGAATATGTACTACGCGACCTTGACGGACTCGACGTCAGTGAAATGCGAGACTACGTCAAGTACTTGGCGAACAAACGCCTCCGCGTCATCGGTCTGAATGACTTGTATGAAGGATTTGACGAAGATGTCATGCCTTGGATCCGTGCATACTCGGATGACTCGCTCAATGCGACAAAATCTGATTTCTTCGAACAAAAGTCACGTTCTTATGCGAAAGTGACAGACGCAAACGGATTTGATGATCTATAAAATTGTACCGAACCGATTAAATCGGTTCGGTTTTTTGATGTACCAAAAAACCCAGACAATAATGTCTGGGTTGATTCAATCAATAATAAGTCTGAACGTACTTGGCAATTCCTTCAGCCACACCTTCCGCCATTTGCTGACGAGACGTGTTACTTCGAAGGTAAGTCAAATCGGTTGGTGATGAGATAAATCCTAATTCGACGAGTGCAGATGGCATTGTATTATACGTAATAACATAATAATTCGCCGTTTTCAATCCTCGGTTCGACATTCCACTCATTTTACCTGCCAGGTTGCTTTGAATGTTTGAAGCAAGGACACGACTTCGAGCGCTATGCGCAGACCGAGAGGAATAGAACGTCTCTACCCCTTTCGCAGATGATGAACCGGCTGCGTTGACGTGCATACTTACAAACAAATCACCGCGTAACGACTTCGCTGCAGCAACTCGCTGATCTAGAGTCAAATAGACATCAGTTGAACGAGTGAGACGTACATTGTAATCATATTTTGAACGAAGATAGGCTTCTACACGTTTCGTTACATCGAGTACAATCGTCTTCTCATAGAAAGATCCATTAACCGCTCCCGGGTCTTTCCCACCGTGTCCTGGGTCAAGGACAATAACTGTTCCAGTAGATGTGCTCGGCTTAGATGTCATCACGAACCCTGAAGAAATATAAGCATCTTGTCCGTTAAACTTGATTTTATGGAAGCCATTGACTGTCCCATAATGTGCAACAGCTGTTCCATGACTGAGTTGACCAACCACATTCGAATCAAGACTCGCTTTCGAACGAACGTTCAATACATCTCCTGGTGTGTTGATGTATACCGTACCTTTCGGTGCAGCTTCCGGCGCAGCCGGGGCTTTCCCTTTCGTCAACCACGAACTTGCTGTGTAGTAGACTTTCGAGCCGATATGAACAGTCGACCAACTCGAATTGTACGCTTTATATGAAACAGCCGTGTATTTCGGAAGAACCAACTGGACTGGAGAGCTTTGCGATGTCCTTCCAAATAGACTAATTTCACGATTTGCGAAACCATCGATAGGCTGATTCGATTCTTTAGGTGTTTCTCCACTAGTTAACCATAAACTAGCTGTGAAATAGACTTTCGAACCAATATGGACCGTGGACCAACTCGAGTTATATTGTTTATACAAAACAGTGGTGTTCTTAGGTAGAGTCATAAGTATCGGAGAACTTTGTGAAGTACGTCCAAATAGTTTAGTAGATTGGTTTGTAAAACCATCTGAAAGATTAGATGATACTTCTATTTTTTTGGATTCGATATAACTTTTTGCAGCGTAATAAGTTTTCCCGTTCAGATAGACTTTAGCCCATGATGAATTATGGATTGCGTATTTCACTTCCGTTCCTTTCTTCAACGTGGTTACAATCTTCGCTGAACGACTAGATGAAACTCGGATGTTCAAGTTCGCAGTAGTCACCCCGGTAGACGTTGCCGACTGTGTCGTTAACGAACTTGAAGTGGATGAAAGTTTCCGAATGTACTGGGCCGAGGCATAGTATGTACGATTGTTTACATACACTTTGTGCCAGGACTGATTATACGTCCCATACTTTACTTTCGTGCCTTTTGGTAATGTTTTTACTACCTTCCCACTTAGACTAGGGGATGTACGAATGTTCAAATTGACAGTCGTCTCTCCATTATAAGTAGCAGCTTCGACAGACGGAAGTTGCATCCCTAACAAGAAGACCGTTAAGATGAGGGCAACTTTCAATAGTTTTATTTTCATCCCAAATATTCCTTTCTCATTGCGGCATTTCCTACTAACAACAACTTCATATTAGCATAATGCTTTTTTAAAAAAAGTAAATATTTGAAAAAAAAGATACTTCTTTTGAAAATAAGGTAAATGTTTTTATTTAGCCGGTCGGATAATCAGAAACGTCTCCGTTCCGTAATCTTCGATGGCGACAGTAAAGCCTTCTTTAACGAAAGGATTCTCTATACCAATCAATCCATCTCGTCTCTGTTGAATCACAAATCCATCCAGTCCTTCAATCGCTGCAATTCGATAAAACCGCTCGACATGTTGTTCTCGTTCTATATATCGGTCGAATCGCTCAAATGATTTAACTGGGACCCCGCCCCAATAGCGACCTGGCTGATGCGATAAATATGTTCGCACCGATGTCTCCGTGATCGGGTCCGGCGTGTGGTCAAATCGTCCGAAGTCCCGAGCCGACTTCTCTTCGATGAGGGCAAAGAGTGAATCGAACAGATTGAGATGGTAAGACGCGCCGAGAGACATGACGGCCCGTTGCAATCGCTCGATATGCTGCTGTAGTGATTGTCCTTTACGATTCGGTTTTAACTTCTTATCGCCTTCATAGGCGTTCAAAATCCGTGCCACTTCGCCTGCCTCTTCCACAATTTGAAAATAGAGCTTCTCTTTAGATTCGATTCCCTCGGCCTCTGGTTGTTGTAATGCAATCGCATACTGGTTTGCTAGACACGTGGAGATCACTAGGACATCAAGCAACTCCTCTTTCAACTCATCCTGAGCCTCTCTCCTTAACGCGCCTCCTACTTCTCCTACTTCTTCTAATAATCGTGCTAACCCCGATAAAGGTTTCCAATAGCCACCTAAATGAAGAATCATCGTATCGATTTTTTGTTGAACTTCTCTCACGCTCATTCACCTATCTTTCTGCTTTATTTACCACTTACATGATATACTATGCTCAACCTAATTGTCTGGAAAGGGTGGGTTCCACATGTCATCGGCAAGACTTTGGCAATTGCTTCGGTTTGTCCTCGTCGTCATCGGTTTCTTTTTAATCACGTGGCTATTGAACATACTTTTTGAATATACATATCCGTTCGTGTTCGCCCTGCTCTTATCCTTGATGACCGTTCCGCTCGTCAACTTTTTCGAGCGCAAAACAAATATGCCTCGTGCACTCGGCACTCTCATTTCCTTAATCATCGTGCTCAGCATCGTCGTTGGAATCATCACCATCGTCATCATCCAATTGATTCATTATGCGACGGTGGCAGCGGAACGACTCCCTGAACAAATTGAAACACTCACCGAGTTTATCCAACGACTGTTCAATGAGAAAATTGCACCGCTCGTCAACGATGCATATGAGAGCTATCAGCAGTTAAATCCCGGACAGACGACATCGCTCGAGGGAGGAATCACCGAACTCGGTGTCCAACTCGCTGCAGCTATCGGCGTCCTGTCCCGTGGTGTGGCCAGTGTGCTACAAAACATGTTAGCGGCGCTCCCGCTCGTCTTGTTGCTCGTAGTCGTCATTGTGCTCGCTTGGTTCTTCATCACAAAGGATTGGCCGGTATACGTCAACTCATTGAATCGTCTGAACAAGCGGAAAGGATTCAAAGAATTCGAGGAAGTGATGATCAACCTCAAGTCTGCCCTATTTGGATACGTCCGTGCCCAGTTCACGCTCATCTCCATCACATTCGGGATCGTCTTAATCGGCATGCTCATCCTCCGTGTTGACAATCCACTCTCGTTCGCTTTACTCGCGGGGTTCTTTGACCTCTTGCCTTATTTGGGGGTCGGGACGTTACTCATTCCTTGGGCCGCCTATGCCGCGGTGACAGGTGATTGGTTCGTGGCCATCGGATTGGTCGTGTTGTATATCATCGTCATCGTCCAACGCAATTTAGCTGAACCGAAGATTGTCGGTTCCCATATCGGACTGAACCCGCTTGTCGCACTCATCTCCATCTTCGTTGGACTGAAGCTATTCGGTGTCCTCGGCTTTATCGTCGGGCCCGTCCTCGCCGTTCTATTAAAAGCCGTATACAATGCCAAAGTGTTTCATTACATATGGCGATTTATCGTCGGTCCGCCTACGACGACAGCAAAAGAGCGATGAAATCAACATTTCATCGCTCTTTTTTCATTTGAGGTACAGCCACTACGGGTTGATCGGATTCTGCCGGCTGGAGCGAGAGACCACTTGTCCCCGCTTCATAGGCAGCTACCGCCAAGATGCACGCATCGATAATATCGTCGATTTGGACGTTCGACATCTTCCATTTCCATGGAGAACTTTTCGAGTATTGCCGAAGTAACTCGATTCGCTCATCCTGCCCTTCGACCGTCTTTTTCGAATGACTTGCCTCATGTCCCATCATGACCGAGAAACAAACTTCCGGATGTGATTCGTAAACGTCAGATGCCTTCACCTGCTGAAACTCACGGATCCGGGGAACAAGATTCCACGCTTGTTTACTAATCCCTTTACCAACCAACGCCCGACTCCTTTCATTCGCTTCCTCATAAGTCGCTTCGTGCAACACCTCTTGAATCGGCGGAGTGAAGACGGACGACTTTCGTTGGCTGAGTCGGCAACGCATCCACGTATCGCATTCGCGGCTCGGATGGTCGACCGTCCCTAAATCTTTCGGCATATCCACAAAATGCATGGCACCATCAATCAGTAACTCCTCCAACGTCTCCGAAATCGTTAAACAAAGTGAGATGCTGTCGTATGTGATCCGTACCCAGCCGCCACGTGCACCATCAATTCCTACTCCTACCATGTCGTACCTCCTGTAACATCATCAACACGCCAAATACGGCGAGAAACACTGTACTCCCTAACCAAATACGGTTCGGCCAAACCGTGTAGCATAAGCCACACAGAATCGCCAAACCGATTACTCCAGCTGCTCTTACCGCTCCCACGATTCAATCATCCGTGCGAGGGTTCGAACCATGACACCAGTCGGCCCCTTCGGACCGAGGTCATTCGCTGCCGCTCGTTCGCTCGTTCCCGCAATATCGAGATGTAGCCATGGTGTATCGCCGACAAACTCACCGACAAATGCGCCACCAAAAATCATATGGCCGAAACGACCTGGTGAGTTATTCAAGTCGGCAACTTCCGATTTTCTCACCTTGTCGATGAAGACATCAAAGTATGGCATCTGCCACACGAGCTCGTTCGTCTCACGGCTCGCCGCTTCAAGCGAGCGATAGAGTGAATCATCATTTGTCAGACAGCCTGTCACGTCTGTACCGAGGGCAACAAGAACGCCACCTGTGAGCGTAGCTACATCAATGATAGCTTTTGGTTCATACGTTTTCGCAAATGTGACCGCATCCGCTAGGACGAGGCGTCCTTCAGCGTCTGTGTTCAAGACTTCAATCGTCTTCCCGTTCATGGCTGTGATCACATCATCCGGTTTGAACGCATCCCCAGAAATCATATTGTCGGTCGCACCGATGATGCCAATCACGTTCCGTTTTGGTCGTGTCAATCCGAGGGTTTCGAACAATCCGAGGACGGTAGCAGCGCCACCCATGTCCCCTTTCATTCCGACGATTCCATCTTTTGGCTTGATTGAATAGCCACCTGTGTCGAATGTGACACCCTTTCCGACAACGGCAATCGGAGCTTCTTCCTCTGCCCCGCGATACTCGAGCACAATCAATTTTGGCGGAATCGTCGAACCTTGGTTCACTGCGAGCAATGCCCCCATCCCGAGTCCTTCCATCTCTTCTTTTTCAAGAATGCGGTATTTGAAATCATGACGTTTCGCCAACTCAACCGCGTAATCCGCTAACGTCTCCGCCGTCAAAATATTGGCCGGCATCATTGTCAACGTTCGAGCGACATTGACTCCTTTCCCATAAGCCACACCCGCATCGACATCCGTCTGGTCCACGTCACCGAGCAACGTGATCGTCGGTTCTTCGACCGTTTCATTTGGAGCAGACTTATATGTAGGATGGGCATAGGTCGCCATTTCATACGCTTCTGTAAACATACGCGCCGCTCCGTCCGTAAACGTATCAAGCGCTACCGCGACGTCCTTCAGTCCACGTACTTTGATCAGCTTCGCGACTTTCCCGAACCAATTCCGAACATTCTCGGTCGTCATGTCATTTCGTTGACCAAGTCCGACAAATAAAACACGGGTCGTCTCCCCGGCGAATGTCGGAAGGATTGTCACTTCCCCCGTCTTCGTAGAGAGGTCTCCTGATTGAATAAGCGCTTTGACGCGTCCAGCAAACAATGTGTCGAGCCCCTCATCGATAGAATCAGCCGCTCCAATTCCGACGACGATTGTCTCGTAAGAATCGGTCCAATTTAATTGAGCAATTTGATACATATTGCCACTTCCCTTCTATATATATGGTAAGCATAACGAACTTCTCCAAAATAATGAAATAGTATGCGTAAGAGTCAAGAAATCTTCGAATTCATGGGCTATCTCCTCGTTGTGACGTTGTTTTATTTTATGATAGGATAAGAAAGTACGCAATCGGGCTTCTCTTCATCGTGAAGTGAGGCCAATTTGACTGGTCGAGGCTTCCCCTAGTCGTAGACCGTTGCTACTTTAACTTTCTCCGTTCTCGTTAATTCTTTTTTCTTTTCGGGTATGAAGTAACGAGGCAGGAAAGTACACTATTTCTTTGAAAAGAGGGACTACGCTTATGTCACACATTAAAGGTATTGGTGCATCTGCAGGAATTGCAGTTGCAAAAGCATTCGTCATGGAGACACCTTCATTCGATATCCCATCACACAAGATTGAAGATGTCGCTGCAGAAAAGGCTCGCTTCCACGATGCGATCGCACAATCTAAAACGGAGCTTGAAGCCATTCGCGAACATACACTTCGTGAGCTCGGTCCAGACAAAGCCGAGATTTTCTCAGCTCACCTATTAATCGTTGAGGACCCAGAAATCGTATCGCAAGTGAACGACAAAATTGAAAGCGAAAACATGAACGCAGCGAAGGCACTTGACGAAGTCGCCCAAACGATGATCATGATTTTCGAATCAATGGATAACGAATACATGCGCGAACGTGCAGCTGATGTTCGTGACGTCACAAAACGTGTCATGGCTCACATTCTCGGAGTGACATTCGTGACTCCAGCTTCGATTTCAGAAGAAGTCATCATCATTGCCGAAGATTTGACACCATCAGACACGGCACAACTTAACCGTAAATACGTCAAAGGATTCGCGACGAACATCGGCGGACGTACGTCTCACTCTGCCATCATGTCACGCTCACTTGAAATTCCGGCAGTAGTTGGAACAAAAGTGGCCCTTGAAGAAATCAAAAACGGTGACCTCGTCATCATCGACGGAACAGAAGGTGACGTCTTCGTCAACCCTTCAGAAGATCTCGTCAAAGAATACGAAGGCAAACGTGCTGATTTTGAAGCGTACAAAGAAGAGTTGAAGCAACTCGTCAACGAAGAGTCAATCACAGCGGACGGTCACAAAGTGAAGCTTGCTGCGAACATCGGGACACCGAACGACCTCGAAGGCGTTTTGAAGAACGGTTCAGATGCAATCGGGCTCTATCGTACGGAGTTCCTATATATGGACTCTGAAACGTTCCCGACTGAAGAAGAGCAATACACAGCTTACAAAACGGTTCTTGAAGGCATGGAAGGCAAGCAAGTCGTCATCCGTACACTCGACATCGGTGGCGACAAAGAGTTGTCATACCTTGACCTCCCGAAAGAAATGAACCCGTTCCTCGGCTATCGTGCCATCCGCCTTTGCCTTGAGGAAACAGATTTGTTCCGCACACAACTTCGTGCCCTTCTCCGTGCCTCAGCTCACGGTAACCTTGCAATCATGTTCCCAATGATTGCGACACTCGAAGAGTTCCGCGCGGCGAAAGCCCTTCTTCTCGAAGAAGAAGCGAAGTTGAAAGAAGAAGGAATCGAAGTCGGAAAATATGAGACAGGGATGATGGTTGAAATCCCATCAACCGCTGTCATGGCGAAGCAATTCGCAAAAGAAGTCGACTTCTTCTCAGTCGGAACGAACGACTTGATTCAATACACGATGGCGGCTGACCGGATGAACGAAAAAGTTTCTTACTTGTACCAACCGTTCAACCCTGCCATCTTGAACCTTCTCCACAATGTCATCACTGAAGCACACAAAGCTGGCAAATGGGTCGGCATGTGTGGAGAAATGGCTGGAGAAGAACTCGCGATTCCAATCCTTCTCGGTCTTGGTCTCGACGAATTCTCGATGTCCGCTTCAAGCGTCCTTCGTGCGCGTAGCCTCGTGAAACGCTTGACGAAGTCGGAAACAGAAGCAATCGTCAACGAAGTCCTCAACATGGACACAGCTGAAGAAGTCGTGAACTTCCTTAGCGAAAAGTTCGACATTAAGAAATAATGGCAAAAGTCCTTCTCTCACTCGAGAGAAGGACTTTTTTATATACTGCATTAGAAATCAAAATCATCTGGGTCCGGACCGACACGTTGATATCGGTCGAGTGAGTCGATTCGTTCCATTTGATCTTTGGTCAATTCAAAGTCATGAACATCGAAGTTTTCTGCGATTCGATGTGGTTTGATGGATTTTGGAATAATCACCCATCCCGTTTGGAGATGCCACCGTAACAACACCTGGGCGACGGAACGATCGACTTCCTTTGCGACCTCTACTAAAGTCTGCTCTTCGAACAACCCTCCCTGCATAAGCGGTGCCCAAGCGACCGGTACGATGCCGTGCTCGCTCATATACGATGCTAACTCGGTTTGACGAAGCAACGGATGCCGTTCAACTTGGTTCACGGCTGGAACGAGGTCACTGTTTGCAGCCAATGTCTCGAGGTGATGGATTTGGAAGTTACTCACCCCGACTGCCCCGACACGTCCCTCTCGATACAACGTTTCGAGGGCACGCCAACTCTCGACCATCTTGTCTTTCACCGGCCAATGAATCAAATACAAATCTAACTGTTCCAATCCAAGACGAACGAGTGACGCCTCGTAGGCGGAGATGGCAGCATCGTAACCTTGATCGGCGTTCCATAGTTTCGATGTGATAAATAAATCATCCCGGGAAATATTTGCGATTTCCATTCCTTTTCGGATTCCGTCACCGACCCCCTCTTCATTCTCATAAACGGCTGCCGTATCGATATGACGGTATCCTTGACGAATCGCCTCGACGACTGCATCCATGACTGTATCCCCATCTTCAACTTTGAAGACGCCAAGTCCAATAGTAGGAATGGCTTTCTGACCGTGATTCAATTGTATGGATTGTTTCATTTGTACCCCTTCTTTCATGAGAATTCTCCTTCACTATAAGGGGGATTCTCCTTTTCCGGAATAAGGCACATTGAAGTAACTACACAAATCGAGCCGCCCCATGATAGGAGCAGCTCGTAATCATTTATTCTGGTCCTCTGTCATCGGCTCTAAAGTCGAGCGCTTCACCCGCGACGACCGTCTCACCGAACGGTACGACGACGACTTTTCCGTCCCCGTTCGTCCAAATGATTGGTGTAATCAGTGACGGCACTTTATCACGAATCGCGCTGAGGTCGACTTCGAGAAGGACGTCTCCCGCTTCGACCCGGGCGCCTTCTTCGACTCTCGCCGTGAATCCTTCCCCTTTCAGGTTGACCGTATCGAGACCGACGTGGATCAATAGTTCACGTCCATCGTCAGCCAAAATGCCGATCGCATGTTTCGTCGGGAAGAATGTCGTGATTTGACCGGTCACCGGCGAAACGACCTGTCCGGAACTTGGTTCAATCGCAAACCCTTCTCCCATCATGCGACCCGAGAAGACTTGATCCGGCACATCATCAAGTGATAACAGGACACCAGACATCGGAGCCAAGAAGCGATGATCGGCTTGTTCAGCCGCTTCCGGTGTAATGACTGCCTTCTCTACTTTTTCTTTCGGTTTGTATTCGCCACCTTCGATGATGGTCGCGATTTGTGATTTGAGCGTGTCCGATTTTGGTCCAAAGATGGCTTGGATATTGTCTCCTACTTCAAGGACACCAGCGGCACCGAGCGTTTTTAGAAGGTCTTTGTCAACTTGATTCACGTCATTGACGGTGACACGAAGTCGCGTGATACATGCATCTAAATGTTTAATGTTTTCAGGACCACCGAGTCCGACGAGCACTTCATATGGCAAGTCGTCCCCAATCCCCGCTTTGTCCCCTTTCGTGCCAGTCTGCACGTCACGTCCAGGAATTTTCAGGTCAAACTTCGTAATAGCGAATCGGAATCCAAAGTAGTAGATGACCGCAAAGACGAGACCAACCGGGATGACGAGCCACCAGGCCGTCCGGTTCGGCAGGACCCCGAAGAGCAGATAGTCAATGAGACCACCAGAGAAGGTCATCCCAATCTTGACGTTCAGTAAATGCATCGTCATGAAGGAGAGACCGGCAAAGACGGCGTGAATTCCGAAGAGAAGTGGTGCAACGAAAACGAATGAGAATTCGACTGGTTCTGTGATCCCTGTCAAGAATGACGTAAGGGCAGCCGAGAAATAGAGCCCCTCGACGTCTTTCCGCCGTTCTTTCGGAACCGTGTGGAACATGGCGAGACAGGCTGCTGGTAAGCCGAACATCATGAACGGGAATTTCCCGGTCATGTACGTACCGGCTGTGAATTCCACGCCGTCACGCAGTTGTGCGAAGAAGATCCGCTGGTCACCTTGTACGAGATCACCGGCTTGGTTCGTATACTCCCCGAATTGGAACCAGAATGGAGAATACCAAATATGGTGAAGACCGAACGGAATCAAGGAACGTTCTACTAATCCAAAGATGAATGCTGATAATGCAACGTTTGCCTCGATGACCGTACTTGAGAACGTGTTGATCGCATTCCCAATCGGTGGCCATATATATGCGAGCGCAATCCCGATAATCAAACTGAATGCGGCCGTCGCAATCGGGACGAACCGCTTCCCTGCAAAGAACCCTAAGAAATCTGGCAACTTGATGTTGAAATACTTGTTGTACGCATAGGCTGCAACAAGACCTGCGATAATCCCACCGAATACCCCCATTTGGAGTGTCGGAATACCGAGAACGGTGGCATACTGCGGATCACCTTGAGCGATTTCCGCTGTAATCCCATTCCATGTGCTAATGACTTTGTTCATGATCAAATAACCGACAATGGCTGCTAGACCCGCAACCCCGTCCCCGTTCGCCAGGCCGATCGCGACCCCGACGGCAAACAGTAACCCTAAGTTTGCGAAGACGATGTCCCCGGCATCTGTCATGACTTGCCAAATCAGGACAAGTGAGTCATTCGCCAGAAACGGGAGCAATTCAACGAGGTCCGGGTTTTGGAATGCGGTACCAAACGCCAAGAGAAGACCGGCTGCCGGTAAGATTGCAACCGGAAGCATGAGTGCTTTCCCGACCCGTTGTAAAACGCCAAACACTTTCTTCCACATCATGGTTCCCTCCTTTGTCAGAATACTTACTTTTTCCCTCTAACGTTTGGATGAAACCGTTTCACATAAAAAGAAAAGACCAACCCCGAAGGATTGGTCTAGGTCATCAATTAGTTAGCTTTCTTTTCGTTACCTGAAGCGATGACCGCTTGGATTTCTGATTTCAATGCGTCCGAACGTGGTCCGAAGATTGCTTGAATGTTGTTACCAACTTCAAGGACACCAGATGCACCAAGGCGTTTCAACTCATCTTTGTTGACTTGGTTCTTATCTTTTACTTCGACACGAAGACGTGTGATACATGCATCGAGGTGCTTGATGTTTTGTGAGCCACCAAGACCGACGAGGATATCTTGTGCAAGTTCCGAACCAGTAGCTGTTGACTGTTCAACAACTTCATCTTCACGACCTGGTGTTTTAAGGTTGAATTTGCGGATAACGAAACGGAATCCGAAGTAGTAAACAACCGCGAACACGAGACCGACTGGAATAACGAGCCACCAAGCCGTACGACCTGGAAGAACACCGAAGAGCAAGAAGTCGATCAAACCACCCGAGAACGTCATCCCGATTTTCACGTTCAAGATGTGCATTGTCATGAATGAAAGACCTGCGAATACCGCGTGTACTGCGAAGAGAAGTGGTGCTACGAACAAGAATGAGAACTCGATTGGTTCTGTGATACCAGTCAAGAACGATGTAAGGGCAGCAGAAGCCAAGAGACCACCGACAACCGCTTTACGCTCAGGACGTGCTTCGTGATACATTGCGAGTGCTGCTGCAGGAAGACCGAACATCATGAACGGGAATTTACCAGTCATGAACGTACCTGCTGTCAATTCAGCGCCATCACGAATTTGTGCGAAGAAGATCGCTTGGTCACCACGTACAACGTTACCCGCTGCATCTGTGTATGAACCGAATTCAAACCAGAACGGTGAGTAGAAGATGTGGTGAAGA